>CALGIG010000016.1 GCA_937915865.1 uncultured Prolixibacteraceae bacterium | reverse complement strand
CGACTGTGTTGACCTACCAGGGGTCGAACCTGGACTCTTCTGATCCAGAGTCAGAATAATACATATTTGACCTTATTTTTTCATTTTTATAGAGTAATGAAAATCAGTAACATAAAATGTTTCTTATACTTATTTGTTGCTTTATGTTGATTAATATATTACTTTTGGGGTGTACAGTTAGGGTGTACAGTAATCCTCAAAACCTTATCAAATGGCAAAGAAACAAGTAATCCGGCCAACAGCCTATATTCTATTGGATAAAAGAAGAGTCCGCAAAGATGGAAAAAAGCCTGTAAGACTGGTTGTTAAGCATCAGGGGGAAATGTACATCTGGGGTCTGAATCTCTATTTAACCGATATTGACTATCGCCATACTCAGGCAACTACAATTACCAGCAAGCTGCCAGAGGACAAAAGAAAAGAGTTGTTCTCCGCTAAAACAATTATTGAGGATGCTATTAAAAAGGCCAGAAACATTTTATTGGAAATGGGGGATTTTTCAAAAGAAGCCTTTAGCAAGAAGATGTTCGACAAGAATCAAGATACACTTTTCACTGCATTAGAGGCTCAATATAAAAAAATGGTGAAAGAGGGCAGGGCCGGAAATGCCTCATCATACCTATGCACGTTAAATGCTTTAAGATTGTTCCGGGGGGGTGAAAAAAAGCGAGAGGGACATAGGGTCACAACAATAGGAGGGAAGGATATTCCCTTAAAGGATATTAATGTTCAATTTTTGAAATCCTTTGAAAAGTGGTTCCTAAAGGAAGGGAAGAGCGCCACTTCAATTGGTATTTACCTTCGCAATGTAAGGGTGATTATGAACGAAGCATTGAGTGATGGGAAAATCACTACAACACCTTTTGGGAAAGGAAAATATTCAATCCCTCATGCTGCGGATCGAAAGCTAGCCCTCACACTGGAAGATGTCGGAAAGATTCAGTTTGCAGACTTAAGTACGGAACCTGCACTTGAAAAGTACCGGGATTATTGGATTTTCATGTATTATTCCGGGGGAATGAATGTAAAAGATATGGCCCGGTTAAAATTTAAGGATATTACAGTTGATGAAATATCCTATGAACGTGCAAAGACTTCATACAAGAAACGGGGACAGAATATTACAATACCATTAACCATAGAAGCTGCCCGGGTTATTGATAAATGGGGCAACAAGGGTTACAATCCGGAAAACTATGTCTTCCCAATTTTAAAGCATGGTATAGACCCAATGAAGGAGCGTAGAACAGTGGTTGATGAAACAGCAAAGATTAACAGAGCCATTAAGAAAATCGCCACCACACTTGATATTGAAGGAAGTATAAGCACATACACTGCAAGGCATTCGTTTGCAACCATAATGAAACGTTCAGGAGTCCCTTTTGCCGCCATCAGCGATTTTATGGGCCACAGTGATACAAAGACAACGGAAAATTACCTGGCAGGATTTGAGAAAAAGGCAAAAGTTGAACAATGGGCTAACCTTATTCCTAAAAAGAACGCTGATTAATATTTTTAACATTAACGCTGGCCTCAATGAGAACAACTTACGCACGAATTGTCGTTGAGCATTACAATGAAACCAAACCTTTGCGGACAAGACAAACAAAAGGATTCGAAAAGAGGAAAGGCAAGAGGGCAAACTCAGGAATGAGTGGCCTAATTTCTTCCGGAATTACTGGCCTGGTTTGACCGGTATATTCACTTCCCATTTATTGTTTTCTTAAGAACCATTCATTCATATTCATTTGATTGGATAAAGCCTTATATGTGGGCAGAAACTCCGAATGAAATGCTTCATAGCATTTAGCTTACTTTAATTTATTATACCTCTAATTTTGATACTTATCTGGAGTAATTTCAAAGGTGAATAAATTGATCCCATTTTTGTCATTATAGTTAAAAATCATTGTTACACTTTGTTCCCTGAAAAATGCTAAGTCTGGATTATTCTTCGCACCCTCTATCAGTGTTGGTTCAAAATAACTTTTAAACCCATTAATATCCATTTCTTTCTTTTCAATATTTACCAACGTGTAATTATAAAGAATAGCTCTCTTTTGCACAAATTTGACATTATCAAGTCTCGTTTCTCTATCTATATACCTGGGACAAGATTTATTTAATTCACTTGCAGTTTGCTGTAACAAACTTTCAAGCGATTGCTGATCTGAGCATCCAGCAAAAAGAATGGCTATGATGCTTATTAATATCATTAATCCAAAGACACTATTTAACGACTGGTATTGACGATTTAGATTTTTCATAAAAGAGATATTAGTAAATTGCTTTAATCAATTAATATTTCGAGATTTTATAATCAAGAACTCTAAATTCCGCCCTATAACCTCTCTTCTTACTCACTCGAATTTCACCGATTCTGTTAGATTGCCAACCCAAATAGTCGCCATAATCAGGTCTGATATTTTTAAATTTCCTTGCTAATCCTGGTGCGACTTTTCCAAAGGTATAACTTGTCTTAATATATTGATAATCAACTGGCAAATTATCTCTATCATAGATGATAATTGCAATAGTAATATCGTATATTGGCACACTTAATTTGTTGTAAATAGAAAATTCAACCAGAGGGTTATCAGCTTGATTTCGGGCGTCATACTCTCCGCAATCATGATACCACAACACATTCTTTATCAGAACAATATCTTTGATATTTCCCCCCTTTTTTACAACATTAGAGCCTTTTGCAGTATATATATCATACCTGTTTTCTGAATTATTTTTTAGAATTGAATCAACAACACGTGAAGGGATCGCAAAATTAAGGTTCTGCCCAGCTTCAATTCCACCCATCGCAATTCCAATTAGCTCACCCAAGGCATTAATAATTGCGCCTCCACTGCTTCCAGGAGAAATTGGTGCCGAAATTTGGATTAGAGAGTTATTGTTGCTCGAGCGTATAGCACTAACTATGCCTTCGGTGAATGTTCCAGAAAGACCTTGGGGATTACCTGCGGCATAGATCCTTTCGCCAACCCTTGGAAGTGCATTGTTAATTGAAATTCTGTTTTGTGTATTTATTTCCGGGACTGACAATAAAACCAAATCATTATGTTTATCCAGGATGAAGTAACCATCTATATCATAAGATATTTGACTGTTAAACTTCTGAACAAAACCATAAGTTGCACCACTTATAACATGGACATTTGTAATTACTTTACCATTGTCAAGAATAACACCGGATCCTAATGAAAGAGTTTGCCTATTTCTATCCTGCATTGTTATAGAGACTGTATTATTTAATGTCATCTCTGCAATTGTTTCCGGGCTGAGGATGCCTTTAGCCTGTTCAGTTTTAGTAATTGAATCAATTGAACCTTTTGTAACTGCTTGATACGCTTTATCAGGCTGATTCCTCTTTTCCGCTAATGATAATTTGTATGACCCATAATTCGAGAGTACAATAGTTAAAATAAAAATAGTCCACATTAGAACAATGGAACCATTCCACACTTTCTTTTTAATAAACCATATTATTGTTAAGAAAAACCCTCCTATGACAAAACCAGGAATTACAGATGCTGCGCTTTTACCAATAATAAAGCCTAACCCGCTAGTCGAGAATGGATTAATGTCATTGAATATTGCAACTATAGTTGTAATTATGAAACTTACCCCAAGCATATAAATCATATTTATAATGATCTTCTTCATAGTCAAAAAAACATAATATATTGTAATATTAATTTAGGAACAAAAAGTCTGGTTCGTGATTTTCTAATGCTTCCAGATCGTTCCGCTTTTCTTATAAAGAATGTAAAACTGATTTGGCCTGACTTGCTTGAAGTATTTTCTGGTATAAGTTTTTTTCTCACCACAGTATGTTTCATACTCACGTGTAACTACTTCCTTTTCCGGCAAGTTCACAATTTCTTTAACAAAGAAATCATTACTAACAAGAACCTGATTTCCGTCTTTTCCCAGGGAATAGGTTATTCTGTTGCTGAAAATAACCGGGCTTGTCGCTGAGGTGAATGTCATTTTATTGTTGTCATTTCGATCCGGGTATAAAAACAACTCACAATCCCTGTATAGATTGGTCGCAATAGCATATTCGAAAATCTCTTTAAATGTGTAGGGAGGGATGCAGATTATCTTTTCTTCATGTGTAGCGACAGAATAGCCTTTTGAGTATGTAGTTCCGCTTGCAAGGTAAAAAGTACCATAATTTGTAATTGCAGCAGAATTTTCCTGGCGATAACCATAGGCATTCATGCCTTCAACCTTAACAGTGGCACCGATAGAACTACTGCTTGACGCAGCTTTTGCGGTAGTTGCCCCTTTACTTGAACTGCTTGTAAAAACTCTGTTTTGAAAGTAATTATTGGCATGACCGTTCAAAACAAAAAAAGATTCCTCAAGATTAAGGTAAATATATTGACTTGTTTTGTTGTAGAATTTAAATCCCGGATTCCCTCCTTCGCTCCAGAGGTTGTAGGTTATTTTGCAGTTCTGGTCTTCAAAGACATAGTTCTTTCCTTCTGTTACAATGTTATTACCCTCTGCGGTATATAACTGGTAGAAGTAAGGAGTACTGCACGAATTTAGGACTAACGAAGTTATAAGTCCAAAAGAGAATAGTTTCCAATTTTTCATAGCTATAGCGGGTTAAAATGATTAACAAATTGATTCACCCGGCTATGTATTATAGCTATCCCACACTATAACACTTCAAATATATTGAAAGAAAATTAATTAAATCCTATAAATACAAAAGTTTTTTTCAAAAATACCAACTCTCAGGATAAAAAGATTATCTGCAGCTATGGCCAATGAGAACTTGCACTCGTTTGTGCTTCCTTATTCAGCTAATACACACAGTATAATGATAAATTTGGCCTGGGAAAGAAAGATATACGCAGGTAGATAAGCCAAACCGCCTACCTTTATCGAATATTTGTGCAATCCAATGTTTTCAAGTTTAATCTTGACAACTGGTGTAATAAGAATATCCCGGTTGTCAGACTAAATATCAAAACAGCTATTCACTTCATAACGTTACTATACATGAAAAAAATCATTGGCGTACTTTGTATCATTGCGGCAATTGCCATAACTATAATGACGCTGGACGAGGATTTAAACTATGCGCCACAGACATTTGGGCAATATATCTCCCTTATGTTTTGCACTGCTTTGACTATTGGTGGAGCATTTCTGATAATGTCTGAAAACAAAGAGTCGTGATGCTTTATATTCCTGAAGATAAGATTGTTGCAACTGAGTAGATTATGTATTTAACTCAGAAAAACAAACATGGCAAACCAGTAGTACAAAATTTTGACATGTAACCTCAATCAACAGAAATAAAGATTCAATCCTGCTCCCCACTAAAATTTGATATTTTTGTCATATTTGTAAGTGTAACCAAGATTATACCTGTAATGTTTGAACAGACTTTTAAGAACATTGATGACATACTGCACAAGGATGCCGGCTGTGGCAGCGAACTGGACTATGTAGAACAGACCTCCTGGGTGTTATTCCTCAAATACCTGGATGACCTGGAGCGCGATAAGGCAACGGCAGCCGAGCTTACCGGCAAGGCCTGGACTCCGATTATCAACAGGGAGTTTCAATGGAGTGTATGGGCGGCTCCCAAGATCACTAACGGGAATGGTTCGCTAAGAATTGATCACAACGCCATGACAGGTGATGACCTCACCGACTTTGTAAACGGCAAACTCTTTCCTTACCTAAAGAAGTTTAAGACCGATGCCGAAAGTGCCGACACCATTGAATACAAGATTGGCGAGATCTTCAGCGAACTGAAAAACCGCATACAGAGTGGCTATAACCTGCGTGAAGTGATCAACCGTATTGATGAGCTTCGCTTCCGCACGCATGCCGAAAAGCATGAAATGAGCCATCTGTATGAGGATAAGATCAAAAACATGGGCAATGCAGGGCGTAACGGTGGAGAATATTACACCCCACGTCCGCTTATCAGGAGCATCGTTAAGGTGGTAGCCCCCGAAATAGGGCAGAAGATTTATGACGGGGCTGTGGGCAGCGCAGGCTTCCTTGTGGAGGCGTTTGAATACATGAAGCGGCCCCTGACAAGTTCGGGGCAGTCCCGGGAACTCTCTACAACGGAGTATGAGATACTGCAAAAACGAACCTTTTATGGCAAAGAGAAAAAATCATTGGCGTATATCATTGGCATTATGAATATGATTTTGCACGGTGTGGAAGCTCCGAACATCATACATACCAACACGCTTGCCGAAAACCTTGCCGACATACAGGAAAAAGACCGCTATGATGTGGTGCTTGCCAATCCGCCTTTTGGTGGTAAGGAACGTGCCGAAGTGCAACAAAACTTCCCGATTAAAACAGGCGAAACCGCTTCACTCTTTTTGCAGCACTTTATTAAAATTCTAAAAGCAGGCGGCAAGGCAGGTGTGGTAATCAAAAACACCTTTTTGAGCAATACCGACAATGCCACGGTTGCAATACGTAAAACCTTGTTGGAAAACTGCAACCTGCATACCGTGTTGGATTTGCCCGGTGGCACATTTACCGGTGCAGGCGTAAAAACCGTTGTGTTGTTTTTTGAAAAAGGCAAAGCCACGCAAAAGGTTTGGTTTTACCAGTTGAACCTCGACCGCAATTTGGGCAAGACCAACCCACTGAACGAAAACGATTTGGCAGAATTTGTTGAATTACAAAAAACCTTTGCCGATAGCGAAAACTCTTGGACGGTAAATGTAAAAGACATTGACCAAAACACTTTTGATTTGAGTGTAAAAAACCCGAATAAAAAAGAAGAAGCTGCCCTACGCCAGCCACAAGCCATTTTGGAAGAAATGAAAGCATTGGACGAAGAAAGTGCCGAAATCCTTAACTCAATTTTGGAATTAATATGAAGCAAGGTTGGGAATTAAAAAGACTTGATGATGCTTGTGAAGTAGAATACGGAACAAGAGTAGTTCAAAAAAGAGATGGTGGCAAAATTTATCCTGTTTATGGTGGCGGTGGTGCTACATTTTTTATGGACACTTTTAACCGTGAAGATTGTTTGGTTGTAGCTCGTTTCGCAATGTCAGCTCAATGCACAAGATTTGTAGAAGGTAAATTTTTTCTGAACGATAGCGGACTAACAGTAAAGCCTAAGAATGATAAAGAGTTACTTCCTGATTTTTTGAACTTACAAATGCTTTTCCTTAACGACCATATTTATTCGCTATCAAGGGGAACAGCACAAAGAAATCTTGATGTCCCTGCATTTAGAAATATTCAGATTTCTTATCCAAAATCAATTCAAGAGCAAAATCACATCGTTTCCATATTAGATGAAGCCTTTGCCGCCATAGCCAGGGCAAAAGCCAATGCCGAACAAAACCTCAAAAACGCCAAAGAACTTTTTGAAAGCTATCTGCAGGGGGTGTTTGAGAAATTATTTGAAGAGAGAGAAACGAAAAGAATTTCTGAAGTAGCAAAAGTAATCGGTGGGTATTCATTCAAAAGTGGTGATTTTACAAAGGAAGGTAAATATCAAGTTATCAGAATGGGGAATGTTCGCCCAGGAATAATAAGGGAAAATGAAAGTCCTGTTTTTATTGAAGAATTAGATGCGAAAGCTTTATCAAAAGCACTTTTAATACCTAAAGATGTAATCATAACTCAAACAGGCACAAAGAATAAACGCGACTATGGTTTTACTGTAATAATTGAAAAAGAAAACTATTTATTAAATCAGCGAATCGCTGCAATTCGTTTTAAGAAAGAATATTTGCCTGAATTTTTCCTTTATTTCTCTTGGACAAATATTTTCAAAGACCAATATTTTGCAAATGAAACAGGAACAGTTGGCCAAGGTAATGTTGGAATTGGGGCAATTACAGATTCTCAAGTTCCTTTTATTCCACTCAAGGAACAACAAACCATAGTCAGCCAATTAGATGCCCTTCGAGCCGAAACTAAAAGATTAGAAGCCATTTATCAGCAAAAACTTTTAAATTTGGAGGAGTTGAAAAAGAGTGTGTTGCAAAGAGCGTTTGCGGGGGAGTTGACCTAATCAAGGTTAGGAGTTGAGTACCATAAAATTATAACATTGATGTGCATTTCAATAAAGCATAAAACGGTAAAAGTCTTATCAATGCAGGGATTCTATACTAAATTGTTAAAAAACTGCTCAAAAGTTTGCAGTTGTATCAAATTTGATACTATCTTTGTAAGCAATAAGACTCACCACGCTTCCCATTTGAACAGCGCACCCGGGTGGGTTTTCGATTTTTATGGAGGGCCTGTTTCATGAAATATTCCAAACCTCCGCTTTCCATAACCGACCAGATTTTTAAGCTTAAACAACGAGGATTAAAGTTTAATGATGAGCAAAAGGCGGCTCATTATCTTTCCAACATCAGCTATTACAGGTTGAGGGCATACACTTATCCGTTTCAGGATAATTCCAACCCAAACCATCCATTCATTAAAGAGATCAGTTTCGAGGAAATTATCGGGCTCTACATATTCGACCGCCGGTTGCGTCTGTTGGTTTTCAATGCTATTGAGAAAATAGAAATTGCATTGCGCACCAAGATTATTTATGAATTTTCGCTGAACCATGGCAGCCAATGGCACGAAAATGCAAACATGTACAGGAATAATTATTATTTCAATACAAACATCAATGCCCTGTATGAAGAGGTTGACCGTTCAACCGAAACATTTATCGAGCATTATAAAAACACATATTCCGTACCTGTATATCCACCCGCATGGATGAGTCTGGAGGTAATTTCTTTGGGGTTACTCAGCAAATTATTCAGCAACCTTAAAAAAGGAGTTGAAAAGAAAAAAGTGGCCAAAGAATTTGGATTGCCAAATCCTGTCATTCTTGAAAGCTGGATGCATGCATTTGCCGGATTAAGAAATATTTGCGCTCATCATAGTCGTCTTTGGAACCGAAGATTTACTATTGTTCCTCAAATACCTTACAATACCGCAAACCCATTCATTCAAAATACAAATATTTACGATAATAAGCTTTACGCCCAACTTTGTTGCATAAATTATATTACCCGGATTATCAGCCCGAACAGCAGTTTTGTTTCCAACCTGAAAGCTTTGATGGAAACCTGCGATTTGGTTGATTCTAAAGAAATGGGCTTCCCCGGCGATTGGAAAGCAGAACTAATCTGGCAATTATAGAATCCTTAAAAAATGAACGAAGCCGAAACCCGTGCCGAACTGATTGACCCCAAGCTAAGAGCCTGCGGATGGGGCGTTGTGGATGACTCCAGAATCCTTCGTGAGTATCACATTACCCCAGGCAAGATACAAACCGGGGGTGGCAGAGGCAAAAAGGAGATAGCGGACTATGTGCTTGTCTACAAAGGCATTAAACTGGCTGTGGTTGAGGCAAAGAGTGATATTCAGGAAGTTGGCGAAGGGGTAATGCAGGCCAAGCAGTATGCCGCTAAAATGCAATTAGAGACCACTTACAGCACCAACGGCAGGGAGATTTATCAAATCTGCATGAAATCCGGTGCAGAGGGCCTGGTCAGCAATTTCATGACACCTGATGAGTTGTGGAACAAGACCTTTGCAGTTCAAAACCTGTGGAGGGAGAAATTTGCAGCTATACCTTTTGAAGATAAGAGCGGCACCTGGCAACTCCGCTACTTTCAGGAAATAGCTGTGCAGCGTGTGGTTGAAGCCATAGCAAACGGCCAGAACCGGATCTTACTCACCCTTGCCACAGGAACTGGTAAAACGGCCATCGCCTTTCAAATAGCATGGAAGTTGTTTCATACCCGATGGAACTTGTCTGCGTCGGGTTCTGATTATTTGTCAAGGCGGCCACGCATGCTGTTTCTGGCAGACAGAAACATTCTGGCAGATCAGGCTTTCAATGCATTCTCGGCATTCTCAGAGGATGCCCTGGTGCGGATTAAGCCGAATGAAGTCAACAAAAATGGCCGTGTGCCAACCAATGGCAGCATCTTCTTCACCATCTTTCAGACATTTATGTCAGGCACGGATGCAGAGGGAAACCCCGAAGCAAATTATGGTCAGTATCCTCCCGATTACTTTGATTTCATCATCATAGATGAGTGTCATCGTGGCGGAGCGAACGATGAAAGTAACTGGCGTGACATACTTGAGTATTTTGCCCCTGCGGTTCAGTTGGGCTTAACCGCCACGCCCAGGCGTAAAGACAATGTAGACACCTACAAATACTTTGGTGAACCTGTCTACATCTATTCGCTGAAGGAGGGCATAAACGATGGTTATCTTACTCCTTTCAAGGTAAAACGCATCAAGACAACCCTTGACGATTATATCTACACCAGCGATGATCAGATTGTGGAGGGCGAGATTGAGGAGGGCAGAATATACATAGAACCGGACTTTAACAAGATCATTGAGATTAAAGCCCGGGAGGCAAAGCGGGTCAGTATCTACATGGACGATGCCAATCAAAAGGAGAAAGCCATTATTTTCTGTGCCACACAGGATAATGCTGCCGCTGTCCGTGACCTTGTCAACCAGATTAAGATAAGCACAGATCCGAATTATTGTGTGCGTGTTACGGCCAATGATGGCGAGACCGGAGAACAGTTCTTAAGGGAGTTTCAGGACAATGAAAAAACTGTCCCGACTATATTAACTACTTCACAGAAACTCTCCACAGGCGTTGATGCAAGGAATATCCGCAATATTGTTTTGATGCGGCCGGTAAACTCCATGATTGAGTTCAAACAGATCATTGGCAGGGGTACAAGGCTGTTTGATGGCAAGGATTTCTTCACCATTTACGATTTTGTAGATGCTTACCATCACTTTGCTGATCCGGAATGGGACGGCGAACCAGTGGAACCTGATGTGCCGGATGATGATAAACCTAGATACAAGAATACAGATGAAGAACCTCCCCAATCTACTGAACAAAGGTCGGACTATATAAAGCGAAAGAAGGTTAAAATAAAGCTGCGTGACGGGAAAGAGCGAGAAATCCAGCACATGATAGCCACTTCGTTCTGGAGCGCAAATGGCACCCCGATTTCAGCAGAAGAATTTCTCCATAACCTTTTTGGCGAATTGCCCAACCTTTTCAAAAGCGAGGAAGAGTTGCGTAAACTATGGAGCAACCCAATGACCAGGCGAACATTATTGGAAAAACTGGATGACGCAGGGTTCGGAAAGGGAGAGCTTACTACCCTTCAGAAGCTCATAGATGCTGAGAAAAGCGACCTGTTTGATGTGCTGGAGTATGTTTTCAACAGCGACATTAAGCCGATGACCCGTGAAGCCAGGGTAGCAGCGGCTGAAGCAACCATCTTTGCGCTACTCAACGACAAGCAACGTGAGTTTATCTCCTTCGTGCTGAGCAAGTACATTGAAACCGGTGTTGAAGAACTTGACCAGGATAAATTGCCCATCCTGCTTACAAACAAATACCAATCACTTGAGGATGCTAAGGAAATCCTGGGCGATGTGGCAAACATCAGCAAACTGTTTATAGAGTTTCAGGCGCATTTGTACGAACAGCGGGTTGCCTGAATCATTAACTATTAATGAAAACCTTTAACATCTCGAAAGTCAGGATTTGCTTAAAGTTAGCTAGTGTCATGACAACTTGATATTGTCGTATATATTTTGTATCTTTGTCAGCAAAAAAGCCATGATAAAATACAAGGTCACTTTAACAAGAGAAGAGCATGAGGAACTTATGTCAATAGTAAACAAAGGCACTCATACTTCTCAGCAGTATCGAACAGCTTATATTCTCCTTAATTCCGATCAAGGGGAGTATGGCGATAAAATCTCAGGCAGACAAATCAGTCAGGTCCTAAAAATAAGTGATAGGATGATAGACCGAGTTAAGCAGCGATTTGTTGAGGAAGGTTTCGATGCATGCCTGGAGCGCAAACCAATGAGTAAGACGAAAGAGAAAAAGGTTGACGGTGAATTGGAGGCGCAGTTAATAGCCATGAGTTGTAGTGAAGCACCTGAAGGATTTGCCAAATGGTCACTCCGATTACTTGCAGATAAAATGGTCGAAATGAAATATATTGAAAGCATCTCACATGAAACAATTCGTAAGGTGCTAAAAAAAACGAACTTAAACCATGGAAAACAAAAGGCTGGATAATTCCACCACACCAGAGCAGCCAATTTGTTGCCGCAATGGAACAGGTTCTTGATGTTTATAAACGGCCGTATAATGATCGTTTCCCTGTTATTTGCATGGATGAATCGCCGAAACAATTGATAAAGGAAACGCGCACTCCTGTTCCGATGAAACCAGGGCAAGAGACAAGAGTTGATTTCGAATATGAAAGATGTGGGGTTGCCAATATTTTCCTGGCCTCTGAGCCATTAAAAGGCAAAAGATATGTTAATGTTACAGAGCGAAAAACAAAAGTGGATTGGGCTGAATTTATCAGGAAGATTGCTGATGAATGGTATTCAGATGCAGAAAAAATTACTTTGGTTATGGATAATTTGGCAACTCACAAAGCTTCTGCACTTTATGAAGCCTTTCCTCCAAAAGAAGCCAAGCGAATTTGGGACAGGTTTGAATTCGTCTATACCCCAAAGCATGGAAGTTGGCTTAACATGGCCGAAATTGAGTTAAATGTACTTATGGGACAATGTCTTAAGAGAAGAATTAGCAATTTGGGGATTATGGAGAAAGAAGTAACAGCGTGGCAGACCCATCGCAATAACAAAACAGCAAAAATAAACTGGCAGTTTACAAATGCGGATGCTCGCATTAAATTAGCTCGGCTTTATCCGACAATTATAGATTGACATGACACTAGAATACTAAAATGTATATCCTTGCCTATGTTTCATAATAACACATTGCAATGTACCGGAATAGTTTAAAGTTCGCTGACCTTGAAAATTATATCAATTCTGAAGTCAGGCCATTATTCCATGATCAAGGTTACATTGAAGCATTTGATTTTTTCTGCATTGTGATATGGAAGGCCAATCGTGCTAAATCCAAAATTGCCAGACGATTTGACGATAAGCCTACTGCTGATACAAGGGAAGACCTTGACGGAAAGATTAAATACCTCACGCAATTGATTTTTAAATCAGTGAGTGATAAAGAACGATTGGAAATTCTAATCAAGAACTACGGGTTCCGGCTTCCTATAGCATCTGCGATCCTTTCTTTTCTATACCCGGATAATTTTACAATATATGATTATAGAGTTTGCAAAGTGTTTCCGGATTTTATTCCTTTAGGTAATTTATCTGATATAGATAAGATTCGGCCAAGGTATCTTGAATTTATTGAAGCCGTAAAAAGTATTGACGAACAGCAATATACGCTTCAAGAAAAAGATAGAATGTTATGGGGTTACTCATTTAGAGAGAGCCTCAAAAAGGATATTGAAAAATGTTTCAGTAAAAAATAGCAATTAAGTATTTGTTATGCGAATCAAGGGTTGAAGTTAAATTAGTAAGCAGTTGTTAACAATCTGATTGTTAACAAGTTATGAATAATATATTTTATTAATAACCT
>CALGIG010000015.1 GCA_937915865.1 uncultured Prolixibacteraceae bacterium | reverse complement strand
CTTTTGAAAGAAGAACATTCCTAAAATTGATGAGTGCTGGTCTTGGTGCAAGTTTGGTATCGTTTCCAAAGTTTTCACACGCATTAACCTCTCCTCCAGGCAATTTAAAACACCAGGATTTCATATTAGGCAAGCCTGAATGGATTCTGCATGAGGATGGTACGTTTGATATTTTTGCAGGAAGTATTCGTTTGTCGAATTGCCGCCCATCAATCAACGGACAAAGTATTTTTGTGCGAAATACATTTATGGGCGATTCGCCCAAAGGGAAACGGATCATATATGAAGTAGATGGTGGCTTTGTAATGCTCGATTTGCGTACACATACGAATACTATTTCAATCGGAGCCGAAATCAGTGGAATGAAATATGCACCAACTTGGTTCAATCCTCTGGGCGAAGGCTATGTTATCGGGGCAAATTATTTTTTTAAGCAGGGTTATGGCACCGGAGGACAATCAGGAATTTTTGAGTTTAGAAAATCGACTAAACGTAAACCTTTAAATTATCCTGAAGAGGAGGCCTGGTCGTATGATAGTTTCATGATGACAGGGTTAATTGCTCCTAATGGCGATACGCTTTCGATTGGAGCATACGAGCAAACCGATTTTATACAACGCTGCTCAGTTTTTAATCGTCCAAGAAGAAAAGGGTTGAACGATAGGGATTTTGGAAAAGAAGCTGTATTTTTTGAAGCTGGTTTTGCTACAGAAAACATACCATTAAAAGATGAGTTTATAAAATTGCCCGACTTATTTGTATATTACGGGAACCAGCCTTTTGGAACCATGCAAAATCTTGCATGGAGTATTTCAGAACAAAACCAGGCCCGGCGAGATACAAGTACCAATTACTTTTGGACATCATATCAGGATTTCAGGGCGTCATTCAGCTTTAAATACCTTCAGGAGCAACTCCTGACTATGGATGAAATTGAACCCCCACTGAGGATAAAAGCTGTAAATATTGGGCCAGGTTATTGCATACCAGGCGATTGGCTAAATAACAACAATAACTGGCCAAAAACAATGGAGCCTGTTGCCCGCGAAATATTTAGCCGTAGATACCGCGCCGGAATTTATGTCGCTCCATTTGTTGTTCACGAAAAAAGCCGAATTTTCAGGAACCACCCTCGTTGGATATTAAAAGATGAAGAAGATAATCCAATTATGATGGATCGTGATGCCGAGGGTAGGCTATATGCTTTGGACGGAAATGTAGAAGATGTAAAAAATTATATCGGGAAAGTGTTCAAGAAATTCCATGAAATGGGATTTACCTATTATGAAATTGACCATTTGGACTGGGGATTGCAAGAACCTTCGGGTGTACAGAAAATAAAAAAGGTAAAGTCTTCAGTACAAATGCTTCGTTCAATAATGGAAATTATACGAACATCAGTTGGGGCTGGCAGTTTCATTACAGCAAACCGAACACCTTATTCTCCGGTTATTGGCTTTGTCGATGCTGTCAGAATTGATAAAGACCAGTCGTGGAAATGGGAAGAACAAACAACAGGACGGATTCTCGACGAAAGTTACAATACCCAATATTTTAATAATGTATTCTGGCAAAACGATCCTGACGTAGTATTTTTGCGTAATTACAAATGCGACTATACAACCGAGGAACAAAAAAGCCTTGCATTGTGGATAGCTTTTATGGGTGGGGCCGTTGGAACATCGGATAACTTTAAACTGATGGAAAGTGAAAAGTTGCAACTCTGGCGCTTCCTTGAACCTTCGACACGACCACAAAGTGCAACATTACCATTCTGGGGCAACAATGTAATAAACAAGGTTGCAGTGAGAAAATACCGAAAAATAAACGCCTGGGCTGTATTGGTTTTAAATGACACCGACAGTGTTGTAACTGAAAGCTATTCGGTTTACGATTTAATTGGCTTGAAAGACGCCTGGGTATTTATCTGGGAACCTGGATTCAGTCTTGGGCTGGGAAAACCAACGCGTATTTCGGTCACTCTTGGAAGCCATGAATCGAAATTGTATTATATTTCTGAAACCAAGGAAAATCCATCGCTCGACTTAAATATTTCAGGCAACGATTTCATTGAAGAATTAACACCCACAGAAACTAAATAATTCAAACTAGAACCACTTTCTTTTTTTAAAATAGAAAGTTAATGCTATAGTTATCAAAATCATTATGGCCCAAAAATACAAGTAACCATATCTCATTTTGAGTTCGGGAATGTACTCGAAATTGGTACCATAAACGCCAGCCACAAAAGTTATTGGGATAAAAAATGCAGAGAAAATGGTGAGCACTTTCATGATTTCGTTAGCCCTTAAATCCAGATTGGCATTGTAAATGTTCATTTGGTCACTGAGCATCATCTGGTAAATTTCAATAGTTTCCGAAGCCTGCATAATCAAGTCGTTCAGGTCGTGAAAATACTTCAGGTTATCGTCGGCGACAAAACCCGATTCATTTTCAATCAACTGATGAACAATTTCTTTCACCGGACGAATATTCTTCCGTAAAAAGTTAATTTCGGTTTTGTGCCTGTATATCTCCTGGATCAAATTTTTTTGTTTCGGTAGAAAAATTCGTGGTTCCGTTTTTTCAATAATATTTCCGAGCATCTCAATATTAATCAGGTAATTGTCAACAATTGTATCGAGTAACGCATACGTCAGATAATCAGCGCCTTTTCGTCGTACACGACCGGTACCATTATGAATACGTTCACGAATCGAATCGAAATAATGTCCTTCCTTTTCCTGAAGTGTAATCAGGAACGAATCATCAAGAATCATTGATATCTGGTTCGAACTCAATTCTTTGGTTTTTTCGTCGAAATCCAAAATTTTCAGGATAATAATTAACAATTTATTGGTTTCGGTAATTTTCGGACGTTGATCGGTATTAAGCATATCTTCGAGCAGAAGACTATGAATGTCAAATAATTCGCCAAGAGTCTTAATCAGCTCAGCATCATGCAGTCCGTAAACACTTATCCAGCTAATGGTTCCATCTGTCAGATAAGGCATACATTCTTCCAACGTTTCCGGCTGGGTGTCAATTAACTTATCGTTGGTGAAAGTAATGAACCGAATCAGCGGCTTTTCAATCTTTTTGCTTCCTAAATGAATGAGTGAGCCAGGAATCTTTCCGGTTACCTTTTTCCGGTCGTTAAGAAATCGTGCCATGTAACAAACGTAGTTAATGTAATTCAGGCAACTAAAATACGTTTTTATTCCTGAGGCTCTATTATCTCTTCATTGGCTTTTTCTTTTTTCCGCCCATACCGGTTGGGGACAAACGTCTGATCAGAAATAGGAGTCCGCATGTAAGCCGGATATTCCTTACGCGGAGAAAGTTCAATGGGCTCCGAAGGAACCTGTTCATACGGGATCAGGCTTAGCAAATGACTGATGCAATTAAGCCGCGCCAAGCGTTTATTATCGGCCGGGACAACATACCAAGGCGCTTGTTTTATATCAGTAAATTTAAACATTTCGTCCTTGGCCTTGGAATATTCCACCCACTTTTCGCGCGAAAGAATATCCATAGGGCTCAATTTCCACCGTTTGGTCACATCATTCAGCCGGGCTTGAAAACGCAGTTCCTGTTCTTCATCAGAAACAGAAAACCAGTATTTAATCAGAAGGATGCCCGAACGCACCAACATCCGTTCAAATTCTGGCGAACTCCTGAAAAATTCCTCATACTGTTCGTCGGTGCAAAAACCCATTACATGCTCTACACCAGCTCGATTGTACCAGCTACGATCGAATAAAACGATTTCGCCTCCTGAAGGTAAATGAGAAGTGTACCGCTGGAAATACCACTGCGACTTTTCCTTCTCGGTGGGAGTACCCAGCGCCGAAATCCGGCAAATACGTGGATTAAGCGGCCCCGCAATTCGTTTAATTACCCCTCCTTTTCCTGCTGCATCGCGGCCTTCGAACAAAACAACCACCTTGAGTTGTTTATACTTTACCCATTCCTGGAGTTTAATCAACTCAACTTCCAGTTTCCGGAGTTCTTTATTGTACTTCTTTTTACTGATTACCTGGTGGTCCCTTTTCTCTGATTCAATGCTTTTTAAACCATCGTCGAGATGTTTCGAATGCTTTTTGTCTGAATTTTTACTCATGATGTGCAATTTGATATGGAATTTGAAAATTACAAAATATCAGACAGTTAATCAACATTGATGCTTAATAATTCTGCCTCTCCTGAAAAAAAGGGATCTCGCTCATCTTTGCGAACACTTTCGTGTATTAATGGTTACATTTGCAACCTAATATTTTTGTTTTGGATCGAAAAGAGTTCAGGAAACTTTTTAGCGGGCACGAACATAAAAGCGAGTTACGTGAGCTGCTAAATACCCCGGGTGAAAAGGTTCATCTGCAGGGAATTGTTGGCTCTGCCCGAAGTATCTTAACCTGTTTACTTTCCGAAAGCATTCCAAAAACATTCGTTATTTGCCTGAACGACAGAGAAGAAGCATCGTATTTTTATGACGATTTGAATACACTTTCTACTGAAGTTCCGGTATTGTTTTTCCCTTCGTCGTACAAACGCTCGGTGAATTACGAAACCATTGAACAGGAAAATATTATACTGCGAACTGAAGTCCTTAGTTCCCTTAAACAGGGGGGCTCGCTGGTTATAATAACCTACCCTGAAGCATTGGTCGAAAAAGTTATATCGGGCGAAGGTCTGGCATCAAATACATTCCATGTTTCGAAGGGTGATAAACTATCGATTGAATTCGTGAACGAGGTACTTTACGAATATGGTTTTGAGCGGGTCGATTTTGTATACGAACCTGGTCAATACTCTATCCGCGGTGGAATTGTTGATATTTATTCGTTTGCCTCAGAAGATCCATTCCGTATTGATTTCTTTGGTGATGAAGTTGATTCGATCAGAAGTTTCAACCTCGACAACCAGATTTCGAAAGAATCTCATTCTAAAATCAGTATCATACCCAATATTCAGGAGAATTTAACCGAGGAAGGCCGCATCAGTTTCCTGAATTTTATTCCATCTGACAGTATTCTTATCCTGAACGATATACAGCTGATTGCAGATCAGATGGACCACGATTTTACCCAAACCATCGAAAAAGCAGAAACAGAAGAAGATCGGAAGACTTGGTTCGAAAAATTGCTTCCGGGAAAAGAATTTATAAAGGAAATTAACCAGTTTACCTGTGCCGAATTTGGGGTAAAAGTATTTTTCGACAAAAGTAAGGTTATAAAATACGGGACTACGCACCAACCCGTTTTCAATAAAAACTTTGATTTGCTGGCTGAAAACCTTATCAACCATCAGGCAGAAGGCTTTAAAAATTATATTCTTTCGACCAATGTTTCGCAAACCGACCGATTGAAAGCTATTTTTAAAGATAGAGAGTTAAAAGTTGATTTTCAGCCTGTAGATTTTACACTACACGAGGGCTTTATTGATAATGATCTGAAGATTTGCTGTTTTACTGATCACCAGATTTTTGAACGTTATCACCGTTTCCAAATTAAATCGAGAAAAGCCGAACGCGACAGCATTACCCTTAAGGAATTAAATATGTTGCACCAAGGCGACTGGGTAGTGCATGTCGATCATGGGATAGGACGTTTTGCAGGTTTGGTAAAAACCGAAGTTGACGGAAAGCTACAAGAAGCTATACGATTGACATACAGGGACAATGACGTACTTTTGGTAAGCATTCACAACCTTCACCGTATTTCGAAATATAAGGGTAAAGACGGAACCGAACCTAACATCAGTAAGCTTGGAAGCGGCGCCTGGCAAAAACTGAAAGACCGCACTAAAGCAAAGGTAAAAGATATTGCAAAAGACCTTATCGAACTGTATGCTCAACGGCTTCACGAACATGGTTTTGCATTTTCACCTGATTCATATCTGCAGAAAGAACTGGAAGCTTCGTTTATTTACGAAGATACGCCCGACCAGACCAAATCGACTATTGCAGTGAAGGAAGATATGGAAAAGGAAGTTCCAATGGACCGCCTGGTTTGCGGAGATGTTGGTTTCGGAAAAACTGAAATTGCCATTCGTGCAGCCTTTAAAGCAGTGACCGACAGCAAACAAGTTGCCGTTTTGGTGCCCACTACCATTTTGGCGCTTCAACATTATAAAACCTTTTCCGAGCGGCTAAAAGATTTCCCGGCAAGGATTGAATATATCAGTCGGTTAAAAAAACCAGCCGACATCAAACAAATTTTAGCCGACACCAAAGCGGGAAAAGTTGATATTTTAATTGGCACCCACAAGTTGGTTGGGAAAGAAGTGGTTTTCAAAGATATGGGGTTACTAATTGTTGACGAGGAACAAAAATTCGGCGTTTCGGTCAAAGAAAAGCTAAAACAATTGAAGGTAAATGTAGACACACTAACCTTAACGGCAACACCCATTCCTCGTACTCTACAATTCTCGATGATGGGTGCACGTGACCTGTCGATCATACAAACGCCACCACCCAACCGCTACCCTATTGCTACCGAATTACACGGGTTTAATGTCGATATTATCCGTGAGGCTATTCAATACGAAATAGCAAGAGGTGGACAGGTATTTTTCATTCACAACCGTGTTTCGAATATATACGAAGTTGAATCTGAGATCAGGAAAATTGTACCAGGGGTCCGTACTGCTGTTGGTCATGGCCAAATGGAAGGCGAAAAACTTGAAAAAGTGATGATGGATTTTATCAATGGCGAATTTGATGTTTTGATTGCTACTACCATCATCGAATCGGGATTGGACATTTCGAATGCCAATACTATCATCATAAACCATGCTGAAAATTTCGGGCTGAGTGATCTGCACCAGTTACGTGGTCGTGTGGGCCGCTCGAACAAAAAAGCATTTTGCTACCTGTTGGCTCCACCGCTATCAACGCTTACTGCCGAAGCACGTCGCCGGCTTAAAGCCATCGAAGAATTTTCGGAATTGGGCAGTGGGTTCAACATTGCAATGCAGGATTTAGACATTCGTGGAGCAGGAAACCTGCTTGGAGCCGAGCAAAGCGGATTTATAGCCGACATTGGGTTCGAAACCTATCACCGCATTTTGAATGAAGCTATTCTGGAACTGAAACAAACCGAATTTAAAGATATCTTCAAGGACGAAAAAGAAGATTCGTCGCGCGCATTCCTGAATGTGAAATTTGCCAGCGACTGCCAGATTGATACTGATCTGGAACTTTTATTCCCAGATAAATATATCCAAAGCATTTCGGAACGTATGTTACTCTACCGCGAGCTTGATAACATTGAAACTGAAGAAACTTTGGTTCAGTTTGAAGCCGGATTGATAGACCGCTTTGGAAAACTTCCACCGGAAAGTATTGAATTAATTGAAGTTGTGCGCCTTCGCCGAATTGCCATTGATTTGGGGATGGAAAAAGTTATATTGAAACACCATAAAATGGTTTGCCATTTTATTTCCGATCCTCAGTCGCCGTTTTACCAATCGGCTACCTTTAGCAAGGTGTTGCAGTATGTGCAAAAACATCACCAAACATGTCGCATGAAAGAGAGCAACAACCGATTGTCGCTTACCTTCGAGAAAATAAAAACCGTTAAAAAAGCGAAAGAAATTTTGGAAGGAGTTGGGGCAGAATAAAGTCGATAATATTCAAGCTTTATTCTGATAATTGTAACCCCATCACCAAATCGTCAACCCATTCACCATTCAGGAAAAAGCTTTTTTCAGTATAGAATTCTTGCACAAATCCCAATCGCTCAAATAGTTTTATCGAAGGTTTGTTTCTCGGATCAATTGACACAATAATTTTCTGTTTACCTAGTCTCAGAAAAAGGAAGGTAATTACTTCCGATAAAGCTTCATTCGCAAATCCTTTATTCCAATGTTCCTGATCAACTGTAATTCCCAATTCGGTACAAAAAGGTTCTTCTGTAAGAAAATGAATCCCAATATCGCCAATCAATTCACCACTATCTTTTCTGATAATTACCAATTGGAACCAGCTTCCGGCTTGATTAATCTGACGACAAACACGGTGGCAGATAAAATCATGAACATCCTCAAGGTTCTTTGGCACCCAGCCCTGGTATTTGTTAGCTTCAGCATCAGACCTGTATTTCAGGATTACAGGTGAATCGCTTAACTCGATTGGTCTGAGAAACAATCGTGAAGTTTCAAGTTGAATTTCAGCCATTGGAAAAGTTTACTTGTATTTTATAACTCGCCGTGCTTCAATGTATCGTTTTTTACCCGAATACCAATATTTTCGTACCCAATTGCCTTGTCTGTCAAATTTATAGTAAATATCCTGCTTTGGGTTTTTGCCCCAAACCGGCAAGCCAACCATGAAGTCGACCGAATAATGGTCAAGAAATCCATGTGGATTATACGTATAGTTCAGTATGGTTTTTAACTCAGTTTCAATATCTTTCCGTTCTATTCGGATTAAA
Organism: uncultured Prolixibacteraceae bacterium; assembly: GCA_937915865.1. GTDB lineage: Bacteria > Bacteroidota > Bacteroidia > Bacteroidales > Prolixibacteraceae > Aquipluma. The sequence continues at coordinate 346,176 of CALGIG010000015.1, read as the reverse complement.
CGGCCAGCTCCATCGTAAATCAACTCGCAGCGTTCGCCGGTATCTAAATCTCCTTTTTCGTTTACATTGTGGCGAACAAACGATTGCAGCCTTTCCCTCCTATATTCGGCATCACTTTCAACTAAAAACAGTTCGCGTGTATTTTTCTTTAAATCAACCGACCAGTAATTAACTTTCTGAATTTGACCTTTCTGATTAATAAAATTCTCATATTCAACACAATTTCCAGGCTTTGTAAGGTCGGTATAGCTAATTATCTCACGCTCAATAACGATCTTATCGCCTGTTTTAGTCCGCTGATAAATTGATTCGGCCTGCACCTGATTGAGAAAAATGTTGACTTGTTTTGTTAATTTCGAGTTCTCGTCGAACAAATAAATATATTTCCATCCGGAAAACCTTCCAGGCTTAAATACTCCTGAATCCTTTTTGTTGGTTGCATATTCTTTCCCGTATTTTTTTTCGGTTACCTTATCGATTTTGCCGTGAAAATCGACAACATTAGGGAAAAGTTGAGCTTCGCCAACAAACGGGAATAATAAAAAGATGGATATAACGAATAGCTTCATCAGCGACTAATTACTTATGGATAAATCAAAGGTAATTATTTGCTTCAAATCTTGATTAGTAACTGATGTCATGACGTTAATTTTAGGCATAAAAAAAGCGAAACCCGGGGGAGGTTTCGCTTGCTGTTATTCAAAATAATTCTCTGTGATTAAAACAGATCATCATTATTTTCATTACGTTGTTCGTCCGATGCTGACCGGTCAAGCTTATAGTTATTTATTTTATAACTGAGAGTAAGCATCAACACACGTGGTTCTCTTGTCATTTTGAATGTTGAACTGAAATTATCGCCATAAGACGTTCCCTGCATTCTCATAGTTCCTAACAAATCGCGAACACTAATTGTTGCCGTAAGCTTCCTTTTCATGAAATCCTGCCGGTACGATAAGTTGGTAAAAACTGATCCTTTTTGTGTCCCTTGTGCAGAAACTGAAGGTCCACGATAAAAACCGCTCAATTGCAAGCGGCTATCAGAATTAAATTTAACAGTAGCATTCAAGCGCCCGGAATAATTTGTACTTTCCTTATCAACCGACTCTCCTAAAACTTCACCTTTAAGTTTATAATTGTAAAGAGAGAAACTTGTATTTACCAGTAACCATTTGGTTATATTAATGTTTCCCATCACTTCACCACCAAGGGAATAATCGTGGTTCATATTATCAACAGTCATATAGCTTATGTCGTCAATAACATTGGTTATTCGGGTAATCAGGTTATTGGTAGTTCTGTAAAACATTTCAAGAGAAAGGAATGATCCTCCAAATTTTTTCATGTAACTAAATTCATACGAGTCCGTAAATTCTGGTTTTAACGCCGGATTACCACTACGAATGGTATATTTATTCATATAACTTGGAAATGGGTCGAGGTCTCGGCCATCAGGACGGTTAACACGTTTGGAATAGCTTGTCATCAACTGACTATGATCAGCCAATTCATACGATAAATGTAATGATGGGAAATAGTCGAATCGGTCTAATTTATACGTATTTGGCACATTCTCTTTATAATGGGTAATTTCTCGTTTGTTGTATTCGCCTCTCAACCCGGCAACGTACTGTATACCAATTAAGCTACCTGTATAGGTTGAATATGCCGAATGGATTTGCTCCTTAAAATCCATACTACTCGTAAATAACGGGTTATTCTCAAATTGCTGCGTGGTAGTATTAAAACTCTTAAAATCGAGATCTTCAAACTCGTCTTCGACTCGTGTTTGTAAACCAGCTTCATATTTGGTACCGTTTTTAAATGGCAAGGTATAGTCTAATTTTGCCCGATAATCGTTCGAATTGCTGTTTTCATGCGAAGTCACCCGTGAAATATATTCGCCTAAATGTGTATATTCAGTATCTGTTTGATTTTCATCAACAGTTTCGTCCGACTTTCCATCTCGGTTTCTGTAATTAAACGAACCTTCGAGTTTGTGCGTTCCCATTTCATTAAACTTAGTCTGGAAATTGGCATTAGCACTAACATAATTTCCTTTTCTTCCGGTGTTATTGTTCTGAAGCGAATAGATGTCAAAACTTGCAGGAAAATCATAATTATGCAAATTTCCAGTCCCATAACTATCAAAATTATAACTACCAATTTCAGATGAAACAGTAACGGTTGTTTTATCTGTGATATAATAATCTAAACCACCACGAACCTGAGTTCCTCCACGCGACATATTACGTGTTCCCGAAGAAATTAAGTAAGTAGTGGTATCGTTGTCATACGTTTCTCGGGTCGATTTCGACTTACCCCAATCAGTATTGTCGTTCCAGTTTCCACCCAGAAAAACATTGTATTTCTTTGTTTTATAGTTAACGGTGAAATCGGTTCCATACTTATCACCAGTTCCAATATTTAAGTTTACAATACCATTAATGCCAGCCAAAATATTTTTCTTCATGACCACATTAATGATACCTGCCATCCCATCGGGATCGTACTTTACCGATGGATTAGTGATGATTTCGATATTCTGAATTGCGGATGAAGGAATTTGCTTCAAAGCATCACTTCCGCTCAACACACTCGGGCGTCCATCAATAAGAACAGTAAAACTCGACGATCCTCGAAGGCTTACGTTTCCATCAATATCAACCTCAACTGAAGGAGTGTTTTCAAGAACTGTTACAGCAGTTCCGCCCGTTGCATTAATATCATTGGTAACATTAATAACTTTCTTATCAATTTTATATTCTACCCGGCTACGTTCGGCAACAACATCAACAGTTCCAATCTGCTCGCGCGATGCCGATAAACTTATGGTACCAATATCAGCGGTTGACGCATTAGGAATTACCTTAACATCCTTAACGGTGGTTTTATCAAACCCGATAAAACTTGCCTCAACAAAATAGGCTCCATAAGGTAAGTTATCAATCAGAAAACCTCCGGAAGCATTTGTAATACTACCAGTCACAAGTTTTGAATCTTGTTTACGGAATACTGAAACATTAGCATATTCCATAGGTTCTTTGGTATCGCTATCTATAATTTTTCCAGTTATTTTTCCATTTTTAGCTTCCATATTTTCTCTTGGCCTTGGACCACCACCAGTTCCGGCAGGAGGTACCTGTGCAAAAGCGACAACAGAAATAAACAAAAGCATCAAAATCAATAAATTCTTCATTTCGGTTCTTTTAACAGTTAAATAGAAAACAAAAATTGGTCATCAATAATTAGTGAATTCTGACTGGGGTTTATCAGCAAAGTTTAACTGGATTTTTAAAAGAGTTGTTAATGATTGTAAATACCACAAACATTAAACATTACGGATTATTGAAAATCAGATAAAAACAAAACACCCATTTTTTGTAAAACCAATTAAATTACACTAAAAATTGTTAATGATTCGGTGAATACGAAAGACAGTTCCCAAAAAGAAGTATTTTCGTGTTATAATCAGTAAATTGAACAATTGTGCATCATAACCTGGTTTTAATACCAACTTACAACGAAAAAGAAAATGTTGAACGAATGATCAGAAAGGTGTTTTCGCTCAACGTTCCTTTTGAGATTCTAATTATTGACGATAACTCGCCAGATAAAACGGCAACCATTGTCGAACAATTGATGTCGGAATTCTCAGAAAAGCTTCATATTCTGAAACGTGCCGGGAAAGAAGGATTAGGGAAAGCATATCTTGCTGGATTTCATTGGGCCCTCGACCGAAAATATGACTACATTTTTGAAATGGATTGTGATTTCTCTCATAATCCGGATGATTTGGAAAGGCTATATGAAGCTTGTGTTGAGCAAAATGCTGATTTGGCCATCGGTTCTCGTTATATATCAGGAATTAATGTAATTAACTGGCCCCTTGGAAGAGTTCTGATGTCGTATTTTGCTTCGGTATACGTACGAGTAGTTACCCGTATGAAAATAATGGATACCACCGCCGGGTTTAAGTGCTACCATCGAAAGGTTCTGGAAACCATAGATTTTGACAACATCCGTTTGAAAGGCTATGGATTTCAGATTGAAATGAAATTCAAAACATGGAAGCATGGGTTCAAAATCATTGAAGTTCCTATTGTTTTTACTGATCGCAAATTAGGCGTTTCTAAAATGAGCGGGGGTATTTTTAACGAGGCCCTTTGGGGTGTTATGAAAATGAAAATCAGGAGCTGGTTCACGCATTACGAAAAAATTCAGAAATAACTTGCAAATCATGCAAACAAAAAGGCCGTTTCAGCGGTCTTTTGTTTATATATTCTGTATTTTTATAGTAAGGCTAAAATTCATGGAATGAAGACACTAATAAAAAATGCACGTATTATCAACGAAGGGAAAATATTCGCAGGCGCAGTGTTGATCGATGGAGAATTCATCGCCAAAGTTTTCGAAGGACAGAGTTTCGCACCAGGAACAGAATCAAATGCGTTGGTTATTGATGCCAAAGAACAATATCTTATTCCGGGCGTTATTGACGACCAGGTGCATTTTCGCGAACCAGGATTGACACATAAGGGAGAGATTGCCACTGAATCGAAAGCTGCTGTAGCTGGTGGAGTTACATCTTTTATGGAAATGCCAAATACTAATCCGCAAACAGTAACACAACAATTACTTGAAGAAAAATACCAACGGGCAGCGGAAGTCTCGGTAGCCAATTACTCCTTTTATATGGGAGCCACAAACGACAATTTGGAAGAAGTGTTGAAAACTGATATTTCAGAGGTGTGCGGAATTAAGGTTTTCATGGGATCATCAACAGGTAATATGCTGGTTGACAATGAAGAAATACTTTCCAATATATTCAAAAATACCAAATTATTGGTTGCTACTCATTGCGAGGACGAGCCCACTATCCAGAAAAATATGGCGCTTTTCAGAGAGAAATACGGTGAATTTGTTCCAATTTCTGCACATCCTAAAATCAGAAACGATGAAGCTTGTTACAAATCATCGGCAAAAGCCATTGATCTGGCTTCGAAATACGGGACACGCCTTCATGTTCTTCACCTTTCGACCGCCAAAGAAATGCAACTGTTTAGTTCTGGGAAGGTCATAGATAAACATATTACAGCTGAAGTTTGCATACATCACTTGTGGTTCGATGAATGCGATTATATCCGAAAAGGTAATCTTATTAAATGGAATCCGGCGGTTAAAACTGCCGCTGACAAAGAGGCTCTTTGGAAAGCCTTGCGTTCTGACAAAATTGATGTGATAGCCACCGACCATGCCCCTCATACCTTACAAGAAAAAGAACATTCATACTTCAAAGCACCTTCAGGTGGACCTTTGGTACAACATTCGCTGGTTGCTATGCTTGAAATGAGTAGAAACGGGCTTATTCCGGTTGAACGGGTAATTGAAAAAATGTGTCATGCTCCAGCCGATCTATTCAGAATTGATCGCCGAGGATACATTCGTGATGGATATTATGCCGACCTTGTATTAGTCGATCCCTACTTTAAATGGACAGTTTCGCCCGAAAACATACTTTATAAATGCGGATGGTCACCTTTTGACGGAATTGAATTCACAAATCAGGTAACCCATACTTTTATTAATGGTAATTTGGTTTATAACAATGGAAAACTTAATTCAACATTTAAAGGGAAAAGATTGAAATTTATTCGTTAACAAGAAAGACGAAGAAAAATAGTACTGAAAAGAGGCTTGATTCACTTAAGCCTCTTTTTTATTTGCCATACAATCAAAATGATTAATTTTTGACTATATATAATCATAATGGTATAAATTACGTCATTTCCATGACAAAAATCATGTAGAGATTTTAAGATAAGTTAACATTATCAGTTTTTACACCGTTTTCAGGATACAATAAAGCGTCATTTTTACATTTTTATACATTTGTCAAAAAACCGAACACAGCATCTATTATATGGGGAGTAATTAAAATATAAATAAATAAAAAACTAAAAAAGTCGTTTAAAAACAGAAAAATTTCAAATATGATGTAAAATAATGGGGGGTATATACAAATATTTGATTTTTTCTATTTGTGAATTTCAATAACTGCTGTTGTTAATTTAAATTAATTCTACATGAAAAAAATCTTGTTACTAATTGCAGTCTTTGCAATTGGTTTGAACCTAGTTTGGGCTCAAACCAAGGAGATTACAGGGAAAGTAGTCTCGATAGATGACGGAGCTACGGTTCCAGGTGCATCGGTGTCGCTAAAAGGTACGACACTAGGAACAATTACCGACATGGAAGGGATGTACAGGCTTAAAGTTCCGCAGGATGCAAAAACCCTTGTGTTTACCTTTGTCGGGATGAAAACACAGGAAGTTGACATCAACAATCAATCGATTATCAATGTAAAACTGTCATCTGACAATATTGCTGTAGATGAGGTTGTTGTTACGGCACTTGGCATTACAAGAGCAAAAAAAGCGTTAGGTTATGCCTCTCAGGAAGTAAGCGGAGAAACGCTATCGAAAGCGAAAGACCAAAACATTGTGAATTCGCTTTCAGGAAAAATTGCAGGGGTACAAGTTACAAGCGCAACCAGTGCCGTTGGGGGATCATCGCGTATCAGTATCAGGGGCAATAGCTCGTTTGGAAATAACGAACCATTATTTGTTGTCGATGGAGTTCCAATCAGTAACTATTCGTCGAGTGTAGCCTGGAGAGGTGGCGTTGACTATGGTAATGGTGCTTCTGACATTGACCCAACAAACATTGAATCGATTACTGTACTTAAAGGGGCAAATGCGGCTGCTCTTTACGGGATGCTTGCAGCCAACGGCGTTATTTTAATAACAACCAAAAGCGGATCAAAAACCAAAGGGCTTGGAGTCAACATAAACTCTAGTATAACATTCGACAATGTTTACATTATTCCAAATTACCAGAATAAATACGGACAAGGATACAATGGCGAAGAATATCGATACAACCAAGCCAAAACAAACAATCCAAAAGTTTACGGTAATTATACTTACGAAGATTGGGCCAAAACTTCGTTTACTTATCTTGATGGTGCCGGCGGTGGCAAATACGACCATTTTGACGAATCATTTGGGCCACGCTTAGATATTGGACTAAAACTCGCTCAATTCGATAGTCCTGTTGTTGACGGAAAGTACCAGCCAAGTCCATGGGTTTCGCAGCCAAACAATGTGAAAGATTTTTTTGTGACCGGTGTAACCTACGACAATAGCGTTTCAATTGATGGCAGTTCAGAAAAAGGAACAAACCGGTTATTCCTCTCTCGCCAGGATATAACAGGAGCCGTTCCAAATACCGATTTGACAAAGAATACAATAAGCTTGAACAGCTCAATCAATATCACAAAAAAACTTACTGCAAACGGTGCAGTTACATATACCCAATCAAAATCTGATAACCTCCCGGGTCAAGGATACTCGGCCAATAACGTTATGCAATCAATTGGAGGCTGGTTTGGTCGCCAGGTGAACATGGGCAATCTAAAAAAATACTGGAATACCGACAATATCGACGGTAATCCATACAACTGGAACTCGAATTTCCACAACAACCCATACTGGACTGTACATAAAAACATTAACAGCCAGCAAAAAGACCACGTTTACGGTAATATAAACCTGAACTATAAAATCAACGACTGGATCAATGTTACCGGTCGCGTAGGAACCGATTGGCACCACATTTTCAGGAAATCGGTTACTGCCGACCGTTCGAACGGCGTTCGTCCGGGAGGTGCTTTTGAGCAATCGCAACGTTTTCAACAGGAAACCAATGCAGATTTATTCTTTACTTTGAATAAAAAAATTACAGAAACTATCTCTGCAAATGCTACATTAGGAGCTAATTACCGCGATTACAATTACCACCTCACCAACATTAAAGCGCTTTCGTTAACTGTGCCCGATTTATTTACTATTGGAAACGTAAGCGGAAATCCAGCAGCTTCACAAGTTGACACGCGATTCAGATCAAATTCGGTATATGCCTCTGCATCGTTTGATTATAAAAAATGGTTATTCCTCGATTTAACTGCACGTAACGACTGGAGTTCAACCCTTCCGGCCAACAACTGGTCGTTCTTTTACCCATCGGCAACTGCAAGCTGGATTATATCCGATGTTTTTAAAACCGATCCAGCAATTCTGTCATTTGCCAAACTGCGAGCTAGTTGGGCTCAAGTAGGTAATGCAACTTCTGCGTACCAACTTGCCATGACTTATACTTCACTGGATCCTTATGATGGCACAACTCCATTCAGGTTACCAACAAAGCTCCCTGCATTAAACCTGAAACCTGAGAGCATCACTTCAACTGAAATTGGAGCCGAATTAAAGTTCATCAAAAACCGGTTTGGCGTAAATGTTACATACTATGATAAAATTGCCAAAGACCAGATTATGGACATCGACGTGAGTGATGCTTCGGGATACGATGCTATGAAAATCAACGCCGGAGAAATTGAAAACAAAGGGATTGAGCTTGAATTACAAGGACAGATATTGAAATCGCAGAAAGGCCTCAATTGGGATATTACATTAAACTGGGCTCAAAACAAAAACCGGGTAAACAAGCTTTATGGCGACTTAAAGAAATATCAAATATCCAGTTCATGGGGAAGCGTAACAGTTGAAGCCATTCCTGGCGAATCGTTTGGCGTTATAAAAGGTGTTGGATTTAAAACCAACGAAAAAGGAAATATTATCGTGGGTAGCGATGGATTACCGTTGGCTTCGTCTACTCCTATCGAACTCGGGAATGTTATGCCTAAATGGACTGGTGGGTTAAGTAATTCATTTTCGTATAGAAATTTCAACGCCAGTTTCCTGATTGACATGCGTTGGGGTGGAAACTTATTTTCGGTAACTGATTGGTTTGGTGGAATGTCAGGCGTTTCGGAAGAAACAGCACAAATGGCTTCGCGCCCGGGCACTGAAGGTAAAAACATTCGCGAAGTAGGTTTGGTTGTTGGACAAGACGTTCTGAAAGACAAAGTTGCAGTGAAAGAGGATGGCTCGGCAAACGACATTGTAGTATCAACTCAGGATTACTATGAGTCCTACTGGGGAATACCTCAGCAAGGTATCATCAATGCAAGCTACATTAAATTCAGAGAATTCACGTTTGGTTATTCAATTCCAAAATCGATCCTGAATAAGATTGGGATAATCCACTCAGCCAATATATCATTTGTAGGCCGGAATCTTGCCTTACTCTGGACCCACAAAACGAACGACATCCACATCGATCCTGAAACGGCTTTTGGTACTACAAACGAGGGAATGGGAACTGAGCAATACCAGCTTCCAGCCACTCGCAGTTTGGGTTTCAAAATAAACCTTTCTTTTTAAGCATCATCTGGTTTCATTTTAAAAAGAATTATCATGATAAAATATTTCAGAATAAAGATTGCCGTTATACTATGCGCTATACTGGCAACGACCTCGTGTACAAAAGATTTCGAATCAATTAATACCGACCCGAACAACCCGACAAAAGTACCATCAACTAACTCGTTGGGATATGTGATATACGATTTTACCAATGGCTTTTTCGATACATGGGTAAACGCTAATGAAGCTTCGTATGCCAACCAGATGGGTAAAATACAGTACATCGACGAATCGCGTTATGCCTTTAGAGAAAGTGAAATGAACAGGGCTTTTGCAACAGTTTACCGTGATTTGCAAAACCTGAAACAGATTATGAAAGACGCAAATGCCGACGGGAAAACCAATATGAACGCTGTAGCAATGACATACAGCGCTTTCATCTGGCAAATTGCAACTGATACTTGGAGAGACATTCCTTTTTCGGAAGCACTTGGCGCTGAAGAAAGTGTGATTAACCCTAAGTACGACAAGCAGGAAGAAATATATCCGGCTGTAATGAAAATGCTGGCCGATGCCAATGATCTTTTCAACCAGAAAGGTACCGACAATTTAGGATCTGGCGATTTTCTTTTCATGGGTGACGTAAGTAAATGGCAAAAATTCGCTAACTCACTTCGCTTACGCATGGCTATCCGGATATCGAATATAGATGCTGCAACCTCAAAACAAGTGATTGAAGAAATTTTAGATAACCCAACAAAGTACCCTATTATTTCGTCAAACTCTGAAAATGCATTCTTAAACTGGTCGGGTGCCACGCCTTATCAGGAACCGTTTTATGTTGATGCCTATGTAAATGATCGCGACGACCACGGGGTTTGCAGTGTTTTGGTTGACAAACTTATTGAATTAAACGACCCACGCTTACCAGTATATGCCAAACCAGCAGCTTCAGATGGTAAATTCAGAGGTGTAATTGCCGGAGTACAACCAGGAACATTCGACATCAAAGAAATATCGCGACTGGGATACCGGTTCAGAGATGATCCTAAAGGCTTCTCACCTCTTATGAGATATTCCGAAGTTCTTTTTATTAAAGCTGAAGCTGCACAACGTGGCTGGAATGCCGGGATTTCGGCTACCGAAGCCTACAAAGCAGCAATTACCGCTTCGATGGAAGAAAACGGCATTGATGCAACAGCAACAGCAGCCTACCTGCTTCAAAGCTCGGTTGCCTTTGCCAATAATCTGGAACAAATTTATATGCAGAAATGGCTTTGCTTGTTTAAACAAGGACACGAAGCATGGGCAGAAACTCGCCGTACCGATGTACCAAAACTCGCAGCAGCACCTTATTCATTCTATCCAGGGCACAACCGTCCGCCATTCCGCGAACCCTATCCAACAAACGAGTATAGCTTAAATACAGAAAATATAAGTCCTTTCTGGGATAAAGCAACCGACCGTCTGTGGGGTCAGCAAATGTGGTGGGACATACGTACGGGAGTAAACTAATCAACAAAGTTTTTAGCCCTTACTTATTGTATATCAGATGGTTTCCGGCACTAACCGGAGACCATCTGTTTTTTTAGTTCGAATTAAGAACTTTTAAGAATCCATCAGACATTTTTCATATCAAAAACACACTCAGCTTTCCGAAAATTAAATACTTTTAGCTCCGAAAAAAATTCAGAAAAATGAAGAAATTATTTTTATTGAAAGCTGATTTCAAAGACGTTAACCGAGATGACGACAAAAGGTATTTTTGCCCTGATTGTGTAATGATAGAAGGCTTACTTTCGTATTATCCGAGCCTGGTCAATGAAATTGAGGTTAAATACGTGAATTTTGCCCGACCACGCCAGGTTTTAGTTGATTTGTTAGGAGAGGAAAACCAAAGTTGCCCGGTTTTGGTGCTCGAAGATGGTTCATTTATTAATGATACTGCTGCAATCATCAATCATTTAACAGAATATCATCACATTGGACATGCGCATTGATGTATAAATAAACAACATTACGACACACAAAAATCCTATATTTCAAAAATAGGTAAGAGCTTTTATACTTTTTCTTAAAAATTAAACCCTACCCCAAACTTGACTCCTGATTGCCAAAGATGTTGTATCGTTTGACCACTTTGAATTGAAAGCAATAAATGGCGTTGGAAAAACGGGTTGACTATCAGCGTAACTCTTTTAAACGTATATTTTCCTCCCAGACCCAAAGCCAGTCCGATACCCGACTGATTGTTGGCTGAAGCAGATGAAGAGTGATTTGTTTCGAAATCGAAGGTTGGGCCTGTTTCCACAAAAAAATATTTCAGGAATGTAACGTTTCCTGAAATGGGAATCGAAATCATGTTTATTTCCAGATTTTTGTAATGAGTCACCCCGTCAGGGAAATAATCCATCTCAATACGATTGTTGGTATATTGCAGCCCTGTTTCAATTGTAAAATATGAATTGATTGGCCGTGAATACCTCAATTCGATAAGGCTGGTTCCTTTTCCGGTATACCCCATATCACCAATCCATCCGTTTTTTATATCAATACCATTGCTGGCAGGAGAATAAAGAACTGATAAACTGTTTTTTGTTTGACTAAAAGCAACCAACGCAAACAAAACAGAACACAAAAAAAGGAAGGTTTTTCTCATCATCTTTTTAGTTGTTTCAATTCAAAATAGATGAAAAATTCAGATTTACAGTTGCGTATCCAAAATCATTTTCGTTTAACTTAATTGTTCGACATCTAAATGAATTTCTCTCGTTTTTGCAGATTAAATAGTCCATAGAGTATAAAAAGTACTGTTCCAACAGCCAGAAAAATGCGGTTTTTCATCGCAATTTCCTTCCATATCATTTCGTTGAGCCGGTTAGGAATATCGAACGGGTTGAGAAAAATATTCCACATCGTACGTTCCAGTATTCCTGAAAGAATGAGTAATCCAACTCCGAAAATAACCATGACTACAGCTGTCCCATTACCATTTTTAATAATGGTTGAAAACAGAAATGCCAATGAACCCAGGAAATAAATTGGGAACATCACATTCCAGGTAATTTCCAATATTCCAACAGGTGCAAGTAAAAAGTAGCTCATGGTCGTCAATCCCAGCATCATCAATCCAACCAAAATAAAAACCAAAACAAGCCTTACCAGCCAAACTTTGTAGCGGTAATCGGGTATCCCGAAAAGAATTTCGAGAATCCCTGCATCAAGGTCGTTTTGTATACCAAAAGTCATAGGATAAAAGATCAGTAATAAACCAGGCATTATTTGCATATCGTAAATAAAACCTTCGTCGGGCTGATTACCATCGTAAATATTGGTTACCGAAATAAAAAAATAGAAGGCAATAGCCGCCAGCACGAACCAAACAAACCGGTTACCGAAAATTACCTTCATATTGTATTTCACCAGTTTCAGGAACAAAGTCCATACATTGGGCGAGATAATTGATTGCATAGTTTTATTTATTTAGCACCTAAGTTCCTTAGCGCCTGAGTTCTTAAGCTGGAAACACTTTTTTCTTAGGCACTCAGGTACTTTTTTATCAGGCACTCGTTTTTATTTTAAATCCTTTATCAAACACAGGTACGCATCTTCCAGAATCGGGCTGATTTGTACAGCATGTTCAACCGGTTTTTGCTTCGAAAGGAAACGAACCCTGATCATATCGCCCTGTTTCATGTGGTGAGTAACCAGCTGTTTGTTTTCCATTTTATCGAAATCTTCAACCGGAACATCAAATTGCCAAACCATGTTCTGCGCCAGATGTACCATATCCATAGGTGTTCCGTGGTATTTTACCCGGCCACGGTTAATAACAGCAACCTGGTTACACGAGCTTGAAATATCCTCGATAATATGTGTCGAGAAAATTACGATTCGCTCGCGGCTCAATTCAACAAGCAAGTTTCTGAAACGAATGCGTTCACGTGGATCGAGACCAGCGGTTGGCTCATCAACAACCAGAATTTTTGGCAGGTGTAGCAGAATTTGTGCAATACCAATTCGCTGTTTCATTCCTCCGGAGAACGACCCAATTTTATCGCCACGTTTTTCCCATAAATGCACTGACTGTAAAACATATTCAATACGCTCTTCACGTTGTTTCTTATCCGATAAGCCTTTCAGAATAGCCTGATAATCGAGGAAATCCTGGGCCGACATATTTTCGTATGTACCAAATTCCTGTGGCAGGTAACCAATTAAACCCTGAAGCTCCTCACGCTTTTCCTGGGTATCAATTCCGTTGATCCAGATTTTACCATAGCTCTGTTCCAAGATACCGCAAATTATACGCATCATAGTCGACTTTCCAGCTCCATTAGGGCCAAGCAACCCGAACATGCCGGTTGTGATTTCGAGAGAAACGCCGTTAAGCGCTTTAAATGGCTGATGCTGTTTCCCAATAACCGGTATACGTTTTACCATACGGTACAAACTTCGACGCATACCGCCGAATCGCCCTGTGATACGGTCGATATTTATTTTTTCTTCGTACAGGCGCTTCGATGTAACCGAAATGGCCAGAGCCAAATACCACATCACAACAAAGAATAAAACCAAACCCCATGTTTTTGTAATGCGCCATACCAAAAACAATTCAATAAAAGGCAAAATCCAGAAAAGGAATGCACGAACCCACTTGTATAATTTTGCAGGAAGTTTCTTACCCGACTTTTCTGCTTTGTAATTCAGAAAGAACCCGAAAGGTTTCCACATACTTAGGGCCAGGTTAGTTATGCCCATAGAGATCATAATCGACCAGAATGCCGAATTCAGATATATAAATGCAAAATAGGTCAGGAAAATTAATACCGGCAACTGCCAGATGAGGTAGTCGAATTCTTTCAAATCACGGTATTGCTTTCCGATACCTGCATGATGCCTGATTTTCTTACCAGATTCCCACTCGCGCTCGAAACGGCTTTTGCGGTCGTAAATTTTCACCAGCTTCCTAATCTGAATACGAATAGAATCGTGTTCTTCGATCAGTTTGGTCTGTGCTTTTCTCAGGCTGTTCAAAACAAACCAGGTTGTTCCCGGAACAAGAATAACCACAAAAATTAGATCGAGCATTTGCCATAAACCCGAATCCACTTTGAAGTAGATTAAAACGAACGAAGCCGCCATAAGAACAAACTGGATAATCTTAATCCGGAGTGTTTGGTGTTTAAACCATTCAATCGCATTTTCCAATCCTGAATAAAATGTTGGAATAAATACGAGCGTAAGAACAGTGCTTAAAGCCAAACCACCAATCACAACAATGGCAAACGGCGCCCCAATAGCGCTTACATATTCGGCATTACCCATTGCCAGCGGAAACATTCCCACAATGGTGGTAATAGCCGTAATCAGAATCGGGCGCACACGCGACAGACCTGCCATCATCACAGCACGCGAACGACGGAACCCGCGTTTACGCAAAATGTTGGTATAGTCAATCAGGATAATACCATTGTTCACAACCACACCGAGCAAAATCAGGAAGCCGATTAATGTATTCGAATTCAGCAGGCTGTTGTTGGTAATAATCAATGCGACTAACGAGCCAATGGCTGCCAGCGGGATTGAAAATAACAGAACAAACGGTGTTGCAACCGACTCGAAAACCGAAGCCATAATCATAAATATCAGGATAATGGCAGCCCCGATCATAAGATAAAATTCGGAATAGTCGGTTTCTTCGTGAACTACCTCAGCGGCAACTCCCGACGGCAAATTGTAGTTAGCTACCAACTCGTCGATCTGGTAACGGTAGGCTGCCAAAAGATCGTTCGAACTATTGGCCTCGCTCACAAAACGATAAGTCAGCTCTATTTGCTTTTCCTGGTTCACACGGTTAATGCCCGAAAGCCCGGTTGCATAAACAATGTTGGTAAAATCCTGCAGATCGTGAACTCCGCCTGAAGCATCCGAAACCTGCAAACGACGAAGTTCTTCCATCGTACGATCCGTCTTTTTCTTTTCAATATTTTCAGGAGTATTTTGTGTGATGATAATTTCGTACTCGTCAACACCCTGTTTGTACTGAATGTTGGTCGAGATTTCCTTCGAAAACGAATTCAATTCTGAAAGAATATTCGCCAGTGTAATGTTGTACTCGGTCATCAGAAGTGGGTTGAAATACAGGTGAACTTCGGGCCGGTTGTCCGAAATGTTCAGGTTCACCGATTGTACTGATTCCATTTGATCGACAAAATATTTCAGATCTTCTGCAACAGCGCGAAGCCTTTCAAAATCCTGACCTTTCAATACAATCTTTTCTTCGTTGGTCCCAATCCCCATCATTTTCTGGAAATTACCCATCATGTTGCGGGTGCCTCCCTGGAAACTGCGCGTATTGGCTGTTTGCGTGAACGAGATCGACGAAGCTTTTATCCCTTTTGTCCGCTCATTTATATCAGATTTGATTTGAGCAAAAGTACGATTGGCAATGTCCTGGAATTTGTCTTTCAGCTTTACAGTTACTGTAGCCTGCTCTTCTTCTATTTTGCTGATGACATCCTGTTTTTCAGCCAAATCATCGAGCTTCTTTTCTATTTCCTGAACGGTGCGGTCGGTAGTTTCGAGCGACGAACCCGACGGCATCGTTACATACAGGTTTATTTCCTTGGTTTCAACCTCCTGCAACGAACTTATACTTACCGCCAGCGATATAAATATGGCCAGAAAGAACACCACAATGCCACCAATAATAGTTCCGGCCGGGTTACGCATTGCCGATTTCAGGAATACCAGGTAAACCTGAACCATACGCAGGTTGGTGGTCACTTTCTCGAAAAAAATATTTTTAGCCACCCGTTTCTTCAGTAAAGCATACGACGCCATTGGAACCAGCATAAGCGCCACAGCCAGCGAAACCAAAACCGTTGAAACAATAGAGATGCCCACATTGTAGCCAATCATTTCAACCATAAAATTTTTGGAGAAAACAAATGGCAGAAATACGGTAATTGTGGTTAGGGTTGAAGCCAGAATTGAACGCCACACTTCGGTGGTTCCCTGCGTAACCGCCTGCAAGGGGGGAACTCCCTTCCCCGCGAGCCTATATATATTTTCGAGCACCACCACACTGTTGTCGAGCAACATACCTATAGCCAGCGCCATACCAACAAGTGTCAAACTGTTCAGCGTAATGTTGAAGGCATAGAAAAAGTTGAATGCCGTAAAAATCGAAATTGGGATAGCAACCGCGATAAATGAAACAATCCGCAGGTTTTTCAGGAAAATCCAAAGCACAAAAATGGCCATGATACCACCCACAACAGCCAGGTCAATAATTTGGTCGATGTTCTTTTCCATTTGGTCGGCAGCGTTGCTAATTTCGGCAATCTCGATTTCCTTGGGCGCCATTTTTTCATTCAGGCGGGCTATCACTTTCCTGGTCGATTTCGATAAATCAATCAGGTTGGCCTGCGAATCGTTAACCAGCAAAATGGTCACGGCATCTTTACCGTTTACACGGCTGAACGATGTTTCCTCTTTTTCTCCAAATTTAACCTGGGCAACATCTTTCAGCAATATCGGGCCAGTGGCTACTACAAGGTTTTCAAGGTCTTCAACCTTGGTATATTCGGCTGTAACATGTACAAAATACTGAACCGTCTTTTCCTTCAGATTACCCACATACGTGCGCGAACCGTTGTTTTGCGACAACAGCGAGCGTATTTTACCCGGAGTAATGTGATAAGCTTCGCAGGCTTTGGTGTCGAGAATTACCTGAATTGATTTTTGCTTTCCGCCATAAACATTTACCGAAGCAATTCCATCAATATTTTCCAGGTCAGGTTTAATCTCCTGTTCAACAATGGTACGCACACGGTCGACCCCGCCTTCGCCACGGGCCTGAAGTTCCATAAACTGTGTGTTTATCTGCTTCAAATCGACTTTGGCAACGTTTACCCGAACCCCGGTTGGCATCGACGATTGTATGGAGTTGATTTTTTCCTGAAGTTTCAGGTAGGCATATTTGAAATTGACATTTTTCTGATAATACACAACAATGGTACTCGATTTCGAATTGATATTCGATTCGATTGACTCAATCCCTTCAAGCGTTCCAATAGCCCCTTCAATAGGAATGGTCACCTGATTTTCCATGTATTCCGGCGCCAGATCGGTAGTTGAATTAGCCTGAACGAAAAGAAAGGGTAGTTCTGCATTGGGTAACAGCTCAACAGGCAACTGCCTGTACGACACGTACCCCAGAACCGACAGGCCCAGAAACAACATGCTGATCAGTACTTTTCTCTCTATAATGAATTTCATGCGTTTATTTTTTTACCACATAGTCACATAGTTCACATAGCCATTTCTCAAGTGAAATTTATGCCTTGTAGTTTTCATGAATTATTATCCTCCTGTTGTAAAACTTTTCAGATTCACTCCGAAAATGATCTGTTATTTTATCGATATTCATAGCATTAAAGCAAATACTATTCTATTGCATCAGCTTAGTTCTCTATGTGTTCTATGTGCCTATATGGTTTCAACCGGCTTTTTCTTTCTGAAACGGTCTTTTATTCCATCGAGCACATCGAATACGCACGGGATAACCACCAGCGACATAATTGTTGATGTTATCAAACCTCCAATAACGGCCAAAGCCATCGGTGCCCTCAAAGCAGTGCTCTCTCCAAAACCAAAAGTAAGCGGAAGCATAGCCAAAATGGTTGTCAGTTTGGTCATCAAAATCGGGCGGATACGCTGTTGTCCGGCCTGTACAATCGCTTCCCGGCGCGACAATCCGTCTTTCTGAATCTGCAAAATACGGTCAACCAGCAGAATGGCATTGTTAACGGCGATACCAACGAGCATAATCACACCAATCAGCGCCATGATATTGAGTGTTTTACCCAACAGGAAGAAAATAAGTACTGAACCCACTATGGCAAACGGAATGGTTGTCAGGATGGTAAATGGATGGAGCAACGATTCAAATTCGGCTGCTAAAACCATGAATACCAGTATAACCGATAGCAATAGAGCAAAGCTCAGTGAATCCATCGATTCCTTACGTTTTTCTTCTTCGCCTGTTATTTTAATTTTATAGTCGGGAGGAAGCGGAATCCCTGCAATGGCCTGATTTACCTTGGTAACCATTTTGTCCAAAGCAATATCCTTATTCATATAACCAGTAATTTTACCGATACGAACCTGGTTTCTCCTGAAAACTTCCTTGGGCGAACGATCTTCCTTGATTGTAGCCACCTCGCTCACGCGAACGACCTGCGTACCGCTTTTAATTTCCATATCGGCCAGATCTTTCAATCCTTTATCAGGAAAGCGAAGGGTAATATCCTGCATTTCACCACCTTTCTCAATGGTTCCCGATGTTTTACCCGTTAACTGGTTTTGTATTTGAGTAACGATGGTCGAAACACTCAAGCCAAAAATACCCGCACGCAAACGATCGACAACCACTTCCACTTCAGGCGAACCACCTTCCATCGACGATTCCAGGTTGTACAACTCAGGAATGCTTTGTGAAGCCGTCATTACCTGTTTCGATAAATCTTCGATAACCTGAAGATCTTCTCCCTGAATCTCCACTACGAGTGGCGCTTCGTCGGTTCCCATCAAACCTCCCAAAGCTGTTTGGTCTTCAACAAATTTCAGTTCAATATCGGGCAATTCACCAATGGCTTTCGATATGGTTTGAATGGCTCCGGTTGAGCCCAGTCTGTCTTTTTCTTTCAGGATAACTTTTATATTGGCTGTATTTTCGCCTTCGAACAACGAATTTTCGCTCGACAAAAGCCCGGTTGACGGACCGACCTGGCTGTATAAAGTTTCGAGATGATCGCCCAAAGCCTCGCGCACCATATTTTCGATATTCGAAACTGCAGCATCGGTACGCGCTAATCGTGTCCCTTCAGGCATTTTCAGATCAATTGAAAATTGATTGGTCCCCGATTTTGGCATGAACTCGGTTCCAATGTATGGCACCAAAAGCACCGAAAGTCCCAACAATACAATGGCAACCAAAATAACCGGCCATCTGTAATTCAGTAATCTGCCCAAAAAACGTCCGTATCCTTTTACCTGAACCGATTTTGAAGCGCCGGTTTTTTTGCTGTTTTTAAAGAAGTAATTGTACAGCATGGGGATAACCAGTATTGCTGCAAACAGCGACGAAACAAGCGAGAAGGTGATGGTCCAGGCTTGGTCGCGGAACAATGCTCCGGAAGCTCCATGTAAATAAACAATGGGCAGGAATACTATGATTGTAGTAATTGTTGACGAAGTAATTGCACCGCTTACCTGCGCCGATCCCTCGATAGCAGCATCTTTTACAGACATGCCTGTTTCGCGCAACCGGAATATATTTTCCATTACAACAATGGCATTATCAACCAACATACCAGCTCCCAAAGCCAAACCGCCCAAAGTCATTACATTCAGGCTGAGGCCGTTGAAATACATCAGGTTAAATGTAGCAATGATTGAAACCGGCATGGAAACACTGATGAGCATCGTTGTACCAATCCGGCGAAGGAAAAGGAACACCACGAAAATAGCCAGCGCCATACCGATTAAAGAGGTTTCTTCAACTTCGCCAATCGCATTGCTGATGAAAGTTCCCTGGTTTGAAACTACTTTCATTTTGTAACCAGGCAATGCTTTCTCCATGTCAACCATAGCTTTCGAAATTTCTTGTACCGCTTTTACCGTATTGAAACTGGTTTCTTTGTACACCGACAAACCCAGACAACGGGTTCCGTTCATGCGGACAATATTTTCGGGTTCTTTGTTGGCAAAGCTAACTTTGGCCACCTCGCGTAAATAAATGGGCACTTTAGAAGTTGTTCCGTCGGTCGAAACAGCTTTATAGCCTACAATAATATTTTCGAAATCAGAAATATCTGATAGCAAACTGACACCTTTCACCACGTATTTCAAGCCCATTTCGGTAATCGATCCGCCCGAGATGCTTTGGTTGAAACTCTGAATTTTGGTATTCACTTCATCCAAAGTAAGTCCAAAAGCATCGAGCATATACTGGTCAGTTCTAATCAGCACTTCGTTAGTTTCCGAGCCCGAAACTTCTACATCGGCCACACCTTCAAGCCTGATCAACTCGTTCCTGATATAATTCTCGGCAACTTTCCGAAGCTCATTCATGTCGGTAATGCTCTCGTGCGACAAGGCAATAACCACTACCGGCGATGTATTCGGGTCGTGCTGAGTAATGTTTATTTCGTCAAGCGTTTGATTCTGTGCATAAGCAGTAGCCGCTTTCTGAAGGTCGAGGAAAGCCTCGTCCATATCCTTGTTCCAGGCATATTCAACGGTAATCTGGGCTGTTCCAACTTTCGAAATCGACGATACCTGCGTAACGCCCGACTGCCGGATAGCCAGCGATTCGAGGTTTTTGACGAATTGTTTTTCCATTTCTTCCGGCGGA
The DNA here is from genome assembly GCA_937915865.1 of uncultured Prolixibacteraceae bacterium. Classification (GTDB taxonomy): domain Bacteria; phylum Bacteroidota; class Bacteroidia; order Bacteroidales; family Prolixibacteraceae; genus Aquipluma. The sequence continues at coordinate 325,425 of CALGIG010000015.1, read as the reverse complement.
CGTTCGCCCGACTTTAGCTCGATAAACAATCGCGGGTTGTTTATCTCGGGAAACAAGTCGATACCAAGCTTGCCGAAAGAGATATATCCCAGCAGGACAACGGCCAAAACTACCATCAGGATAGTTACCGGAAAGTTGACTGCAAATTGTGTTAGTTTTTTCATTCCTATTTTATTACAGGTTACGGGTTGCGTGTTACTTGTTTCCCCGGAACCCGGAACTCGCAACCCGCAACGATTCAAACGCTATTTTACAATCTTAACTTTCGAGCGGTTTTTCAAGGTTTCAAACCCTTTAATTACCAGGCGGTCGTTCTTTTTCAGGCCCGAAGTAATTTCGGCCTCATTCTGGTTTTCGTAACCAAGCGTAATTCTCTTTTCAACGGCAGTTCCATTATCAACAATGAACACCGATTTTCCGCGCTGGTTAGAGATGATAATATCTTTCGGGATAACAACAACACTGTCCTTTCGGGCCAGAACAATATCGGCCTTGGCAAACATCCCCGGACGCAGTTTCAGCTCAGGATTAGCAACCTGTACAATCCCTTTAAATGTACGGGTTTCGGTGCTTATTGCCGGCGATAATTCTTTTACATTTCCCTGAAGCGTATCGTTTGGCAAAGTGTAATTCATAATTCGAACCAACTGATCGATAGCTACTTCATTAATGTATTTTTCTGGAAGGTTAACATCGACAGTCATTACGCTGTAATCCATAATACTGAATGCTTCAACGCCGGAAGCCACCTGTGTTCCGTTGGTTACCGCCGGAAGATTGGTGATTACTCCTTTGAACGGAGCTTTAACTTTCATTTTGGCCAGCTGAATATTAGCCTTGTCGAAAGCGTCTTTGGCATTGGTATAGTTAACTTCCGAATTGCGGTAGTCGAGCTGGGTAACTCCGCCTTTTTCGTAAAGCGACTGTTGTTTTTTCATCGTTTGCTCTGTAATATCGAGATTCAGTTTCTTGGCTTCCATCCCTATACCATTCAGGTATTCGGCATCTTCAATCTGGATAACAACCTGGCCATTATCAACCACATCACCAAGGGCGAATGGTCGATGAGTTCTTGGGTTAACCATCAGTTTATAGGCTCCTGCCATTTCAGTTTTTACTGTGGCTGTTTTAGTTGCATTCAGCGTACCAGTAGTATTAATTATTTTCTCAATTGATTTTGGTTTGATGTCGTTAACCGAAACCGGCACTGCCAGCTCTGTTGTAGTATTTGATGGCTGATTGTTGCATGCAACAGTAATCCCCGCGAAGGTTATTGCAACAAGAAATTGGTAAAATGATTTCATATTGGTTGTATTTTATTGTTTTTTCTGAATGATGTTTTGAGGGACAACTGCCTGATTGGTTTCAAAATCGTAAAGCGATTGAACTTTAAGATTTAGTAATTCGTTCTTGTAGTCGATTAATGCCTGAGCATAAGCCATTTTCTTTTGCGAAAGCTGGGTTTGGTACAAGTTTAAATCCATGCTGGTTAAATCTCCGTTTGAATATCGTTCCAGGTTGATTTCGTAAGTAAGTTGAGCATTCTTTTCGTTTTGCCGTGCAATATCAATCTGGTTAATCAGGTTCTGAAGATTCCGACATACTTTTCGTATATCAACCATAATTTGTTTTTTCTGTTCTACCTCACTTATTTTCTGTGTTTCGATAACTGCTTCCTGAGCTTTAATACGAGCTTTCTTTTCGCCCCAGTCGTAAAGCGGAATGTTGAATGAAACAGACACTTTAGGGTTGTTGGTTGGATTATCGTATATGTTTTTAAGCTTAGGGTCGTCGCCTGTAATACCTAACGACAAACCTATACTTCCTTTAAATTCATTCAGCGCTTTTGTTTTTATCATATCAAACAAAGAACTCTCAACACTAATAGCCCTCTGCCTCAGCTCCATTCTCGAACTTAAACCATAATCCAAAGCTTTCTTTTGGTCAATAGGTATAGGGCTCAATTCAATATTTGCCATGACAGTGATGTCATCCAAAATATCCATTCCTATGTATTGTTTAAACTGATCTTTCAAATTATCGAGGTTTACCTGGGCATTTTCGTAAGTCGATTTGGCCGAAGCGAAGTTCAGTTCTGCCTGGTAAAGTTCTTCTTTAGCAGCAATTCCGGCAGTCACTTTATTTTGGGTAATCTCGAAACTTTTCTGGGTATTGTTAAACTCATCTTTACTTATATCAAGATTCATTTGAGCCAGATAAACACTGTAAAAGTACTGGGTCACCTGTTTTTCCATGGCTAACCGTTGCATGGCGTAGTTAAGCTGGGCATTTTCGAGATTAAGTTCCAATTGTTTCAATTGTAATTTGGTACGGTTATATGTAAAAATTGGCTGGTCGATACTTAACGACAGGTAATTTGTATAAGCTTTACTCGTTGTACTAATGTCGCCCTGAATACTGGACTTGTCCTGCCATCCAAACTGGTTCACCAGGCTAATGGTTCCATCGGTTGGTAAAATAGGTTGTGAAACGGTAAGTGTACCTAACGACTGTGTCGTTTTACTCGTGAACCATTTTGCATTGTAATTGTCGAACGACCGGGTTTGGTTGAAACTATAAGGTGTAACTCCAAGTGAAAAGTTGGACTTCAAAGCAGCTTTTTGCGCCTTAAGCGACTGCTCCGAATTTTCAAGGTTTAACAACGACTTTCGGATGTCCGGACTATTCGTATCTGCTATTTCCAACGCCTTTTCGAGCGTCAGGATTTGCTGTGCTGTTGCCGAAAACAAAATCAGGCAAAACAGGATTAGCAGAAATCCATGAAGAAGCCTCCCCCGCCCCCTCCCTGGGAGGGGAGAAAAGAAACAAGATACATTTGTTTTATTTTTTGACATGGTCAATAATTATTAGTTATTTTTCAAAATTTTCAATTTTAAAAAAGCCTCCCTTGCTGAGATTTAACAGAGTTCTGTAACTCCTCCCCCAGGGAGAGGTCGGAAGGGGCTTCTTTTACTGTTTCACCGCTTTAATTGCATCGGCCACGACAACAGCAGCCGATGATTTGTTGGTTAGCTCAACTTTTACAGTATCGCCGGCAAAATAATAAGAACCCAGGCTATTCCAGCCGTCATCAATTGTCTTCATATCAACAACTATATTTTCCTTTTCACCATTGTGATAAATGGTGTAAGTATATTCGCCGGCATCCGAATTGTCACGACGCGGTCCCCGGCGCATTTTGGTTAAATATGTAAACACTTCATAGGTTCCGTCGCCTTTAACCGGAATTTTCCATGTTGCTTTTCTACCACCTTCTCCCGATTTTACAAAGTGCGCCGAGCGGATAAACCGTCCAAAAAATCCGCTGTTGGTAGTGGCTTTCCACGTTCTGGGTGCGCGCCAGGTATTGAAGGCTACAAATTTATCCTGTGACTGTTCGTCGCTAAGTAAAAGTTTCTGAAGTAAGCTTTTATCATCAATCGCATTGAAATGGAAATTAGGATCTTCATCATCGCAAATAAATTCGCCTGGCTCGGCCAAAACAACAGGAGTATCCACTACTTTTTCGCCTTCAAAAGGGATTGCTTTTTTATCTTCCTCAATATTATCGAGTGGAAGTCGTAATTCAGCTGGTATATTTCTCGATGTCAACGTATTGATTGTTATATTTCGCGGAGTTCCGTCGAGCAAGTAGCTAACCTCCTTGGTTTCCATTCCATCCAGATGAACTAATTTATCAACGGTTTCCATGTTGGCGCCACCTCCTGAGAAGCGGCCACGACCAGGGCCACCACCTTCTCCAATCCTAAATTGAACTAAAACAATACCTTCCGTTTTTTCTGAATTGGTAATTTTAAACTTAACCATCGTTTTCAGTCGGTCGCCATCAAGTACATTCACAGCATTTACTCCACCAATAAGATAGCCAGGCAAATCTTTACTACTGAACCATTTCTCCATATATGGGAGCAGATCAGTACCAAATTGCTGTTTTATACGCTCATTAAAATCCTCGATGGTTGTTGTATTGAATTTTATACTTTTTAAAAAATTGAACATAAAATCATCAAAAGCCTCATCTCCGGTTTTTCGCTTGATAATAGAAAACAAAGTCTGTCCTTTAAGCTGAATAACATTGTCAATAATCTGTACTTTCTCCGGATTATCCAATAACTCGGCAAACGAATAATCTAAAAGGGCCAGATTCGCCTGTTCATTTTCAGTCATACCCTGCATATCGCGCATAAAGCCCATCATCCCGGTTTCGGCTGTGTTCTTTTTCAGGTAAGCTTCAAAAATACGATCAGTAACAGGCCATTTATCCGACTGCACAAAATAGGCATAGTTATAAAACATCGGATAACAATACAAAGGATTAGCCTTTTCTTCAACCTGCATTTGTCCCTGTTGTCGGTTAAAATTAGGTCGTGACGAAGCCTGGGTAAACAAAGCCAGAAAGTTATTCAACACATTTATTTTCTTTTCTTCCGGTGTAGATGTATCGTCGCCTCTGCCCCATCGTTCCATACGTTTTATGCTACCTTCAAAGTCGGCTTCATCAACCAACAAACCTTTTTCAGGAAACAAAACGATTTCGGGCTGTACCTGTTCCCTTTCTCCAATAAGCGTTCGGGGATATGAAAAGAATTGAGCCGGAACTTCAACCAGATTAAACCGGTCAAAAGGATAATACATATCCACCTTCCGTTCGTAATCTTTTAATGCAGTGGCAATTAATGTTGGAATCGTATCTTTTACGGGTTCAAAAAATTTCGAAAAATAATCGTGTTTTTTGTGAAAATATAAACTGAAATCAAGTCCATCGATTTTTTGAGATTTTACAGCATAATCACCAATAATCAGCGAAATTTGCGAAAGTCGGTGCCTGTTCGTAAACTTGAATGCTCCATCTTTACCATCCATTTTGCCCTGGGAAATAGCTGTCAATCCAGGCTTTGTGTTAACATTGAGCTCAAAATTGCTAAACTGCTTCATCATCCATTGTTTGCTTTGAGCCCCAAATCCAGTTCCGGGAACCGGATACCAGTTACTTTCCCGGGTAAGTAAAACATAGTCTGATGTTACTACCGCCGACCGTTTATCAATTTTAAACATGTTGGCCCTGTTAGGCGTCTCCATTGTTTTATCGTCAACATCAAGGAAACTTTCCGCTTCATCAGGTTTACCAAAGTAGAAGAATTCCAGATTGGCCGATTCTCCTGCCTCAAGTTTTAATCCCGAAAAACTGATCATCTGTAATTCGCGTTTAGGCGAAATTTCTTTACCATTGAATGTTACTTTATTAAGCTTAAATCCAGGGTTAAGGCAAAAAACAAAATGATCGACTGGCACCTGTAACGAATTGGTTACTTTTATACTGACCTGTACCTCTATGTTATCGTCTTTATGCTGAACACCTATCTTATAATCATCAACTTTTAACCGTGGAGCCAACTGGTTGGCATCGTTCAGAGATTTCATGCTGGTCCTCAACTCCTTATTCAGAACGAAGCTTTGTACATGCATCCTTCCCAGCCAAATACCACCAACAAAAAACAAAATGGCCGGAACAAGAGTAACCTTATTGCTGTATGGGCTTTGCGGAAGACGTTTGAGCAGCGAAACAGTCAGAAAAATAAAAGCTATACCGAAGCAGGCATACATTCCGCGATGAACAACAATATCATGCAAATTACCAAATCCAATAAAGTCGGAGTTAAACAATGGAAGGCTATAAGCCATGTAATCGAAAAGGAAGTAATATTTTGTATTCAGGTAAAAAATTGTAACAGCCACATAACCAAGCAAAAGTATAAATGTGATAGCCTGGTTTTTTAAAACACTCATGATAAAAAACGACAAACCAAGGATAAAAAGCAGTGTTGGTAAACTGATAACAAGGAAATATTCAAGATAAGCCAGCCAGTTTACATCAATATTTTCGCCAACAAGGTTGAAGATCAGGGCTTCAGAAAGAATAATCAGGTTAAGAATAATGAATACGATTAAGTTCCCGATGGTTTTACCAGCAACATACTCGCCATTCGACATTGAGCGAATGTAAATTACATCAGTGGTATCCAGTTTTTTATCGCGCTTCAAAAAATCGGATGCCAGGAAAATGGCAATGATTGCCTGAACTGTATTTAACATCAGCAAATTAACGTATGGGATAATTGAAGAAACAGCTTTAAACTGCCAGTTTCCGCCATTACTCATCACCAATGTTGCAAGGTTAAAAAAGAACAGGATAACGATAGCAAGCAATGCAAAGATCCTAAAAAACCAACTTCTCAAAAGTGTAGTTATTTCGTATTTTGCTATTGAAAATATGTTATGAAATGAAACCATTATCTTTTTTACTTAATAATTCAACATTAATAACTCATTACTAAATGGAAGTCCACTGGTTAAGGTTATTTTCCATAAAATATACGTAGGCATGTTCCAGATTCGGATCGATGTTGCGCCCACTGTATCCGTTAATTGAGTCGGCAACAACCTGAATTTCCCATCCATAACTAGTCGGGACATTCGAAATTACCGGATATTTCTCATTAATTTCCATGTATTCGGCTTCCGAAGCTTCAACCAACCACACTTTCCCATTAGCACGGCTCACCAAATCGTCGGGCGATCCTTTAAATGCCAGTCCGCCTTTATTGAGCAAAGCCATATCGGTACACGAACTTGAAATGTCGCCTACAATATGGGTTGAAAGAATAATAATAACATCCTGTGTTGAGATAGTAGATAACAGGTTACGGAAACGAATACGTTCTTCGGGATCAAGACCTGTCGTTGGTTCATCAACGATAATAATTTGCGGGTTGTTGATTAATGCCTGGGCAATTCCTAACCTCCTTTTCATTCCTCCTGAAAGATTATTGGCTTTGCGGTCACGCGCTTCGAACAAGCCCACTTCTTCAAGCATTTTATCAACCGCCATCTTACGTTCACGTGTATTCTTCATTCCAGCCAGGCGCGCGGCGTAATCCAGAAATTCATACGTTTTAAGTTGAGAAAAAAACCGAAAATCCTGCGGAAGGTAACCAAGCATTGCCCTGATTTTATCTCTATCGCGCGAAAGGTCGAAGTCGTTCACTTTAACTGTTCCTGACGATGGTTCCATTAAAGTAACCAATATTCGCATCAGGCTCGACTTTCCGGCACCGTTTGGTCCAAGCAAACCAAACATGCCATTATTTATTTCAAGGGAAACATCTTTCAACGCATGGTTGCCATTGGGATAAACTTTATTGAGGTTTTCGATGGCTATCTTCATCTGTAAGGTTCGTTTGAAGGTTTGGAACGGCTCGTATTTCAGCAAAAAATCGTGCTGAAATGCTTTATTAGCCTAATAATATGTAACAGTTGATCTGACTAAATTACTAGTTTAAGGTTTAATTCCTACACTAAAATTAACTCAGGCAAACAAAGCCGGTTACAGCATTTTATAGAACATGTTTATTTCTACAGTTATAGCGTAATCCTTTTTTCGAAATAGTTAACTTTGCTGGGTTTGCCTCTCGCTTTCCTGAATAAAGACAACTTTATCAGCAATCTTTAGGCATCCGTAAAAATTTTAAAATCATGAAAAAATACGATGTAATTATTGTAGGCGCCGGGCCTGCCGGAATTTTTACGGCCTATGAGCTGGCTAACGAATCTGCTGATCTGAAAATTCTGATCCTTGAAAAAGGACGAGATATTTATAAAAGGAAATGCCCGAAACACACAAACGGGGGCATTTGTGTAAACTGTAAACCCTGTTCAATTACAACAGGTTGGGCGGGAGCAGGAGCTTTTTCTGATGGAAAACTCTCACTTTCGCACGAGGTTGGCGGAACACTTCCCGACTATATTGGAGTAGAAGAAACCATGAGAATGATTAAATATACCGATGATATTTACCTAAATTTTGGCGCGGCCCCCGATGTTCATGGAGAGACAGAAACAGAAGCTATTCGCAATGTTCGCAGAAAATCGATTGAGGCCAACCTGAAACTAGTACAATGTCCTGTCCGTCACCTGGGAACAGAAAAAGCGCAAGAACTTTACCGTTCACTTTTCGAATACCTGAAAAAGAAACAGGTAGAAGTGAAATTCCACTCCGCAGTTACCGAATTTATCATTCAGGATAATAAGATCGTAGGTGCAAAAACAGCTAAAGAAGAGTTTTGCGCCGAAAATGTGGTGGTTGCTGTGGGACGCGAAGGCTCGAACTGGTTACTACAACAATGCGAAAAACAACACATCGCGACCGAAGTTGGTATTGTTGATATTGGTGTACGGGTTGAATGCCGAAATGAAATTATGCAGGAAATCAACGATAACTTCTACGAAGCCAAGCTAATACATTTCACCCGAACATTCGACGATAAAGTGCGTACCTTCTGTTCCAATCCTGGCGGGTTCGTTTCATCAGAATATTACGAAGGCAACCTGGCTGTAGTAAACGGACACAGCTACAAAAATAAAAAAAGTGATAATACGAATTTTGCATTGCTTGTTTCTCAAAAGTTTACTGAGCCATTCAATGCACCTATTGAATACGGACACCACATTGCACGCCTGGCCAATATGCTCACCCAAAACAAAATCCTGGTCCAACGATTTGGAGATTTAGTTCGCGGGCGTCGTACTACATCAGCAAGACTTTACCGTAACAACATCATTCCAACACTTAAAGATGCTGTTCCTGGCGATTTAAGCCTGGTATTGCCACATCGCATTTTACTCGATATCATTGAAATGATTAAATCGTTAGATAAAGTAAGCCCTGGATTGGCCAGCGATGAAACGCTACTTTATGGAGTTGAAGTGAAATTTTATTCCAACATTATTAAGGTAGATAACAGCTTTCAATCGAAGAGTATAAAGAATCTATATTTTGGAGGTGATGGCGCCGGAATTACCCGAGGATTGATGCAGGCTTCGGTAAACGGAGTTTTAATTGCCCGGCAGATATTGAAAAACACAAACTAGTTTAAAACAGAGAAGGAGCTGTCAAACTATCGTTAGCAACGCTTAGTCTATTGTCCATTAATAATAACCTGAATTCGATATAGAAGATTATTACAATAATTGAAATCCAATGACTTATAATGTTTAACATCCATGTGCATTTAATTTCTACTGAGGTTTGTTTTTTTATGAGGTTTTAAAACCTTATCATATACTTTTAAACCTCAGTAGAAATTCATTTACCTAAGCCAACAACATTATTACCTTATTTATAGAATATTCTCCTATTGTTTATCCCGAACTCAGGTTATTAATCAAGCTACATCACGGGCTATTTCACCATGATAACTAATATCCAGGCCTTCTTTTTCTTCCTTTAATGAGGCTTTTACCGGAACCAACTTATTTATTGATTTTAGCAAGATAAGCGTAAAAAAGAAACCATAAACTACAGCCAGGAGAATTGCACAAACCTGTTTAAAAAGAAAAGATATTCCTCCTCCGTAAAAAAGACCATCGACACCATTAACGTTGATTGTTTTAGTTGCAAAAAGGCCTAAACAGATCGTACCAATAACACCACCCATACCATGAACGCCCCAGACATCGAGAGCATCATCCCATTCTTGTTTTTCTTTGAATTTTACCGCCAGATAACAACCAATTCCGGCAATAATTCCAATCAAAACCGACGATTGCAATGTTACATATCCGGCTGCCGGGGTAATAGTTGCCAAACCGGCAACTGCACCGGTCATCAGGCCAATAAATGTTGGTTTCTTTTTGCCAACATTCCATTCGATAAATAACCAGGTAATTGCAGCAAATGATGCTGCGGTGTCAGTATTTAAGAATGCGGCAATAGTCACATCATTTACAGCAAGTTCACTTCCGGCATTAAAACCATACCATCCAAACCAAAGCAAAGCAGTTCCAATGGCAACCAAAGGAATATTATTGGGAATATGGTTTTTCTCCTTTCGGGCCCCAACAAAAAATACCGACGCCAAGGCCGCGAAACCGGCTGTTGCATGAACAACAATTCCACCAGCAAAGTCAAGTACGCCCCATTTAGCAAGGAGTCCACCACCCCAAACCATGTGAACAAATGGATAGTAAACAAAAATTTGCCATAAAACCAAGAACCAGACATAAGCTTTAAACGAAATCCGATTGATAAAAGCTCCTGTTATTAATGCAGGAGTAATTATAGCAAACATCATCTGGTAGGCAATAAAAATGTACTCAGGAAATCTTTTTTCAGGTGAGAAAACTGTTTGCGGAGTAATTCCTCGATAAAAAGCTTTATCTAAATTTCCAAGAATACCGTAGAAATCGGTTCCATCGGTTAAATTACCACTGAAGCATAGCGAGTAACCAAAGAAAAACCATAAAATTGAAGTTAATCCAAGCGAGACAAAGCTCTGCATCATGATGTTGAGGACATGCTTTTTATTTCCGAGTCCTCCATAGAAAAATGCCAATCCAGGAGTCATTAACATAACCATGCTGGTGGCTAAAATCATAAAAGTTGTAAGACCTACATCAAACATAAGTGGGGGATTTAAATTTGTTGTGCGACAAAAATAAATATTTAAACAATACCCCATAATACTAATAGGGTAAAAACAAATAAATTAATTTTTAACAAAAATTAGCCCCCACATGAAATAGGATAAAAAACGAAACTTTTGATTTTTTATGAGATATATGTGATTATTATTTCCATTAAACAGAGTAATAAGGATAACAAAATCGATAGGCCGGTATTTCCGATCTAAAATCAACTATTCTCTTAAACAGATTCTTTGGAGAATATAATTTTTCAGCCTTTATACTCTTGTTTATTGGAGAAAGTAAATTGTAACCCTTCCGATACAGAAAGGTTGTTTTTTTTAATGTGTCAGGTAAAATTTATTCCAGGGGTTAATGCAAAAAAAAGCCCGCTTTGGCAAAGCGGGCTTGAATTATGAGAATTTTTGATTGTTGAATTATAGCGACTTAGCTACTTCCGTTAATGTAAATGTTTCAATAAAGTCACCAACTTTAATATCGTTATATCCATCGATATTAAGACCACATTCATAACCCTTGGCCACATCTTTCACATCGTCTTTGAAACGTTTCAGAGAGCCAAGAGACCCCGTATAGATTACGATACCATCACGAATAACACGGGCTTTATCTTTACGACTAATTTTACCATCACGCACGATACAGCCGGCAATGGTACCAACTTTCGAAATATTGAATGCTTCCATAACCTCGGCTGTACCAGTAATTTCTTCCTTAATTTCAGGTGAAAGCATCCCTTCCATAGCTGCCTTAATTTCGTTTATTGCATCGTAAATAATCGAATACAAACGAACATCTATTTGTTCTTTCTCTGCTATCTTGCGGGCATTGGCAGTTGGTCTTACCTGGAACCCAACAATAATAGCATTCGATGCTGTGGCCAACATGATGTCTGACTCTGAAATAGCTCCAACAGCTTTGTGTATAACGTTAACCTGTATTTCTTCGGTTGAAAGTTTAATCAAAGAATCAGACAATGCCTCGATTGATCCGTCAACATCACCTTTCACAATCAGGTTCAATTCCTGGAAGTTTCCAATAGCAATACGACGGCCAATCTCATCAAGTGTAATATGTTTCTGAGTACGTAAACCCTGTTCTCGGGCAAGTTGTTCCCGTTTATTGGCAATGTTTCGCGCATCACGTTCGTTTTCCATTACATTGAACTTATCGCCAGCCTGTGGAGCACCATCCAAACCAAGAATAATTACCGGTTCGGCAGGTTTTGCAACAGTAACGCGCTGATTGCGTTCGTTAAACATGGCTTTAACGTGTCCGTAATATTGGCCTGTCAGTATAACATCTCCAACTCTTAGTGAACCGTTTTGCACAAGAACAGTAGCCACATAACCGCGACCTTTATCCAGCGTCGATTCTATCACAGTCCCGGTGGCTCTTTTATTTGGATTTCCTTTCAGTTCGAGCATTTCCGCTTCAAGCAATACCTTTTCAAGAAGTAAATCAACGTTCAACCCTTTTTTTGCTGAAATATCCTGGCTTTGATATTTTCCGCCCCAATCTTCAACAAGAAAATTCATCGCAGCAAGTCGTTCTTTAATCTTTTCAGGGTCAGCCCCTGGCTTATCTATTTTGTTGATGGCGAAAATAATTGGTACACTGGCCGCCTGAGCATGGTTAATAGCCTCTATGGTTTGAGGCATCACACTGTCATCAGCTGCAACAATGATAATAACAATATCGGTTACCTGGGCGCCACGGGCACGCATAGCAGTAAAAGCTTCGTGACCAGGAGTATCAAGGAATGTAATTTCTTTACCATTACTTAGCTTTACATGGTATGCCCCAATATGCTGTGTAATACCACCGGCTTCGCCTGCAATAACATTAGTTTTTCGTATATAATCGAGCAACGATGTTTTACCGTGGTCGACGTGCCCCATCACCGTAACAATTGGCGCACGGGGAAGCAACTGCTCAAGAGTATCCGGCTCTTCTTCGATAGCAACCTGAATTTCGGCGCTAACAAATTCAACCTGATAGCCAAATTCGTCGGCAACAATAGCCATTGTTTCGGCATCCAAACGCTGATTAATTGAAACAAACAAACCAAGGCTCATACATGTTGAAATAACATTGGTAACAGCTGTATCCATCATGTTCGCCAATTCGTTTACTGACACGAATTCGGTTACTTTCAGAATATTCTTTTGCTCGTTTTCAAGTTCGGCTTGGGCAGCAAGTTTATCACTGGCTATCTGCCGTTTATCTTTCCGGTATTTCGATCCTTTCGATTTAGTTCCTTTCGAAGTTAAACGAGCCAATGTATCTTTTATTTGTTTCTGTACATCTTCTTCGCTTACTTCCTTTTTTAACGGAGTTCGTTTTTTTAACCCTGGTTTCTCAGCTGGACGAGCATTCCCACCTCCAACATTTTTATTAACAACCAGTTTCTTTCGTTCTCCTTGTTGAGTATTTTTATCAACAATATTTACTCTTTGTTGATTCTCAGGAATATCTTTAGCTATTATGCGTTTACGTTTCTTTTTACGGTTCTGCTGTTGGCCTTGTTCCTGCGACATTCCACCAGGTCTCTTGTCGTTTGGCAAATCAATTTTACCGACAACAGTTGGACCTGATAATTTTTCAACTTTAGCTTTAATTACCACAGGAGCCTCGCGTTCTACATGAGGTTTCTCTTCGCGAATCGTTTCATTTTCAACCGGACGTTGCATCTCGCGGCGGGCACGTTCCCTTTCCCTGCGTTCTTCTTCTCTTTGTTTTTTTGTCTTTTTTGCAGGTCTGGTCTTCTGATTCAGCATATCCAGGTCAATACGTCCAACCACTTTTACTTCTTCAACTTTGGGAATATTGGTTGCCACAATATCTGAATCAAAACGATCATTGTTGTCTTCGTCTGGTGTAGCTTTTATTTCAGGAGCTTCAACGATAACAGGTTTCTCTTCCTTCATTATTGGCTTATCAGGTATCTCAACAGGTTGAGGTTTTTCTACTTGTACTGGTTTTTCTTCAACAACAGTTTTCTGAACAACTGGTTTTGGCCGTTCAGCAGGAGCAGGTTCTTCTTTTTTCTTGACTCCTCCAAGATTATTCAAATCAATTTTACCCAAAATCTTTGGTGCTTCAATCTCCTGCCGTGTTCCTGAAATAAAGTCATCTTTTCGTTCATGTTTTACCTGAGGGGTTGGCTCAACTTTTTTGGGAGAATGGCCTTTTATAATTACTTCTTCCTCGTCGTAATCATCTTCACGATGTTTATGACTGCCATCTTTGACATCATCCAATGAAATTGTTTCGTGTGATCCACGATGACTTTTCAAATTGATTTTCTCCGATTCTTTTTTTAGGCTAATGTCTCCTTTGTACTCTTTTTCGAGCAAAGTGAATGCATCATCCGAAATTTTACTATTGGGGTCTGAACCTATATCAAATCCCTTTTTGTGCAGAAAATCAACGATAGTGGAGATACCTACATTAAAATCCCGCGCTACTTTACTCAGCCGTTTTATACTACCTAATACCATAAACCTCCCTGTTAAATATACCTCAAAATACTTTTAAGGAATTAACGATGTGCAATTTTACATTCAAAATCTAAATTGCCCTAATTTTCAAGCTAAAAATTCAAATAAACTTTAATGTCTATTCAAATTCGTTTCTCAATATTCGAAGAACTTCGTCGATGGTTTCCTCTTCGAGGTCGGTTCTTTTTATCAGTTCTGACCGGGAAATACTCAAAACATTCTTGGCTGTATCGCAACCAATGGATTTAAGCTGATCAATAACCCAGCCTTCAATTTCATCAGAGAATTCATCCAGGTTAACATCTTCATCATCCTGAGCTACTTCGCGATAAACATCAATTTCATAGCCTGTTAGCTGGCTGGCCAAACGAATGTTTAAACCGCCTTTACCAATGGCCATCGAAACTTCTTCAGGTTTTAGGTAAACATCGGCACGCTTGGTGTCTTCGTGTAATTTAATGGATGATACTTTTGCAGGATTCAATGCACGCTGAATGAATAACTGCATATTGGATGAATAATTGATTACATCGATATTTTCGTTACGTAACTCACGAACAATACCGTGAATACGCGATCCCTTCATACCAACACAAGCGCCAACCGGATCGATGCGTTCGTCGTACGATTCAACAGCAACTTTGGCCCGTTCGCCCGGCACCCTAACTATCTTTTTAATGGTTATCAAACCATCAAAAATTTCCGGAACTTCAAGTTCGAACAAACGTTCGAGGAAAACCGGCGATGTCCGCGAAAGAATAATTAGTGGATTGTTGTTTCGCAATTCCACTTTAAATACAACAGCACGCAAATTATCACCTTTCCGAAAATAGTCTGATGGAATTTGCTCTGTCCTTGGGAGGATTAATTCGTTACCTTCGTCATCAAGAATAAGGATCTCCTTCTTCCAGACCTGGTAAACTTCTCCAGCTATAATATCGCCAATTTTGCTTTTATATTTATTGAAAATATGGTCTTTCTCCAGTTCCAGGATTCGGCTAGCCAGATTTTGGCGCAAATTCAAAATTGCCCTGCGGCCAAATTGAGCAAGCTTTACTTCATCAGTCACTTCTTCTCCGATTTCGTAATCGGTATCAATTTTTTTAGCTTCTTTCAGGGTTATTTGTCTGTTCGGATCTTCAAAATCCTCATCGGCAACAACTTCCCTGTTTCGCCAAATCTCAAAGTCACCTTTATCGATGTTAATAATCACGTCGAAGTTTTCGTCAGTGCCGTATGTTTTCTGAAGAACGTTTTTAAATACATCTTCGAGCACACTCATCATTGTAGCGCGGTCGATGTTTTTTAGCTCCTTAAATTCGGCAAAGGTTTCGATAAGATTAAGACTCTCCATATCGTCCCGGTTTTAGAATTTTAATATTTTTTTTGCTTCTTTAATTTCCTGATATACAAAATTGTGAACTCGTTTAACCAGTTCTTTCTTTTTGTACCCTTCAATTTTTTCTTTCGTAGTAACTTCCAGACCAATTCCATCATCGTCAGCCATAACAAGAATACCATTCATCTTAATTCCGCTAGTCAACAATACGTCAACTTCACTCCCGAGGTTCTTTTTATATTGACGAATAAGTCTGAATGGTTCTGTTAATCCGGCAGAAAATACAGATAACTCGAAATCTTCAGCATCGCGATCAAGTTTTCCTTCGACATAACGGCTAAGCTCAACAATTTGATTGATTGATAAATTGGTATCGCTATCAACCATGATATTAATCACGTTGGTTGCAGAGACTGTTACCTCAACCAAAAACTGATCGTCAGTAAGTTTTTCGTTTATGAGTTCTGCTATCTTGTTTTTGTCGATCATAGTTCTGTAATAAAATAGGGGACTTGCGATCCCCTACCTCTGGTTTTCCCAAATTGACGCGACAAAGATAGTAAATTAATTAAATTGTCAAAATCAATTCGTTAAGGTTTCGAGAGAAATAAAGACACAATTTTATTATGCTTTAAATTTTGCTATGTTTGTGATTACTAATGCTGAATTAATACATTGAAAACAAACAAGAAGAAAATAATCAACGACCCGGTTTTTGGCTTCATAAATATCCGCTCAGAACTAGTCTTCGACTTAATTGAACATCCTTATTTTCAACGCTTACGCCGAATCAGGCAACTAGGTTTGTCGTGTATGGTTTATCCAGGTGCTAACCATACACGTTTCGAACATGCTTTAGGGGCGCTACATTTAATGCGTTCGGCAATTGGCATATTAAAAATGAAAGGACTTGATATTTCGGATGATGAAGCAGATGCCGTTTCGGTTGCTATCCTTTTGCACGATATCGGGCACGGCCCATTTTCACATGTACTCGAAAGTACACTTGTCCCCGATGTGCCGCACGAAAAAATTTCTCTATTGTTAATGGAAGAATTGAACCGGCAATTTGATAATAAACTAGACCTTGCTATTCAGATTTTCACGAATAAATACCACCGTCATTTTTTGCATCAGTTAGTTTCGAGCCAACTTGATATGGACCGGCTCGATTACCTAAGCCGCGACAGTTTCTTTTCGGGAGTTTCGGAAGGAGTGATTGGCTCTGAACGAATTATTAAAATGCTGAATGTAAAAAACGATGAGCTGGTCGTTGAATACAAAGGAATATATTCGGTCGAGAACTTTTTAATTGCCCGTCGGCTGATGTACTGGCAGGTTTACCTTCACAAAACGGTTCTTTCAGCCGAGTATTTGCTCATTAATGCCCTCTGCCGTGCACGTGAGTTAATCATGCAGGACGTTGATCTTTTTGCAACTCCTGTCTTTAAGGTATTTCTTAAGCATCAGTTTTCTCCCGACGATTTCAGGGAAAATAATACAATAGCCGGGCGGACAACTCTTGATTTGTTTACAAGTTTAGACGATAACGACATCATTGCCTCCATTAAAGAATGGCAAAACCATCCCGACCAGGTACTATCATACCTCGCACGTTGTATAATTAACCGGCGTTTGTACAAGATTAAAATCAGTAAAAAACCTATTCCAGAGCATAAAATCACTTTGTTAAAAGAACGAATCTGCGGGCAGTTTAATGTATGCGACGAGCAAATGAGATATTTTCTGATCGCTGATACGATCTCGAACAGCGCGTATAACAAGGCTTCCAGCGAAAAAATTAATGTTTTATTTAAAAATAACAAAATGAATGACATAGCTGACGCATCAGACATTAACCTGTCAGTTTTCTCTGAAACAGTGAGGAAATATTTCATCTGTTATCCGAAAGAATTGGACATTAAGTAATTTACACTATTTTTGCACGGCAAATTTTTAACGAATATGGAATTTAAAGCTCAAAGTATTGCTGATTTTCTGGGTGGTACGGTTGAAGGTGATCCTAATGCAGTTGTATCAGATGTAGCAAAAATTGAAGAAGGAAGGCCCGGAACATTAGCGTTTCTTTCCAACCCCAAATACAATAAATACCTATACGAAACTGAAGCAACAATTGTAATTATCAACCACAGCTTTGAACTTGAAGCGCCAGTTAACACAACCCTGATTCGTGTAGCTGATGCCTACAAAGCTTTTGCTTCGCTTTTGGAGTTGTACCAGCAGGCCAAAGGAGACAAAACAGGTATCGAAAATCCATCATTCATCGATCCTTCTGCTCAAATCGGTAAAGACATTTACCTGGGAGCTTTTGCCTATATTGGGAAAAATGCAAAGATTGGCAACAACGTAAAAATTTACCCGCAGGTATACATTGGCGACAATACTGTTATTGGCGACGATTGTATTTTATATGCTGGTGTGAAAATATATGAAGATACCAGTATTGGCCAGGCCTGTATTATCCATTCCGGAGCAGTTATTGGTTCCGATGGCTTTGGTTTTGCCCTTACCGAAGATGGTTCGTATAAAAAAATTCCACAGGTTGGAAATGTTGTTCTGGAAGATCAGGTTGAAATTGGTGCCAATACAACAGTTGATTGCGCTACTATGGGTTCGACCATCATACGGAAAGGAACAAAAATTGACAATTTAGTACAAATTGCACACAACGTTGAAGTTGGAACAAATACAGTTATGGCCGCCCACACCGGTATTGCCGGTTCAACCAAAGTTGGAAATAGTTGTATGTTTGGTGGTCACGTTGGTGTTGCAGGTCATCTTACCATAGGCGATAATGTTACATTTGGAGCCATGTCGGGTGTGCCAAATAACATAAAATCAAATCGCACTGTTTTGGGAGCCCCAGCGATGGACATTGCTCAGGCTGCCAAAGTGTTTGCCATTTTCAGAAACCTACCCAGTTTACGCGAACAAGTTATTGAGTTGCAAAAACAAGTAAAACAACTCACCAGTCAACTGGAAGATAATTAGCAATACGAATGACAGTTAAACAAAAAACATTAGCAAAAGAATTCTCTATTAGTGGCAAAGGGTTACATACTAACTGTTTGGTTAAAATGACCTTTAAGCCGGCTCCCATTAATCACGGTTTTAAATTCCAACGTATCGATCTCGATGAAAAACCTATCATCCCGGTTAATGCCGATCATGTTGTTGATACTTCAAGAGGTACAGTAATAGGAATTGGCAGCGCAAAAATCAGTACTCTTGAACATAGCCTTGCTGCACTCACCGGAATGGACCTCGATAACGTGCTGGTTGAAATTGACAACGAAGAAGTTCCAATTCTTGATGGCAGTTCACGTTATTTTGTTGAAGCAATCGAAGAAGCCGGAGTGGTTGAACAGGATGCTAACCGTGAATACTTCACAATCACTGAAAAAATAGTTTATAAAAATCCAAAGACAGGCTCTGAAATTATTGCCCTCCCTGACAATGATTACAACCTGAACATATTAATCTCATTCAATTCATCGGTTTTAAATAACCAGTTTGCAACACTCGATTCTCTGAGCGATTTTAAAACCGAGATTGCCAAATGCCGAACATTTGTATTCCTTCACGAACTTGAATTCCTCCTGAAAAACAACCTGGTCAGAGGTGGCGATTTAGATAATGCCATTGTAATTATGGACCGTGTTGTTGAACAGGATGAACTCGACCGTATAGCCGATTTGTTCAACCACAAACATGTAGAAGTAAAACCGAAAGAAGGGATTCTAAACAATATCGACCTGCAATTCCCGAATGAATGTGCCCGCCATAAACTTCTTGATGTTATTGGCGACCTTACACTGGCCGGGAAACGAATCAAAGGCCGCATAATTGCAATCAAACCCGGGCACCATGCCAATACGGAATTTGCTAAAACACTACTCAAAGCTATTCGTAAGGACGAATCGAAAGATAAAACCCCGGTTTATAACCCGAATACACCTGTATTGATGGATGTTAACCGCATTAGAGAACTTCTTCCGCACAGGTTTCCCTTCCTTATGGTTGATAAAATTATCGACATCCAAAGCGATTACATCGTCGGCATTAAAAATGTGACAGTTAACGAACCATTCTTTCAGGGGCATTTCCCGGACGAACCGGTTATGCCCGGAGTTTTACTTGTTGAAGGGATGGCTCAGGCCGGAGGAATTTTTGTTTTGCGTAACCTCGAAGGAAAATATTCGACTTATTTCCTGAAAATTGACAACGTTAAATTCAGGAGAAAAGTAGTTCCAGGCGACACTGTAATATTTAAAATCATCTTAACCAGTCCAATACGTAGGGGAATTGCCGAGATGCACGGACTATGTTATGTTGGTGACCAAATAGTTGCTGAAGGTGATTATATGGCTCAAATCGTAAAAGTAAATAATTAAGAAAATAGTCAAAAATGAAACAACCATTAGCTTACGTACATCCGGAGGCAAAAGTCGCCGACAACGTTGTTATTGAACCTTTTGTATCGATCGACAAAGATGTTGTTATTGGTGAAGGCACCCGTATTGGGTCAAGTGTTACCATTATGCCCGGTGTACGCATTGGCAAAAACTGCCGGATTTTTCCGGGAGCTGTAATTGGTGCCGAACCTCAGGACCTGAAATTCAGGGGCGAATATTCGATCGTCGAAATCGGCGATAATACCACCATCCGCGAATCGGTTACAATTAACCGCGGTACTGCTGCAAAAGGTAAAACCGTTGTTGGAAGCAATTGCTTGCTGATGGCTTACGTGCATGTAGCTCACGATTGTGTTGTTGGCAACAATGTAATTTTAGTGAACAGCACCCAGCTGGCCGGAGAAGTAGCGATTGACGATTACGCTATTCTTGGCGGCATGTCGGCTGTACACCAATTTGTACATATCGGTTCGCACGTAATGATTTCGGGTGGTTCTCTGGTTCGTAAAGATGTTCCTCCTTTTATTAAAGCCGGTCGCGAGCCATTGGCTTATGTCGGAATCAATTCAATTGGATTGCGCCGTCGTAATTATACAAACGAAAAAATACGTGAAGTACAGGAAATATACCGTTACATTTATCAGAAAGGATTGAATATTTCTCAGGCCGTTGAAATTATCGAAGCTGAAATGCCTGCTTCGCCCGAACGCGACGAAGT
Organism: uncultured Prolixibacteraceae bacterium; assembly: GCA_937915865.1. Lineage (GTDB taxonomy): Bacteria > Bacteroidota > Bacteroidia > Bacteroidales > Prolixibacteraceae > Aquipluma. The sequence goes on along the minus strand of CALGIG010000015.1, from coordinate 304,926 downwards.
CCTTTTATTTATCAAAGATTCAAAACGTGGAATTATTCGTGGTTATCTGCCCGATTAATTTCTTCTGAAAAATAAAGTTAAAAAGCCCTGGATCGATAAGGTTCAAGGCTTTTTTTATACCCAAATTATAAACCAAAAATGATAAGAAATATAGCGTAACGAACTAAATTTGACTGTAAGAAATGCCCCTTAAAATTGTTAAAAGAAATGCAGCAGACAGGAAAGATAATAATTGTGGTTGGATTGATCGTGGTAATAATCGGGACCATCGTTTATTTTGCGGGTGATAAACTCAACTGGTTTGGGCGCCTGCCAGGAGACATTCGTATTGAAAAAGAAAACTTCAGGTTATATTTCCCGATAACAACCATGATTATCATTAGTATAGTGGGCTCGTTGTTAATACGATTTTTCCAGAAGTTTTTCTGAAGTAAAATGAGCAGCAAACAGGGCATCGGGCTTTGCTTCAAGGTAAAGCTTGCTCAACATTACAACAAAAGCTGTAAATAATATCCAGAAAAATACATGGATTGTAATTTCAACTGATCGTTTCATAACTTAAAGTTTTAAAGTCTTAACATAATTCAAACTTGGCACATCCATATTCCTCCTGAAAAAAATCTGCAAAACAGCCCGTTCGTCCGGCAAAATTTCGGGGGATTTACGTATCCGATCTTTTTAGTAAAACTGAACACTCTAACAAACAAAACCTTCTATGAATCCGTTTGTTATATCTCTGAACAAAATAAAAAGCCATGAATTCAAAATTATTTTCACCGCTAACAGTAAAAGATATCACCCTGAAAAACAGAATAACAGTTTCACCCATGTGTCAATATTCGGCAGCCAACGGATTTGCCACCGACTGGCATCTGGTACACTATGGAAGCCGTGCTGTTGGCGGAGCAGCTTTAATTATCCAGGAAGCTACTGCAGTCTCATCCGAAGCGCGAATTACTCCCGGCGATTTAGGCTTATATAATGACGAACACATTGAAAAGCTAATACAAATAAGTTCGTTTATCCATAGGCAGGGATCAGTTGCCGGAGTTCAACTTGCCCATGCCGGACGAAAAGCTGGTTGCGCTTTACCATGGAACGGAGGTAAACAGCTAAAACCAGAAGAAGGAGGCTGGCAAACCGTTGCACCCTCAGCCCTACCCTTTAACCCCGACGACCAACTTCCACTTACTCTCGATTTGGAAGGAATTAAAAAAGTGACTTCTGATTTTAAAGCTGCAGCCGAACGTGCATTAATTGCCGGATACAAGGTCGTTGAAATTCATGCTGCACACGGCTACCTGTTGCATGAGTTCCTTTCGCCGCTTAGCAACTGCCGAACCGACCAATATGGTGGTAGCTTCGAAAACCGTATTCGCTTATTGCTCGAAATTGTTGGAGCCGTTCAAACGGTATGGCCAGACGATTTACCATTGTTTGTCAGAATTTCGGCTACCGACTGGGTTGATGGAGGCTGGAGTATTGATGAAGCGGTAAAACTCTCAGCTATTTTGAAAGAAAAAGGTGTCGATCTTATCGATTGTTCTTCAGGCGGATTGATCCCTTATGCGAAAATTCCGTTGACTCCTGGCTACCAGGTTGCTTTCTCTGACCGAATTAAACAGGAAACCGGTATTTTAACAGGAACAGTTGGCTTGATTACAGAAGCCACACAGGCAGAAGAAATCATTAATAACAATCAGGCTGATTTAATCCTAATTGCCCGGGAATCTTTACGTAACCCATATTTCCCATTGCACGCAGCCCAAACTTTAGGTGAAAATATCAACTGGTCATTACAATATGTGAGGGCCAAACAATAAACAAAATTTTGAAAAAGGAGGACCATACAAGTTTGCTGTAATAACCTAAGGTTCCTCCAAGAATCATTTAATTCGTCGAATTGATAAGATTTTCACAGGATTAATCAAATATTGGTCCTTGTCTTCCTGCGCATGGATTTTATGAACTACATCCATTCCATTTGTGACCCGGCCAAAAGCTGCAAAGCCCTGCCCATCCGGGTTTCTTCTCCCTGCAAAATTAAGTTCAGGCTGATCGCCTACACATATAGAAAAACTGCTTGTTGCCGAATCTGGTGTATCGCGAGCCATAGATAATGTTCCATCAAGGTGCTGAAGACCCGTTTGCCTTGTAGTTTCCATCTGGATAGGAGGGAACTCCTTCCCTTCTGGAACATCTCCACCTTGTACAACCTGAATTTTTACTTTCCTGGTTTTCTCATTTTCGGGAGTACAAACACGAAAAAAACTACTTCCATCATACAATTTACTGTCGACATATTTCAGAAAATTAGCAACTGTAACCGGCGCTTTATCAGCATACAATTCAACTGTGATGTTGCCCATTTCTGTCTTTATCAGGCAGTTTACTATTTTTTGTGCCTGACTGCCTAATGCCAAAAGAGTAAAGGAAAAGAGTAAAATTTTGAATCTCATTGTGTTTTTTTTGAATACCGAACAAAGAACAGGAAAAAGAAAACATCAACAGGTGGGCTATGTTACTTTCTTATTTCCTGTTCCTCATTATTTTTAAATCAGATAATGTTAGTGAATATCAATATCGTATGGAATACGAGCCAAAACGCCTCGTTGTGCTACAACTCCACGCAGTTCCTGGTAATATTTGTAGGTTTCTCCCATCTCGTCTTTCATAAATTTGGCTTTGGCCGAACCAGTAAATTCCTTCATCAGTTCTTCAAACGGATCTTTCAGCTTCGGTAAATTTACAATACGGTAAGTGTCAAGCTTTGCCATTTTCTTTGCAAGTTCAATAGCATCGGTTAGGCCGCCAAATACATCAACCAGCTTTATTTCCTTAGCATTTGTAGCAGCCCAAACCCGGCCCTGACCTATCTCATCAACAACTACCTTGTCCATTTTTCTACCATCAGCCACATGCGAAATAAAAGTATCGTAACCAGTTTCAATCATGTTTTGCATTAATCCCCGCTCAAATTCTGTCATTGGTCGTGTTACCGAAATCATGTCTGAATGGTCGTTTGTTGTTACAACATCCTGGGTTATACCCAATTTGTTCGAAAGGAGGTTCTGAAAATTTGGAATCATACCAAAGATACCTATTGAACCGGTAATTGTCGTGCGGTCGGCCATAATAGTATCAGCAGCACAGGCGATATAATAACCGCCCGATGCAGCAACATCACCCATTGAGGCAACAACAGGTTTTGCTTTCGCAGCAAGTTTAACTTCGCGCCAAATAACATCCGAACCATAAGCGCTTCCACCCGGAGAATTAATTCGCAACACAATTGCACATATCGACGAATCGCGGCGAGCTTCACGAATAGTTTTTGAGAGTTCTTCCGATTTTATTCCGTCATCCGAAGCCGATGCGTCGATTTCGCCCGAAGCATAAATCACTGCAATCTTTTTCCTAGCTAAAGTTTTCAGCTCTTTAACTTCCGGAACCTTAATATATTTATAAATATCAATTGCCCTAACATCGTCTTTCTGATCGGTTAATGTCAGCTTTTTCAAGTCATCAATAACCTGATCTTTGTATTTCAGGCGATCGACCAATTTTCGTTCTTTGGCAAAAGCAGCTTTTCTGAATGTTGCCACCATATTGGCTATATTATTTAGTTCTTCAGTGCTAATTTTACGTGAAGCTGAAATATCGTAAAGCATTTCTTTCCACAAACTTTTAAGGTAAGTTTCGGTCTGGAGCTTATTTTCAGGGCTCATTTTGTCGAGAATAAATGGTTCAACAGCCGATTTAAATTTTCCGTGTCGAATAATCTGCATTTCAACGCCAAGCTTTTCAAGCCCTTTTTTGTAAAACGTACGTTCGCCACCCAACCCTCTGAAGTCGATTGACCCCTGAGGATTCAGGATTACAGAATCGGCAACTGAAACCAGGTAATATGCTTTCTGTGAAATATTTTCGCCATAAGCATAGATGAATTTACCCGAAGTTTTAAAATCTTTCAAAGCTGTTCTGATTTCCTCAACTGTGCCCACTCCGGCAGCAATGTCGGTTGGATTAAGGTAAATGCCCAAAATGTTATGATCGGCCTTTGCTTTTCGGATGCAATCGAGAATATCGTTCAATCCTACTGTTTTTTCACTCTCCAGGAAACCAAAATTCAAACCCTCAAATGGATTCTTTTTGGCCCGGTCAACAATCTGGTGATCAAATTTTAGCAGCAAAACGCTATTGCTTTCAGATTGCACAGTTTCATCAGAACTAGAAACCATAGCAGTAATTACCCCAATGAAAATAAAAAGGAGCAAAATCCCTGCAACAATAACACCAACAATCGATGCAAGTGTAAATTTTAAAAATTGCTTCATGCGTATTTTCTTCAATTAGTTTGTTTCGAATAAAATGTACGATAGATTTGTACGAAAATAGTGTTTTTGTTACACATTTTCTATATGATTACTGAGAATCAAAATACGGAATGAAAACAGTCATTGGAACAGGTATTGAGAAAAATAAATGAATAAACTTGAACGCATTGGTCCGATTAAAGTGGCTATTGAGATTAAATTACGAGTAAATGATTAAACTATATATCCTTTTAGGAGGAAATTTAGGCGACAAACAACTGATTTTTTCTGAAACGAAAAAACGACTTACAGCGCAACTGGGCGCGATTACTAAAGAGTCGGCTATTTATGAAACCGAACCATGGGGCTTCGAATCAGATGATATGTTCTGGAACCAGGCTCTTGAATTTGAAACCGAGCTTACCCCGGAAGAAGTCTTGGTTCAGGTACATAATATCGAACATGAAATGGGCCGCATCCGAAAGGAAAACCAGTATGATTCGCGTTTAATAGATATCGATATTTTATTTTTTGGCAACCAGGTAATAAACCAGGAATATCTTGTTATTCCACATCCCCGTATTCAGGACAGGAAATTTGTATTGGTACCACTCGCAGAAATTGCTCCAGAAATGATTCATCCAATTTTCAAAAAAACCATCAACAAATTACTCGAAGAATGTACCGATCATTTATCTGTACAGAAACTTACAACTCATAATTCATAACTTCTATGCGCGCTTCATTTCAGAAATATACACTTCAGTTTAAGCAAGCATCAGGAACCTCCCGCGGCGTTTATACGACACGCGACACCTGGTTTATTTTTATAACCGACGGAGAAAATACCGGAATTGGAGAATGTGCGCCATTGCCCAATTTGAGCCTTGATAGCCCACAAAAAATGAGTGCAAAACTGTTCCAGGTATGTAATCAAATCGATTATTTTATTATTAATCAAAACGAACTGAATAATTGGCCATCAATAAAATTTGGTATTGAAACTGCATTACTCGATTTGAAAAACGGCGGGACAAAAGAGCTTTTCCCATCAGCCTTTACACATGGAAAGCAAGGAATTCCAATCAACGGATTAATTTGGATGGGTACGCCTGAATTTATGAAGCAACAAATTAAAGCAAAGCTCGAAGCAGGTTTTCGTTGTATAAAAATGAAAATCGGGGCGCTTGATTTCGAAACTGAATTTGAGATACTGAAATCGATCAGAAACGAATTTCCACCTGATAAAATTACACTAAGGGTTGATGCCAATTGCGCTTATTCGTATAAAACAGCGCTCAAAAACCTAAATCGTTTAGCCGATCTGCACATTCATTCCATCGAGCAACCTATTGAAACAGGTCGATGGCAGGAGTTGGCCGATTTATGTTGTAAATCGCCAGTACCTATTGCCCTCGATGAGGAATTGATTTACATTACTACACTCAAAGAGAAACAGCAATTGCTCGAAACAGTAAAGCCAGCTTATTTAATACTAAAACCTAGTCTGCACGGAGGATTGAGCGGATGCGAAAAATGGATTGAACTAGCCAGCCAAAACAATTGTGGCTGGTGGATAACTTCGGCGCTTGAATCGAATATTGGGTTAAATGCCATTGCCCAATGGACTTTCCACATTCAGGCAAAAAATGAACAAGGTTTGGGGACTGGCCAGCTTTTCACTAATAACTTTGACTCGCCTCTTGAAATTTCCGGAGAACAATTGTGGTTTAGACCTGAACGAAGCTGGAACCTGCAAAACCTTGACAAAGAGCAGGAAGACGATGATTTTTAATAAATTAATAAATTTTGAGAGTTTGAAGATTCGAAAATGAATCAGGGAACACAGGAAAAGTGTAGTTTAAAACATCTCGAATTGTAAGATACAATTTGCGAATAATGACATTAACACGTAACCTAAAACCCGGAACAGTCAAACTTCGAACTATAAAGATGGAACAAGAAGCATTCATATTACTCAATGGTGAAAAATTTGATCGGGACCAAATTGCCAGATCACTTGAAAAAGAAACTCTTTCGGAATGGGAGCGGGAATTATATTTGTTCCTAAACGAATGGTTCTCGGAGTCGACTTATATTATGGCACAAACTTCAGGCAGTACCGGCAAACCCAAAACCATTGAACTACCCAAATATATTATGCAAAAAAGTGCCAGGCGTACAATTGAATACTTTAATCTTCAGCAAACTGATACACTTTTATTAAGTCTTCCCTGCCGGTATATAGCAGGTAAAATGATGGTTGTCAGGGCCATAGTAGGGAAAATGAACTTAGTGACCGTTGACCCTACCACTGATTTTGGTTTTCTGAACCATCAAATATATGACCTTGGCGCCCTGGTCCCCAATCAAGTTATTAAAATTTTGGAGCTGCCATTGGGAGAGCAAAAACTTCAAAATATCCGAAATCTGCTTGTTGGTGGATCAGCTATTTCAGCAAAACTCGAAAGTAAACTTATGTTATTAAATAGCCGCATTGTCTCAACATACGGCATGACTGAAACTGCTTCGCACATTGCTCTCAGAGAACTTTCGGGTCAATTAAGATCTGATTTGTACCACTGTTTACCTGGTATTTGGGTTAGTCTACAAGAAAACGGATGCCTGCAGGTTCATCTTCCCGAATTTGGTGAAACACTAAAAACCAATGATTTGGCAGAGCTTCAGTCTAGTACATCATTCCGTATTCTGGGTAGGTCAGATTCAGTCATCATTTCAGGAGGAATAAAATATTCGCCAGAAACGATTGAGAAGAAATTGCATAAACTCATCCTTCATCCATTTGTCATTTCCAGTGTTCCTGATATAAAACTTGGTGAGCGCATTGTTCTTGTTATCGAGGGAAATCGTTCTGACACCAAAGAACTTGAAGAAAAAATACGTTCAACTTTATCTCCTTTTGAACAACCTAAAGCCATCGTATTCGTTCAGCAATTTCCGCTAACCGAAAGTGGAAAAATCAAAAGAGGAGAATTGATGCAAATTATTCAAAGGGTTCAGTAATAAACTGATACTCAAAGTCAAATTATTTTTCCATTTTTCTACGGTATTAGATATATTACAACTGAACAAGCTTTTTATTTGGTTTTATTTCAATTTTTCCTGAAATTTAATCGCCATAAAACAACAATCAGGAAAATGGATATTTTAATCAGTATATGGAAATCGATGCCCAATTTAGTGACCATCCTTTATTTCCTCACCGTTGTTTTCATCGCCATTCTTATTATCCTCCAAAACCGAAACCCCGAAAAAACAATTAGCTGGATACTGGTACTGGTTCTTCTTCCTTTTGTTGGAGTTATTATTTACCTTTTTTTTGGACAGGAATACCGTAAAACAAAGATGTATTCGCGCAAAGGCTTAAAAGACCTCGAAAGGCTCCGAAACCTAACAATGGAGCAACTCGATAACCTTACCACCAGTAATTTCGAAATAAGCGAAAAACTCAATGCAAAAAAACGGTTGATGAACCTTTTGCTAAGTAATTCGAATGCCATTTTGACTAGCGACAATGAAGTACAAATTTTGCAAAATGGAGAAGAGACATTCCCTGAAATATTTAAAGCTATTGAACAGGCTAAACATCACATTCATCTTGAATATTATATTATTGAGAATGATAAAATTGGCAATCAATTACGCGAATTACTCATAAAAAAAGCACAGGAAGGAGTTGAAGTCCGGTTGATTTTCGATGATGTTGGCAGTTGGAAGTTACGGAAAAAATTCATCCGCTCAATGTCGGGCGCTGGTGTTCAGGTTGATTGTTTTATGAAAGTCCGGTTTCCTATGCTGACATCTCGGGTAAATTACCGAAATCACCGTAAAATTATGGTGGTTGACGGTACCATGGCGTTTGTCGGTGGGCTTAATTTTGCCGACCGTTATCTCGATGGAGTTCGTGAAATAGGTCCCTGGCGCGATACTCACCTGAAAGTAACAGGCGGAAGCGCAACTGCATTACAAATTATTTTCATGGCCGATTGGTATTTTGTTTCAAAAGAAATTCTGAAAGGGGATGAGTATTTTAAGTCTATTAAATCGGGAAACGGAAAGCTAGTTCAAATGGTAGCCAGTGGCCCCGACTCAGATTGGGAAAGCATTGGGCAGGCTTATTTTTCGGCCATTACTTCAGCTTCAGACTATGTTTATATTTCAACTCCTTATTTAATGCCAACTCCCGATATTGTTACCGCACTAAAAACCTCGGCATTGGGAGGAATAGATGTTCGTATTATTGTTCCCGGATTGTCGGATGCCATAACTCCGAAATGGGGAACTAATTCGTATATCGAGGAATTGCTCGAAGCTGGAGTCAAAGTTTATTTCTACCAAGCTGGTTTCGCCCACAGTAAAGTCATCATTGCTGATGGTATTTTTTGTTCAGTAGGAACAGCAAACCTCGATTTTCGCAGTCTCGAAACCAATTTCGAGGTAAACGCTATGATTTATGATGAAGAGATAGCAAAAAAATTAACCATGCAATTCTTCAAAGATCAAGAAAAAAGTGAGTTGATCCTTCTGGATGAATGGAAAAAACGACCCCGTCTGAACAAAATCAAAGAATCATTTTCACGTATTTTGAGCCCTATGCTTTAATCCCGGATTTGGTTATTATCTTGTTTTTGTCATTCATGAATAAGCTTTAGGGTATTTCTCTTTGAAAACTGTCTGTTTGATGAAAACTAATTAATCAAGAATCATGAACAGAAAACAATTCTTCAAAGGATCGCTTGCCTTAGGAGCATGCGCGGGCTGTTTTTTATTACCAACCTCTAGTTCAGCCGCATCGCCCGAAACAATTTCAGAAGAAAATGAAAAATACAAAACATTGCTTCAGGAAAAAGAGTTTATACAGAACTGGTTGTCAGACTTAATTGAAACAATTGACAATGAGCTTGATCAGGAAACAAAAGTGAAATTGCTTGCCGGATGCGGTCGTGGTTGTTTCAATCGTTTCAAATTCAAAAGCGATATTGCCGAACAAGGGAAAGGTAATTTAAATAAACTGCTTGAGGCATATAAGCACAATTTCGAAGTTTGGAAAGAAGGAGACAAAGTACACATCAGGTACGGTGAAGTTTCTAAAGGTTGTTATTGTCCGGCAGCAAAATACCGTCCGGCGAAACCCAACGATATTCATTGTGAATGTACCCGTGCCACACACCAAACAATTTTTGAAACAGCATTAGGTAAGCCAGTCGATGTAAAGATTCTGGAATCAGTTCGCCGGGGAAATAAAACCTGTCATTTTATAGCAACTGTATAATTTCAAAACAAACCGAACATTATTTACTTCGATTAAAATGATTTAGATTTTACTGAATTTAAAATAAGGAATTAATTTTAATCATAATTTGGCAATTTGTGTTGGTCTTTGTAAATTTATAGCAATCAATAACTACTAATTTTCCATCCATGCTAATCAAAACATTTGCCAGCGCAGTCCACGGGATCAATGCAACAACCATTACCATTGAAACAGAAATCTCTCAGGGAATAAAATTTTTCATGGTTGGATTGCCTGATAACGCTGTTAAAGAAAGCCAGCAACGAATCGAGTCAGCAATGCGGCTTAATAACTACAAGTGGCCACATAAAAAAGTAGTAATAAACATGGCACCTGCCGATATTCGAAAAGAAGGGTCGGCTTACGATTTACCTATTGCAATTGCCATATTAACTGCAAATGAGCAAATTGTTGCCGATAAAGTGGCAAATTACATGATGGTTGGTGAATTATCGCTCGATGGAACTTTACAGCCGGTTAAAGGGGCATTGCCCATTGCTATTAAAGCGCGTGAAGAAGGGTTTGAAGGATTTATATTGCCGAAACAAAATGCACGTGAAGCAGCAGTGGTTGACCGGCTAAAAATCTATGGAGTTGAAAGCCTGAAGGAAGTTATCGACTTTTTTAACGGAGAAACAGAACTCGAACAAACCATTGTTAATACCCGCGAAGAGTTTTTTGCTAAAGTTAACGACTATGAAATCGATTTTTCGGATGTCAAAGGACAGGAAAATGTAAAACGGGCATTGGAGATAGCGGCAGCCGGCGGACATAACATTATCATGATTGGTCCGCCCGGCGCAGGAAAAACTATGCTGGCCAAACGGATTCCGACTATTCTACCTCCTTTCACATTGCGCGAGGCACTGGAAACTACAAAAATACATTCGGTAGTTGGGAAAATTGATAAAGACACTTCGCTGATGACCCAACGGCCATTCCGGTCACCACACCATACAATATCAGACGTAGCGCTCGTAGGTGGTGGAGCGTTTCCGCAACCAGGAGAAATTAGCCTCGCCCACAATGGTGTTTTATTTCTCGACGAGCTTCCCGAATTTAAGCGACAGGTTCTCGAAGTAATGCGCCAACCGCTCGAAGATCGTTTGATTACCATTTCGCGCGCCAAATTCTCGGTTGAATACCCAGCTTCGTTTATGCTCGTAACTTCCATGAACCCCTGCCCTTGCGGCTATTACAATCACCCATCAAAAGAATGTGTGTGCGCTCCTGGTATGGTTGCCAAATACCTCAACAAAATTTCCGGACCATTATTGGATCGCATCGACATTCATCTGGAAGTTGTTCCGGTTCCGTTCAAAAAGCTATCGGAACAGGCGCCCACTGAGCCAAGTTCTGCCATTCGTCAGCGGGTGATTCGTGCGCGTGAGATACAGTCGCAACGATTTCACGATAGTGAAGGTGTCTTCTGTAATGCACAAATGTCATCAAAAATGATCAGGCAATATGTTGACTTGGATGAAACCAGTAATACCTTACTCAAGAATGCAATGGAAAGATTGGGTTTGTCAGCCAGGGCCTACGACCGTATCCTGAAAGTATCGCGAACAATAGCTGATTTGGAAGGAAGCGAACGCGTGGAAAGTCATCACCTTTCAGAAGCTATCCAGTATAGAAGCTTAGATCGGGAAAACTGGGGAGGATAAGAAAAAATCTTGAATATTTGAATCTTAAACAATTCTATGTTGGTGGTAAATACCATCAATAAGTGCTATTTTACTTGTTAATGATGGAAAAAATAAAAAAAAATAAATTTAAAAAATAAAAAAAATAAATCGTACATTTGTGTGGAAAAACCATCAATAATATTCAAAATAGAAAATAACGATGGAAAATATCAACATAAATTGGGATGAATTAAGCGACAATGCCGTCTTAGAGCAAATTGGCCGCTTTGTACAGCAATCACGTTTAAAGCAAAATAAAAGCCAGCAACAAATTGCCGATGCAGCCGGAATAAATCGCAGTACCCTCAGCCAAATAGAAAATGGTAAAGGTGGAACACTCATTTCCCTAATCCAGATTTTACGAGTGCTTGGTCAAATGTCGTTTGTAAAAATTTTTCAGGTTGAAGACCGGCCAAGCCCGATGTATCTGGCAACACTCGAAATGAAAAAACGTAAACGAGCCCGAAATACTAAAGGGCCTAAACCTTACGAATTACCCGACTGGTAATGATTGAGAATGCTTTTATATCGATTTGGGGCAAGCGAATTGGTGCTATACACTGGAACGCAGATTCGGGAGTTGCCGATTTTGAGTTCGATGCCGGATTTTTACGTTATGGACTAGATGTTGCACCTCTAAAAATGCCATTGTCGCAGGCGCGAGGAACTGTTTTTTCGTTTCCCGAATTGGCCGGAAACAAAACATTCAAAGGATTACCAGGTTTGCTGGCTGATGTTTTACCCGATCGCTACGGAAGCACACTGATTGATGCATGGCTTGCCCGGGTTGGCCGACCTTCAGCGAGTATGAACCCAGTGGAAATGCTTTGTTTTACTGGCAAACGCGGTATGGGTGCGTTGGAGTTCGAACCAGTAGTGCCGCCATCAGCGAATCAGTCATCAAAAGTTGAGATCAGTAGTTTGGTAGATGTGGCTCAGCAGATTTTAACGGGTAGAGAATTGTTTAGTACAGACATGTCGCACGATGAGCAAAAAGCGCTTTCAGATATTCTGAAAATTGGTACATCGGCTGGCGGTGCTCGTGCAAAAGCGATTGTTGCCTGGAATGCTGAAACTGGCGAAGTCCACTCGGGGCAGACTGATGCTCCTGAAGGTTTTTCGCATTGGCTACTGAAATTTGATGGTGTTGACGATGCCCAATTTGGCGCTACGTTCGGTTATGGCCGCGTGGAAATGGCATATTACCTGATGGCTGTTGCCTGTGGAATTGAAATGACCGAATGCCGGTTAATTGAAGAAAATAGTCGTGCACATTTTATGACGCGCCGATTCGACCGCCCAAACGGAATCCAAAAGTTGCATGTGCAAACGTTTTGCGCCATGATGCACTACGATTTCAACGATATTTATTCGTACAGCTACGAGCAGTTGTTCCAAACCATGCGCGCGTTACGGCTAACTTACCCCGAAGCCGAGCAAATGTATCGCCGAATGGTGTTTAACGTGATGGCCCAAAACTGCGACGACCACACCAAGAATTTTGCTTTTATCATGAACCCGCAAAGCGAATGGCGGTTGGCGCCGGCGTACGATGTTTGCCATGCTTACCGCCCCGGAAGTGCCTGGGTGAGCCAACACGTGCTGAGCATAAACGGCAAGCGACAGACAATTACCCGAGACGATTTACTGGAAGTTGGCCGCCAAATGAATGTAAAAAAAGCTCCGGTTATTGTTCAGCAAATTGCCGAAACCGTTGCCAAATGGAATGAATTTGCTGAGCAAGTAAAGGTAGAGGCGAAATTGAGGGATGCGATAGGGAAAACGCTGGTGATTCTTTGAATTTAAAAACAACGATGATATGAGTCATAGTTCAGAAAATGCTTTAGTAATTCCAGATGAGATTATTTTGAGCAAGATTTATTATGTACGAGATTTAAAGGTAATGATAGATAGTGATTTGGCTGAGCTTTATGGTGTTGAAACCCGTCGTTTAAATGAGCAGGTAAAACGCAATCTATCAAGGTTCCCAGAGGATTTTATGTTCCAGTTGACTGAAGTTGAATTTAGTAACTTGATGTCGCAATTTGCGACATCAAGTTGGGGAGGCCGGAGAAAACCTCCTTTTGTTTTTACCGAACATGGAGTTTTGATGTTGTCGAGTGTTTTAAACAGCGAAAGGGCAATCAAAGTAAACATTCAGATCATGCGGATTTTCACAAAGGTTCGTCAATTGCTTGCAGATAATTTAAGTGTTCGTCTTGAAATTGAAGAGATTAAAAAGAGACTGGCGAATCAGGACAAAAACATTGAGCTGTATTCAACTACTTGGACTAACTCATTGAAAAACAAGAAAATCCGGAATCTCGCAGGGAAATTGGGTTTAAAAGAAATCGGGAATAGCTTTTACCATGCCTCGCAATTCCTATTTCCAATTTAAGCAATTTAGAATCGTGCAGGAACGGTCGGCCATGAAAGTGGGCGTGGATGGCGTGTTGCTGGGTGCCTGGGCCAAAGTTTCGAAGGCTATGCGCATGCTGGATATTGGCAGCGGCACTGGGCTGATCGCTTTGATGCTGGCTCAAAAAAACGCTTTAGCCAAAATCGATGCCTGCGAAATTGACTGCGATGCCTGCGAGGAAGCGCTTTTCAATGTGCAGCAATCGAATTGGGGTGATCGGATTAATTTGTTTTGCCAATCATTTCAAGAGTTTGCTGCAGAAACTGAAGATAAATACGATTTGATTGTGAGCAATCCACCGTTTTTTAGCAATGGTGTAAAAGCTCCGGCCGAAACCCGCGCTCAAGCAAGGCATTCAGAGGCGCTGCCACTCGATGTGTTAATTTCAGGGGCAGCAAAATTACTTCAGCAGAATGGGCAAATTGCCTTGATTTTGCCCGCAGAGCAGCTTCAGGAAGTTGAAAATATGGCTGAAATAAATGGACTTTTCCTGTCTCGTTTGTGTCGCGTAAAACCGAATCCGGTAAAGCCCGACTTCCGAATTTTAGTTGAATTAGCCAATCAGCAAATTGCCTTTCAAGAGGAAAACCTGATGATAGAATTTGAAAAGCACCACAATTATACACCTGAATACCGGGAGTTGACCAAAGATTTTTACCTCAAGTTTTAATTTCGATTCGCCATAAAATTTTTCGATCAAACAAAACGACTCATTATCGGTTAGTCTCTCAAATGTTATTTTTAAATCAGAATAAAAGACATGTATGTCTGAAATACAAAAATTAATTAACTTTGCACCCAAAATTTACAAGCCATGATGAGTTTTATTAAACCTGAAATAAAGATCGACGAAAGTTTCTACAAAGTAGAAGAAATCAGGCAGTTGACTGACGAAACATTCTCGCTGAAGTTGCCCAAAGCGCGCTTTGCTTTTAAAGCCGGACAACACATTTCGTTGGGCATAAAAGGCGATTACCAGAGCCGCGAATATTCGATTTACAGCGGTGCCAACGACGAAAACCTGGAAGTATTGGTGAAAGAGGTGGAGAATGGCTATTTCACTCCGAAGCTCCGGAAACTGAAAGCAGGCGATTTGGTGGAGGTTCACGGACCATTTGGCAAATTTGGCATCGAGCAAAAAGATGCTGAAACAGGTAAATTCGTGTTCATTGCCAGCGGAACTGGTATTGCACCATTTCGCAGCATGGTTCGCACGTATCCTGAATTGGATTACACGCTGATTCATGGTGTTCGGTATTCGCACGAAGCATACGATAAACACGAATATACCAACGACCGCTATATCTTGTGCACCAGTCGTGACAAAAAAGGAACTTATAATGGCCGTCTGACCAACTATTTAAAGGGATGCACATTTGCGCCCAAAACACATTTTTACCTCTGCGGAAACAGCGACATGATTTTCGATGCCCTTGAAATCCTGAAAGACAAAGGCTTCGAGCGTGATCAAATCCATTGCGAAGTATATTTTTAGTGAAAGAAATAACCACATAGACACATAGAACACATAGGTTTTTATTGAACTCAGTGTCAATATCAATTCTCAATTGGGTTTTTGAAAATTTCTATTGTGACCTATGTGACTATGTGGTTTTATAAAATATATCCATGAAATACCACCTGATTACATTGGGTTGCCAGATGAACCTGTCGGACAGTGAGCGTGTGGCCGCCGTGCTTGAGAGCATGGGTTACGAGCGCACGGAAAACGAGGAAGAGGCGAATCTGCTCGGCATGTTGGCTTGTTCGGTGCGGCAAAAACCCATCGACAAGGTGTACAACAAAATTGCCCAGTGGAACCGCTGGAAAAACAAGCGCAACTTGATCACGTTCGTGTCAGGCTGCATTTTGCCTGCTGATAAGGAAAAATTCCTGAAGTCGTTCGACCTGATTTTCCAGATGAGTGAACTGGGGCAATTGCCTCAAATGATTCGGGAATATGGCATCGTGACTCCGGCCATGTTGAAGGAAACTCGCCCGGTGATGCCCAAAAACGAGCACATTGCCGAAATGTGGCACATCAAACCCAAGTACCAGTCGACCTACGAAGCTTTTGTGCCGATTCAGAACGGCTGCGATAAGTTTTGCACCTTTTGCGCTGTTCCATACACCCGAGGACGCGAAGTTTCACGGCCATCTGCAGAAATTATTGATGAGGTTCGCCACTTGGTAAATCAGGGCTACAAATCGATCACACTTTTGGGCCAGAATGTCAATTCGTATGGTCTGGACAAAAACGGCGAGGAAGTCAATTTTGCTGAATTGCTCCGCCAGATTGGCGAGTTTGGCAAAACTTCAGGAGAAGAATTTTGGGTGTATTTTACCTCACCACATCCGCAGGACATGAGCCGCGATGTGATTGAAGTGATTGCACAATACGATTGTCTGGCTAAGCAAATTCACCTGCCCATGCAAAGTGGCGACGAGCGTGTCCTGATTAAAATGAACCGCCGCCATTCGATGGACAAATACCGCCGCATTGTGGCCGATATCCGCGAACTGCTTCCAACGGCCACGCTGTTTACCGACATCATTGTTGGGTTTACCAGCGAGGGCGAAACCGAATTTCAGAATACGGTGGCAGCCATGAACGAATTCCGGTTTAACATGGCCTACATCGCCATGTATTCGCCACGCCCCGGAGCAGCCAGTTACCGTTGGGAAAACGAAGTTTTGACCGACGACAAGAAAGACCGTCATCACAGGCTTTCGGAAGTTTTGAAAGTGTATTCGCGCGAATACAACGAAACATTGGTTGGCAAAACCGTTCGTGTTTTGGTCAACGGGACCGACCGCAAAACAGGCTTTTCAACCGGACTTACTGAAGGAAAAATCAACGTCCGCCTCGATCATTTCGATGCAGCATTGATGGGTCAGATTGTTGATGTGAAAATCACTTCGGCTGCCGATTTTTCGCTTCAAGGAAGCCCCACCCAAACTACAAGCCTCATCCCCAACCCTTCTCCAAAGGAGAAGGGAGTTCAGACAGTGGATGCTTGAAGCATTTACGCCTCAAAAACAATACATGCAAAAAAAGCGAAATATTCAAACTGGAGCAGACCAAAAGTTCCCCTCCTTTGGAGGGGTCAGGAGAGGCTTGTCTTTCTCCCCTCCTTCGGAGGGGTCGGGGGAGGCTCGTCGCGTAGCGTTTAAAACCCTCGGCTGTCGGTTGAATCAATACGAAACCGATGCTCTGGTGACCGATTTTAGTTCGGCGGGTTACCAGTTGGTAGAGCTCAACCAGTCGCCCGATGTGGTGGTGGTGAATACCTGCACGGTGACCAACCAGAGCGACCAAAAATCGCGCACAACCATCAGTCAGGCGGCTCGCGCAAATAACAATGCGGTTGTGGTTGTTACCGGCTGCATGGCCAACAACTTTAAAGAAAAGCTGGAAAATCAGGACAACATTACTTTCGTGGTTGAGAACAACCGCAAAAGCTCCATTCTTTCGTTGGTCGATGCCCATTTTTCAGGAGAAATACTTCACCCCAACCAATTGCCCCAGGATGTTTTTCGCTACGAGCCAGTGCGCCAGAGTTTGCACACCCGCAGCGCCTTGAAAATTCAGGATGGATGCGACAATTTCTGCACGTTTTGCATTATCCCGATGGTGCGTGGCCGCGCCGTTTCGCGTTCGGTTGAGAGTGTGCTTGAAAACGTGCGGAAAACCATCGACAATGGCTTCAGGGAAATTGTGATAACCGGTGTCAACATTGGCCGGTACGAATACGAAGGGCACCGCTTCGAGGATCTTCTGGAGAAAATTCTGGAGGTTCCGGGCGATTTCAGAGTGCGCATTTCGTCGCTCGAACCCGATGGTTTTGGCGATCGATTTGTGGAACTGTTTCAACACCAGAAACTAATGCCGCACCTGCATTTGTGTTTGCAAAGCGGGTCGGACAAAACGTTGCTGCGGATGCGCCGCATGTACGACGTCGATCAGTTCCGCAAGACAGTTAACCGGTTCCGCTCGGTTTATCCTGATTTTAATTTCACTACCGACATCATTGTTGGCTTTCCGGGCGAAACGGAGGAGGAATTTCAGGAAACACTGGCAGCCGTGCGCGAATTCAATTTTAGCCATGTGCACACGTTTAAATATTCGGTGCGAAAAGGCACCCGCGCCGAACGACTCGAAAACCATGTTCCGGAGAAAGTAAAAAATGCCCGGTCGTTGCAGGTGAGACAACTTTCGGAAGAGAACCGAATGAAATTTCTAAAAATCTTTGTTGGCAAGGAACAGCAGGTATTGATTGAAAAGATTGTGCAGGGAACTGCGTATGGGTACGGTGAGAGTTATGTGCCGGTTCGTTTCAGGGCTGATGGCGTACAAAAAAACACGGTTCGCCGGGTGAAATTGCTTGATTTGAAAGGCGAAGGCGAAAATATGTATTTAACCGGTGAAATCATTTAAGCAACAAAAGACAGGCAAATTTTGTCAATTGCAATTGACAATTCCAGATTGTTTTTGAAAAGTCAGAACGACAAAATCACACCATTTTTTCCAATCCCAGATTTAATATGACTTAAAAATCTTGATAGCGACACGGTTTGTCAGTTGCTTTGGTTTTCTTTGCGAAAAGCTTTATAAAATTATTGTTTATTAAAGTCTTTGTTTTACATTTATCAAAACCAAAAATCAACAGTATGGCAAACTTCTATTGCGAATATTGCGGACAGCATTTTTCAAGTGTATCAAGTCTTTCTTCAAATTTCTGTTTAAGACATCCGAATGGCTCTAATAAGGGAAAGCACAAACTATATGAAGGAAGTGAAAAGCCACAATATACCTGCAAGTATTGTGGAACAAAGTTCTCAAATATTTCAAGCCTTACATCAAACTTTTGCCTAAGGCATCCGAATGACTCAAACAATGGCAAGCATTCTCCATCGCTATGAATTTTGTAGCCATCGATTTTGAAACAGCCATCAATCACCATATTTGTTCGGTTGGAATCGTAACTGTCGAAAACGGCGTGGTAGTTGATGAATTTACTTCACTTATCCAACCTCCCGGGAATCGTTATAATTGGTACAATTCGCAAGTACACGGGTTGGATAGCAGTCATACTGAAAATGCCCTTTCATTTGATAAAATCTACCCTGAAATAGAAAGCAGGCTGAAAGATAAATTTGTTGTGGCGCACAATGAAGCTTTTGATCGCAATGTGTTGATAAAAAGCATGAAGGACTTTGATCTCAACTATGCCGAACTAAATTTGTCAGACCAATGGGAGTGCACCTGCAAAATCTACCGGGCAAAAGGGTTCAAACCGGCATCATTAGATGCCTGTTGCAAAAAGTTGGGCATTGAATTAAACCACCACGAAGCCTTGAGCGATGCACGAGGGTGCGCAGAGTTGTATAAAATACACATTAACCAATTACAATTTAAATCATTATGAAAGAAGAATTTGACCAGTATGAATTTGAAAACTATTTGGCAGATGAGTTTTTTCTGGTAATGAACCAAACGAGATAGCGAATCTTATTAAAAACCGCTTAGCTAACGATCCTGATTTCAAGGAGCAATACGAATTATGGCTTGATGTATCTTCCCATTCTAGCTGAAAAGTACTCTACCAACAACAACAAGATGAGGATGATATGGCTTGGGAAAATATGTTTCCTAATGGAGATGAGGATGATTCGATATCTGATTTTTTGACCAATGTGTAAATTTTAAAATCAAATTATTATGGGGAATGTATTTTTTAAACCTTGGGTTGGTAAAGAGTATGGTAATCCGACTGCCTTTCCTAAAAAGATAATGGCACTTGGCGAAAGTCATCATTGCAATGATTTAGACAAAAAAAATTGTAGTCTTGATAAATGTTTAAAACAACCAATTGAATGTCAGTCTTTCACCCAAAATGTTGTTAAATCATATCTTTCAGAGCAAGATACCTATGAAAGGTGGTACATAACTTTTCGAAAGTTTGAACAAGCACTATCAGGCAGAAAATTAAAAGATGAGGAACGTGAAAAATATTGGAATTCGTTATTGTTTTATAATTATACGCAAGTACCAATGGAACATCCAAATCAACGGCCAAATAATGAGCAGATTAAATATTCGGAAAGAGGGTTTCTTGAAGTACTTGATCAGTATAAGCCTGAGATCATAATTACTTGGGGACGAAATATTTTCGATGCAATTTCGAATTCCAAGAAGCAAATCTTCGTAACTATTAATATCTTAGATAAGGTTGTAAAACTACCAACCTTTGAATTTGACTTACCAGGTGATAAGAAATGTATAGTCTTTCCAACTTATCATCCTGCATCACCAAGATTTTCACCCATATATTGGAATAAAATTATCAAGAGCTTCATGTAGTACAGTCGTTTAACCTATGGCTATTCTTAAAGATTTGCATTAAGCTTGAGGTAAAACTAAAGTGACATATTCTGTCGCTTTCTCTTTTTATCTTTGCCAGAAACTTAAAATAATGGCAACGATAGAAGAACTTAAAGAACTTACCAAGCAAATGAATGACAGACAGGAAGCTCACTATTGGGATAATGAGTGGTTGGAACAGATTTGTAGTTTCTGGCAAGAACAAACAAACATTCGGTTCAGGCTTCTGGATTTTGAATACTACAACGAAGACCAATTAAAAATAATAACCGAAGAAAAAATAGCTTTTGTAAGAGAACAGAACTTTGAAGGTGCGGCCAACAAGTGGGAAATTGAAAAGAAATTTATCAAGGAGCCTGTCGGACTATACCCTTTAAAGCCCCTGAGAATTGAATATTTCAATTTGTTCTCAGGTAGGTTCGAATAAAAACGTCTAAAAAAGCCTAAGTCCGACAGGCTCCAAGCATGTTGAGTTTAAAAAAGAACTTGAAATTGAAAATTCCACTTTTCATTTTGAGGAAAATATGCTGGTGTATCTTTATACCGGAACTGCAAAAAATGATTAGGTTCTATACTCTCGTCTGACGTCGCCAGTAAAAGGATTTTTCAGTAAATACTAATCCACCTAGCAACTGCAACCATGTCAAAACGCGAATCCATTGCCCGATATAACCTGATCATCAAGAAGATCAGGAAAGCCCCCGCCACCTTTCAGGAAATTTCCAATTACCTGAAGCTTGAATCCGAATTGCAAGAGTATAATTTCAACACGCACATTCGTACTTTTCAACGCGACCTGATCGACATCCGTTCAATTTACGATATCGACATTCGTTGTGACCGTCAAACCCAGAAATACTACATTGATAACGATGGAAACCAGGCAGCAATGGAGCGCATTCTGGAAGCCTACGATACCTTCAATGCCCTTAGCCTGACAGACCGGCTTTCAAACTTCATTCATTTTGAAAATCGTCGTTCGATGGGGACAGAGAATCTCTATGGGCTAATTCATGCTATGCAAAACAAGTTTCTTATACATTTTACGTACCAAAAATTCTGGGAAAACGAGGTCACACAGCGCACCGTTGAACCTTTCGCACTGAAGGAATTCAGGAACAGATGGTATTTGGTTGGAAACGACACATACAAAAATAGCATCCGGATATTCGCTCTGGATCGGCTACAAAATCTGGAAATCAGCAAAAGCAAATTCACTCCAACTAGCCCCTTCAGCGTAAATGAATATTTTCAGGATAGCTTTGGGATTATTAGTCCTGATGGGAAAAAAGCCGAAAAAGTTATTCTGTCATTTACTCCCGATCAGGGTAAATACATCAAATCATTGCCGCTCCATCATTCGCAACAGGTAATTACTGATAATCAAAATGAGGTATCAATCAGTTTGAATCTCGTTATTACCTTCGACTTTGTCATGGAACTGATGTCGTATGGACCTGAAGTTAAAGTTATTCAGCCCGAAAGCTTAGTAAATGAACTAAAAGAAAACTTCAGAAAAGCGCTTCAGAATTACAAATGAATACTTAAAAAGGTAAACGAGTTGTCAGGTACATTCGACATTTTAGATTAGTTTTTGTCAGATGGATTCGACAAAATTTCGAAATTCTGGCGGATTGAATTTGCAAAAAGAATGTATCCTTGTGAACCAACCCTCCGCTTTCTTTGTCTATGTGTTCTGAACTTAGTTGTTTAATAAAATGACTGAAAAAATTAAACAAAACGATTTTCATCAGAACCCAAAAAGCTACGCTGAAGTGCTTGCCGGTTTTCGGGCAAAGCTTGCTGCCGTAAGTTCGCACGGACCTTCACCAGCCATCGAAAAACACCGCTCGCGTGGGAAATTGCTTGCTCGCGAACGCATCGATCTGTTAGTTGATCCGAACACCCCATTTCTCGAACTTTCGTCGTTTGCTGCTTACAATCAATACGATAATGCTTTTCCTTCCGCCGGAATTGTGACCGGAATCGGGCTTGTTGAGGGTCGCGAGTGCCTCATTATTGCCAACGATGCCACGGTAAAAGGTGGAACCTACATTCGCGAAACCATTAAAAAGCACGTTCGGGCGCAGGAAATCGCACTTCAAAACAAGCTGATCTGCATTTATTTAGTCGATTCAGGCGGAATTTATTTGCCCGAGCAGTCCAACGTTTTTCCCGACCGTTTCGATTTTGGGCGGGTTTTTTACAACCAGGCGCGCATGTCGGCCGAAGGAATTCCGCAGATTTCGGTGGTGATGGGCTCGTGTACGGCTGGCGGGGCTTATGTTCCGGCCATGAGCGACGAAACCATCATGGTGCGCAACCAGGGCACCATTTTTATTGGTGGCCCGCCGCTGGTGAAAGCCGCAACCGGCGAGGAGGTTACGCCGGAGGAACTGGGTGGCGCCGAGGTGCACACTTCGGTTTCGGGTGTGGCCGATCATTTGGCTGAAGACGATGCGGACGCCATCAAAATTTGTCGGACTATTGTAGCCGGACTTCCAGTTCAGGAAAAACAAAAACTCGATGTTTTGCCGGTTGCCGAACCGCTGCACCCAGCCGAAGAGTTGTACGGTTTTTTGCCAACCGACTTGAAAAAGCCGATCAATGCGCACACCATTATCGAACGGTTGGTTGACGGAAGCGAGTTTCAGGAATTTAAAGCCAACTACGGAAAGTCGTTGGTGACGGGCTTTGCGCGTATTTGGGGCTTTCCGGTCGGCATTTTGGCGAACAACAGTTTCCTGACTTCGGAAAGTTCGCTGAAAGGCGCGCATTTCATTCAGTTGTGCGTGCAGCGCAAAATTCCGCTGCTTTTTCTGCAAAACATCACCGGCTTTGTGGTCGGTAAAAAATATGAACATGGCGGCATTGCCCGCGATGGTGCGAAGCTGATCAACGCTGTTGCAAACGCTTCAGTGCCAAAATTTACCATCGTGATTGGGGGCTCGTTTGGCGCCGGAAACTACGCCATGGCAGGCCGCGCCTACGATCCGCATTTCCTGTTTATGTGGCCGCACTCGCGCATTTCGGTGATGGGTGGCGAGCAAGCGTTGGGCGTGCTGAAAACCATTGGCAGCGATTCGGGCGATTTGCTCAGACAGTTTGACGAAGAGAGCTCGGCTTATTACAGCTCGTCGCGCTTATGGGACGATGGCATCATCGATCCCACCGATACCCGAAAAGTTTTGGCGATGGCGATATCGGTTTCGCTAAACCGACCGTTTGGAGAACCGAAGTACGGAGTTTTCAGGATGTAAAAAAATGGCCCCCTTCCCGTTCCCCCGGAGGGGGAAGGCCTTTGAGAGCAGAAGATCAAAAACAATACCAATAAAATTACAGTAGGATATATGAAAAAAGTAAAATCGACAAATACAGATTCTTCAAGCCCCCTCTTTCGGAGGGGGTTGGGGGAGGCTTTTTCTTCTCACCCCTCCTTTGGAGGGGTGAGGGGAGGCTTCATTGAAGTTCAGGTGGATGGCCCGGTTTTACGTATCACCTTGAACCGCCCGGAGCGCCATAACACCATTGTTCCGGATTTGCTGCAGGAGTTGCACAACGTGCTCGACGAGGTGACGCTTATGGACGAGTTGCTTTTTGTGGTGCTGTCGGGCAACGGGAAATCGTTTTGTGCCGGAGCCGATTTGCATTGGTTCTCCGGCGCCGAAGAACGCACGCTGAAGCAAAATGCCGATCAGTATAAGCAACTGGCCGACGTGTTGCTCCAGTGGTTTCGGTTGCCGCAGATTACTATCGCAGCGGTGCATGGCAACGTATTTGGCGGCGGACTCGGACTGATGAGTGTTTGCGATTTTGTGCTGGCCGAAAACAATACGAGGTTCATGTTTAGCGAGGTTAAACTTGGCTTGCTTCCTGCCACTATTTTGCCTTTTGTTTCCAAACGTCTTTCGTTGCAGTATCTCCGGAAATGTATTTTAACCGGAAGCTTATTTACTGCTCCTGAAGCTGCACAGGCAGGTTTGGTTGACCGGATTTGCGAACCCGGCGAACTGGATTCGACATTAAAGAATTTCCTGGCGAGTTTCGATTCGGCCTCGCCAACCGCGGTAAAAAATGCCAAACAATTGATTAATAAAGTGGTGGCTGGCGACGTTGACGTGGAAGATACCACCTATACCTCGACGGTTTTGGCGAAGGCCTTGTTGTCGCCCGATACACAAAAACGAATAATATCTTTTCTGGAAAAGGGGGAAAGCCCCACCCAAACCCTCCCCGAGGGGGAGGGCTCAAAAACAAAAGCCTCTTCCCCAGCCCTTCTCCAAAAGAGAAGGGAGGTGGATAGTGAAAGCTCTGATAATCATTTTTTATATTAGTATCTAATGAAAAAGAATAATCCTTCGCATTCCGGTTCTTCAAGCCCCCTCTCTCGGAGGGGGTTTGGGGGAGGCCTCTTGATCGCCAACCGGGGCGAGATTGCAGTGCGAATCGTTCGTGCGGCTCAGAAAAATGGCATTCGTTCGGTGGCTGTTTATGCTACGGATGATGCCGATTCTTTGCATGTTTCGCTGGCCGATGAAGCTGTTCTGCTTCCCGGAAAAATGCTGGCCGAAACATACCTGAACCAAGATCAGCTTATCCAAATTGCTATTGAAAAAAAAGCCAAGGCCATTCATCCTGGTTATGGTTTTCTGGCCGAAAATGCCGAATTTGCACAAAAAGTGGTCGATGCAGGCTTGGTCTTTATCGGCCCTACTCCTGAAAATATTCGATTGATGGGCGAAAAGAACCGTGCGCTAGCTTATGTAGAATCGCTGGGAATACCCATCCTGAAATCGTTCCGCGGATCGAAAGACGAATTGCTCAAACGTGCTTCGGAAATGGAGTTTCCAGTCATCGTCAAAGCTTCGGGTGGCGGAGGCGGAAAAGGAATGCTGATTTGCCAAACCGAAGCAGAATTGCTTCCGGCATTACAAAAAGCTGGTCGGCAGGCGCTGGATTATTTCGGGAACGGCGATTTGTTTGTAGAGAAATATTTGCCCAAAGCGCGGCATATCGAGGTACAATTGATGGCCGACAACTTCGGAAATGTGTTGCACTTTTTTGAGCGGGAATGCTCGGTGCAGCGCCGTTTTCAGAAGATTATCGAAGAAGCGCCATCGCCATCGGTGAGCACCGAACTTCGGGAAAAACTGACTTCAACAGCGGTGCTGATTGCCCGGTCGATGAACTACCGGAATGCTGGAACCATCGAGTTTTTGCTCGACGAAAACGGGCAGTTTTATTTTCTTGAGATGAATACTCGCATCCAGGTGGAGCATCCGGTTACCGAAATGATTACCAGGACCGATCTGGTTTCGATGCAATTGGCGGTTGCCGCCGGAAATTCACTCGACCTGAAACAGGAAAAAATTCAAATTAATGGCCATGCCATCGAAGGTCGGTTGTGTGCAGAAGATACTGAACATCAGTTTCAGCCGTCGGCAGGGAAATTGGATTTGTACAGAACGCCCGATCGCGAGTATTTACGGGTAGAAACTTTTGTGCATGAAGGATTGACCGTTTCGTCCGGATATGATTCGTTGCTGGCTAAGATCGTGGTTTCAGGAGCCGATCGGGAAGAAACGATTGCCCACTTTCAGGAGATTTTGCAGGAGACTACGCTTTTAGGAATTAAAACCAATTTGCCGTTTTTGGCAGAGCTGGCTGAAAGCGAATACTTCAGTAATAATCGGATTTACACCAAATACATCGACGAAAATCTGGATAAAATCAATCATAGAATTCAGGAAAAAAAGCGTCAAATCGACCGAAATAAAATTGCTGTTGCTTTTGTGGTGCATCATTTTTATAATTCAGAACGCATCGGAAATTCTGTTTGGAATCAATTGGGCTACTGGCGGCAACTTTCTCAAATTCAGCTTGAAATTGAGAAGTCAATCATTCCGGTTTCATTCAGAATTAATACCAAACTAAAAATTGAAATTCAGGACAAAAGCTTTGAAGTTGAAGTTATAAACCGATCTCAAAATTTTCTGGAATTGAGTGTCGATGGGAATTTATATCAATTTTACATTGTGGATAGCAAAAGCGAAACTATTATCCATTTTCATCAGTTTTCGTTTACTACTAGAAGCAATGCTGTATTGTCTCAAGTCCAAATTCAGACAAAAAAATCCGGTATTCAACAAAATTTCCAGAACCTTATTTGCGCCGATTTGTTTGGAAAGGTGTTGCATTTAGATGTGATGGTTGGCGAAGCTGTGTCGAAAGGACAAATGTTATTGACTTTGGAGTCGATGAAAACTGAAATTCGTATGCTTTCGCCAACACAGGCCCGAATCAAAAAAATACATGTAAAAGCAGGTGAAACCGTGGCCGAAAAGCAGTTATTAATTGAGTTAACAGCCCCCTCCGACTAGCAGCCCCTCTCCAACCTCTCCCCAAGGGAGAGAGGCTAGGGCTTGAATGTTTGGAAGGTAGTTTATAATTTGATCGACTTTTATGGAAAATTTAGAAAAAAGTAAAAACATACGAACATCATTTTTTTTAAGCCCCCTCTTTGGGAGGGGGTTTGGGGGAGGCTTTTATATATGAACGCATTACTACAAGAAAAACATCACCAAATCAGGGCGAAAGTGCGACAATTTGCCGAAACAGTAATAAAACCTGTGATCGACTATTACGATGAAAAAGAGATTTTCCCTGTTGAACTCGTGCGCGAGATGGGCAAGTTGGGAGTACTGGGAATGACTGCTCCAATTGAATTTGGCGGTCAAAGTAGCGATTACCTGTCGTACGTAATTGCCATTGAAGAAATGGCGCGTATCGACAGTTCGATGGCAGCTACTCTTGCTGCACACAATTCGCTGGGCGTTGGTCCAATCATCGAATTTGGCACACAGGAACAAAAGGCAAAATTTCTTCCGGCATTTTGCACCGGCGAAAAACTATGGGCGTTTGGTCTGACCGAAGAAAATGCAGGATCGGATGCCCAAGGCGTTGAAACTACAGCCCAGATCGTCGGGAATGAATTCATTGTAAATGGCTCGAAAAAATACATTACTAACGGAACTTCGGAAATTTCAGCAGGAATGACAACGTTGGCAGTGACCGGAGAAAAAGACGGGCGCAAAGAATTTACCGCCATCCTGATTGAAAAAGAACGTGAAGGATTTATCCGAGAAACCATGAAAACCAAACTGGTTTGGCGGGCTGCCGACAATGGTATTTTGTACTTCAACGATTGCCGGGTGCCAGTTGAGAACCAGTTGGGCGAGCGTGGCTATGGGTTTAAAATCATGCTGAAGACCCTGGATTCGGGCCGTTTATCTATTGCTGCTATTGGACTCGGTTTGGCGCAAGGGGCTTATGAGATTGCTAAAAGTTATGCCAAATACCGCAAACAATTTGGAAAGTCGCTCTCTGATTTTCAGGTAATTGCCTACAAGCTTGCCGACATGGCGCTGAAAATCGAAAATACCCGAAACACGTTATACAATGCCTGCTGGCTGAAAGATAACGGACATCCGTTTGCACAGCAGGCTGCCATGGCCAAATTGTACGCTGCCGAAATTGCCCGAGAAGTGGCCGACGAAGCTGTACAAATCCTGGGAGGCGCCGGACTGTTTAAAAACCGTGATTGGCCGATTGAACGCTTCTACCGCGACCAGCGCCTTCTGCAAATTGGAGAAGGAACTTCAGAGATTTTGCGGATGGTGATTTCACGGAATTTGTTGAAGGATTAAAAGTGCGGAGTGCCTAAAGTTTATCCATTTTACCAACCATAACTGAAAAAGCTGTAATTTTCGGAAAGAATTAAACACAAAGACACGAAGACACAATTTTAAAAAGCAGAATCAACAATCCTTTGTGACTTAGTGTCTTCGTGTTATAGAAATATCAAAATGAGTACCGACCGCAAATCCGAACATATCAACCTGGCACTGAAATCGCAAACCCGGCTCGACGAGCAAGATCTTCGTTTTATATACGAACCCATGCTTTCGGCGCATCCCGAAAATGCTGATTTGAGCATTCCTTTTCTGGGAAAAACCATGCGTGCACCCATCTGGATTTCGAGCATGACCGGTGGAACCGGCCTTGCCCGAACCATCAATGGCAATATTGCCCGTGCCTGCCGCGAATTTGGTATAGGAATGGGATTGGGTTCGTGCCGTAAAATTCTGTTCGATAAGACAGATTGGGCCGATTTCGATTTCCGAGATACGATTGGCGACCAACCATTTTGGGCTAATCTGGGAATTGCACAAGTGGAAGAATTGCTCTTTTCTGAAAACATGGATGCTATTGTTCGTTTGGTTACCGACCTGCGGGCTGACGGGCTGATTGTACATGTGAACCCCATGCAGGAATGGTTTCAGTCCGAAGGGAACCGCTTGAAACAAGCACCCATTGAAACTATTCGCCAGTTGCTTGATTCGCTCGACTTGAAAGTGATAGTGAAAGAAGTTGGGCAGGGATTTGGTCCTGAAAGTTTGAGGCAACTGATTCAGCTTCCGCTCGAAGCCATTGAATTTGGCGCTTATGGCGGAACCAATTTTTCGAAGCTGGAAATGATACGCAATGATCCGCAGAAACTAGAATTGAGCCTGCCATTTGCTTTTGTGGGACAATCAGCAGAGCAAATGGTTAATTCTGTGAATCAAATCCTGAAGGAAAATCCGGTTCCGGCATGTCGTCAACTGATCATTTCAGGCGGAATACAAAATGCGCTCGATGGTTATTACCTGACCTCGAAAAGCGAGTTGCCCGCAGTGTTTGGCATGGCATCGTCCGTATTGAAACATGCCGCCGAGAGTTACGAATCGCTACAGCAATTCCTGCAAACGCAAATTCAGATGCTGAGTCTGGCCAAAGCTTATCTGAAAATCAATCCCGATTATCATGGATAGCTCCATCATACAAGGATTTTCGAAGTACAACAAAGAACAACGCATCGATGCGCTAATCAAAAAATACAACTTCGACCCATCGCTGGGAGACTTCCTGAAATTGTGCGAAGCCCGCGACGAAACAGTTCAGAAAATTATCGACGATTTAAGTGAAAACCCCATTTCCAGTTTCCAATTTCCGTTCTCTGTCGCGCCTAATTTTATGGTGAACAGCGAAAATCTATTCTTTCCGCTGGTTTCCGAAGAAAGTTCGGTTGTAGCTGCTTTGGGCAATGCCGCCAGTTTCTGGGCTAAACGCGGTGGTTTCCACGCCGAAATTTTGGGAACGGAAAAGAAAGGCCATGTACATTTTCTTTGGAAGGGAAATCAGGAACAATTGCAGTTGCTTTTTCCTGAAATAAGGGAGAAATTGCTGGCAGAATGCGCTCCGCTAACCGAAAAAATGGAAGAGCGCGGCGGTGGAATCACCGAAATTGAACTGAAAGTTTTGCCCAATATTTTGCCCAATTATTATCAGCTTGATGTTTCGTTCGAGACCTGCGATGCAATGGGCGCCAACTTCATCAATTCTTGTCTGGAACAAATAGGCAAAAGTCTTCATGATTATTTTCAGAGATGCAAAGCTATTGCTGAAAACCATCGCGAATGTGAAATCATCATGGCTATTTTGTCGAATTACACGCCGGAAAGCCGGGTTCGAGCCTGGGTGGAATGCCCGGTTTCGGAACTGCTCGATGCCAAAACCGAAGCTGAATGTGAAGCTTTTGCTCAGCGATTTGAGCAGGCGGTTCGCATTTCGCAGCTCGATGTTTCGCGGGCAGTTACCAACAACAAAGGAATTTTCAACGGTGTAGATGCGTTGGCTGTAGCTACAGGCAACGATTTCAGGGCGATTGAGGCATGTGGGCACGCTTTTGCTGCTAGAAACGGCCAATACGCGGGATTAACCGATGTAAAAATTCAGAACGGAAAATTCAGGTTCAGCATTGAACTTGCGTTGGCAGTTGGAGTGGTTGGTGGAGTAACTGCTGTTCATCCAATGGCCAAATTGGCCATGAAAATATTGAACAATCCTTCTGCAAAAGAGTTGATGATGTACCTGGCGGTAGCCGGACTGGCATCGAATTTTGCCGCCATAAGGGCGCTGGTTTCTGTTGGCATTCAGAAAGGCCACATGAAAATGCACCTGAGCAACATCATGAACCAATTGCAAATTCCGAAGGAAAAGCGAGCCGAAATTCAGGATTATTTTCAGGATAAAACGGTGTCCTTTTCGGCGGTTAAAAACTATTGGGAATCAATTTAAACACAAAGACACGAAGACACAAAGAGATAATATTACTTGGTGACTTTGTGTCTTCGTGTTAAAAAAAAGAGATAGTGCCTGCACAAACAATATATCATGCCAACGGCAAATTGTTGCTCACCGGAGAATATTTGGTTCTTCACGGAGCAAAAGCTATTGCTGTACCGTTGAAAGTTGGCCAGCAGATGACGGTCTCAAGGATTGATAATTCGCAAGCAATAGTTTGGCAAGCCCGATTTCAAGACAAAATCTGGTTTGAATGCACGATAAATCCTGATAATTTTAACATTTGGGGAACCAGTGACCCGGAAAAATCGGATGTTCTCGGGCAACTGTTTAAAGCCGTCCAAAGACTAAATCCTGAATTTAAACCTTCCGCCGGAATGAAATTTGCAACCACGCTGGAATCGGACCCCGAATGGGGTTTTGGTAGCAGCAGTACACTTGTAAGTTTATTGGCCCAATGGGCTGGAACTGATCCGTACAGGCTAAACGAAATGGTTTTTCAGGGATCAGGCTTCGACATTGCTTGTGCTACTGCCAATGGTCCGATTTTCTACATCAGGAATCAGCCTGCGATTCCGGTTTCTCTCGATTATCCGTTTGCTAATCAGCTTTTCCTGGTATATTCAGGAAAGAAAAAAGGAACAGCACGGGAAGTTCGTTCTTTCCTGAATGAAAAACTGGTTTCAGAACAGCAAGTCGATGAAATGTCGACGCTTTCAGAAGAAATAGCCAAATGCGACAATCAGGATGATTTTAATCGGTTGATCCAATTTCACGAAGAGATAATCGGCAAACTGATTGAGAAAACGCCAGTAAAAAAAGATTTTTTTCCTGATTTTGACGGTTCGATCAAATCGCTCGGGGCATGGGGCGGCGACTTCTGGCTGGTTTCAACAGCTTGGCCTTTTCTGCAAGTCAAGAAATATTTTGCAAACAAAGGCTTTGATCCAGTGTTTAAATGGTCTGATCTGATTTTGAAAAAATGACCGGAAATTCAAAACATCTGTATCGAAGCGCATGGAAATGCCCGTCGAACATTGCTTTGGTGAAATATTGGGGCAAACGTGATTTTCAAAAACCGATGAACCCTTCGTTGAGTTTTGTACTTCAAAATGCGGTTACCGAAACTTCGGTCGAACTGCATAAAGATGGCAACCAAAAAGTAACTTTTTATTTCGATGGAGAGAACAGTTCATTTAGCGAACGCATTGAAAAATACCTCGACTACGTTTCAGCCAAATTGCCCTGGGTAAGCAAATACAATTTCACCATTCATAGTTTCAATACGTTTCCGCATTCAGCAGGAATTGCATCGTCAGCGTCGTCGTTTGGTGCACTCGCATTGTGCCTTGCCGAACTCAATTTTTCTTTTTCAGGAAAAGAAACTGAAAGTCCTGATTTTTGGAGAGAAGCCTCGGAACTGGCCCGATTGGGAAGTGGAAGCGCGTGCCGATCGGTTTATGCCGGGTTTTCGATTTGGGGACAGACACAACTTTTTGAATCGAGCAGCGACGATTTTGCAATACATTTATCCGATGGAATAAATCCGGTTTTTTTTGGTCTTCGCGATGCCATTTTGTTGGTTGATTCGGGTAAAAAAGAGATTTCAAGTTCAACAGGACATCAGTTGATGAATAATCACTTTTATCGGCGCGCACGTATTGCTCAGGCTTGCGAAAATGCGAATGACTTATATCTTGCGATTATTTCAGGCGATCAACACAAATTTATTCAGGTTGTTGAAGCCGAAGCGTTAAGTTTACATGCCATGATGATGACTTCAAATCCTTCGTATTTACTGCTAAAACCTAATAGCATCGAAATTATTAACCGTATTCGACATTTCCGTGAAAAATCGCGGATACCTGTATGTTTTACCATTGATGCTGGTCCGAATATTCATCTACTTTACTTTCAAGAGAATGAACTGGATGTAAAGGCTTTTATCGACCGGGAATTACGACAGTTTTGTGAGGACGAGAAATGGATTGACGATTGCATTGGAAGAGCCTCCCCCCACCCCCTCCCAAAGAGGGGATGAAGAAATCGGTAATCAAAGGTTTATTTTTTTGAATTGAAAAACATGCTTATTCGATGAAACAATATTCAGAATTTTCGCTGTCAAAGTCTCTCCCCTTGGGGGAGAGGTTGGAGAGGGGCTTCTCCTCGAAGCTTTTGCTTTTTGGCGAATATGGTCTGATGTATGGCGCTATGGCATTGGCTTTGCCATTTGCAAGATTTGAAGGCCGGCTTGCTTTCGACAGTGATGGACAACACGAGGACAGCGCTGCCGGAATTCGAAAGTTTTTCGATTACCTGAAAGCCAAAGGTTCGGAGCTTAATCTGCATTTTCAGTTCGATCTGGATCGGTTTGAGTCAGATTTGGATCAGGGATTGTACTTTAATTCCACTATTCCGCAGCAATACGGAGTTGGCAGTTCGGGTGCGCTGGTAGCTGCACTTTTTAGCAAATACGCTTTTCCTGCCGAAATAGGCAACAATATTTCGCCCGGAATCCTGAAAGCGAATTTCGCAGTACTCGAAAGTTTTTTTCATGGTCGAAGTTCAGGAATCGACCCGCTGGTTTCGTACCTAAATAAACCTGTTTTAATCGATCAGGAGAAGCTCGTTTCTGCTATTGGATTCGATATAAAACAAGCAGGGATTGCAATAGGGTTAATTGATACGCATATAACAAGCGCAACGGGGCCACTGGTTCAGCATTTTATTAACCTTTTTAACTTTCCTGAATTTGAATCGACTTTCAACCAAAAATACCTTCCTGCAAACAATGCCTGCGTACAGTCAATTTTATCAGGAGATTTTCCCACTTTTTTCCAGAACCTGGAACAATTGGTTCGATTTGAGGTTTATCATTTCCATGAAATGATTCCGGCCGGTTTTCACTGGATGATTTCACATGCAGTTTGCAGCAATGTTTACATCAAGCTTTTGGGTTCAGGCGGAGGTGGATACCTCCTTGTCTTTGCCAATTCTGACGATGTGTTGAATACCTGGGCCGAAAAAAAAGGAATCCAACTCACTCCAATTTTTTAAAAAAAGGCAAAGATTATATCGAATCCTTGCCTTATATGCTTTCAAAATTTACTCTTTTCGTTCTGGTCTAGGTCCTTTAGACCTATTTCGATGGTGCCTGTTACGATTTGGTTTGTTTTCCCGTGGTATTTCAGACTGAGGTTTGGAAACTTCAACCGATGGTTTCGGTTCCTGTGGTTTCACCTCTTGTATCTTTGCATCGTTTTGTTTGATTACCAGTGGTTTCTCTCCCAACGATCGGCCAGGTTGGGCTTGTTGGGCCCTTCGATTACGGTCGCGACGTTTCTTCTCCTTGGCAGGTTTAGTGAAAAGCTTTTGATCAAGCTCTCCTACATTCATTATGTTTTCCTTTTTAGCCTCTGGTTCATTGTATCCTTCCAACGATGGTTTCTGACCGCGTTTATTCATATTCAGAAAACGCTTTACATCTTCCAGATCGAGTACAAATACACGCCCGCCCTCGGTATGGTCGTAGATATACCACACTTTTTTCTGAAGAATATCTGTTTTGAAATGTTTTGCCAAACCTTTATCGGTTTCAATTGTCAGCAACTCATGCGGGAAATCTTCCAATGCTTCAAGGTAATGGTCGAGCTCAAAAGTAAGGCAACATTTAAGTTTGCCACAACGGCCAGCCATTTTTTCAGCATTAGGCGATAATCCCTGTTTTACTGCTGCATCCGACGTTACACTCGAAAAATCGGTTCTCCAGGTTGAGCAACACAATGCACGTCCGCATGAGCCTATCCCGCCAATCCGGCCAG
The DNA here is from genome assembly GCA_937915865.1 of uncultured Prolixibacteraceae bacterium. GTDB lineage: Bacteria > Bacteroidota > Bacteroidia > Bacteroidales > Prolixibacteraceae > Aquipluma. The sequence continues at coordinate 270,798 of CALGIG010000015.1, read as the reverse complement.
CTTCCTGCCGCGCACCAATTTGCTTCATTTCAATTTTAATAGCAAATTCTTTCGCGTATACTTTAATCAATTCCCTAAAATCGACACGGTCATCAGCAATGTAATAGAAAATGGCTTTATTGTTATCACCCCTGAATTCAACATCACCAATCTTCATATCCAGCTTTAACTCTTTCGCTATTTGCCTGGCCCTGATCATTACACCTTGCTCACGAGCCTTAGCTTCTTCCCATTTAATAACATCCGCAGGCGTTGCTTTCCGGTAAATTTTATTCCATTCGTAGCGTTCTGGCTTTTTAACTTTCCGCTTAAATTGCAATTCGGCCAATTTACCTGTAAGCGAAACTGTTCCGACATCGTGCCCTGGCGAACAGGAAACAACTACCAACTCATCACGTCTCAACTGAATGTGATCTTCATTTACAAAAAACTCTTTTCTTGTCCCTTTAAATCGAATTTCAACAATGTTTGATTCGTCGGTTGTATCAGGTATATCGTTTAGCCAATCGTACACTGTAAGCATAGCTGGCCTGTCAAGGTCTCTTTTAGCGTTACATCCGCTGCATCCCATATCTCACTTTTTAAAACAAGGTGACAATATTATCAAATTTTGCTCAGACTTACTATTTTTATTCTGTCTAAATAGCAAAAGTTAAACCACTCAACTTCTTAACAAAAAGGCCCAAAAACAAATATTGTTATTAATTGTTTGAATATCAAATACATAAGCATAAAACTAATAACGATTAGATCAACCTGCCCAAAAGATACCGATTCTAACCAAGTCCTCCAATGTTTTCAACAGAACATCAAAAAGGAGAACATAGTTGGATTTTAGAGCAAGCATTACTGTCGCCGAAATGTGGCTTTTTAAGTGCCTCGTACCGAAAGTTTGGGACACAGAATGCCTTCAACCAAAAGAAGAAAAGGCGCATCGCACTGATTGCATGGCTTATTGTCGGCTTTTGATATAGCAAGTTGGGTTTTAAAACGTTTTGTATTAGGTACGAATTCACGTTAGTTTCCTTTATAACAATCCCGTAACTAAAGCCTACCTACCAGGTAAAACCTTATTATCGGGAAAACCCAAGTAAAACGCACCTCAATGTTCTCAATCATATTGATCTATTTAAAAATCAATGAAGCAATATATTACCACAATGACCGTTATAAAAACCTGAATTATAAAATTATAGCCAGCATGAATGTTTGTGTCTGTAAATTTTGGCCTCAACTCATTTATTTCAGTTCACATTATTTTTCCTTTTTAATAAAATGCTATAAAACCCCTATCTTTGGAGTCAAATTATTCGTTATGAAGAAATATTATCTGTTTCTGAACCTGATTCTATTTACGCTTATTTATTCGAATGTAAAAGCCCAGCAGCTTAGCCCTCAGGCTTCAATAAGCATTTTGACCTGTAATCCAGGGACTGAAGTTTATTCAATGTATGGTCATTCGGCCATTCGGGTTAAAGACCCAACTAATGGAATTGATGTTGTTTTTAATTACGGATTATTCAGTTTCGATTCGCCTCATTTTATTTACCGGTTTGCCAAAGGGCAAACTGACTATATGATGGGGGCACAACGTTTTAGCAGCTGGTTGCCTGAATACGAAGAAGAAAAGCGTAGTGTTTACGAACAAATATTAAACCTGCCTCCTGAAGAGAAGAATAACCTTTTTAACGCCCTGGTTTTAAACGCTAAACCAGAAAACAGGGTATATCGTTACAATTTTTTCTATGATAATTGTTCGACGCGGGTTCGCGACATGATTGAACGAAATATCGGAGAAGAGATAGTATTTCCGAATTATAAAAGCTATGATTCTTTTCGCCATTTAATAAAAGAATACCATCATTCTTTTCGCTGGCTCGACGTTGGAATTGATTTGTTAGTGGGAAGAAAAGCTGATGATCCGATTTCGACCTACGAACAAATGTTTTTGCCTGAATATTTAATGAAATATTTTGCAAAAGCCAAAATAATTATTGGTGATAAAACAGAACCCTTGGTCCTCGAAACAAGAACATTACTTGAATATCCAAATTCGAAGCAAAATTATGAATTACCCTGGCCAACTATAATATTTGGGTTGTTGTTTATTATTGTCTTTATAGCTTCTATTTGGGCTTACCGTCATAAAAAATCACTTGATTGGCTCGATTATTCGTTGCTTACTTTATCTGGTTTAATTGGGTTAATAATATCCTGGTTTATGATTTATTCTGAACACCCGTCAATGAGCTTCAATCTTAATGTACTGTGGGCGTTTCCATTAAACATTTTTTTTGTAGGGGTTTGGACTATAAAGAAAAGGAGAGCCCAAAGTAATTTTTACTTCATTTTTTCAGGGTCTTTTCTTTCGTTATCGGTAATGATTGGCCAAATATTTAATCCGGCAGTTTATTTTTTTATCCTGATTTTGCTTGTACGTATTGTTGCTAATTTAGTCCCTGCACGCGATCAGGAAATATCCACTTACGAATTGTGAGACACACGTTTAATTTTTCGGATTAAAGGACGTTCAACCACAATAGGTACTTTTTCTTCGATAACATTACTTGTATCGAGCCCCAATGCTTTAACATCGTTGATACTAATCAATCGTGTAATCTCATGGATTCCCATAATGATACTTTCCCAAGGAGACAAACTGTAATCGCGCGACATTACTCTGTCAAGGTTCACATACACAAAATCAGGAGGGAAATGATGTTTTCGCAGTGATTCATAAGAACTTGCCAGTTTAATTTCTCCACTCGAAACTAAGTCTTTTAATACTTCGCGAAAGAAAAGGTTTATGCGTGGCTCAATTTTGAACCCAAGATGAAAATCGACCCTGATTAACGTTCCCGGAATGAACTGATTAACTTCATAATTAAATGTATCTGGTTCGTCAACAGTGTTTACATGAAGCAACCAATATGTTTCGGCCCGTTTAGGTTGCTTATTGAAAATCGAATACATAATTTTAGATTCGATCTGATGAAGTTCATTGGCTTTTATGATGTAAACCAGGTTAGTGGCAATCTGAGGGATGGTTTTATCTTTACTAATATCTTCGAATAAATGAAGGTATTTATTGACATTAGAGAAGCTGATATGCCTGTTTTTTATCCTTCGGCCAAAAAACCAACCCATCATGATAATAAAGAACACTAAAGCAAGGGCTATTGAGAACCAACCACCATAAACGAATTTATGAAGGTTTGCAATTAAAAATGAGCCTTCAATGGTACCAAAAGTTAAAATGAAAACAACAAGGAAAGGAATTGGTACCTTTTTCTGTATCAGGAAAAAAACCAGCAAAAATGAGGTAACCATCATGGTAATGGTAATGGCTAAACCATAAGCGGCTTCCATATTCGACGATTCCTGAAAATAGAACACAACAAACACACAAGCAAAGTATAAAACCCAGTTAATGAAAGGAATATAAACCTGTCCCTTTATAAATGTGGGATGCAATATCTTAATTTTGGGCCAGAAGTTTAACGAAATAGCCTCACTAATTAAAGTGTACGACCCCGTAATTAATGCCTGGCTTGCAATAACGGCTGCTGCAGTAGCTATAAGTATACCCGGCATCAGGAACCATGAAGGCATTATGGTATAAAAAGGGTTTAAATCGTTTACGGGTGTTGGATGTAACATTAAATATGCACCTTGCCCCATATAATTCAGTACCAGGGTTGTCTTCACATAAATCCATGAAACCTGAATATTTTTTAATCCGCAATGGCCCAAATCGGAGTACAAAGCCTCTGCCCCCGTAGTACAAAGGAAAACAGCTCCAAGTAAAATGAAACCACCTGGAAAATTCACCAAAAGATTATAGGCATAAACCGGATTCAACGCTTTAATAACTTCCGGGTAGTTAATTATTTGGCGCAAGCCAAGAACCCCAAGCATTGTAAACCAGATAAGCATTATTGGGCCAAAAGACTTTCCAAGAAATGCTGTTCCAAATTGCTGGATAAAAAACAAGGCGCTTAAAATAATCATTACCAAAGGCAATACTGTAATTTCAGGATTAATCAACCTCAAACCTTCTATCGCCGAAGTAACAGTCATCGATGGTGTTATAACTCCATCAGCCAAAAGGGCACTGCCGCCAATCATAGTTAAAACCGATGCCCAAACCGTTTTCTTTTTCATTAAAGCAAACAAAGCGAAAATACCACCTTCACCATGATTGTCGGCCCTTAAAGTAATAATTGCATATTTTATTGTGGTTTGAATAGTTAAGGTCCAGAACACACACGAAATAGCTCCAAAAACCAGAAGTTCATCAAACTTATCAGCGCCACCAATAATGGCTTTCATAACATACAACGGGCTGGTACCAATATCTCCAAAAACAATACCCATGGTAATGAGTAACCCTGCAAAAGTAAGCTTACTTAACTGAGAATGATGCATTTTAGATTCGAGCATGTAAAACTAAATTTGATTCCAAAAAATTAGAGCCAAAGTTAACCAAAGACTATATTAGTTATTCCTTTTCCCTCTAATTCAATTTTGAAGTTTATAATTTCTTAAGAATTGTTAAAACAAGTTTTTCAAGCTAAAGTTTTTAATTTTGGGCAAAATACGACCAAGATGAATATTGAAAATTTCAGAGAATATTGTTTGCGAAAAACTGGTGTAACAGAGGAATTTCCATTTGATGAAAATACGCTTGTTTTCAAAGTTAAAGGTAAAATGTTTGCTCTGACAAATCTTGAAGGAGAATGGAGTTTATCCTTGAAATGTGACCCGGAAAAAGCGATTGAACTTCGGGAACAATATCACGCGATTAGACCGGGATATCACATGAATAAAACTCACTGGAACACAGTTCTGATGGATGGATCTTTAAATGAAAAGTTAATCTGCGAGTTAATTGACCATTCGTATGCTTTAGTAGTGAGCAAAATGCCATTAAGACTTAAAAAGGAACTAAAATTATAGTAATCAGTTTATTTAACCACCTAATAATTTATTGAAAATTAATCAAATATACTATCCAATATTTGTTATTGGAGGTTTTTAAAGCACTTCTTTCATGGAAATATATACTCTAAATGGTGAAGAATACATTGAACTCATCAAACTATTGAAAGCTATGCGCATAAGCGAATCTGGAGGCCAGGCAAAGCTAATGGTTGAAGAAGGACTTGTTTTCCGCAATGGCGAGCCCGAATTTCGCAAACGCGCCAAACTTCGGGCAGGTGATATTATTGAGATATTCAAGTATAAAATCAAAATTGTTTAACTAAATAAATAATCTGATATTTTTTATTAAATCCATGATGTGCTTTGATAAATCAAAGTACTTGTTTGGTATTTGTATAGTATGGTTTGAAAACTTCGGCTCACCTGATTTCTGAATAAATCTATTTTTATCGTGGAAATTTAGAATTGAGCTGAATGATTAAGTCTAACGCTAGAAATTTATATATACTTTTTTTCTACCCCATTTCTTTAGTCTTTAGTTATTTTTTTCATACCAGGAAAATATATCTGACTTTCTTATCAGATGCCGGAAATATAAGGCGATCAAAAAGAACGATCCTGTTTTTCGCCTTATTCATAATAGCTTTTTCAACTAATGCAAGTTACATTTCAAGCTCAAAGAGTGGGAATTGGGGTACTGCAACAACCTGGTCCGGCAGTGTGATTCCAGGCGCCAACGATTATGTAACTATAAATGATGATGTTACAGTTGAAGCAGGTTCGACCTACACCGTAACCTATGTAACAATTAATAATAATAAAAAGCTAATTGTAAACGGGACACTCATTATTACAGGAAACTTTGAAATGAGCAGTCAGGGTGATTTCGAGATGGGGCCAAATTCGGTAGTTGTTGTAAAAGGGAATGTATTATTAGGGACTCAAACAACCTTTTCGCTATCGAGTTACTTCATTGTCTATGGAAATATGACTAGAAATTCAGGAAGTAATAATGGATCGATAATCGCCAATTCATCCCACATTTATATCTTTGGAACCGTTAATGTAAGTTATTCTTATTTTACTGTTTGTAACGATTATGGTGGTACTACCACCATTACAACTTCAACAACATGCGATGCTGGAAATTTCGAAGCTCTTATTTCCAATGAATCAACCAACACAAATACTGTTATTAGCTCTTCAATAGACCAAAACACTATTGATGTCAGTAATCTGTCAACATCAAATTCTTGCATTTGTACAGGAGGATCAGCCACGCTAACAATTGGTGATTCCAGTTCACCTACACAAGTTAATTTGATAAAATGGTTCAGAAACCAATCCTTACTTGCAACACAAGCAACACCTATCAATCCGCCTTATAGTATTCGAATTGACCAGGCTGGGACATATTATGCAATTTATCGGATTGGGAGCTTATATTACCAAACCAACTCAATTGTTATTAACTCTGCCCAAACTCCTACTGCAACAATATCAGGAACTGCATCAATATGTGCCGGTAGTTCAACCACTTTATCCGTTTCCTTAACAGGATCAAGCCCCTGGAGTTTTACTTATTTTGATGGCACTAATTCGACAAATGTTCCATCTTACTCAGGAACCAGTCCATATTCGATTACTGTAAGTCCAAGCACGACAAAAACATATACCTTAACTTCAGTTAGTAATTATTGTTGTACTGGGACAACAAGCGGAAACGCGACAATTACAGTAGGCACTCTTGTTCATACCAACCCCATTATCATGCAATGACCTCAATCTGTCTGAAATATATCAATAGGTCATTTATTTTTGTTTTCCTGATCTTCAGTGGATTCTCAGGGTTTGCTACCTATTACAGCAGTGCTACTTCAGGAAACTGGAATAGCGCTTCAACCTGGAACCCATCAGGAATACCGGTTTCGGGGGACGATGTTCAAATTGCCAGTGGGCATACAATAACTGTTGGCAGTGATTTAATCTGGAACTCGGGGCAGATTACAGGTTCAGGAAAATTAGTTATCAACGGAAATTTCACCTACTCAAGTTCTTCAGCTATTAATTTCTGGAGCTCAGCCGAACTGGTTGTAAATGGTAACTTTAGTTATCAAACCGGTTCATACCAAATTAATGATCCACAAAAATTCACTGTTACCGGAAACTTAAGCATTAATGGAGCTTTTACAACTGGAACAAGTAACAATGTTTACATTGGCGGAAATATGACTGCTAATTCATTGTCGGTTAATAATGGAAGTGTAAATACTGTTGGCAATATAACGCTAACCTCGGGGAATTTTGTTACTTCTTATCCGGTCAGTGTTGGCGGTAAATTAGATGTTTATGGCTACGTTGAAATAAATGGAGGGACTACAATTGTTACATCCGATTGTACAACTCATACAGGATATGTTCATACCAATAATAATGCAACATTAAGCATTGGCGGCAATCTAAACTCTTATTTAGGAGTCGAAGCTAATGCCAATTCTACATTAAGCGTTCAGAAAGACGTTACAATAACTACCGGGGATTTTAAAAACAACAGCACCCAAACAATTTTTGTAGGTGAAGACCTTTCAGTTCCCGGATATGTAGAATTAAATACCGGAGATGTTACCGTAAATGGAAACTTGACAACAGGTAGCTATATAAATATTAATAATGGCAAAAAATTAAGTGTTGATAAAAACGTAACAACCAACAACTACGTTCAGGTTAACCTGGGAACACTTGATATTAATGGTAATCTTACTATTAATTCAGGGAACCTATCATTAAACAACACGGGAGCACTGGTTGTAGTTGATGGGAACCTTACTAAATCGGGAGATATAAATCTTAATAACGGAAATTTGATTGTTGGCAATGATTTTATTTCAAATGGCGGGGTATCAAATATGTATAACTCAGCTTCATTCTATGTCTTTGGAACTATACAGACATCGGGAAATCAGGCTGGTTGTACAAACTCATGTTTCCCAAACGATTTACCATGCCCGTCATGCCAAATTAAAAGTGGGCAACAATGGACATCTAATGGCAGTCCGGGAAATCCCTACATTTCGTATTGTCCCTGGTGGCCACATGATTTGACAAATATTGGTGAATCAGTTGGCCCAACAAATTTATGCCCTGGATCCACCGCTACTTTTCACATTACAGCAATTACCACCAATGTCGGAGATATGAATCTCAATTTATTCGAATGGGCTGTATACGGAGGAACAATAACATCAAACAATGGATCTACAGTTTCAAATTGTACTTCAACACAATCAGGACATACTTCGTCATTCTTATCCGTCCACGGAGTTAACGGAATTTCTGATTATTCAGTAACGGTCCATTGGGAAAACTATTATTTGAATGGAGGTTATGTTGCTGTCAGGCAAACCAGTCAATATGGCTGTTCTGATGGTAAATGGTCGGTTTATAAAATTAACTTACAAGATATTACAGCGCCAACAGGAAGTTCAGCGCAATCGTTTTGCGAGGGAGCTACAGTAGCTAACTTATCAGCAACCGGTTTAAATATAAAATGGTACACTACATCCTCAGGAGGAAGCGCTTTAGCTTCCAATACCTTATTAACTTCAGGAACCTATTACGGAAGTCAGACTGTTTCTGGTTGTGAGTCGGTTGACAGGCTTGCTGTTTCGGTAACAATGCTTGCAACAAATACAGTTAGCTCTGCTTCTTCTTTTCCAACTGTATGTGCCAATACTGCAATAACCCCAATTACTCATATTACAACTGGGGCAACCGGAATAGGTTCACCTATAGGATTACCAACAGGAGTTTCAGCAAGCTGGGCTTCAAATACAATTACAATTAGTGGAATACCAAGCATTTATGGTGTATTCAATTACAGTATTCCGCTATCAGGTGGTTGTGGAACCGTAACAGCAACCGGAACAATAACTGTTGAAGCAGCACCAACAACCGCAAGCATTTCAACTACCAAATTCAACTATATCGGAACTTTGACAACCAATACATTGGGTGGAACAATACCTTCCACCGGGAATGGGGTATGGAGTATTACCGGCGGAGGAACAGGAACTTTCAGTGCACAAACCAATGGTAATTCAACATTTACAGCAGGAAGTACCGGCTCTTATGTCTTACGGTGGACAATAACGAATGGAACGTGTAGTAACTTTGCTGAAGTTACCATCCATTTTTATAACGAGACTACATGGAATGGTTCAACTTCCACTGCATGGGCCAATGTTTTAAACTGGACCCCCAATGAGGTTCCAGATGGCAACAATAGCATTTTAATTCCCTTAACTGCCAACAATCCAGTCATTAGTGGATCAAGCCCGGCAAATGATGTCAGTATTTCAGACCACCTAAATATTAAAGATGGAGCAACACTTACTCTTGAAGCAGGACCTGTGCTAAAATTAAATGCAACAGCGAATGTTTCGACTTTTAATGATTCAAAAATTATCATTAAATCGGATGGCAGTTATATAAACTTAAGCACAAGCTCTCCTACCCTTAAAATGGAAAGGTTGCTGACCGGAGTAAAAGGCTGGCGGATGGTATCATCGCCTGTATCAACTACATACAGTGATATGTTTAAGACGCCTTTGGTTACTCAAGGTTTTACCGGTTCTACTTATCCACTGAAACAACCTAATTTGCTACTGTGGAACGAGACAGATGCCGGAACTTCACTTCAAAGCTGGAGAAACCCGGGAGGGTTTTCATCTGCGATTCCGGCAGGAGAAGGACATTTCCATTATATTTTCAATGGTGCAGGAATTACTGAAGGAGGAACATATTCTGATGTACTTCCCCAAACAATGACAGTAACCGGTAACGAAAATGCACTTGGCGGACATAGCTTCAGCTTAACTTATACCCTTCGTGATCTTTCAAGCCAAAGTTCAGGAAACTATATCGACAGGAATATTGCCGACCAGGGATGGAACCTTAAAGGTAACCCAACCGCTTCTACTTTAGACTGGGATTTAACTTCGGGGTGGACTAAAACAAACATTGACAACACAATTTATATTTGGGATCCATCGGCTAATGGAGGAAACGGAGAATATTTAACGTGGAATGGGATTTCAGGAACTTTGGGTAACGGACGGATTGCCCCCTTCCAGGCTTTCTGGGTACATGCCAATACAAACAGTCCGGGCTTGAGTTTTACAAACCTTGCCAAATCAACCGTTAATGGTAATTTCTTAAAAACAGCTTCCATTGATAATTCTGTTATTGTTCCGATTACCCTTTCGGGGGAAGGAATGCAAACAACTTCGATCTTGTTACTTAGCGAAAATGGAGTTACCGGGCCTGATACCTGGGATGGTTACAGGTTAGAACCAATGAGCGATAGCTGGCTGGCCCTTTACATGAGAAGCTCGTTAAGCTACAATGAGCCATTGGTTATTAACGACTTGCCATTATCTACTGATAATGAATATATCCCATTGTATGTCGATGCTCAAAAAGACGGACAAAAAATAGGCGGATCGTTTACTATTCAATGGGAAATACCTAAAAACTGGCCTGAAGAATTAAGCCTCCAGTTGATGGACCATACACAGAAAAAAGCCATTTCGATGTTACAGGTCAATGAATACGAATTTGACCAGGTAGCAACCAAAAATGCTGTTATTGAAGCCATTGACCCGTTGAATGTGCCCACGCAGTTAATAAAATACAATAATACTGAGAACAAGCTCAAAACAACCGAAAGTTTGCCTTTCTCTATTGTGATAGGTCGGAATACAACTGATCCGGTTTACCAGGACAAAGTACCAGTTCTGTTTACCAATTACCCTAATCCATTCAGCGAAAGTACAACAATCAGGTTCAGTTTGCCCGATACTGCTCCTGTTCAGATCGATATTTTTGATGTGTACGGACGATTATTGGAAACGCCATTCAAAGGATCATTGCCAAGTGGTATCCACAATGTAGACTGGACTCCGGCAACCAGTGTATCAGGTATTTTATTTATAAGGTTAACAAGCAATAAAACTGTTTTATCGGTTAAGGCATTAAAGAAAAGGTAGAAAAAATTAAGATGATAATAAATAAGTCACATAATACGATTACTTCTTTATTCGAAAAGCAAAAGTTCAGTGTCATTGCAGGGCTGTTTCTTTTGATTTTGACTTGCCCTAAAATTATACTGGCGCAACACCTGGGCTCAATTTCAATTAAAGCGTCGGCAACAGTTATTGAACAAACTGAAATTGAACTTCGGACGATAAAAAATTTAGACCTTGATGAAAGTTCTGCAATAAACGGGATTATCACGGTTAGCGCACTTACCGATCCGGCTGCCGGTGTAATGGTTGTGAAAGGAAAACCTAATGCAAGTTTTAGGATAACCTACCTTCCGCAAATGGTATTGACCAATGTTTATGGAACAGGAACTTTAATTATAAACTACGAGGTTTATGGCTATCAACAAGATAACCAAAAGGCAAGCGCCCCGCTTGATGCCGTTGATTTGATGCAGCGCTTCAACCAGGATGGACTTTACTATTTATGGATTGGTGGAAGAATAGATATTAGCGATGCCAAAGAAGGTAATTACGATGGTGAGTTTACGCTTAAAGTTGAATACATCTGATAATGACAGGTAACAAACGCCATATTATCCTTTTAGCTTTTGTTGGCTTACTGCTTTCGGTAAGTTCTACAGCACAACGCATTAGTTTTGGTTTGTATGCCCAGAACGGGATTGTTTTGACTCCGCAAGACCCGGATGAACTTAATTTTAACGATAAGCAAGCAGTTATTATAGCTGGTCAAACGGTTTCGATTGGATTGAACGATCCGCAGGCCGCAGTTATAGCCATTGAAGCTCAGGCCGATTTAGATATTACAGTAACCATTGATGCTGACCCTCAGTTATTACTTGGAACAAACCCCAATGGCATACCGCTGACAGTAAATATGGCTTATTCGAACCTGGGCGCTACAACCAGCAGCGTTGCAAAAACACAGGCAGTAGCTGTTCCCGGCGGGTTTAACAGCGTTACATTTCCGGTGCTTCGGCGCGCCTCTGGTGTACCGGCAGCTCCGCCTACCCCCGACCATGTGGGGTACACAGCAGCAAAGGCTACCGCATACCTCTTTATTTACGGAGCAATTGGAGCGGTACCCAGTAACGCTGCAGTTGGACTTTATACCGGCGACATTAATATCAGGGTTGAATATTCGACCTACTAACAAATATTGAAAATAAAAATAATGACGAATTTAAAACATAGTCAACACCTTCGCGACTGAGATGTCCCCTCTCTTCCCTAAAGAGAGGGGACATCGTCCGCCTGCGGACGTTGGGGTGAGTACATTAAAAATGACTATAAATTTTAAATAGAATTTATACTAAATGAGAGAAAAAGAATATATACAAGCCAATTTGACGGGCCCAAAGTTTTACCGGGTAGTTCCAGCAGGACCTATTGTTGTCGCCCTGGTTTGTATTTTATTTTCGTTACAAGTTGCAGGACAAGCAATTAGTGTTAAATTAAACATTACTGACAAAATTGTGCTGAGTGAGCAGGAACCCTTTGTTTTAAGGCCAGCCGTTGACTTTACTACAAAAGCAAAGATTTTGGAAGGTTTATGTGTTCTTACCTTGACAGGCGCCGATAACCTTTGGGTAAAAGCAACCATGCCTGCTTTTGTAGTTCTCCGCAACGAGTTGGATGAGCGTATTTTATGTACTGCTAATCTTTCGTATAGAAACGATGGGCAAAACAAATACAATGGGAAAGATGCCGGAAATACAGCCACATTCCCCCTAAGCAATTTAAATAAATTACAAGGTAAGGGCCGAGGCCCTACCCAATTATGCAAGGCATATTTATTTGTCTTTATACGAACCAGACTGGCCGATATAAACGGCGATTCTTATTCGGGCGATGTAAACTTGAACATCGAATACAACTAAATACTAAGATAAAACCCTTAAACAGTAAAGAAAGGAGGACAACAAGAAAGAAATACAACTAAAAAACAATAAGTTAGGTAAAAAAATATCATTTTAAACATTCTATTTTTTAATTATTATTAATTTTAACGCAAAAATCAAAAAAAATGAAAAGTACAATTAAAATCTTCGCAGTTTTCGCGATGGTAGTAGGCTTTGCAGTGGGTGCAAAAGCACAAACATCAAAAGCAGTTAAGGCTAGTGCAACAGTTCAAGAAACAGTTACACTTACCCCGACAGAAGTTCAGTTTGGAAATGTTCAGAAAGGAACAATCACTGATGTATATCTTGATCCCAAAGGAACTTCACACACTAATATTGGAACAGTACATCAGGTAGGAAAACTAGAAATATCTGGATCTAATAATAGTCAACTTTCTATTACATGGCCATCTTCTGATATTCAATTAAAAAACGCATCAAATGATGTTCTTCATTACAAAGTTGTAGTAAATGGCTACAATGCAGACACTCCTGCATCATCCTCAGTAATAACTACAGGGACGGGCAATGCCACACTTTCTGCTTCTGGTAAATATTTCTTATTTATTGGTGGTTATCTTGGAACAAACTCTGGTGACCAAAAAATAGGTTCAGGACAAGCAACTGGGACATATGAAAGTAGTGACTTAACATTTACTGTTGAATACAATTAATTCTTCCATATTAAAATAGTTAAGGGTGTCAATTTTCACCCTTAACTTATATTTTTATTTTGGTTCTTTTCTTTTAAATTAGATAAAAGATATTTATTATGTCTAAAGCAAAAATTCTCATTCTTATAGCTATAATTGGATTTGCATTTTCTGTCAAGGGACAAATATCATTAGCCCCTTCGTTTGTATTTCTCGATGAAAATAGTGGGGTTGGTAGTCTCTATGTTAGTAATAACAGTACCAGTCCTTATGAAGTAACCGTCAATTTCCAGTTTGGTTATCCAGGAGGAGATGCTGAAGGCAATCTGGTGATGAATTATGACGACAAGGAGGCATACTCCAAATTTGCTTTGGACGAAATGATACGGGCATTTCCGCGTAGCTTCTCCTTAAAAGGAGGTGAACAACGAACGGTACGTGTACAGCTTATTCCTGGTCAGAGACAGAAGCAGGGTTATTTTTATACCCGTTTAAGGGTGTTGGCAAAACCACAAGCTACCGAAGTAACTAAAACTTCTGCTGAAGGGATTGGCACAAAAATCAGTTTTAATTTTGAACAGGTAACAGCAGTGTTTTACCACAAAGGGCCGGTTAGCACGGGTGTAGCTGTAAAAGAGCTTGATGTAAAACAAAACGGCAAAATGCTGGAAATGCGCCCCAAACTGGAGCACAAAGGGAATGCACCTTTTTTGGGTAGCATGATTGCCAAACTGAAACTGGCTAATGGGAATGTGGTTGCTGAAACCCAAAGTACCGTAACAGCTTATTTCGATGTTACCCGCCGCATGGATTTAAACCTGGACAAAGTTGCCCCTGGAAATTATACGCTGGAATTGAGTTTTGTTACTCAACGAAACGACATGGCTGCTACCGATTTGGTGCAAGCGCCAACCGTAACGCACGAAACCAAAGTGGAGATAAAATAAGCTTTAGGTGATTGGGCAATAAAATAACTGGCCGATATTTCATTGGGTCGGAGTATGTTTTATCCCCCGAAACCAGGCAAATTTTGGGATATTAAAAAACGGTTTATCAATTAGAAGAGCTAAGAATTGAACATTTTTTGTCCAATAGGATTCAAAAAAGTCAGGTTCCGAAATTCGCACCATTAATATCAACCTTAGTTCGATATTAAATTGGTTTATTTGTAACTGAAATACAGGGAATTAATAAGGTTATTTTATCTTGTGCAGAATTTCTATTCAGGTTTTTACCTAAAAATAAGGTTTTAAAACCTAATCATTTACTTTTAACCCTGGTAGTTATTTAAACATGCACGACAAAACTTTATAAACTATTTATATCGCATTATCAAGCAGCACATACCGAACTCCATTACATTATTGTTGTCAATTTATTATTAACCCAATCAGCATTTTCAATCTGTTTTTTTAACCCATTAACTCAATTTTGAGCTTAAGCCAAACGTTAAAAACACGATCTCATTTCGAGATTTTTAAAATTCTTATGAAGCAACCCAATAAGGCTATCATTTTCCCTAACTATCTGAAACAAGTCCTCGTTGTTCTTGGGCTACTGTTGCTTCATTTTCCTGTTTTGGCACAGCAGGAAGAAGTTCTACTTACCTTCCGCCACCAGGCCATTGGGAACATTTATGTGAACAGCCTCTACGACTCAAAAACAGATAAAACTTATTTGCCGGTTATCGAACTTTTCAGCCTTTTCGAAATCAACTACAAAGCCAATGTTGCCGGTCACTCCATCAGTGGTAACTTTATTTCAACAGCAAATCCATATACAATCAATCTTTCTTCCCGGCAAATCCAAATCGGGAAAACAAGTTTTCAAATTACACCCGATGATTTCAGAATTGGAGAAACCGATTTTTATATTGCCCCGGAATTGTTCGAAAAGGTTTTCGGTTTGAACTTTACCGTGAATATTGACCAGTTGATGCTCACGCTGGAAACCAAACAAAAATTACCCATCGAAGAACGGCTTGCCCGCGAACATGCCAGGGCTAATATGGAAAGCCGTGAATTCAACCGTGAAGATTTTCCGCTGGCTTACGACCGCAAACGGTCAGTATTCAGCGGAGGAATGCTCGACTATTCATTAACAGGAAGTTATGCCAAAGAATCGCAAGGGCTTGCTTACACCCTTACCGGTGGCATGGAATTGTTGGGTGGCGATGTGCAAGGTACAGTTTATGGGGCAAATGGCACTTCCGGAAGCACAAGTTTGAGTTCAAGCAGTTTACGCTGGCGTTATGCTTTTCTGAATAACAAATACATATCGAGCATTTCAGCCGGCCAAATCAACACAACAGGCTTACAGCAAATATCGATAAAAGGTATTTCACTTTCCAACGATCCCATTGAGCCACGCCGGATGTACGAAACGTATGTGGTTGATGGTCACACTGAACCCGAATCGGAGGTTGAAATTTATGTGAACGAAAGGCTCACCGATTTTAAACGCGCTGACGAACTGGGCTATTACCGCTTTAACTTACCCATTACCTACGGAACAACCCGCATAAGCATTCGTATTTATACACCATCGGGCGAACTCATTGTTAACGACAAACAAATGCAGGTTCCGTTTACTTTTTTGCCGCAGGGAGTTGTTTCTTACAACATTCAGGCCGGTAAAACCGAAAGTTTTTCATCGGATACATTGCAAGCCAAATGGGTTGGCCATGGCAATGTAGCGCTGGGTGTTACCAAATGGCTGACGGCCTCTGTTGGTTCACAATATTTAGGAGACAAGTTTAATACCGATAATCTGACCTATTACAGCAGCCTGGCCGCCCGAATCGCTAAACAATATTTAATAGGCATTGATGCCGCTCCAAAAAATTACTACCGGTTTACGGGTAGCGTAATGTATTTCAATAACCTGAGTTTTAATGTAAGTTACCTCAAATTCGACGGAACGAGTATTTTCAATTCCCGGGGGGCCAAAAGCAACATTACCTTAAATACATATATTCCCTTTAAAATTTTCGGGATGAATACCGGGTTTCGTTTGGGAGGAGAGCAATACAATTTGGCCAGCAGCACCCAAACAACTTATACAACCGATTTTAGCGCTCGGTTAGGTAAAATAAACATGCGCTTTAATTACCGCGACAATTTCATTAGTTCTGACGGAGAAACCAACTTCGGACAGGGAATGCTAACTACGGCGCTTACCTATACAATTTCACGTTCGCCCGGATTACCGGTTTACGTACGTGGCATGTATGTAAGGGCTCAGAATATGTACGACATCAGGCATAACCTGTTGCAAACAAGCGAACTGGAACTTTCGCGCACCGTCTTCAAGTCAGGCCGATTTAACCTGGGAATTTCGTACAATCATGTGTCAAAACTTGTCAGCACACAATTTGGTTTCACGCTCGATCTTTCCAAAGTCAGAAGCGCAACAACTGTGAATACTGTAGGTTCGAATGTTACGGCACGCCAAAGTTTATATGGAAGTATTGGCTGGGACAAACCCAATGGAACAGTTACGCTTAACAACAGGCAACAAGTGGGCCGTGCAGCTGCGTCGATCATCTTGTTCATCGATAAAAACAATTCGGGCAAATACGACACTGGCGACGAACTGTTACCATTTAAAGGAGTAAAACTCGACCAGACTGCAAGTATGGAAGTTGGCCGCGACAGCATTTTACGTATTACCCAACTGCAAAGCTATTACAGGTACAACCTTTCGGTAAACCGCAATGCTTTAGGCGATGCAACGTTGGTTCCGGTTAAAGATAAGTTCTCGTTTGTTGCCGATCCAAACCAATACAAGCAAATTGAGATACCATTTTACAGAGGTGGAATCATTGAAGGAAAAGTAGTTATTAACGACGAAGGACGGAAAACCGGACAAGGTGGGTTACGTTTAATTCTCAAGCGTGAAGGCGACGACGCAACGCAAATTATCCGGAGTTTCAATGATGGCGGATTCTACCAAATGGACCTTGCTCCAGGGAAATATACCCTTGAAGTTGATCCGGTACAAATTGAATTCCTTAAAGCAAATGCACCCGATAAACTAAAGTTCGAAATAAAAGCGCTATCGGAAGGCGATTACCTGGAAGGGCTCGAAATTGTTATAGAACCAAAGAACAAGCGCGAACAAAGAGGTATCAACATTTTCTAGCCGATGTGCCGATGATGTTCCCGACGAAAATCCATTGGACTTTTACCAGTTTTATCCTTAAAAATCCGGGAGAAATAAAAGTATGATTCAAAACCCAAATCAATGGCAATTTCTTTAAAGCTTTGATCGGTTGAGACCAATAAATCCCGTGCCTTTTGTATTCGAAGCGAAAGGTGGTATTGAGTGGGCGAAATACCAGTATATTTCCTGAACATTTGCCTGAAATACGAATAACCAACATTCAGTTCCTGCGCCAATTCTTCAATATTGACGTTTTTATTGAGGTTTTCCCTGAAAAATAAACACGCTTTGCGAATGGTACGCTCAATACTCTTGCCTGCAAATTCCTGGTTTCTGATAATCGATAAGATTTTGCTCAAAACGAGAATGGTATTTGCAGCGCAAACCTGTTGATGCCCAGTTTTCTCATCTTTTACCAGTTGAATAATTTCAAGAAAAATCTTCAACAGGTTCTCCTGAAAACCTACATAAACAACTGGTTTACTTTGCTGAAAAAATCCTTCGTTGAAAAGATTTTCGCAAAAATTACCATTAAAACCGATGTAATGTTCATTCCATCCCGTTGTTTGATCGGGCTTATACCTATGCCAGACACCAGGGCGAAGAATAAGTATTGAACCGGGAACTACCTGGAATTTACCTTCTGCAGTTTCAAAAATCCCCGAACCCTCAGTAATGTAATTAACCTGATACTCTTGTAATATCCGGCCCTTGTCCCACGTAAAAAAATAACCACTGGGATGAACATTTGGCGGATAAACAATAGATGGCGGAATTTGTGCAAACCCGGCAACGGTTATGTACAGCCCCCATTCTTTGTCCAAAGGACCGGCATGAATATATTTTACAAACGATTCGTTGGGCATAGTTACAAGTTCCAGATTACAAAAAGTTCAGAATGCCTAAAGTGTATTAAGGTTAAAGTTCAAAAGTTGACACATTGGTAAATTGTTGGAATGATTAATCATATTAACAATTTAGCCATTTAAGTCCTACAACCTTTGTATATCAATTCCAAATCTTTAAATTTCCGCATCACGAAGCAAACCTATTGTATAACATCTTTCATTGTGTCATTTTGTGTAAATTAAGAATCATTTCGCACATTGAAAAACATTAGTTGCTGATTAACTTTACATTTACAAAAATATAGAATAAAGTCATAAAAGATAAATAAACTTAAACCTGAAAAGAAAACGTATGAAAAATAAATCGTTTCTGGCATTCGACCTCGGAGCCACCAGTGGACGTTCCATTCTTGGAACGCTTGAAAACAACCGGTTGCAAATGAAAGAACTTACCCGTTTCCCGAATCAAATGCTTCAGATTGGCAACCATTTTCACTGGAATATATATTCGTTATTCGAACATTTTAAAGCTGCGTTGGCCGCTGCAAAACAGGAGGATGTCGAAATCTCGTCGATTGGTATTGATACCTGGGGCGTCGATTTTGCCCTGATTGCCAAAGATGGCACCATTCTGGGTGCACCGTATGCTTACCGCGACCCACACACCGATGGTATGCCGGCAAAATATTTCGAAATCGTATCGCGCGAAAAAGTGTATGGCTTAACTGGCATTCAGGTAATGAATTTCAACAGCCTTTACCAGTTGTTTGCTTTAAAACAGGCCAACAATTCATTGCTTGAGGCCGCGTCCGAAATGCTCTTCATGCCCGATGCCCTTTCGTATTTGCTTACCGGAAACAAAGTTGTTGAATATACCATTGCATCAACCTCCCAGATACTAAATCCAAAGACCAAACAATTTGAATCGCAGTTGTTGGAAGCAGCAGGCGTTTCGCCATCAATCCTCGGCCCGATTGTTATGCCAGGCCATGTAATTGGCACCCTTACTGACACATTGGCCGAAGAATCGGAATTGGGGAAAGTCCCCGTTATTGCAGTTGCCGGGCATGATACAGGTTCGGCTGTTGCTGCTGTTCCCGCCGAAAACGAACGGTTTGCATACCTCAGCTCAGGAACATGGTCGTTGATGGGAATCGAGGTGAAAGATGCTATTATTAACGATGAAACTTTTGCATTAAACTTTACCAACGAAGGAGGAATTGAAGGCACAACCCGATTCCTGAAAAACATTACAGGCATGTGGCTGCTCGAACAATGCCTGAAAGAGTGGAAGAAAGAAGGGATTACTTATGCCTACGAAAAGCTGGTTAAAATGGCCGAATCGGCGCCAGCTTTCCAGACGTTGATTGACCCTGACCATGTTTCGTTTGCCAACCCGGTCAGTATGACTAAAGCCATTACCGAATATTGTTTGGCAACCGGACAACCAGCACCATCAAACCATGCCGAATTTGTTCGTTGCATATTCGAAAGCCTTTCGCTGAAATATAAATATGTATTGGGCAAAATTAAAGGTTTGGCCCCTTTCCCAATCGAAAAGCTCCATGTCATTGGTGGCGGTTCGAAGAATCCGCTACTCAACCAGTGGACAGCCAACGCCATCGGAATACCTGTAATTGCAGGACCTTCAGAAGCTACATCTATCGGAAATATAATGATTCAGGCCAAAGCTGCCGGATGTGTTGAAACATTAACCGAAATGCGCCAGATCATTCGCGAATCGGTCCACCTGGAAGAATTCCTACCCGAGAATAGCGCAGAATGGGAAGCAGCTTATCAGAGATTTTTAAGCATTGTTGAGAATAAATAAAATCATTTATAAATCGAACGCCCACTTCTGGTTCCCCTCTTTCGGAGGGGTTAGGGGAGGCTACTAAACTACAAATTATGGTAAAAAAGGAAACAGTTCAGAGCGCCTACGAATTGGCTAAGGAACGTTATGCAGCCGTTGGCGTAAATACCGACGAAGTATTGGAAAAATTGCAGAAAATTTCGTTATCGCTGCACTGCTGGCAGGCCGACGACGTTACTGGTTTCGAAAATCCAAATGCTACTTTAAGTGGCGGTATTCAGGCAACAGGAAACTACCCGGGTAAAGCCCGCAATATAGAAGAACTTCGTGCTGACATAAAAAAAGCAGCATCGTTAATCCCTGGTTCGCACCGGTTGAACCTTCATGCCATTTATGGCGACTTTGGCGGACAATTTGTTGATCGCGATCAAATAGAACCTAAACATTTTGAAAGCTGGATGAAATGGGCAAAAGAAAATGGCTTCAAACTCGATTTCAATTCAACTTCATTCTCTCACCCAAAATCCGGCGAGCTTTCGTTGTCAAATCCCGATCCTGAAATCCGTAAATTCTGGATTGAACATACCAAACGTTGCCGCGCCATTTCCGAAGCAATGGGCGTGTACCAGGGTTCGCCTTGCGTAATGAACCTCTGGATACATGATGGTTCAAAAGACCAAACTGTTAACCGTTTGGAATATCGTCGTTTACTGAAAGAATCGCTCGACGAAATTTTCGCTACCAAATACGATAACATGAAAGACTGTATCGAAGCTAAATTATTCGGTATTGGCGCTGAAAGTTATACTGTTGGTTCATACGATTTCTATCTGGGTTACGGCGCAAAAAACAACATGATTGTAACTTTGGATACAGGCCATTTCCATTTAACGGAAAGTATTGCCGACAAAATTTCATCACTGTTACTCTTCACGCCTGAAATAATGTTGCACGTTAGCCGTCCAATTCGCTGGGACTCTGACCATGTTACTATTATGAACGACGACACCCTGGATTTGGCTAAAGAAATTATACGCTGCGATGCACTAGATCGCGTAAACATTGGATTGGATTACTTCGACGCATCAATCAACCGCATTGGCGCGTATGTAATTGGTAGCCGTGCAACTCAGAAATGCTTCCTGCAGGCTATGCTCGAACCACTTGCAATTTTGCGTAAATACGAAGCCGACGGCAAATATTTCGAACGCCTGGCCCTACTCGAAGAAGGTAAAGCTTTGCCTTGGAATGCTGTTTGGGACATGTTCTGTCTGAAAAATGATGTTCCGGTTGGCGAAGATTTCATTGCCGACATTCAGCAGTACGAAAAAGACATAACCAGCAAACGATAAAAGAGGCCTCCCCAACCCCTCCGAAGGAGGGGCTTAAAAAAACCTAAGAATATAAACCATTTAATCAATTCCCAATTCCCTACTCCCTCCCTTTGGGAGGGTTAGGGTGGGCTTAATATTATGAATACAATCATCGGACTGTTAATTATTGCAATCGGAAGTTTTGGGCAGTCGAGCTCGTATGTGCCAATCAATAAGGTAAAAGACTGGGCGTGGGAAAGTTTCTGGCTTGTTCAGGGTATATTTGCCTGGTTACTGTTCCCGTACTTGGGAGCTTTGCTAGCCGTTCCATCCGGTCATTCGCTTACCGAAATATTATCATCAGGAAACGGGGCTGCACTCACAGCGCTGTTTTATGGTGCACTTTGGGGTGTGGGGGGCTTAACGTTTGGATTAAGTATGCGTTACCTTGGAGTTGCATTGGGCCAGTCAATAGCGCTTGGAACCTGTTCTGCTTTCGGAACAATTATTCCGGCTATTATGAAAGGTACCGATTTATTCAGTGGTAGCGGACTGGTATTACTTCTGGGCGTTAGCGTAGCTATTGCAGGTATTGCTGTAATCGGTTACGCCGGAAGTTTACGTGCCCAAAACATGACTGAAGAACAAAAGAAGGCCGCCGTAAAAGATTTTGCTCTGGGAAAAGGTTTGCTTGTAGCCTTACTGGCTGGTGTAATGAGCGCCTGTTTCAGCCTTGGCCTCGAAGCTGCCGAACCATTAAAAGCAGCTGCAATCAACATGGGTTCACAGGCTCTATTTGCAGGGTTGCCAGCCATCCTAATGGTAACCACTGGAGGTTTTATCACCAATGCCATTTATTGTTTCTACCAAAACTACAAGAATAAAACAGGGAAAGATTATTTTGGTGTTTCGGGCAATGTACTGATAAATAATATACTATTCTGTGCTTTAGCCGGAATTCTATGGTATTCACAGTTCTTCGGATTAACAATGGGAAAAAGCTTCCTCACAGAAGGAAGTGTAATGATGGCATTCTCGTGGAGCATCCTCATGTCGTTGAATGTGACATTCAGCAACGTTTGGGGCATTATCCTGAATGAATGGAAAGGCGCCGGGCAAAAAACCATCACAGTACTGGTTATAGGCATGATTATTCTTATTGCATCGCTGTTAATCCCAGGATTGATGGCATAATAGTTAGTTGTTACGTGTTTCGGGTTGTCTTTTAACTCGTAACCCGAATCCCGTAACTCATTACTTTTCATTTTAAATAACCTTAAACTTTATGCAACGATTAGCTTTTAAAATGTACCTTAATGAAGGACAAAAACAAGAATATAAAAAACGCCACGATAATATCTGGCCCGAACTTCATAAACTACTGAAAGGCGCCGGAGTAAGCGAATACTCCATATTCCTGGATGAAGAAACCAATACACTTTTTGCTTTTCAAAAAGTGAGCGGAGAAGGCGGTTCCCAAAATTTGGGACAAACCGAAATTGTTCAGAAATGGTGGGCATTCATGGCCGACATTATGAAAACAAACCCAGACAATTCTCCGATATCCATTCCACTGGAAGAAGTATTTTATATGGAATAAAGCTTTTGGCTACAGTCTCAGCTGGCAATCTTACTGAATCACTGAGACTGTAAACTGTTTACTGTTTATTTTTGACTAACCAAACTTAACAACATGATAAAACAACTATTAAAGAAAGCCAGCATCGTTATTATATTACTGGCAATAAGCAGTATCTATGTATTTTCTGCTGAAAAAACTTTAGTGAAGGATTTGATTTGCGAGTATCACACCAATCCTGTTGGTATTGATATTTTGAGCCCTCGTTTAAGCTGGAAAATTGAGTCAACCGCTCAAAACGTATTGCAAACGGCTTATGAAATTAAGGTAACCGATCTGTCGGGAAAAGCTATCTGGAACACTGGAAAAGTAAATTCGGACCAATCGGTTGATGTTGTTTACCAAGGAGCTGCCCTGAAATCGATGCAACGTGTTACCTGGCAGGTACGTATTTGGGACAACAAAGGGAAAGCCACAGCATGGAGCGCTCCGGCTACGTGGGAAATGGGCATTCTCGAACCCGAATCATGGAAAGCTTCGTGGATAACCCTCGGTTCTGAACCCGATAAAATGGGATCGAAACCAGCACAGTATTTCAGAAAAGATTTTACAACCGCTAAAAAGGTAAAATCGGCCAGAGTATACGTAACCTCGCATGGCCTTTACCAATTATTCCTGAATGGCAAAAAAGTAAGCGCTGATTTATTTACTCCTGGCTGGACAAGTTTCAACAAACGACTTCAGTATCAAACTTACGACGTAACTTCGTTGCTTCAACCTAAAAATGCCTTAGGCGCAATTGTTGGCGACGGTTGGTACCGCGGTAACATTGGCTGGTCGAGCAAAAATGGTTACTATGGGAGCAAACTTGCACTTTTGGTTCAGTTACAAATAAATTATACCGATGGAACAAGCGAATTGGTTTGTACCGATCAAAACTGGAAAGTTTCAACCGGGGCAATCATTGCTTCAGATATTTACAACGGCGAAACCTATGATGCACGGGAAGAAATGCCTGGTTGGGCTAGTGCAGGTTTCGACGACAACAAATGGGAAAAAGCAACAATTAGCGATCAGCCAAAGAAAACATTGATTGCACCCCAAGGTGTACCAGTTAAAGCTATTCAGGAAATCAAACCTATCAAACAGATCACTACGCCTAAAGGCGAAATTGTTTACGATATGGGCCAGAATATGGTTGGCTGGGTCCGGCTGAAAGTCAAGGGTAAAAAAGGTGATGAAATAACTGTGAAATTTGCAGAAGTACTCGATAAAGCAGGCAATTTCTACACCGACAACCTTCGCAAAGCCAAGTGTACCGATGTTTTTATCCTGAATGGCTCAGGTGAAGAAGTTTTTGAACCTCATTTCACTTTCCACGGGTTCCGTTTTGTAAAGATTGAAGGCCCGTCATCACCTCTTTCTTCCGATCAAATTACTGGTATTGTCATCCATTCGGATATGGCACCAACAGGTTCATTCACTTGCTCAAACCCTTTGATCAACCAGCTTCAACACAACATTCAGTGGGGACAAAAAGGTAATTTTCTCGATGTTCCAACCGACTGCCCGCAACGCGACGAACGTCTTGGATGGACCGGCGATGCCCAGGTTTTTAGCATGACAGCCGCATTTAATTTCAATGTAGCCCCCTTCTATACAAAATGGCTAGGCGACGTTACTGCAGACCAATCGCCCAACGGACGTCTTCCTCACGTAATTCCTGATGTTTTGAAAGGAGACGGCGGCTCAACTGCCTGGGCCGATGTAACAGTGGTTGTTCCCTGGACAACTTACCTTGTATATGGCGATAAACGAATACTTGAAGTGCAATATCCAAGTATGAAAGCCTGGGTTGAATATATGCACAGCAGGGCTGGCGATAAAAATTTATGGACTGGCGATAATCACTTTGGCGACTGGCTTGCCTTTGCTACTACGCGTTCTGACTATCCGGGTGCCACAACTGAAAAAGATTTGATTGCAACAGCATACTATTCTTACTCAAGTGGTTTGCTCTCAAAAGTAGCAGCGATTATTGGAAAGACTGATGACGCAAAAAAATACGCACAACTGTCAGACGACATCAGAAAAGCTTTCCAGAAAGAGTTTGTAACTCCATCCGGGCGATTGGTTTCGCACACACAAACAGCCTATTGTTTGGCACTTGCGTTCAACCTTCTCCCTGAAGATTTAAGGCCGAAGACCGCTAAATATCTTGCTGATGATGTGAAGAAAATGGGACATCTTACAACTGGTTTTGTAGGTACGCCTTTGCTTTGCAAAACATTATCGGCCAATGGATACGATGATTTGGCCTTTATGCTGCTCAACCGCGATAAATATCCTTCGTGGCTATATCCGGTGACCCAGGGTGCAACAACGATTTGGGAACGCTGGGATGGCCAGAAACCCGACGGAACATTCCAGGATGTTGGCATGAACAGTTTTAACCATTACGCTTATGGCGCTATTGGTGAATGGTTGTATCATTATGTTGCCGGGCTTGATGTAGATACTGAAAACCCCGGATACAAACACATTTTACTTGCACCACATCCGGGAGGTAACCTGTCGAATGCTGAAGTTGAGTTTAACTCAATTTACGGGAAAGGAAAATCGGGATGGAAAATTGATGGAAATGAATTTGTTTACGACATTACTGTTCCGGCTAATACAACGGCTACAGTTACTTTGCCTACAGCAAAAGCCGACCAGGTAACAATGAATGGTCAGGTAACAAAAGCCGATGTTAAACAGGTTGGCACTTCAGTTACATTAAACATTGGATCAGGAAACTACCAATTTAAATACCCGGTTGAAGGAATTAAAAAATAGGCTAATTACTCTGTCCTGCTATTTCAGGAACATATACAAATTAAAAAGACGCTTCGATGAGCGTCTTTTTAATTTGTATATACTTACTTTAAAGCTATTCAACAACAATTAACAGGTATTTTGAAGCGCTCCAAAACTGTTCCGGCTTATCAATTACAAGGCTTTCAACAGTCTTATCGGTACCCTTAAAATGGTACGAACCAACAGGATGCACAGTGATCAGTCTCGCCCGTTTAGTGTTTAGTGGTAACTGGGTAAACTCCCGGATGTCAATCTTCATAAAAAAAGCTGGATCAAAATCCTTTTTCATTTTTAGGGTTTTGCCCATGCCTAAAACGCCACCTTCTTTTTCAATCACATTTTTAGTTTCCAACTCTTTTTTCGTACCAAAACCATAATAGGCAATATTTAATTCGTTTGTTTTCGTTTCAATAACCTCGTTCTTTGCCTTTATAGCTTGTTCATTCTCGTTTGTAATTGTAACAATTTTTTGGTTCAGGCTAGCAACATCAAAATTCAGTTTTTCGAGCTGTTGCTTCAAGTCGGCAATTTCTGAGTCTTTTTCTCCAATTTGATTATTCAGTATTTCAATCATTTTTTCGAGCTCAGCTATTTTCATATTCGATTTCCGAAGTTTTCCCTGAAGTGATTTCACCAACTCTTTATTCTTTTGCAATAAGTTGTTTATTAATGCTATATCTTCAAGTATCTTTTGTTTTGCATCAGGCTGAACTTCGGTTCCCGGAGCTGTTTGTATGGTAACAATTTTTTCTAATCTCTTGATTGAGTCTAAATTCATCTGAATTTGGTTCATGGCCCCAATGTATTGCAAGATGGTATTGTCTTTCTGGACACCCAACTGGGCAACACTATCTTGTTTGGCCTGCATTCGGGCAATTTCCTTTTTATGTCCGCACGACGCCAGAACAACAACCGATAAAATAAATAGTAATTTTCTCATATAGTAAAATTTAAGTTGACAAAATTCTGATTCAGAGGATGGTTTGGTTAGGATATGGTGCAAAGATAGTCAGCTTTTTAAAATGCTATGGTTATTGACTGGAAAAACTAATCACCCTCTTTTTTAACTGATCTTCTTTTCACAATAACGTCTAAGTCAATCAAACTTACCAATTCGAGGATTCGTCGCTCAGTTTCTTCAAAGCCAATTTTGTAAATCTCGTCAGCCTTTCCAAAATCAAAGGTATTGAATAAACGAGTTTGTGGCGGGTCAATGATGAAGTCGCACAACGTAAAACTTTCGACCACATTTTTAGCAAAAACGAGCCTAAATGTTCGTTCAGCAATAGCTTTAAATCCCTGGATATTCCCCTCATAATCGTTCCGGTTTACGTGCACCCCAAGCAAAAACCTGCATTTATCGCGAATACAATCGGCAGGAAGATTATTAAAAAGACCTCCATCAACATAAGTAACCCCGTCAATTATTTGCGGCTCAAAGATGACTGGAATTGAGGCAGAAGCCAGGACCCATTGAAATAGTTTACCTGTACTTTTTACCTCTGTCAATCCTGAATTCAGATTCGTTACTGTGCAAAAAAATGGTTTTTTCAGACAGGCAAAATCATCGGCTGGAATATTTTTCTCCAAAATCGGTAACACTTTATTCAGGTCGAGCAATCCGTTGGTTGGTATTTTCCAATTGATCATCCGATGTAACTTGCTCGATTTGACCAGTTCCAGTATTTGCATGGGTTCCATTCCCGACGCATAAAAAACACCGACCAAGGCTCCCATACTCGTCCCCGAAATTATTTCAGGATAAATGCCATACTTTTTAAGCGCTTCAAGCACTCCAATGTGTAAAATTCCGCGGGCACCACCACCACTAAGCGATATACCAAATGTGTATTTTGTTTGATCTTGATCCATTTCTACTTCAAAATCTTAAAGTTACTATATTTTAGAAAAAGTATTTCCTCTCGATTTCATATTTCTAAATGTATCAAACAACTTGAGTTTTTTCTTCATTTAAAATCATATAAGCACATAAAGTCTGAGGTACTTTACTTTTCGCAATTCAATTGAAAGTTCGTAATATTGTGCTCGTTAAAAATTAACTGTATTCGTAAGGTTATACTGCTTTAAAAGCTGGGTTATACAATATTCTTTGCATTTGGCAGTTTATCCTAAAGTGATCAAATTTCAACTATTGAGTAAATACTATTTATATCGTTTTTTATTAATTGCCACACTTTTTTTTCTGGCCGGATGTACGACCGAAAAAAATACGGCGGTTTCGCGTGCTTACCACAACCTGACGGCACATTATAATGTCTATTTCAACGGAAAACAAAGCCTGAAGTCCGGAGTAGAAAAAATCGACAGGTCGGTTGAAGATGATTACTCAAAAGTACTGCCCATATTCAAATCGAGCAATCCGACAACAGCTAAAGCAGCAACCTCTGAAATGGATAATGCCATTGTGAAGGCATCAAAATTAATCCAGACACATTCCATTACCAAAAAGCCCAAACGCCGCAAAAACAGAAGTAAATCGTATCTCCAGTTTGCCAGTCGCGATGAGTTTAACAATTGGGTTGATGACGCCTATATATTAATGGGACAGGCTTATTTTTACCAACACAATTTTATTGCAGCAGCCGAAAATTTTTCTTACGTAGTTCGCCGGTTCGATAAAGATCCGTCGCGATATACTGCATACGTTTGGTTAATAAGATGTTACACCGAACAAGAAAGGTATGTAGAGGCATTCGAAATTATACAGCAACTGCAAACTGATGAAGATTTTCCGCGTAGGCTTGATGCAGATTTCGCCGCTGCCACTGCCGATTATTATTCACGACAACTTTCGTACAAAGAAGGAATTCCATTTCTATCGAATGCTGTTAAAGAAGCATCTCAGAAATCCGATAAACTCCGCTATAAATATATTCTTGCCCAGTGGTACCAGGAAACAAACGAGCCTGCCAAAGCTTCACAAACATTTAAAGAAATTGCCCACAAAAACCCTCCGTATAAAATGGCTTTTAATGCCAGAATAAATGCTGCGGGAACATTTACCGGGACTGGTGATGTTGAAAAGCTCAAGAAAGAACTGCGAAAAATGCTGCGGGATAAAAAGAACCTGGAATTCCGTGACCAGATTTATTTTGCCATGGGTAATATATCGATAAAAGAAGGTAAAAAAGATCAGGCAATCAGAGAGTACATGCAATCGGCTTCAATGAGTGTCAGTAACCTTTATCAACGTGCCCTTTCGTGTTTGACTCTTGCTCAGATTTATTATGATATGCCTGAATATAAAAAAGCTCAGGCTTATTACGACAGCGCAATGGTAGTTATCGATGACAAATATCCAAACTATCGTCAGATTTCGGATCGCCACAAAAGCCTGACCCGCCTGACCGACAACATTTATACCGTTGAACGTGAAGATAGCCTCCAGAAAATTGCACAAATGGATGAGTCATCGCGAAATGTATTAATTGACAAATGGATTAAAGAGGCGACAGAAAAAGAAAACCGGGCTAAAATGGCCCAGCAAAACCAGATGGCCGACCGTAATTTTTACAGGTATAACCAAAGCCAGTTTAGTTCAACAACACAACAAACTCAAAGTTCTGAATGGTATTTTTATAACCCTACCACAGTTGCTTACGGGAAAGTTGAATTTGAACGTCTTTGGGGAAAACGAAAGCTCGAAGACAACTGGAGACGGTTTGATAAACGTACTTTTGGTGACGAAGACCAGGAACAAAAAGAAGATACTTTATTAAATGAGAATGGCAAAAAAATAATTACCGATAAGAAAACCAGAGATTATTATACGCAAAACCTGCCTCTTAGCGATTCGCTCATGCAGGTTTCGCATGTAAAAATCAGAAACGCTCTGTTTAATGCCGGACGAATTTTTAAAACCGAATTCAATGATATTCCACGTTCCATTGCTTCATTCGAGGATTTAAACAAACGGTATCCCGACAACTTATATTCACTTTCATCCTGGTTCGAGTTATGGGATTTGTATAAAAAATTGCCTGACCAGGATAAAGCCAATATTTATAAAGACCTGGTAATTTCAAAATATCCCGAATCCAAATACGCTAAGTACCTGCAGAACCCGAACTATTTTATTGAACTGGAAGCCAGAAATGATAGTGTAAACAGATTGTATCAACAAGCCTTTGCCGAATTTAAAGCAGGAAACTATGCCGGAGCCGGTAATATCACTAACCAGATAATAACCATGAAACCAGACAGTTTGCTTGTTCCAAAAATTCAATTCATTCAAACTATTGCTGAAGGAACGGCTGCCGACAGAAACGTTTTTGGGAAATTACTGACTGAATATATTGCCAAAAATCCGAAAGCCGAACCCAAACCTTTGGCCGAACAAATTCTGAAATTAATACAAGACAGTGCTTTGGTTGATTACCAGAAGTTAGTAGCATCAGGATACCTGAATGAAAAAATTAACAATAAGGAGCTCTTACCCGAAAACCAGAAAAGTGCCGATGAATTTGGAGGTAAATTCTCGTATGACGAAGAATTACTTCATTATTTCGTGATTGCCTATCCTAAAAATGCCAATATCGATCTTAACCGGTTAAAATTCGACCTTGCAAATTACAATATCGACCATTATACAAAATATGATTTCGATATTGAAACACAAAACCTGAACAACAATACAGCTTTGTTACTTGTTCGTTCATTGAAAGATAAAGAACAAGGACTGATTTATTTCCGGTCGGTAATAAAACGTCGAGAAGTATTCACTGCACTTAAAAACATTAAATACAATAACTTTATAGTATCATCAACTAATTATCGGGAAATTGTAGCTGATAAAGATTTTACCGAATATCTAAAATTCTTTATTAAAAATTATAGTCGTTTCATTACTGGCGATTTCTCCGACGAACTACTTCCTGAACCCGAAGAACTACTGGCTAAAGCTCAACAGGAAGAAAATACGTTGAAAGAAAAGGGAACCTATGTAGCAGTTGCCCCAACCGGAAACGGACTTGACATCTACGGTGATGAAAATATTGGTAACCAGAACTTTGTAATTGCAGTAAACACGCCAAAAGCAAATTTAAAACAGGTAATTGCCGGAATTAACGCTCATAACGGAGAACAGTTTAAGGATGCAAATCTGACTGTTAATCAAAGCCAGGTAGCCGATTATCAATTAGCGATTGTTAGTAAATTTAAAACCAAATCAGAAGCGATCAATTACTTTACCAGGACTTTAGTAAACCGGAAACTCTATAAAAGCCTTGATACGTTGAGCTATCGTAATTTTATTATTACCGATGCCAACCTGCGAAAATTAACTGAAACAAAGAAAATAGCCGAGTATCTTAACTTCTTCAAAATAAAATATATCGATCCGGCAAATTTACAACAGCCTCAAACCGGGACTAGCCAGGCTTATAACGGACCGTTTATTCCAAAAATAGGTGGCACTCAAACATTTATATTAATTGTCCCGAAAGAAGAAGTAAACCCCGATCGTCTGGTTGAATCAATCAGGCAGTTCAACACTAAGAATTACAGTAAGTTAACCCTGACCGTAAGTTCATCAATGCTCGACGATTTCAGGTTAATGGTTAAGGTTGAAGGACTTCCAAATGCCGACGATGGTGTTAAATATTTGCGTGCAATTGCCAATGACAAAATTGTTTATGGCCCGCTTGAAACAACAAACTACAGGCACTTTATAATTACGCCGGAAAACGAAACCATATTTAAACAAAGCAAAAACATCCTGACCTATATGGAATTCTACAAACTTTTTTACCTGAAATAGGAAAAGTTATAAGGCAAAAGTTAGTAGAGAACATAAACTAAGTAGTTCACCCGTTAAAGTTTGTTAAGCTGATACTATTATTCATCTTACCTTGTTTATTACCTTAGTAACAAATTTCAGGAAAGGAGATCATGAAGAAAACAAAAATACTTTGGACTGATGACGAAATCGATTCGTTACGGGCACACATTATGTTTTTAGAAGAAAAGGGGTTTGATGTTACTACCGCAAACAATGGTAGCGATGCTATCGATCTGGTTCGCAGTAACTTTTTCGACATTATTTTTCTCGATGAAAACATGCCGGGATTAAGCGGTTTACAAACCTTGAACGAAATAAAAACAATCGCCCCAAATCTTCCGGTTATAATGATTACCAAAAGTGAGGAAGAACATATAATGGAAGAAGCCATCGGGTCGAAAATGGCTGATTACCTCATAAAACCGGTAAACCCAATCCAGATTTTACATTCGATCAAAAAAAATGTAGATCAGCGAAGACTCGTAACCGAAAAAACCAATTCGGCTTACCAAAGCGAGTTTTTAAAGATTGGTATGCAAATAAACGAACGCTTAAATTTTAATGAATGGGTAGAAGTTTATAAAAAACTGGTCTTTTGGGAACTGGAATTAAGCAGTTCAGAGGATTCGTCGATGGCCGAAGTACTTCGGATGCAAAAAGCCGAGGCCAACAATTCATTCGCCAAATATATCCGCAACAATTACCAGGCCTGGTTCAGTAAAACCCATGAAGGAAGGCCAATGCTTTCTCCCGACATTTTCAAGAAAAAGGTTTTCCCAATGGTTGACAATGGGAATAAGGTTTTTGTATTGGTAATAGACAATCTGAGGTACGACCAATATCGTGTTCTGGCTACTGTACTTACCAATTACTACAGGGTTGAAGAAGAAGAATTATATTGCAGTATTTTACCTACAGCCACAATGTATGCCCGTAATGCAATTTTTTCAGGCTTAATGCCCTCTGAAATTGAACGACTTTATCCTGATTATTGGGAAGACGATGATAATGAAGGACATAAAAATAGATTTGAAACCGAGTTGTTCCAAAAGCAACTGTCAAGGCTTGGTAAAAACTATAAGGTATTTTTCGAGAAAATCGCCAGCATTAAAGGCACACGAAAAATGACCGACTATATTGGCAATATCCTTCAATGTGACCTTTCAGTAATGGTTTTCAATTTTGTTGATATGATTTCTCATGCCCGTACCGAAATGGATATGATTAAGGAACTGGCCAACGATGAGAAAGCATACCGGTCGCTTACCCTTAGCTGGTTCAATCATTCATCGCTACTTGATCTGCTCAGGCTTTTATCCGAAAATAATGTAAAAGTGGTTCTTACAACCGATCACGGGACAATTCGTGTTGATAATGCGCTTAGGGTAATTGGCGACCGTGAAACAAACACTAACCTTCGTTATAAACTTGGCCGTAACCTGAATTATAACTCGAAGGCAATATTTGATATTAAGACACCGGCAACAATTTATTTGCCTTCAAGAAATGTAAGTACTTCATACATTTTTGCCACAAATACCGATTTTTTTGCTTATCCGAATAACTATAACCATTATGCTCAATATTATAAAAACACCTATCAACACGGAGGCATTTCGTTGGAAGAAATGGTTATTCCTATAGTAACAATGTCGCCCAAATAGCGATTATTCCCGATTTGGATATTTAACATTGTAATTATTCCACGCCGTTCTAATCAAACTATAAATCAAAAAAGAAGGCCGGCCAAAATGAGTTTAGCCAGCCTTACTGCTTTTCGGGGTTACCCGAAAAAATATTGCTTCAAAATTATGATTCGAGCATTAGCTGATATTGTTCAGCGCTTAATAATTCGTCGAGTTCTGCGCCGTCAGAAAGAGCAACCTTTATAAGCCAACCTTCACCATAAGGATCTTTATTTACAAGTTCGGGAGCGCTTTCCAAAGCAGGATTTACTTCCAGAACTTCACCACCAACCGGCATAAAAAGGTCTGAAACAGTTTTAACTGCTTCAATAGTACCAAAAGTTTTACCTTTAGCTAAAGTTTCGCCTTCAGTCTCAATTTCAACAAAAACAATATCACCGAGTTCGCCCTGAGCAAACGAGGTAATTCCAACAAAGGCTACATCTCCATCAACGCGAATCCATTCGTGTTCGTTCGTGTACTTTAAATTTCCAGGAATATTCATGTCTGTTTAAATTTTGTTTTCGGTTTATCCTGAATCAAAAGTAATACAAATTTTCGTTCCTATCTTTAACAAAAATCAGAGTTATACATATTTGCCGAAGTTTTATTAATTTGCACTATCAAATTTGTAATCAATGTTTCAAATTCAAATCGCTGATTTATCAACACTTCCTAAAATTGCCAAAATGCTGCTGGCTAATTTCCCTGATGAACGTGTTTTCGCTTTTTATGGTGCTATGGGCGCCGGGAAAACAACTTTCATCAAGGCTATTTGTCACGAACTTGGATCGGAAGACTATGTAACCAGTCCAACTTTTGCATTAATAAACGAGTATACAACCAAAAATAGCTCTGTTATCTATCATTTCGATTTTTATCGTATAAAAAAAATTGAAGAAGCCTTCGATCTTGGTTATGAAGACTACGTTTACAGCGGTAATTACTGCTTTATTGAATGGCCCGAAATGATTGAGCAACTTTTGACTGCCGGAATTGTTGAAGTGCGTATTAGCGAGGGCGAAAATGGAACAAGGCTGGTGAGCGCTCATAAGGTATGAAGATTTAAAAGGATTGAGAAGAAAGGTTGTATGGTTTAATGGCTAAATTATTAATATAATTTAGCAGTTTTTTTAATTAAACTTTTAGGTGCCTCAACCTTTTTTAAAACATGGAATTTGAAGTTCGAAACTAAAAAACCTATATCTATGACTGAGAAAGAACGACATTCGGAACACGCCCTATCTGGTTCTACATTCATGTTGCCGAAAGAGGAAATGCTTGAAATCAGGAGAAAAGGTAAAAAAATAAGAATTGGTATTCCTTCAGACAAAGAGAAGGTTGAATATCGTGTGCCACTCACTCCACAGGCGGTTGAATTGTTGGTTTCGTATGGTCATGATATTTACATTGAAAAAGAAGCGGGAAAGGCAGCCAGCTACAGCGACGAAGAATACCGTATGGCTGGTGCTTTGGTAATGGACGACCGTAAAGATATTTTTGAATGTGATATTATATTACGGGTTTCGCCTTTCGACGAGTCGGAAATTGATCAGCTAAAAGGGCATCAGGCGCTGATTTCCGATTTACAAATTAATGCACATTGTTCCAGTTCAATAGCCAAACTCTCGCAAAAGAGGCTGACAAGCATCGCCTATGAATACCTGGAAGACGTAGATGGAATGAAACCGATTGTTCAGCTAATGAGCCAGATTTCGGGAAGTGCAGCTATTGTGCTGATAAATGAATATATGAGTAAATCACGCGAAGGGAAAGGCGTTTTGTTGGGAAGCGTAACTGGCATTTCGCCTGCCGAACTTGTTATTTTGGGTTCGGACACTGCTGCCGAATTTGCGGCCCGTGCCGCTCTTGGATTAGGCGCCATCGTTAAAGTATTCGACGACAATATTTGTTCGCTTCGCAAGTTGGAAGAAAAACTTTCACAGCGTATTTTTACATCAGTTTATTACCCAAAGGTTATTCGTAAAGCGTTGAAATCGGCTGACGCTGTTCTTGGAGCAATGCCGGTAAATGCCACTCCTACCATAAGGATTTCGGAAGATATGGTTCAAAAAATGAAACCAGGATCAGTTATTATCGATTTAAACGTTAGCCAGGGTGGCTGCTTCGAAACATCCCGTTGTACCGATCTGAATAATCCAACATTTACAGAATATGGAGTGATTCACTATTGTGTTCCCAACCTACCGGCAATTGTTGCCCGAACTGCATCGATCGCCTTAAGTAACGTACTGATACCTATACTAATATCTATTGGCGAAATCGGTGGAATTGATAATTATATTAAAAATTCGAAGAGCTTCAGAAAAGGCGTTTATATGTATAATGGAATCTTGACTAATGCAAATCTTGCTGAAAAATTCAATATTCCATATAAAGATATTGATTTGTTACTGGCCGTATTTTAATTTATTACTCAAAATCAATCCTCAACAAACAGTAACATTGAAGTTGCTGATACTTCGATTTCTTTACCCCAAAAGTATTCTGTACTTTCAAGGTTGATAGTAGTATCTTTTGCTACAATTCGCCACTTCGATGTTTCAGGAATCCTGAATTTGATTGAATTTCGATTTCCGTTAAAAACAAGCAGTATCGTTTTCCATGGGTCTCCGTTTGCATGATCAACAAGCATATACGAAACTACACCAGTCTGATAATCGGTTGAGAAACGAAGGTGTTTTCGAATCAGATCGGCTTTTGTCAAACGAAAAGCAGGGTGCTGCTTCCTTAACCAAATCAATTGTTGATAATACTTAAAAATATCGAAGTAAAGGGCTTTCCGGCTCCAGTCGATCTGGTTAATGTTATCGGGCGATTTATAGGAATTGTTATCACCAAGCTTGGTCCGCGCCATTTCAATACCTGCATGTAAGAAAGGTATTCCCTGCGATGTTAAAAGCAATGCACCTGCCAACATTATCATCTGGTTCAACTCTTTTTCAGTAGCATCCGGGCAACTTAGCTTCAATTTATCATACAACGAATAATTATCGTGGCAAGAAGCATAATTGATACATTGCCAGGGTTGAGTGGCCCAAGGCGATTTGGAATGTTCGACATATCCATAAACAATCTGCGGGTGAAAACAGGCCCCGGTAATACCAAATTTGATATTTTCCTCGATTAATGTACGGCCACTTACAAATCCTTTGCTTTGCGAATCGAAACTATTGCCTTTTATTCCATTGCGAAAATCGTCGTTAAAAACACCTATGCGATAAAGCCTCGAAACATTAGTTTTTACTGCCCTCCAGGTTTCGCTCAACGGGCTTCTGTCGGCGGTCCAGCCTTCGCCATACAACAAAATAGACTGAGAAATTTGGTCCATCTGAGCCCGAATCTGGTTCATGGTTTCCAGGTCATAAATTCCCATCAGGTCAAACCGGAAACCATCTGCATGGAATTCATTTGCCCAGTAAACCAACGAATCGACAATGAACTTTCGCACCATTCCTCGTTCCGTAGCCATTTCATTGCCACAACCACTGGCATTCGAAAAAGTACCATTAGGACGTTGGCGGTAATAATATCCGGGAACGGTTTGGTTAAAATACGAACGACGCGTATGGAAAGTATGGTTATAAACTACATCAAAAATTACCCCGATACCAGCTTTATGAAGTGCCTGAACAAGTTTCTTTAATTCCGATATCCGCGAAAGTGAATTCGGATTTGTGGAATAACTTCCTTCCGGAGCATTGAAATTCTGTGGGTCGTAACCCCAATTATAACCTTTATCAGATGTTTGTTCATCAACAGTAAAAAAATCATTTACAGGTAATAAATGAACATGGGTAATTCCAAATTCTTTCAAGTGATCAATACCTGTTTTTAATCCTTCAGGCGAAATTGTTCCTTCCTCTGTAAAAGCAAGGTACTTCCCTTTATTTTTCATTCCTGATGTTGGCGAGACAGAAAAATCGCGCACATGCAGTTCATAGATAATTGCATCGGTGACATGTTTGCATGAAATACGCTGATCAATCTCCCATCCTTCAGGATTAGTTTGTTCAGGATCAAAAATTAAACCGCGATGACCATTAACCCCCACAGCTTTGGCATCAACACCTGGAGTTTCGTTTAGCCAACCCTGATTATCGTAAACCCTTATGGTATAATAATAACCATTTAAATCACCCTGAATAGTGATAAGCCATGTTCCATTTTCAGCTTTCTCAAACTGATCAATCCGAATGGCAAAACCGCCAATGCTTTGTTTGTAAATTCTTAATTCAACGGTATTAGCTGTTGGCGCCCAAACCCGAATGCTAGTTTGGGACCTGGTGTAACTAACACCCAAATCGTTCCCCATGTAATACGGGTACAAATTAAAATCATCACTGTTAAATCTCCAATCTCTCATTTGGGGTTATCTATATTTAGTTCCAATTTTCAACACTCAGGAGCATAAAAACGTAAGTGCCATTAAGCTGTCGATTGCAGTTGAAACATTTCTTATCACGAGTTATTTACTTGTTTTAACCCACAACCAATATCTCGTACCTGGCAACAACCGATTAGCTAAGCATCGTCTATTTATCCCAATCCATCATGTCTTTTCATCACGAAATACACTAGGTTAACCAACTTTTCCTCAACTTTACATCATTCGATTTCCATTTTCGGCCATCAATATCCGACAAATAAACCCTGGCAAAATAATATTCCTTTATCTCGTCGTCGTATTGATGGAAACGGGCTGTTTCAATTAATACCTGGTGTTTATTTCCAGGTTCAATGAGCAAAGGGTAATTCGAAATTCCGCTGGTCCCACTTAACTTAAACTTACGTTTCGACCATATTTTTCTGAATTCCAAAACAGGGGCATTTAGTTCAACTTCACGCTTCCCGGCATTTTTAACTGTCAAGGTCAAAACATTGGGATTAAGCACACGGTCTTTATCGAGATGAACTATAAGTTTTATCCTCCAGAAAGGCCGCCAAATTGTTCCTTTTCCCTTATTTTTTAAAATCCGCCTGATTTCGTACCATGCAAAAACGACAATTACAAATGTCTGAATCAAAATGATTTTAACCAACATCGAATTGTCCATTCCTGAAACAAATTCGGACATAAATATGGATGTTATAATTACCCGGTTCATTGGTTTGGTATTAGTCTTCAAAAATAGAAAAAGTACTGGTATAATTGCAGGACTTTATTTATTTCAGGTATTTGCAAAAATCAATCAACAAGCAACATAATTTTTCTATTTTTGCTAGTCAAACACCTGAAAATGATTATATATGAAAACCAAGAAAACTACTTTTTATTTGCTTGAAACCATCATTCTGTTTCTGATAACTATTAACCTATCAGCCCAATCGGGTTTAAAAATCGGAGATATGCAAATCTGGAAACTTCAGGATGCCCAAATTTCGCTAAAAACAACATTATTGAAAGACATCAGCCAGGCTGAGGCTCAAAAAATAAACGGGGGAAGCGACACTCAAACTACTCCTGTTAATGCGTTCCTGATTAAAACAGCAAAACATGTTATTTTAGTTGATGCAGGAATCGGTAAAGGTACAGGTAGCGATTCGGGCAAAATGCTGGAACAGCTCAAAACTATTGGAATTGATCCATCTTCGGTTGATTTGATTCTGATCACACATTTACATTTCGACCATATTGGTGGCTTAACATCTCCTGATGGAAATCGAGCCTTTTCAAACGCAACAATCAGGTTATCAAAAACTGAAAGCGATTTTTGGCTAAGCGACGTTAACACCATACCAGCCGAGCAGCGTGAGCGAGCCAGGCAAATACAAAAACAACTGAATCCTTATATTCAGGCCAAAGTATTGAAACCTTTTATTTCAAATGAGTTTATTGCAGAAGGAGTCAAAGGAATGGAAGCTTATGGGCACACTATTGGGCATACTGTTTATTCGTTTACATCAAAAGGCAAAGAATTTTGGTGCATAGGCGATTTGATTCATTTCGGCGATATACAATTTAAAATGCCTAACGTGTCCGTCGCATTTGATATTAACGGAAAACAAGCCATTGAGTCAAGAATTAAGTTCTTTAATATTGCCGTCAATAAACATATTCCTATCGGAGGAGCCCACCTTCCGGAATTTTTGTACCTGAAAAAAACAGGCGATTCGTTTATCCCTGAACCAATAAAAAACGAATAAACAAAAATCCCCGGAAGCGTTATCTCTTTCGGGGATTTTTACTTTAGAAATGCAAAACATCCTTGATTTTTTTATACCCTGTTTTGCTTACTTTAAGTTTTGTCTTGTCTTTATCTTTCAGAATAACTACATACGACTCTTTTTCATATTGCTGAATCTCAGCAATATGATCGACATGAACAATGAATGAACGGTGAATACGAATAAAGTCTTTCGGATCGAGGTTGGTTTCGAAATATTTCATCGTTTTCTGCTTCATGTGTCGGCCATCGTTGGTATAAATCATCACATAATCGTCGAGCGACTCAATATAACGTATTTGATCAACAGTAATGATATGAATTTTATGACGGTCTTTAACTACGACACGATCAATAAATTCCTGCCCAGGGCGAAGATTCGACAGTTCCTCAAGCTTTTCACTGTTATCTTCCTCATTTGCAATGCGGTGTTGAACTTTTTCGACAGCCGAAAGTAAACGGTCTTTCGAGAAAGGTTTCAACAAATAATCAACTGCATTTAGTTCGAATGCTTTCAGAGCATACTGGTCATAAGCAGTAGTAAAGATGATCCTTGGCTTATAATCAAGAAGTTCTATCATTTCGAAACCTGTTATTTTAGGCATTTGGATGTCGAGAAATACCAAATCGGGTTTTTTCTCATTGATGGTTTTAATTCCGTCGAATCCATTTTCACATTCGCCAATCACCTCAATATCAGGATGATCTTTTAAATATGAGCGTAAGAGGTTACGGGCAAGTTCTTCATCTTCAATGATAAGGGTTTGTAATTTTTCACTCATGACACAGCTGGTTTTTGGGGTATGATTAATTGTACTTCAAAGCTAGTTTTATTATCAGTAACTTTCACTAATTCAGGATTATTATAAATAATTTCCATTCGTTTCCGAATATTCCTCAAGCCAATTCCTTCGCCTTTCCTCTTCATAGTAGCAGCATCATAATCGTTGGTAATGGTTATTCTCAGGAAATTTACCTCGCAATTACATACGGTTTTAATTGTTACCTGGTCGGTTGTTTCGTAAACACCATATTTTATGGCATTTTCGAATAAAGGTTGCAAAATCATGTTCGGAATTTCAGCATCCATGCAATGCACATCAATTTCAAACTCGGCATTCAGCTTTCGGCCAAAACGTACTTTCTCAATGCTCAGATATAGCTTGATGTTATCAAGTTCCCTTGAAAATGGAACCATCTCTTTCTCATTGTGTATCAGCGAGTAACGCATAAAGTTTGACAGGTTGATAACCATTTCCTGTGCTTTCTCCGGATTACTGACAGTTAACGAAGAAATGGAATTTAAGCTGTTAAAAAGAAAATGAGGGTTGATCTGAGATTTTAATGCCTGTAGTTCGGCTTCACGGATCAATGCTTTATATTCGCTTTCTTTCTTTATTTTTTCCTTAAGGCTCTGATAGTAATTTACCGCATAAAAGAATACCAGGTAAACGGCATACATAGCATAACCAGCAAGGAGCTTTGTTGGTAATACGTTATTAAGGAATTTATCTCCTTTTTCGACAAATGGCTGATAAATGATATAACTAATATACACCCAGATACCGCACAATATTGAAGCGGCTATTAAATGGAATATTATTAGCCTTCCGATAGATACCTCTTCCAGACTATTATACCGGATACTGTACCAAATACTTGACCCTAACAGGGGATACAATACAAAATTTGATGCTGTTTCTAAGAGCGAGTAATTAAGCGGCACATTATACCATATTACCTGAAGTATAATATTCATAACACCTATTATAGCCCAGAAAACAACATAAGACCCGAGCAATCGGTAATTACTGGTTAGAGGGTGTTTCATAGTTTTTAGAAGTGTTTAACTTCGATTCCGCCAAACAAAGAAACCCCCTTAATCACCAGGGTCTTTGATGGATCGTAATATCGGTCGTTATATGTTTCACCTCGTTTATCGGTAAATGCACCAAAAATTGTAGTAACTTCGTTACGAACATTCCAGTCCATCGGGATTTTAAAACCACAACCACCGAATACACTTACACAATCGATTGTTGCTCCGCCAGGCCTGAGTATTGCCTTACGTAAATCAAATTCGATTCCGCCAAAGATCGAGGTTGCTTTTCCTCCCGCCAAAGCAGGTGAATTCACAAATATTTCACGGCCTCCAAAAATTACAAAATCGTCGAATGTATTAAACGACTCAGTCTTTGATGACGAATCTAAAGGATCGGGCTGATTAGGCGAGTTATTATTCGACATATTGAAACTATCGCCCAGGTTGTTCCATTTTCGGTGATCTCTTTGCCTCATCAGAATAAGAATACCAACCAGGACCAAAATCATTGGCCAGTATATTCGTCTTATCTCATGAGGTACAGTAAAAAACTCAGGGATTAAAAAAGTTCCTCCTATTACCATCAGGACAACCCCTGCCGTACGGTTACCCCCTATCAATGCAAGGATACCGACCCCTACAAGAAGCATCTGCCACGAAATCAAGGCATCAGCCAACGATTCGGGAATCAGGTCCAGCCTTTCCAGAATAAGAATCACTCCCAATACAATGAGCAAGACTCCAAAATAAAACCGTTTATCGCTTCTTTTACGTTCCATATCATGCTAGTTTCTTTAGTTACAAAAGTAATTACTACAAATTATTAAACCTTTACTGATCGGCGAAATGCCTGTTCTTATCGGTCAATTCAGGCTTTATACCCCACTTAAAATAATTTGGTCAGAATAATTATCCCAATTATTATCAAAATAACCGGAAAGAAAATGATCATCAAGATACCCGGAATGATAAGAAAATGAGGAAGAAGAATAAAAAGAAATAGCACCAATAAAAGAGCCCCTATAAATTTTCGGCCCAAAATGAGTATAATTCCAAAAAATATAATTAACAAAGGGATTAATGCCGCAGCAGACAGACTAAACAAATTAGCAAAAAAATGACCGATACCTGCAAAAAAACCTCCTATTCCCGGAAGATTAATGTCCCATCCACTTTGTTTCAGAATCCAAAGTATTCCAACGATAATCAATACGTAAGCCCAAAACGATCCGGAGTGTTTCCTATGTTCATATTGTTTTTCCATGACTTGTAATTTTAGTATAAAAGTATTGTTACATACAAACATTGTATATCAATGATCGGTCAGCAAAAGTTTAAAATCGGCGAATGGATTTTTATCCAGATAAAAGGAATAAGTATACCTGTGTTTTTTTCAATTAAAGAGCATTGACTTTGTTTAAGTTGTGAAGCAAAATGGCATTTCCTTTTCAATGCAACAAAAACTCGCTCAGAATCGACAAAATTTTAGGTGGACAAATGCAACAAATATCAGTAATTGATACTTTTTACTTGAAAAGTAGAAACCCGATTGTATATTTTATTTAAAAGTAACAAATTGGTTATTTATACCGAAAATCGGACTGCTTTCTTTTGAAAATTACATTATTCACGCTACTTTCGGCGCACAAACCTCTGCGACAATTGAACATTTCTAAGCAATATTCGGGAAGCGAGATGGTTATCGCATTAAGAGAAGGCGATATTCGGGCGTTTAATGACCTGTTTGACAGATATGCCAAACGTTTGCTTTACTTTTCGATCACTTATTTAAAATCTGAAGTAGAAGCAGAAGAAATTGTTCAGGATGTATTCATAAAATTATGGACAAACAG
This sequence comes from uncultured Prolixibacteraceae bacterium, assembly GCA_937915865.1. Taxonomy (GTDB): domain Bacteria; phylum Bacteroidota; class Bacteroidia; order Bacteroidales; family Prolixibacteraceae; genus Aquipluma. Next base: position 227,314 of record CALGIG010000015.1, on the reverse strand, counting down.
GGCAAATCTCTGCGACTCAAAATCGATTGATTCTTACCTGTTTACAATAGCTAAAAACGCTATACTAAATACAATCCGAAAATCGAAATCTGAACATACTTATCTCGAATACATTAAAGTTCATAAAAACAAAGATTTCTTTCTCGACGATGAACTTGACTTCAATGAGTTGAATGCTGCCTACCTGAATGCTATTGAAAAGTTAAGCCCAAAGCGAAAAGAAATATATAAGCTTAGTCGGGAAAAGTCAATGTCGAACCTTGAGATTGCTAATCATTTAGGAATCTCAATAAAGACCGTTGAAAATCAAATGACCTCAGCCATTGCTGATGTTAAAAAGACACTACAATCGCTGGGATTTTCTGCAATCATTTATATTACACTCTTTCTTTAAACCAAATTTGTTTTTTCATTCAGTACTTTGCTCTTTTTTTGCAAAAACTATAAAATTCTTTGAAAAACATTAAAATGAAATAGGGGTTGTACCCATTCAACGTGTATTGCTAACATATTAAAATACATAAATGGAAGGAAATAAGCATATTGAAATTGAAAAACTGATTTCTAAATTCATTGATGGCTCATATAATCAAGAAGATAAGGAACTTCTGCATAAATATATTAAGGACAGCTACAAAGATAAATCGTTGAATGATCTTCTGTTAAAGCATTGGAATGATCTTGAAGAAAAAAATATATTTATCGATGAAGGCCGCCTAAACTCATTAAAAATTCAGCTCCAAAAACGAATATTCCCTGAAGCCGTCAACGAAAATTCAGAAAACAAAAATCAGCTCTATAGCTGGAAATCTTTCTTTTCAAAAGCTGCTGCAATACTTGCTATCCCTCTGTTACTTACTTCTATTTATGTATCATATCACCTTGGGAAAAATAAAGGATTACAAGGAAGTGGAAATGCCGTTATTCAGGAAATTGTTTCAAGCCCTGGCTCGCGGGTACACTTTAAACTACCCGACCAAACCGACGTTTGGCTGAATTCGGAAAGTAAACTTGAATTCCCTACCAGCATAGCAACAAACGACCAACGAAGAGTTAAACTCTCCGGACAAGGTTATTTCAAGGTTGCACACGATGAAAAACATCCTTTCTTTGTTGAAACCAATTCGTTCACTGTAAAGGTTTTAGGAACCTCATTCGATGTTTCGTGTTACGATAACGATAATAACTTTAGTTCTACCCTGGAAAAGGGCTCGATAAGCATTTTGAACAAAAACAATAAGGAGATTGGACGTTTAGTCCCAGGAGAAAAAGCAGTAATTGGAAAAGCCAACGAACTAATGTCGATCAACAAAGTTGAGACAGAGCTAGTCACTTCATGGAAAGATGGGAAACTCATATTCAGAAATACTCCACTTCCCGAAGTAACCAAACAAATGGAACGTTGGTTTAATTGTAAAATAGAGGTCGATTCGAAGTTAGCTAACTCAGGTATTTCGTATACAGCTAATATCCAGCAGGAAACAATCGAGGAAGTTTTAAAAATGATTGAAATTTCGACCCACGTAAAAACCAAAATTGAAAACAGGAACGTGAAAATATGGAAATAAAAAAGAGGGACAGTGTTCTCACCACCATCCCTCGGTGAATTAATCATACACAATAATTAACTCAAAGACAGTTCGAAGTTATGAAAAAAAACTGGTTCTTAACGGACTACAGGTACTTATTTGCCTGTTGCCGAAAATTAATAAAAATCATGAGACTAGCCATATTCTTTATCTTACTTACTGTATTACAGTCACTTGCGATAAGCGACTACGCGCAATCCAAAAAAATAGACCTTAAGATTGACCAAGCTCGTATTGTAGATGTTTTAGATAAAATCGAAGACCAAAGTGATTTCTTTTTCTTTTATAACAACAAGGCTATTGAGTTAGACCGTAAAGTAAGTCTTGACGTTAAGAACAAAACCATCAACGAAATTCTGCATACCCTGTTTAAAGACACAAATATTGAATATACTATTAACGACCGTCAAATCATTCTATCCAATAAAGAAAATGGTTATTCATCGACCCAACAGCTGAAAAAAATAAGTGGCAAAGTCACTTCTTCGTTGGGCGAACCAATTCCAGGCTTAACAATTTCCATAAAAGGTACCACACATGGTACGATTACCGATATTGACGGTGATTATTCTATTTCAGACCTACCAATGAATGCAACACTGGTTTTCTCTTACATTGGCATGAAAACCAAAGAAATAGCAGTTAATGGGCATACAACAATTAATGTTACAATGGAAGACGAAACTATTGGACTTGACGAGGTTGTTGCTATTGGCTATGGTACTGTAAAAAAACAAGATTTAACCGGTTCTATCACTACAATAAAAAACGAAGCCTTAACCCAACGGACAATCAGTAATGTAGGTGAGGCTTTTGCCGGACAACTTGCTGGAGTCCAGGCACAACAATCAACCGGAAAACCTGGCGCTGAACTAACCATTAAAATCAGGGGCATCAGCACAATTAATGCTTCAAACGATCCACTGTATGTTGTTGATGGCGTTCCCCTTGGAACAACAATGAAGGACCTTAACCCTAACGATATTGCTTCAATAGAAGTATTGAAAGATGCTGCATCGACAGCCATTTACGGCGCCCGCGGATCGAACGGTGTTGTTTTAATTACTACCAAGCAAGGCGGAAAAACCAAACCTACCTTCGATTTAGTGATGAATTATGGTTTTCAGAAAGTTGATAAAATCATTGATATGATGGATATTTACCAATGGACTGCCTACCAGATATGGGCCAAAAATGAAGCTTTCATTCGTTCCGGAGGAAGTTTAGATACTCCGGTTGCTTCGCGCCCGAGTGCTTATCAATATTCTGACAGTTTCCTTCACCCTGAAACCTTACCTAATGTAAATTGGCAAAAGGAAATTTACCAGATTGCCCCCATGCAAAATTACCAGTTGACTGCTTCGGGCGGTAGCGACATGGGATCGTACCTGGTTTCGGGCTCGTACATGAAACAGGAAGGTATTGTAAAAGAAACAGCATACGAACGTATCAACTTCCGCGTAAATACAACTTTAAATGTTGGGCAACACCTTAAATTAGCGATGAACATTGCTCCTTCATTCTCAACTGAAAATAATCCTGACTCGGAAGGAAAGGAAAGCGCCTTGCACCATGCAATCAACTATTCGCCTAATGTTCCAACAAATTCGAATACCGAAGACTGGGGTTATACACCCAATGGAACATCGTGGCCAAATCCTCTGGAACGACTTAAAGAAGTTCACGACGAGACCAAAACAAACAAAATCCTAACCAATGTCTGGGGCGAACTTCAGATTATCAAAGACATGAAGTTCAAATCGCAATACGGTTTTAACTATCAACAGGCACGTAACTCGTATTTTCGTCCGTCAAATGTGAATAATGGTATCGCTACCTACGGAACATTTTCTTCAAACGATATTTATGGATGGTCGTTACAAAATACCCTGAATTATTCTCCAAAAGTTTGTTCATTATTCAGCGTTAATGTTTTACTGGGACAAAGCATTGAAGGGAACAAATACTATTATAGCAGTGGAAAAGCTACCGGCTATCCAAGCAGTTTGATTTACACACTTAATGTTGCATCGACAGCAGCCAGTGCTTCTACTTCAGAATATGAATCGGCCTTGTCATCTTATTTTGGCCGCATTAGTTTTAATGCGAAAGACAAATATTTATTGTCGGTAAATTTACGTCGCGACGGTTCATCGAATTTTGGCAAAAATAAAAAATGGGGTTGGTTCCCTTCAGCCTCAATGGGTTGGAAAATAAATAGGGAAGACTTCATGAGCAGCACTACAAGTTGGCTTGACCTGCTCAAACTTCGCCTGTCGATTGGTAAAACCGGGAATAACAGCATCGGTTTTTACAACAGCCTTTCGCTGCTAAGTGTAACCAACTATAACCTTAACGGGACAGTTGTTAGCGGGTTGGCTCCAAGTACCGTTGGAAATGCGGATTTGGGATGGGAATCGAAACTTTCTAAAGATATTGGGCTGGACTTTGGTTTTTTTAAAGGCAGGATTCAGTCGAACATCGATTACTATATTGATAATACAGAAGATATGCTGCAAAGCGTACCCGTATCGTACATGACAGGTTATTCGACTATTTTGCAGAACATTGGCAAAGTACAAAACAGAGGCTTTGAATTTGAAATTACCTCACACAACATTGATAAAGCATTCAAATGGTCTACTTCATTCAACATTTCGAGAAACAAGAACGAAGTTAAAGAGCTTGGAAACAATAACGCTCCTATTATTACCTCAAGCTGGGGGTACAATGCTTTCATTACCAAAGTTGGTGAACCTATTTCGAGCTACTATATGTACAAAACTGATGGTATCCTAACCGATAAGGACATTGATGCGAAAGTTCCGATAGCAGCCGGACAGGAAAAAGGCAACCTTAAAATTGTAGATGTTAGCAACGACGGGAAAATTACTGCCGCCGATTTAACCATTGTTGGCAATAACCTGCCAGATTTTATCTGGGGTATGGGTAACAGATTCAGCTACAAAAACTTTGACCTGAATATTCTTTTCCAGGGATCGCAAGGCGGAAAAGTTTTCTTCCTTGGGCGACGCCACATGGACACCGGAGCTACCGGGAACAACCAATTTACAAGATGGGTAAACTGCTATAAACCAGAACGTACACCAAGTGCAATCCCTTCCGGAACAACAGTTGATATGTCGTGGGATGGAAAAACGCCGTATCCTTATGGGAATAACCCTGCCTACAACGACACCTGGTTATACGATGCCTCATTTATCCGCCTGAAAAGTATAACATTTGGCTATAATCTTCCAAAAGAAGTATGTAACAAACTTCATATTGTCGCTGCAAGGTTCTACCTTACTGGCGATAACGTTTACACATGGAACAACTATCCGGGGGCAACTCCTGAAACTAACAGTTATGGTAATACTACCGGAGCTACAACCACCTACCAGGGCATGGACTATGCAACTTATCCAATGTCGAGAAGGTACACCTTTGGAATTAACTTAACTTTTTAAACAGGAAGCATTATGAAGAAAATAAATATACTCGATGGAATTCTGACATTTATGATTCTGACGGTCTTTTCGTCGTGTAGTAAATTAGATTTAAGCCCAGTATCAAATTACAATGCCGGCAGCTTTTATCAAACCCAAAACGACTTTAAATTAGCTGTTAATGGTATTTACGACAAGCTCCAGGATTTATATTATTACAATGTTTATGCACTTCCTCTGGAAGGACGCAGCGACAATGTAAATGTGAATACAGGTTACGACGCAGGCATTTACTGCAAATTTATTGATGATGCCACAACCGGGGCCACAAGCACTATGTGGCAATACCTTTACCAAATGATCGACCGCAGCAACGCAATAATCGATCAGATTGACGCCGGGACATTTACTACCGAAAATTACAAGAATTACTACAAAGGTGAAGCTTACTTTTTCCGCGGATATGCCTATTTCCAGCTTGGGTTTCTTTATGGCGGGGTTCCGCTCATCGACAAACAAATGAAAGTTGATGAAATTGCAAAAATTGCCAGAAGCACACAGGATGAAACATTTGTTTTTGCCGCAAAAGACCTCGCCCAGGCTTCATCCCTTCTTCCTGATGTTTGGCCAACTTCCGGCGAACTTGGGAAAGCAACAAAATACGCCGCTGAAGGAATTCTTGCCCGCCTGTATCTTTTTCAGAAAAAATTCAAGGAAGCAAAGCCATTATTGTCCGAAATCATTTCATCAGGGCAATATGCCATGGCTACCAACTATGGCGATTGTTTCATTGATAAATATGACAACAGCTCTGAACATATTTTCCAGATTCAATATAAATCGGGTAATGTTGGTGAAGGTAATGTTCTCCCGGTTGTTGAAGCTCCGGAAACCATTATTTCAACCATGTTCCCTCAGGGAGGTGGTTCGCCTTTTCTGTATGTTTCTTCTGATTTGTACGATTCGTACGAACAAGGTGATGTTCGACGCGACTGGAACATTCAGAAAGGATTTAATGCCAAGGGTGATATAGTTGACCAGGTTACGTGTTTTTACATCAAATTTGCACACGGTACAATTCCGGCAACCAAAGACGACTACGAGGTAAATCTCCCAATTTTACGTTACACCGATGTGCTGTTAATGTATTCCGAAGTATTGAACGAATTGGGGTATGTTTCGTCGGGCGATGCCTTCAATTACCTGAATGCAGTTCGGAAACGTGCTGGTTTGGCAGCCAAAACGGCAACCGACCTTCCTGATCAGGCTTCATTCCGCTCAGCCATCTTCGACGAACGCCGCTGGGAATTTGCTGACGAATTTCTTCGTTGGTACGATATCGTCCGCTCCGGAAATGCAATGACTATAATGAATAAATTTTTGTCGCGTTCTGAGAACGGAGCTCCTGTTACAAACTACAATATGAAAGCAACACAAACGATTTTTGCCATTCCTCAATATGAATTGGATATCAACAAGGATACCCAAATTATGTGGCAGAATCCGGGTTATTAATAGGGTTTAGGTTTAAGAATATTCATGCAATGGTGAGGAAGCATGTCTTTCTCATCATTGCTGAATTAAAAAACATCCAATATGATTTTCTTATCTGAAATAATTGAAGTCATAAGGTCCGGGAACAAGAATCACCTGAAATGGATTTGTTTTTTACTGGTCTTTTCAGCAACCTTAATTCAGGCCCGGAATTCAACATCGGCAATTTTTTCCAAATCCATTACCCCAAACAGCTCTCTAACAGAAAATAATGAATTCAGACTTTCGGAAAAAAGTATGAAGAGATTTGTTCGCGAAGCGCTTGTATCAGAAGGCGATTTAACCCGATTGTTTCACGTATTCAGCAAGGCCCAAAAAGGCGAGAAAATAGTAATTGGCGCTATTGGTGGCTCAATTACAAGAGCAAGTACAAAAATGCCAATCGAAAAAAGATACGCCAACCTTGTTTTGAACTGGTGGCAAAAGACTTTCCCCCAAACTCAATTTGAGTTGATAAATGCAGGTATTGGAGCTACCCGCTCAGATTATGGAGCCATGCGAGCCCAACACGACTTGCTTTCAGCAAAACCTGATTTCGTAATTGTTGAATTTGCAACCAACGATCTCGATACGCCAGAATATGCCGAGTCGTATGAAGGCTTAATCAGACAAATTTTAAATGCGCCACAGAAACCTGCCGTAGCGCTCCTGTTTATGACCCGTAAAGATGGAAGTAACGTTCAGGATGCCGAAATAAAAATTGGTGAGCATTATCATCTTCCCATGATTAGTTACCGAAACGCTATTTGGCAGGAAATGAAGGCCGGAAAACTTCGATGGGAGCAAATATGTCCCGACGAAGTTCATCCAAACGAATATGGGCACGCCATTGCTGCTGAATTAATCAATCGTACATTAAGCCAGGCCAAAAAGAAGTTTAGAGCCGAAAAACTTTCATCGGTTGCCAATAGTGCAACACCTCTTTATTCCAACAGTTTCGAATTTACCTCATTGTTTGATGGAGAAACTCTCGTACCAACCCGAAACAATGGATGGAGCTACGACGGATCAGGCAAAGACAACAAAGGATGGAAATCATCGATACCCGGCAGTGTAATCGAATTTGAAGTTACAGGAACTTCAATTTACCTCTCGTTCTGGAAAATAAACGGACCAATGGGCAAGGCAAAAATAACCATCGACGGACAAAACCCTGTTATTTTCGACAGCTGGTTCGATCAAACCTGGGGTGGCTACCGTGAAATGGAACCTATTGCAAGAAACCTCAACCAAGGGAAACACCTTGTAAAAATAGAGCTACTTGCCGAAAAAAATGAAAAAAGCTCAGGGAATGAATTTCGGGTGCTTTGTATTGGATCAACAGGAATTACAACTAAATAAACCAACTAGGAACCGAAAAACCATAAGCTAAAAATGAAACAAAAAGCAGCAACATATCATCATTTTTTTCTTCTTGTTTTGATCGTCTGTTTTTTCGCACCAAAAATTTCTGCCGCCCAGGCCAATCCGAACACCGAAAAGGCTACAGTAACAGAAATTAACCTGTCGACGCTCAACTGGAAACTTTGGGGATACCGAATTGATAGCTGGCGAAAGAATTTTGATTTCCAGAAGTTACAAGGCGACCGTGCCGAAATTATGAATGTACAGGTACGGGTGCCAGGTTCTGTTCAAAAAGCGCTAAAGGACGCCAAACTTGTCTCCGATTGGAATATTGGAACCAATAGCACTGATTTAGAATGGATTGAAAACAGGCACTGGCTTTTTGCAACAACTTTTCCCGATAGTTACTTTAACAGAAGTGATAATAAATATATTTTGCATTGCCGTGGACTCGATCAAAAAGGTCTCATCTACATGAACGGGAAAGAAGCCGGATCGTTTAACAATGCTTTCATTCCATACGATTTCGACCTGACCCCTTTCCTGAAAGAAAAAAATAATACCCTTGTCATCATTTTTGAATGTTCGCCTTCGTATCTTGGACATAGCTGCTGGACATCAAAGATAAAGGACTGGAAACCACGATTTTATTATGGATGGGACTGGACCCCGCGAATTGTTCAGGTTGGAGTTTGGGATGATATATCCCTGAAAATCTCAAAAAAAGATCAAATACAAATCAGTAATTTACAGGTTACTACGAATGCTGAAAAACAAAAGGACATAGGTGAACTGCACATAAAAGTCAATCTGTCAGGTTCAGAAAATAATTATAAAATACACACTTCTCTCTCCGACCTCAAAGGAAAAATTGTCCTGAATGAAACAAACCCCGCATCAGAATTTTCAGGGACGAAAGTATGGAACAACCTAAAAATCAAAAGATGGTGGCCTAACGGAAGTGGGGAGCAGGTATTATATCGATTGTTGATTGATCTTATTGATCCGGAAGGAAAAATAATTCAACAAGAGAACAAAGATGTTGGTTTTAAACACATTGAATGGTTACCCTGCAAAGGAGCCCCAGTAAATGCCGACCCCTGGATATGCAGTATTAATAACCAACCGGTTTTTCTACAAGGAATTAACTGGACTCCGATACTGCCAAACTTTGCTGATGTTAATAAAGAGCAATATATCAAACTACTAACTACTTATAAAGATTTAGGCATCAATGTTATTCGAATTTGGGGAGGGGGATTTCCTGAACGCGACTGGTTATATGAACTTTGCGACCAAATGGGTATTCTCATTTGGCAAGACTTTCCGATTTCGTCGTCGGGACTCGATAATTATCCACCTACGGATCAGGTTGTAATCAACGAAATGACCCACATTGTTAAGCATTACCTCGACAGGCTCCAGCACCATGTTTCTGTCCTCATTTGGTGCGCAGGTAACGAGCTATATGAACTGGAAAACAATGTCGTTCCGGTTACCGATAAGCACCCGATGATCAAGGCCATGAAGGAATGGGTTAACCTGCAAGATCCACAGCGGAGGTTCCTGACAGGAACGCCTTCAGGCCCAAATAAAACCGGTGGGTGGAAAAACTTTGGCCAGGGAATTAACTGGGATGTACATGGCCCGTGGAATTTACCTTTTGCAAGCGACGATTCGACAATGGTTTCGGTTGACCGCTTCTGGAAAACCGACGATGCTCTTTTTCATTCAGAAGTTGGCGTTCCCGGAGCCATGTCTGCCGAAATGATCAATAAATACAAAGGAAAATACGATGCTTTACCGGCCAATACAACTAATCCGCTTTGGCGAAATGTAAATTGGTGGATTGAATGGAATGACTATGTGAAACATCGTAAAAACCAGTCAACCAATTCGCTCAGCGACTATGTTGCATGGAGCCAGAAACGACAAACCGAAGGACTTTGCATTGCCCTGAAAAACTGCAAAAAGCGCTTCCCTGCATGTGGTGGTTTTATTATCTGGATGGGGCACGACAGTTTCCCTTGCCCGGTAAACACGTCAATTATTGATTTTGAAGGAAACCTGAAACCTGTAGCTTACGAACTCGAAAAAATATTTAAAACCAACTAAAAAACAAATAATTATGAAACGAAGTGAGATTAATCAGATCATTAACGAAGCAAAGAGCTTCATGAGTGGCAAACAGTTTTTTTTACCTCCCTGGGCATACTGGAGTGTGGCCGACTGGCAAAAAAATAAAGCCTCAGCTGCCGAAATTATCACCAACATGCTGGGTTGGGACATTACCGATTTTGGTTCGGGCGATTTTCTGAAACGCGGACTATTCCTCTTCACTGTTCGTAACGGCAAATTCAACGTTGACAATAAACCGTATGCCGAAAAAATCATGATCGTAGAAGAGAACCAGGAAACCCCCATGCACTTCCACTGGAGCAAAATGGAGGACATCATTAATCGCGGCGGCGGAAACCTGGTCATCGAACTTTACAACTCAACTCCTGATGAGAAATTTGCCAATACACCAGTAACTTTTAAAACCGACGGTATTATGCGTACCGTTGAAGCTGGTGGAAAAGTGATACTGACTCCCGGAGAAAGCATTTGTCTGGAACAGGGCGTTTACCACCGCTTTTACGGCGAGGAGGGCAAGGGGAAAGTACTGGTTGGCGAGGTTAGCATGGTGAACGACGATGCCAACGACAATTGCTTCTACGAAACCATTGGCCGCTTTCCAACCATCGACGAAGACGAACAGCCTCTTCACCTGTTGGTTTCTGATTACGCCAAATTTGTTAGCTAATATGAGTCGCACCATTAAAATATCGGGCACCGGCTGTGCTTTGGTCGATTACCTGTACAAGCCGGTCAATTTTCATAGCGAAGCCATGAGCTCGTACCTTTCAGTAAAAACGGGCGATGGCGGATTAGCTCCCGGACGCCTGGTTTTTACAGAAGAACTCGAACGCTTTGCTTCTGAAAAATACCTCGACATTCGCCATAAAATTGTAAATGGGCAGCAACCTGTTGCCCTCAATATTGGCGGACCTTCTATTGTTTCATTAATCCATGCGGCCCAGTTGCTGCACGATTTCCCGGCTGAAGTTAATTTCTGGGGCTGCAAAGGAAAAGATTCAGGAGCCGCTTTCCTGGAAGAAAAACTACAGAAAACGCCCTTGAAAATCAGCAAATACAAAACCGGGAACCTTTACACTCCGTTTACCGATGTTCTTTCTGATCCGGATTTTGACCATGGAAATGGGGAACGGATTTTCGTGAACAACATTGGCGCTGCGGGCGAACTTTTGCCCGAAGATCTGGATGACTCTTTTTTCGAAGCCGACATCGTTGTGTTTGGCGGAACGGCAATCGTGCCTGAAATACACAATCATCTCACCGAACTACTTCAATCTGCAAAAAACAAAGGGTGCATCACGGTTGTCAACACGGTTTACGATTTCAGGAACGAAAAAGCGAACCCTGAAAAACGCTGGCCCCTTGGCAAATCCGACGAAAGTTATAAGCTCACCGACTTACTGATTACTGATTACGAAGAAGCGCTCCGACTGAGCGGTGAACACGATATAATGGCGGCCATCCGGTTCTTTCAGGAAAAGGAAGTTGGATCGCTGGTCATTACCAACGGTTCAAAAAATATATATGCCTGGTCATCAGGAAAATTCTTCAGCCCGCTCGATTTAACCGAATTACCCGTGTCGGCCAAAGTTGCCCAACAAATAAAATGCGGAACCTGTGGCGACACCACTGGCTGCGGCGACAATTTCGCCGGCGGCATATTGGCCTCGATGGTTATGCAGCTGAATGCAGGCGCACAAACACCTGACCTGAAGGAAGCCTGTTGCTGGGGAGTTGTTTCGGGCGGATACACCTGCTTCTACATTGGCGGAACCTACTTTGAAGAACTCCCCGGAGAGAAATTTCAGAAACTGAAACCTTATTATGAGCACTATAAGCAACAACTTGGGAATTAACCCGCAAAAGATAGTCATCTTCGGCGCCGGAAAGATCGGGCGTTCGTTTATCGGACAACTGTTCGGAACCAATGGATACGAGGTAGTTTTTGTTGATGTCGATCCGCACATCGTTCAATTACTCAACCAACGCAAAGAATATCGTGTCATCATCAAAAGTGACACCGACACTGAAATTATTGTCCGAAATGTCAGCGCTATTTCAGGTTTAGATGTTGAAAAAGTATCAGATGCCGTTGCTACGGCAGGCATTCTGGCCGTTTCGGTTGGTAAAAATGCCTTATCCAAAGTGTTGCCGGTTATTGCCAAAGGCTTGCTGATAAGAAATGAAAAGGGTGGAAACGCTCCTCTCGATATTATTCTGGCCGAGAACATGCGCGATGCCGCCGGTTTCGCAAAAGAAAAGCTGATGGAAAACCTTCCGTCATGGTATCCACTTAATGATTTTGTCGGATTGGTTGAAACCAGCATTGGGAAAATGGTCCCGATTATTCCGGAAGCCGAGTTGGAGAAAGACCCGCTGGTTGTTTTTGCCGAACCTTACAACACACTCATTGTCGATAAAAAAGGATTTAAAGCGTCTGTTCCTGAAGTGAAGGGCCTTGCTCCCAAAGAAAACATCAAAGCGTGGGTCGACCGCAAAGCATTTATTCACAACCTGGGACATGCCACCGCAGCGTACTACGGATTTTGCAAATACCCCGAAGCAACTTACATGTACGAGGTACTCGCCGATCCGGATGTTTACAGCTTTACGCGCGAAACAATGGTTCAGTCGGCGCAAATGCTTCAGTTCGTTTATCCTGATGATTTTACAAGCTCTGATTTGATCGCCCATGTTGACGATTTGCTTTTCCGTTTTCAGAACAAAGCATTGAAAGACACCGTTTTTCGCGTTGGACAGGATCTTGTTCGCAAACTTGGCACCGACGACCGTTTCATGGGCGCAATTCACCTGTCCCGAAAAGTTGGGATGGCCTACGATCGCATTATTCATGCGATGGCTTACGGATTTTATTTTGGCGCCAAAGACGAAAGCGGGCATCAAAATCCATCTGATGCAGATTTGGTGAATGCAGCTGCAACTGACTTTAAGGCAACTTTAATCGGCAAGCTTGGATTCGATGCACTGGAAGATCTTCCAACCATAAAGCAGTTGAGCAAATATTACGAGTTGATCGAATTAAAACTACACACCCCAATCAACGAATAGAATGAAATAATGTCGGATTCGAAATTATATTTCAATACGGACTCACCCCCGCGCATCTGCGATGCTTCCCCCTCTCTTTCAAAAAAAGAGAGGGGGAACGGCCGCCTTGCGGACGTCGGGGTGAGTACAAAAAAATTCGACAACAAATTATTCTCACTACTTAAGCATCTATAAACAAACAATATAAAAACATGATCAGGAAAAAGATTTTTACAGCACTGGTTTTCTTGCTTGGAATTTCCGGACTTCTTCAGGCCCAGAATCCCAACCTTATTGCGCCCGAATTTGGCGTAACTTACGATGCCTCATCGGCTAATCCCAATCCTCCATCGCGAGGAAGGGCGCTCAATCTGGGACGCGAGGCGCTGCAATCCCGCTGGGAAACCGACAAAGAAATTGAAGGCGCGTGGGTTAGCGTGAAATGGGAAAAAACACAAACCGTAAAAGAATTGTGGCTCATTACCAAATCCTGGGGCTACGACATGACTCTTGAGCCTGCTGCAGAACGGGGAAATTATATGGTTCCTCAGAAAATACAAATTACCTGTTCCGATGGTACCCAAACCGATACCGAACTGCGCAATGCCGAATATTTTCAACTCATAACTTTTCCCAAAGAAGTTCAAACCAGCTCGATTAAATTCACGGTAAAAAAAGTGTGGCCCAACTCGGGTGTCGACCGTACCGGGCTTTGCAAGTTGCGCGTTTTTGCTCAGGAACATGCCACCGGATTTACGTTGTCAACCTACGAGATGTTCGATGTTCAAAACGATCAGGCAGTTCAGTCGGCAAAAATCGAAATTGTGAACCGCGGCTCCGATGTTAAAAATGCAACGCTTGAATTGACCAATGCAGGTAAGAAATTCGGTACAGTCAAACTCGACGATATTCCGGCCAATTCGGTTGTTACACAGGAAATATGGATTCCGGCAGCTTACGTCGAAAGCAATCTGGTGTGCAAAATCAAAGATCCGGGCAACCATTTTCCCAAAGCTGAAAATTTTATCCTGAAACCCTACAACAAAAGCTATTTCAACGGCGGCCAGCTCGATATCATTGCAACCAACCACAACGATTTAGGCTGGCTCAACACGCAGGCATTAACCGCATTGTACCGCGCCGATACACTGATTGCCCCGGCGCTTGACCTGATGAAAACCAATCCGGAATTCAAATACATGATGGAATCCATCGAGTACATGAAAGAATTCCTGAAAATTCATCCAGAGCGAAAAGACGAGCTCATTCAGCGCATCCGCGAAAAACGGTTCTCGTTTGGTGCAAGCTACATTCAAAACCTTCAGGCTCATGTTGGACAAGAAAAGCTGGTTCGTCAGTTCTACTACGGTCGTCGCTGGCTCAAGGAAACTTTTCCCGGCTGCGACACGCATTTCTACATCAATACCGATGTTCCGGGCGTAACTTACCAGTTGCCTCAGGTGCTGAAGAAATGCGGCATCGACTACATCATTCAGGGCCGGTTTCCCTGGGGATTTTACAACTGGCAAGGACTCGACGGAACGACTATCCCAATGTTTGCGTTTCGTTACGGAGCTGAGTCGCGCATGATCAATCCGAATAACCGCGTGGGTTACCTCAAATTCCTGAACGAACGCGAATACTATTACAAACCGCGCCAGTTGCCCAAATCAGTATTGTACGATTTCAACTCCGACTACCTTCCACCCTGCCCCGAACTGATTCCGTTCGTCAAAAAGCAGAACCAGGTAATGGAACAATTTGCGGCGAAATGGAACGAAAAATACAAGGCAGAGCCCGAAAAACAAATTGCTCCGCCTAAAATCAGGTTCACTGAACCCAATGAAGCGTTAAAAGATTTCTTCGGAAATGGTGAGTTAAACATTGAGACTGCTAAAGGCGACTATCCGATGGCCTGGGCCTATTACGATGAGCCCGGCCACCGCGATGGTCTTTTGATGGGCCGCAAAGGGCACAACACGCTCATCAAAGCCGAAGGCTTGTTTGCCACGTTAAACACCATCGATTCATCTATAAAATATCCACAGGATAAATTCGACGAAGGCTGGCTGGCCAACTGCTGGCCCGATCATGGCTGGGGCGGAAACCGCGGAATTTTGGGCGACCAGGTTTGTGTGGATTCGTACGCCAAATCGCTGAAAGTAGCCGAATCGCTGGCCGGCGATGCTGAATCGGAATTACTGAACCGCGTGCCACAGGGAACTGCAACACAAATTCCGGTAGTGGTTTACAACCAGAGCAGCTGGTCGCGCGATGGCTACGTAACCTGCGAAATAAGCTATCCGGCAACATGGAAAGGCTTGGAACTGAAAGACGCTTCGGGAAAACTCGTTTCTACCGAAACGGTAAACCATTCAGCAGCAAAGCATGAAATTGAAATTGGCATGATGGTTTCCGAAGTTCCTTCGATTGGTTACCAAACATACTATGCCTGCGAAGCAAAATCATTTCCTCAGGGATATACCGAATATAAAAATGAGAACATTGAGAACGAGCTGATCTCGGTAAAATTCGGAACAGGCGGAATATCATCATTCTATGATAAAGTTCGTAAACAGGAAGTACTGAAAACAGAGAAATTCTTCGGTGGAGAAGTTATCCAGATGGGAGCGCCAACGGTAGCCTGGGAAAACCAGGAACCGGTAACCATGGATGATTTCGATAAAACCAGTATGCACGAATTTAAAACTATCCGTGCAGTCGAAAGCCCGTTGCGTTACATCGTCGAGAAAGAAGCCAACATGAAATACTTCACTTTGCGCGAGCGATTTATCATTACAAAAAGCACCGGCGAATTGCTTATTGAAGCTGATGTACTAAACTGGACCGGTGAAAAAGCGAAAGAACTCCGCATTGTTTTCCCGATGAATATGGATAAAACATTCAGTTCAACGTATGATGTTCCGTTTGGGCGCGTTGAAATCGACCGTGGCGACAATGTTGATTTCTCGAATTTGCCCGACAATTATGAATGCCAGTTCTACCCAGCCATCTACGGACGAAAATACCTGCCGTTCCGCGAGGCTGTTAACTGGGTTGACGTTTCCACCGGAACATACAAAGGCTATGGCTGCCTTTTTGCTTCTGATATGACAGTTCACCTGTTCAAAGACGAAACAACAAATCCGGTAGATTATCCGCTTGTTCAGCACGTTTTGCTTGCAAGTCGCGAAAGCTTCGGCTGGAACCCAAAATATTCGTTTACCCAGGCTGGTTCACACACCTACCGCATGGCGCTTTACCTGCACGATGGCAACTGGCGTTACGCCCAAAAAGAAGGGCTGGCATTCAACAATCCGCTGACGGCTATTGCCGGAAAAGCAACAAAACCGGCAAGTTCTGTACTTCCGGCATCGCAAAGTTTCCTGAAAATTTCACCTGAAAATATAGTGGTGTCAACCCTGAAAAAAGCCGAAGATGGCAATGGCTCAATCGTTCGCTTCTACGAAACCGAAGGAAAATTCGCCAAGGCAAAACTTTCAGGGTTCAAACCTTTCAGTAAAGTTACCCTAACCAATATGCTCGAATACGACGAAAAAACCTTGCCGGTAAATACCGACGGAAGCGTGGAAGTTTCGGTTAAACCTTATGAAATCATTACGATACGAATAAAATAGGCCCTTTTAAATTAAACACAGCAACGATTAAGGTGGAGACACCGGATTACCGGATCGTCTCCACTTTGTCAAAAAAAACAGACTAACAACTCTTAACTAAAGCCAATGTTTCAGCAAAAAATAATCGGAGTGTTCATTTTTGCCTTTGCATCTTGGTTTGTAGCAATGGCCCAAAACGAACAACCGAACTTCGTTTCACCAAAGTATGGCGTAACCTTCGATGCATCTTCCTCTGATTTAAATCCGCAATTTTTGGGCAGACCTACCAACCTTGCAAAGGATATTCTTCAACTGCGATGGGAAGCCAACAACGAAAAGGAAGGAGCCTGGGTAAGCATCAACTGGCCTAAACCACAAACGATTAAAGAATTATGGATCATCGGCAAAGCAAAACCTTACGACATTGTGCTCGATCCGTACATGCGAACATCAAATTATCTGGTTCCCCGCAAGATAAACTTGACATTTTCCGATGGAAGCAAAACTGAAGCCCAACTTCGTCTGAGCGACGATTACCAGATTATTACTCTTCCTGAAGCAAAAACAACACAAACCATCCGCATTCAGGTAGAAAGCGTTTGGAAAGGTTCAGGCAAAAAAAACACCGGACTTTGTAAAGTGAAAGCTTATGCCCAATCGCATGAAGTCGGGTTCCAGCCTCATTTTTTTGAATTGTACGATGTAAAAAACGATCAGCCGGTGCAATCGGTCAAACTGGAAATCACCAACCTGGGAAGTTCAGTCGGCGATGCTCAACTACAGGTTTCCGACAACGGTAAAGAATTTTGTTTGATCAAGCTAAACGAGATTCCGGAGAACTCGGTCACGATGCAGCAACTCTGGATGCCCATCGTTTACACCGACAAAAAACTGACTTTCAGTATAAAAACAAAAAGTAACCGGTTCCCGAAAAGTCAGCTAATTGAAGTAAAAGCATACAACAAAAACTACTTCGACGGCGGAACAATGAACATTATGATGGCTAACCACAACGATTTGGGCTGGCTCAATACGCAGGCTATAACTGCCGATTATCGCTCCGATGTGTTAATTGCCCCGGCATTGGATATGATGAAAACCAATCCGGATTTCAAATACATGATGGAATCGGTGGAATATCTGAAAGAGTTTTTGGTCAGGCATCCCGAGCGAAAAGAAGAACTGGTTCAGCGAATGCTCGAAGGGCGTTTCACCTTTGGTGCCAGCTATGTTCAGAATTTACAGGTGCATGTTGGTCAGGAAAAACTGATCCGCCAGTTTTACTACGGACGCCGATGGCTCAAAGAAAATATACCGGGTTACGACACGCATTATTACATCAATACCGACGTTCCCGGATTCTCGTATCAAATGCCGCAAATCCTGAAGAAATCAGGAATCGATTATACCATTCAGGGTCGCTTACCCTGGGGTTTTTATTACTGGCAAGGGCTCGACGGAACTACTATCCCCATGTTTGCATTTAGTTACAACGACCCGCACGGGCTGCTGAATCCGAAAAACAACACCGGATGGATGAAATTCATCAACCAGCGCGAATATTTTTACAAACCGCGTCAGCTCCCCAAAACCATGTTGTATGATTTCGATGCCGATTATCTGCCACCTTGCAAAGAAATGCTTCCGTTTGTCGAAACCCAGAATTCAACCATGAAGTTGTTTGCAGAAAAATGGAATACACACTACAAAAACGAACCGGAGAAGCAGATTCATCCACCCAAGCTGAAATTTGTAGAGCCAGAAAGTGCCCTGAAAGAATTCTTCGGAAATGGGGAACTGAATATCGAAACCATTAAAGGCGACTGGCCGCTGTCGTGGGCTTATTACGACGAACCAGCCAATCGCGAAGGATTGCTTGCCGGGCGAAAAGCCTGTAACATGCTTACCGGTGCTGAAGGATTGTTTGCTTCAGTAAAACAGGTAAATCCTTCGGTCAGCTATCCACAAAATAAGTTCGACGAAGGCTGGCTGGCCAACTGCTGGCCCGATCATGGCTGGGGCGGCAACCGCGGGCCTGTAACCGATAGTTTTTATGTGGCTTCGTACCGAAAATCGGAGAAAATAGCCAGTGTGCTGATAAAAACGGCTCAGGAACAATTTCTAAAATCCGTTCCGCAACCCGGCAACGACCAGATCCCGGTGGTCGTTTACAATCCTTGCAGCTGGGAACGTACCGAATTAGCTTCGTGTTCGGTTTCTTATCCTGAAAACTGGAAAGCTTTTCAACTGAAAGATGTCAGCGGAAATCAGGTGCCGTTTGAGCTGGTTTCCAAAACGGAAAATCAATCTCAAACCGAAATCGTGCTGCTGGCTGGCAAGGTTCCATCGCTTGGGTATCAGACATATTACGCATCTCAGGCAAGCAACTTTCCGGAAAATAAAACCAACATTCCGGCAGATTCCATCGAAACCGAATTGGTTAAAATCAGGTTCGGGGCCGGAGGGGTTGCTTCATATTTCGACAAAGTAAAAAATCAGGAAATACTGCAGACCGACAAATTTTTCGGTGGCGAAGTTATTCAGTTCACCGCTCCCGGAACTGCATGGGAAAAAGTGTTGCCGGTGAATATGAACGATTTTGACAAAACCAGCCAACACAGCTTTAAAACCATTCGAGCTCAGGAAAGCCCACTTCGCTATATCGTCGAAAAAGAAGCCCAGTTCAGCTATTTCACCCTACGCGAACGGTTTATCCTGAATAAATTTTCAGGAGAATTGATCGTGGAAGCCGATGTTCTGAACTGGACCGGCGAAAAAGCACGCGAATTGCGGATCGTTTTTCCGGTAAAACTCGACCGGTCGTTCAAGGCCAGTTACGAAATTCCTTTTGGAACAGTTGAAATGGGGCGCGATGAAATTGACTATTCTCTTCTTCCTGAAAATTTCGAGAGTCTGTTTACACCCGAAAAATACGGGCGAAAAGATCTTCCCTACCGCGAAGCCGTCAATTGGGCCGATGTTTCTTCTGGCGATTACCAGGGAAAAGGATGCCTCTTTGCTTCCGACATGACCGTCCATCTGTTCCGCGACGAAACGACCAACCCGGTTGATTATCCGGTGGTTCAACACGTGCTGCTTTCGTCAAGGGAAAGTTTGGCCTGGAATCCGGAATATTCGTTCACCCAGGCAGGATCGCACAGCTACCACATGGCCTTGTACCCACACCAGGGAGGCTGGCGGGTTGCCTACAAAAACGGACAGGCTTTCAACAAACCGTTAATCGCATTTTCAGGAAAAGGGAGCGGAAACACGACCTTCCCAACCACTCAAAGTTTTCTAAAGGTTGAACCTTCGAATATCATCGTTTCGGCCATGAAACAGGCTGAAGATGGTAATGGAACCATTGTTCGGTTTTATGAAGCCGAAGGTAAATTCACCAAAGCAAAAATCAGCGGGTTCAAACCTTTCAGTAAAGTTTTGCTCACCAATATGATTGAATATGACGAAAAAAACCTGCCGGTGAATGCCGATGGAAGTGTGGACATTTCGGTAAAACCGTGGGAAATTGTGACGATTCGTCTTCAATAGAAAATAGAATAGGAATGACAATAAGAAGTATAAAAAACCCGGCCACCAGTTTTTAAATCCCTTCTTTTGGAGGGGGTTTGGGGGGAGGCTTTTAACCAACTAAACTATGAACCATAGAGAACGAATTCTATCAGCAATTAATCACCGACAACCCGACCGCATTCCATTGGATTTGGGCGCAACACCCAGCTCGGGTATATCGGTAGTAGCTTACCAAAATCTGGTGAACCACCAGGGTTTATCAAACAAGAAAAATCACGCTTACGATGTGATCCAGCAGGTTACTCAACCTGAAATGGAATTACTCGACTTATGGGGCGTGGATGTATTCGATATTGGTCGTTTTTTTAACACCGACGAAAATTACTGGCACGAACAGGAGCTCATTAAAGGCTATCCTGCTCTTTATCCCAAATGGTTTACCCCGGAGAAGCAGGCCGATGGCGTTTGGCTGGCTCCCGGAAAATGCGGCGAGATGATCGGAAAAATGCCCGTTGGAGCTACCTTCTTCGATCAGCTAATTTTTCCTTATGCCGATGCTTATCCTGAAAACTATAAAAATCTGGGATTCGATATGTCGCGCACCGTTTGGGGCGGTTTTGGCTTCACTCCCTTCGACCGCATTGACGAACCCAATTTCTGGACTTCGCTTCATGAAAAAGCTCTGGAAGCCCGCGCAAAGACTGATCGCGCACTTTTAATCGGTGTGGGCTGTAACCTCTTTGAATGGGGAACTTTCCTTCGCCGGATCGACAATTTTCTGATGGATCTCTACATGGAACCAGAAAATGTACATCGTTTGCTCGATGCGCTTCTGGAAAGCCACCTGGAATTTTTGGCCAAAGTATGCGAGTCTGTAGGCGATATTGTTGACATCATCAAATTTGGTGATGACCTGGGAACCAATACAGGTCCGCTGTTCGACACCGAAACCTATTGCGAGTTTTTCAAGCCGCGTCACCAGATGATGTGCGACTTCGTGAAAAAACATTCATCGGCACATGCCATGCTTCATTCGTGCGGCGGCATTTACGAACTGATTCCTCACCTAATCGAGGCGGGTTTTGAAATTTTAAACCCCGTACAAATCAATGCTATCAACATGAACCCAGCTGATTTGAAACGCGAATTTGGCAAAGACCTGACGTTCTGGGGAGGCGGAGTTAACACCCAAAGTATCCTGAATCGGGCAACTCCACAACAAGTGAAAGATCATGTGAAACAGAACCTCGAAATTTTTGGCAAAGACGGTGGTTATGTGTTCAATACCATTCACAACATCATGCCCGACGTACCAGCCGAGAACCTGGTTGCTATGATCGAAACCTTGCATGAATTCAAGTAAAAAGGCAAAAGTAAAAAATGGAGACAGAAATGAACAACAAAAACAAAAATGGCCTGAAGGGCCAATATATTATAGCCCAGGGCAAACGAAGTGTCGCCCTGGGTTGGGAAACGGGAATTAAAATCGTCCGCGCACTAACGTTATTTAGGGAAACATCGTCGTTTCGGACGAAATGGAACAACTCATATTCAATCCCAAACAATGTGTTACAATTCCGTCCGCAAAAAGTTTTTTGCCTTGAATATCCTATTTCGGCGGACGGCTGTCCCTGCGTGTCATTTACCCAGGGCGATGTTTCGGTCGTTCCTCCCGAATCTCTGCCCTGGGCTGGAATATGCTGGCCTTTCAGGCCGACAAAAAACGCACACCAAGACAAAACAGCATAAATCGACATCACCATAACTAATATAAAATGAACCGATTACTACTTATATTCCTTTTCATTTCACAGCTTGTTCTGGCGCAAAACCCGGAACAGGTTCGGCTGGAAACGCTTATTCCGGTTCTGCAAAAATCGGACGCCAGCGAGCTTAAAATTAACAAAAGCATTGGCGGAAACACATTAAACATCAATGGTACAAGTTATTCCAATGGGCTGGCAATGGAAGCCAACAGTGAGGTTTATTTCGAACTGAATGGCAATTTCAAAACTTTCGAGGGCACCATCGGACTCGACAGCGAGTTAAAACCATACAACGAAAAAACCGGGCTTTGTTTCCAGGTTTTTGGCGATGGGAGAAAACTGTTCGACTCTGGAAAAATAACCATCAGCAGCCAGACAGCTAACCTGAACATCGACGTTTCCGGGGTTAATATCCTGAAATTGGCAGTTTGCCATGCCGGCGAAAAAATGCGCCACGGACATGCCGATTGGGTTAATCCATTGTTGACCAGAGTTTCAGAAAAGAGCACAACAAATTCTGTATCTGCAAAATATCAGGTTAAAAGTAAATCGATAGAACTCGGATTAAGCGAGGATGGACAAATTGTCGGTATAAAGTTTGGAAAGAGCAAAACCATCGTCGCTTTTTCAGGCAAAACAAACCTGCCTCTTTGCACCAAATCCAATCTAATCGCTAAAAAACTGGGAAATGGAGGTGTCGAATTTTCGTACCTGTTAACCCAACAGGAAACCAATCGCCAATGCCAACTCACAGAACGATATGTTCCAACAGAAAACAGCATTCGCTGGGAGCTGGAAATCACCGGGACGAAAGACTCGTGGAGCAGTCCTATTGAAAGTGTCATCTCATGGCCGGTTTCCAGTCAATCGCAAATTTGGCTACCGTGGGGAAACCCCGATGGAAAAGCAATACCAGCAGAATGGGACCGCGAATTTGAGTGGCAGGATCCACTGGTTGCCATGCCATTTTACAACCAGACCTTCAATTACGGAATGCCCGATTACCCCGAGGGAAACCGCGGTTATGTGGCCTACGACGGGAATAATGTTTCGCTGCCCATGGCAACCGTGATTGAGCCGTCATCGAACCAGGCTCTTTCGCTTATCTGCTCTCCTGAAGATGCTATTCTATTCCAAAACATTGATATTACAAAAACCGGAGAAATCCGTTTTTCGAGATATTACAACCGAATTTGTCCTGAAAAGACCATCCGTTTCTCTGCCGACCTGGTAGCACACGAAGCCGATTGGCGCGGAGGCTTGCAATGGATGGTCAATCGTTATCCGAACTACTTTAACCCAGCACTGCCTTTGGCCGATGAGATTGCCGGTTGCGGTTCCTACTCGTCATACGAAGGTCCGCTGGAAGCTGCCCGCTTTCAGAAAATGGGCTATCGCCTCAATTGGAAAGCCAGTTTCGATTTCCCGTACATGGGAATGTTCCTTCCTCCGGTAAAAAGTTCGTCAGAAAAATGGACCAAATTTAATGCAGGTTCCGATGGAAAATGGAACGGCAAAAGCGAGCAGACATCGGTTGATCAGCTTAATAAATACGGCGAGCAAATGCGCTCAATGGGCTTCTATGTGCTCGATTATTTTAACATGACCGAATTAGGCTATGAGTTACGCGGAATTGATGCCCCCGATCCTAAGACACTTGGAAACGATGAACTTTGGAAAAACCCCAAAGCATTCATCCAGAAAAATTTAAGCGAAGCTGTATTGATGACCAACTGGAAAGGCTATCCTTTTCTGGGCGGAAATCCACTGTTTACCTGGGGCGATGCCGTTATTACCGATCCGGGTGACCCAGCCTATCAGAAATTCCTGATCACTCAGGCCGACCAGCTGATCCGACACATGAAGTTTTCCTCCGGAATTTGCATCGACCGAACCGACCACACCCGCGCATTCAATACTCGTGGTGACGACGGTATTACCTGGTGGCACGAAAAACCTGCACGAGCCTTGGTTAACAGTTGGAAAGAAACACTGGCCAAAGTCTCCGAAAAGTTCCACAATGCCGGACGGGTCATCTACATTAACGACCACAATCACCGAATTGACCTGATGAAAGATGCCGATGGTTTTTACGATGAAGCCGGACATTTGGGAACTTCGCTTAACAACACCTCTTTCCTTGCATTGTGTAAACCTGTTGTAACCTGGACTGCTTCGGCCAAAACACTGGGAACCAATCCTGATAAGTATTTCCAGAGCCTGCTGTATATGGGAGCCTTTCCTACAGCGCCGGTAACCGGAAACGACCATACCATTGTTCCTGATCCGGCTTCAGACAAATATTACCTGCAATACGGACCTCTTTTGAATTTACTGCGTGGAAAAAAGTGGGTACTCGAACCACATGTTGTTCAGGTTGAAAACAAAGCAGCCAAAGTCAACCTGTTTAAGGTTCCCGATGGCTTGGTGATGCCGGTTGTTTTTGCCACCACCGAAAATCCTGTAAAAGTGATAATTACCCGTTCTGCTGAAATTGGGAATCTGGTAAGTGCATCGGTGTTAAGTCCCGATTCGGAAAAGGAAACGCCAATAAAAATCGTTTCCGGGAAAGGATATTACGAACTGAATGTTCCGGCAGGAAAAAGAGGAGTAATGGTGAAAATAAAGACACAAGAAAATGGTAATCCGTAATAGAACCTATATAGTCTATTGACTTGAAAAGTCAGAATTTTCATAACTGCATGGTCAACGACCTGCGGAAAACCATACAAGAACCAACATCTGCCTGAAAGGCAGGACAAAAACAGATAGATGAGTTACACGCGACTTCTATATCACATCGTATTTAGGACTAAGAATAGTAAAAATACAATTCCAGAACAACATGATAAGGAATTGTATGCTTACATCATGGGTATTATCAACAACAAAAAAAGTAAACTGTATCGTATTGGCGGTATGCCTAACCACATTCACTTATTAGTTGATATCCATCCTGCTTTTGCGGTATCTGATTTTATGAAAGAGATTAAAGAGTATTCGAGTAAATGGTTGTCAACTAATCCGAACTTTCCTGATTTTGATGGGTGGGCGGTCAGTTTTGCCGGGTTTACCTATAATCTTAAAGAAAAACAAATAGTGATTGATTATATTAAGAACCAGAAAGAGCACCATAAAAAGGTAAGTTTTGAAGAAGAATATCGTAAGTTTTTGATTGAAAACGGTATTGAAATAGATGAACGATATTTTCTGAAAAATTGATTTTGTCCTGCCTTTCAGGCAGTTTTGATGTGGGATTCAATGTCCTTAGGTCGTTGACCTAAGGTTATGAAAATAAAACACCTTCGGTGTTAGGTCATTATACGGATTATCATTTAAAAGAACAAGAAATAAGAAAATGAATAATAGAGAAAACATCATGAAGGGACAGCGAATTTCATTCCAGAGCGAGACCTATCCTTTGCCGTCTGCTTTAGCTGACGGATTAAAGGCAACTAAAAAATTCGATATTTTCCACATTCCCCCTCTTTGGGAGGGGGTTAGGGGGAGGCTATTCTTCTTTTTAATTGGCCTGGCCCTCACCTTTAATCTGGCTGCACAAACTCCCAAGCTAACGGACAAATGGGGAAAAAACTCGTTCATTTCAGAAGCTTCTTCTACGCTCAACGGAACAAAACCACTGGCAACCTGGATATGGGATTCAGGACTAGAAAACCCACAAAACTATTACCTGCTGGTTCGTAAATCGTTTACCCTGAAAAGTAAGCCAACTCAGGCAAAAGCCTATATTTCAGCATTTGCATCAGCCGACGTGTATATCAACGGCAAATTGCTCGAACGTTGCCCCATGAACTGTGACCCGGAATTTCAATGCTACGATTATTTCGACATCACTTCGTACCTTCAAAAAGGCGAAAACTGCATTTCGGCTGTCGTATGTAACTTCGGACTTGGAATGCACCACCAGATCAATGCCCGCGGAGGATTCTTCTTTCAGGGAAAATTGGATTTTGCAGATAAAACCTCAATCCATATCCTGAGCGACAATACATGGAAAGTGACTCAGGCTAAAGCATGGAATTCCCAATCGAAATTACGCAACCCCAAAGCCCACCTTATTGGCTTTATCGAAGAATTTGATGCACGGCTGATGCCCGATGGATGGAAAAACGTTGGATTCAATGATTCGGCCTGGGAAAACGCCAAAGCGTATGGAGTTCCGCCAGTTGCTCCGTTCAATCGTTTGGTAGTAACCGAACGCCCACAGCTTACCCGAAAAATGGTGAAGCCTTACCGAAAATGGAAAGTCAACAACCGGATTGTTTACGATTTTGGTACTGAAATAGCCGGTTATCCGCAATTCACCATCGATGCCAAAGAAGGAATTCAATTCGAGATCGGCACTTCGGAACGACTGGATACCAACAAGGTAGCTCTAATTCGCGCTGACACCGATCATTCAGAGAAATATACCACCCGGAAAGGCATTCAAACCTGGAGGCCATACACCTGGTCGGGCTTCCGGTATTTTTCCATTGAAACCAATGCTGACGTTCAGATTCAGGATGTTTGTGCTGAATTTGCCCATTTCACCTACGAAGAAGAAAGCACCTTCGAATGTTCAGATAAACAACTTACCGAATTCTGGCAAATTGGGAAACACACCATGCTGCTCAACTCGATGGACACCTACGTTGATCCTTGGCGCGAGCATACCCAATATATTGCCGGTGACTCACGATTTATGATGGTTTTCGGGAATTACTGCTTTGGTAAAAGTTCACGTTTTCTGACCGCCTACAACTTGCTTTGTGGGGCTGAATCGCAGCGTTGGCGCAACGACGGAGCCATCCGCGCCCGCTACCCCACCGACCATTACATGGAACCAGGAAGATCGGGATATGTACCCGACTACCAGTTGGAATGGGTATTGATGATGCACGAATATTTCATGTACTACGGAAATGATGAACTGATTCAGAGCTTGTATCCAAATTTGAAAAAACTACTGGAGTATTTCCGCCCGTTTGTTGATACTCAACTTGGATTGTTGGCCAATATGCCGGGCTGGATTGTTCTGGATCATCCGGACACCTTTCCGATGGATCAGAAAAAAATTATTACCGGCCTCAACTGCCTGTATTATGGAGCATTGAATGCAGCTGCTAGCATTGCCTCCGACTTTGCGAAAGACCCCAATCAGGCCAAAATATGGAAAGAACAGGCCGGACAACTGAAAGGAAATATCAACAAATGGCTTTGGTCTGAAAAAGACCGGGCTTACCTCGACAGTTACGAAAGTACCCACATTGGACAACAATCGCAGGCTTATGCCTTGTTGTACGGAATCCCTGAAAGCAACCAGAAAGCAGATGTCATTCAGCAAATACTGAAAAGGGGCAAAGGCAGCGAGCAATCGTTCGCCTATTGGGTTCTTTATTCCATGATGAGCGAAGGAAACACGCAATGGGCGCTCAACTATATGCGTAAATACTGGGGCGAACAAACCAAGCTCGACTTCTTCAACGGCGCGTGGCACGAAGCCTGGAACACCAAATGGGGATCAACCTCGCACGCCTGGTGTTCTGGACCAACAGCCTTGCTTTCTCAGAAGGTATTGGGCATTGAACCGCTGGATTACGGCTGGAAAATTTTCCGGGTAAAACCACAAACCGGCGACTTGCTCTGGGCCAAAGGAACT
The DNA here is from genome assembly GCA_937915865.1 of uncultured Prolixibacteraceae bacterium. Classification (GTDB taxonomy): domain Bacteria; phylum Bacteroidota; class Bacteroidia; order Bacteroidales; family Prolixibacteraceae; genus Aquipluma. The sequence goes on along the minus strand of CALGIG010000015.1, from coordinate 199,615 downwards.
GTTTCAACCGTAACCGGAAACATCTCGGCAGCCTGGGAAAAATCGGCAGGCCGCCATTTTTCATTAAGACTGAATGTTCCGCAAGGTGCTGCCGCCGGTGTTTATCTGCCAACTTCTGATTTAAATTCGGTGAAAATAAACGGGAAAAAATTGTCTGAAAAGACCGGAATCAAACCCCGTTTAGAAGAAGACAAATGGGTTGTACTAACCGTGAGTGCTGGCATGTATCAATTTGAATGTGAAACACAGGAATAAACTAAAACCAAATAACTATGAATCCAATAAAAGATCAGCTTACCAGTTATCGTGAAAAGTTCAGTAACGAACTACACAACAATATTCTTAAATACTGGATGACCTATTCCGTAGAAAAAAACGGGCACGGATTTTACGGCGCTGTCGATCTGAACAACCAGCCGGTTCTGTCGGCCAACAAAACCAGCGTACTCAATGCGCGAATCCTTTGGACATTTGCCCAGGCTGCCATCCAATTCAACGAACCAAAATATGCCGAAATAGCCGAGAAAGCTTATCGCGTAGTTACCGAAGATTTTGCTGACAAGGTTTACGGCGGATATTACATGGAGCTTTCTTCGGCAAACGAAGTGGCTAACGACATCAAACACACTTATGCACAGGCTTTTGTGCTGTATTCGCTGTGCAAATATTACGAGTTTAATCCCGACGAAAAAGTTCTTCAGCAAATAAAAGACTTCTTTGCTTTACTGGAAGAAAAAACCAAAGACCCGCAGTATCCGGGTTACCTGGAGTCGTTCACCCGCGACTGGAAAATTTACAAAGAAAACCGCATGGCCGACAACAACGAGCCCAAATCAATGAATACACATCTGCACGTTCTGGAAGCATATACTGCACTTTACAAAGTCTGGAAAGACGAAAAGGTAAAAATCAGGCTGACAGAACTGATGACCCTGTTCCTCGACAAAATCATTCGGGAGAACCGTCACTTCGGAATTTTCTTCGACAATGCTTTTCAGGAATCGCCAGCTTCGAAAGGAATATGCTCGTTTGGGCACGACATTGAAGGTTCGTGGCTGTTGTACGAAGCTGCCGAAGTGCTTGGCGATGAGCAAATCATAGCCCGTATGAAAAAAATAGCAATCGAAATGGTGGACAAAATTGAGCGGGTAGCCGTTGACAAAGATGGCGGACTTTTTCTCGAATCGGTTCGCTTCGGAAGCCACGTGCGTACCAATAAACACTGGTGGTTGCAGGCCGAAACACTAGTTGGGTTTATGAATGCTTTTGAACTAACCGGCGATGAAAAATATTGGGAAACCGTAAAACTGAGCTGGAATTTCATTGATACCTGCCTGATTGATCACGAACGCGGCGAATGGTTCACCAAGCTAAACCGGTTAGGTGTTCCCTACCTAGAAGAACCTGCCGACGACCCATCGCCCTATTACCGCAACGACTGGAAAATCGACCCGTGGAAATGTCCGTACCACAACGGCAGAGCCATGATGGAATTAATCAAAAGAATCGAAAAAAAAGCCCCACCCAAACCCTCCCCGAGAGGGAGGGCTTAAAGAAGTAAAGCGATATGATTGATATAAGAAACAAAAATAACCAGTACTCCCAAAGTCTCCCCTTTGGGGAGATTTAGAGAGGCTTATACTTACATTATGAACGGATACGAAAGAATGATTGCCGCCTTCAGAGGCGAACCACAGGATAAAATTCCAGTGATGTTGCACAATTTTATGGTTGCCGCCGCCGAACTCAATATTTCAATGGGCCAATTCAGGGAAAGCCCGCGCCTGATTGCCGACTCGTTTATTCACTCAGTTGAAAAATACGGACTGGATGCGGTTTTGGTGGACATAGATACAGTAACCTTAGCCGGAAGCCTGGGTGTTCCAATCGATTTTCCGGCTGACTCCCCTGCCCGCTCGCACCTTGGCTGCCTCGACTCACTTGATGACTTGAAATCGCTAAAGCCAGTCAATGTCGAAAACTATAAGTACATCCAGATTTGGCTCGAAGCTGTTCGCCTGCTGAAAGAACATTTTGGCAACGAAATTATGGTACGCGGAAACTGCGACCAGGCTCCTTTCTCGCTGGCCAGTATGTTGCGTGGAACCGGGAACTGGATGCTTGATTTATTTATGGCCGAGCCAGCACAACTAACCGAGCTGCTCGATTACTGCACCGAAGCCAGTTGCCAGTTTATCAAGCTGATGGCTCAAACCGGCGCCCACACGGTTTCGAACGGCGACAGCCCCGCCGGTCCCGAAATGATTTCGCCCGAACAGTACGAAGAATTTGCCCTGCCTTACGAGCAAAAAGTAATCGAAACAGCTCATTCGTGCGGAATGTATTACACGCTTCATATCTGCGGAAATACAGAAATCATACTGAACTCGATGCTGAAAACCGGAGCCGATGCCTTCGAAATCGACTATAAAACAAATACACACAAAGCTTTCGAAGCGCTCCACGACAAGGTTACTTTCACCGGGAACATTGATCCAAGTGGTGTTTTGGCTTTGGGAACGCCTGAACTGGTTCGGCAAAAAACCAACGAATTGTTGGATATTTTCTCCAAAACCAACCGCTTTATCCTGAATTCGGGATGCGCCTTACCTTCAACAACGCCCGAAGCAAACATCAGGGCATTTGTTGAAACCGCCAGAAACTATTCAAAATAAGACTAAACCACAGAGATATATGAGAACGAAACCATTTAAAACCAGCCTTTTGTTTGCTTTTTGCCTCTTCTTCGTAACTCAGGCAATTGCAAAAAACAAACCGGTACAACCAGCCGAAACCCATCCATTCCCTTCAGCAATAGAATGTACGGTTCACCCGTGGTACAAATACCGGCCCGATCATACGGCAGGACGCGAAATAACTGTTCAGGTTAAAGGCGGAAAACTCTATGGAAAAGCTTCCGTTCAGGTTGATTGCAACGGGCAAACAGAAACCTTTACACTGGAAGATACCAAGGGAATTGAGCAATTTCCGGTTCTGCTTCCTTTTGGTTCAGGAGAAAAGAAAGAATGCCAGGCGCGAATTAAAGTTTCAGCCAATGGATTGGAACTTTATCAAACTGTTCTGGTCCCGGCAAAACGGCACTGGACGGTTTACATTTATCCGCATTCGCACGTAGATATTGGCTATACCGACAAACAGGAAATCGTCGAAAAAATTCATGTGCGTAACATCGATGTGGCTTTGGATATAGCCCGCAAAACGCAAAATTATCCTGAAGGCTCACGCTTTGTTTGGAATACCGAAGCCGGTTGGGTGGTAGAAAGCTACCTGAAACAAGCCTCTCCTGAAAAGAAAGCCGCACTCTTTGAGGCCGTGCGCAAAGGCTGGATACGCATTGATGGCAACTACGCCAATACCAACACCAGCGCCTGTTCCGACGAAGAATTGCTCCAACTCTTTAAATGCAATAACCAGATTTCAAAAGAAATTGGAGTTTCAGTAAAAACGATGGTGCAATTCGATATTCCCGGTGCCAGTTGGGGTGTTGTTCCGGCGGCTGCCCAAAGCGGGATCAAAGCATTTTTTTGCTATCCCAATCATTTCGACCGCATTGGAACCATTCGTCAGGCCTGGGAACACAAACCATTTTACTGGGTTGGCCCCGACGGAAAATCGAAAATCCTGTTTTTGCAGGGCTGTCCTTACGGATATGCCTACCAAATCAAGGGAAAAAAAGTCTATGGCATCAAAAAAATCCAGACTTACGACCCGGCACTCGATCGCCTGAACAGTTCCGATCCAACCGCCAGCTTTATCGACCCGATGATTTTCGACGAAACAGCCAAACTGGAAACAGCCAATTCGCCCTACGACATTTTTTCAATGACCTGGGCTATGGCCGACAACTGTCTGATTGATGCCGACCTACCAGAAGCAGTGCGCCTCTGGAACGAAAAATACGCCTATCCAAAACTGATTATCTCCGGCTCCGACGAAGTTTTGAAAGCCTACGAAGACAAATATGCCTCCATCATTCCTGAAGTAAAAGGCGACTATACCGAATACTGGACTGACGGCCTTGGCAGCGACGCCCGAAGGGTTGGAATGAACCGCTATGCCAAGGAACGCCTGACCCAAACCGAAGCGCTCTGGCCGATGCTTTACCCAAACAAAACAGCCCCGGCAGCCGATTTTTACGACTCGTGGCGCTACGTTTTACTGGGCGCCGAACACACCTGGGGCTATAAAGACCCCAAAGTGCCGCTCGCCAAAGAAGTTGAAGCCACCAAAGCTTCCTACTTCGAGAACGCAGCCAAAACCAGCATTGACTTATTGGCAAAGACGATTGCGCCAATCGAACAAAAAGGAACCAGCACTTTCGCTGTAGTGAACACACTTTCGTGGAAACGCAGTTCCATTGTCACACTTTCAGAAGAACAGAGCAAAGCAGGCGACCGCGTGACTGACGAAAAAGGGAAAGTAGTTCCATCACAACGCCTCACCACCGGCGAATTGCTTTTCCTGGCCAGCGATGTTCCGGCCTTTGGATCTGCCCTTTATCATGTAGTTAAAGGAAGCGCGACAGGGCAGGCAAAAGTAAAAGCAAGCGAAAATTCACTCACCAATGATCTTGTTTCGGTAACCATTGATCCCACTTCAGGAGATATTTCGAGCCTGAAAGATTTGCGTAGCGGGCGCGAACTGGTCTACTCCAAATCGGACTGTTTGATGAACAGCTACCGTTACCTGCATGGGGCCGACAACGCTTCGAAAGCCGTTGCCCCTGTCAACTCCAAAATTACGGTTAAAGAAAAAGGGGCGCTGATTAATTCGTTGCTTATTGCTTCTGATGCCGAAGGATGTTACTCCCTGAAACGAGAAATCCGACTCATTCAGGGACAACCCACGGTTGAAATGGACAATATTCTGGATAAAATAAGCACTCAGGACAAAGAAGGCGTCCATTTTGGATTTGCTTTTAATGTACCCGATGGCACTACCCGAATGGACATTCCGTGGGGTGTGATGATTCCCGAATACGACCAGCTTCCGGGCGGAAACCGCAACTGGCTGGCCACACAGCGCTGGATCGACGTTTCGAATAACGAATACGGTGTAACCTGGACGCCAATCGAATCGCCTTTGGTTGAACTTGGAACAATCACAGCCAACATTTTGGGTGGCGCCCATGAACCTGAAAACTGGCTCAAAGCCCTGCCCAACACACAAACCGTATATTCATGGGCATTGAATAACCATTGGCACACCAACTTCCCACTCGAACAGGGAGGAATTATCCACCTGAATTATCGCGTTTTGCTGCATCAGGCTTACGATCCGGTAGTTGCCAACCGGTTTGCACTGGAACAAAACCGGCCTTTGGTGGTAGTTGAAACCGATAAAAACCCGGTTGCAAAATCTCTGGTTTCCATTGACAATCCAAAGGTATTCGTTTCGGCGCTTAAACAAGCCGACAACGGTAAAGGCATTGTTTTGCGCCTGCGCTCACTCTCCGAAAACAGCGAAAACGTAGCGTTGACGTGGCCCGCAGGTGCTCCCAAAAACATTCGCCTAAGCGATTACAAGGAAGTTCCCGGAGAAACTGCCGGAAGCAATTTAACCGTGTTGCCTTACGGAGTGATAACACTCTATTTGGAATGGTAAAGCCCCCTAAATCCCCCGGGGACTTTAAGGCTGTAGAAATACCAAAAACATTTAATGATCAATACTTTATATGGAATGGTAATATCAAAATTCTGGGTTCGACAAGTAAGGACAAACGATCGTTGCCTTCATAAACTTACTATGATTTCAATTTCGAAACAATCTAATAGTCGCACCTCTTTAAGCCCCCTCTTCGGGAGGGGGTTTGGGGGAGGCTTAATTTGGGGATGGGGCCTCTATTTATGAACGGACTAATTACAACCATACAACGAATGTCGATCCACGATGGGCCGGGAATACGTTCAACCGTATTCCTGAAAGGCTGTAATATGCGCTGCGCCTGGTGCCATAACCCGGAAACACTCAACAGTAACCCTGAATTGGAATGGATTCAGCAAAAATGTATCGGATGTAATTCGTGTACCGAAGTTTGCCCAACAGGCGCATTTTCGTCAAACAACGGCGAGATTCAATTTCAGAAAGAAGCCTGCACCAATTGTTTCCGATGCCTTTTGGTTTGCTATGCCGAAGCCATTGGCAAGGTCGGAAAGGAAATGAGCCCTGAAGAAGTGTTTGCCGAAGTAGAACAGGATTTCCCCTTTTTCAAAAATTCAGGAGGTGGGGTAACTATTTCGGGCGGAGAACCCATGCTTCAACCGGAGTTTACCCAACAAACCTTGGCTCTGTTCAATCAGGCTGGAATCCATACGGCGCTCGACACCAATCTGAGTGTCTCGTGGAAACAATATGAGAAAGTGCTTCCTTTCACCGATCTGGTTTTGGCAGATCTGAAGATGATCAATGACAGAAAACACCAGCAATGGACAGGCAAGCACAATTCTGTTATTCTCGAAAATTTTTACAAACTCGACTCATCCGGCATCCCTTACATGGTGCGAATCCCTGTAATTCCGGGAGTAAACGACAACGAAGAAGAAGTACGGGCGCTCTCAAAGTTCATCTCATCATTGAAAAACATGCAAAAACTGGAGCTTCTTCCCTTTCACTCCATGGGAAGCTTCAAATACACTAATCTGGAAATTAAAAACCCGATGGAAAATACCGAAGACCTTTCGAAAGAAAGACTGGAATATGTACAAAAAATTCTAAAACAATAACTTATGGAAAATTCATTTATTTATCAGGAAAGGATCGATCATCTGCGGTTGCGCAAATTCGCCCAAACCCGCGAAAAAATTGAGGTTGAAGGATTACTTGACGAAGACGATTACGGGCGGGTTCTCCCTCCTGCCAATGCCTGGAAAAGCATTCCCAACCATGCAGATGGCTCGTTTTACGGGCTCGATGGCTGGAAAACCAATTTTTGCAACATGATGGAAACTCATCCCGTTTATGTTGACCCCAAAGATGCTTTTGCCGGACGTTGGGTGTATTTCATGTCGCGCATGAGGTCTAACAAATGGAACCCTGATTATCCATTCGATCACCTGAAACCCGACTTTGAAAAATACGACATCATCAACGGAATTGGCGACGATGCCCATTTTGCGCCCGACTACCAATTAGGTCTTTCGCTGGGCTGGCAAGGCATTCTCGATAAAATTGAGCATTACCGAAAAGTCAACACTTCGACAGAACAAAGTGAATTTTACGATGCACACGAAAAGGTTGTAAAAAGCATACAAGGCTGGATCATCAGGCACATCGACCTGATTGAAACTTTGATTGCAAAAGAAACCGATCCTGCTCTGAAAACCAACCTTGAAGAAATGGCCGAAGCCAACCGCAACATCGTTTCGGCTCCACCCAAAACCCTGCGCGAAGCCATTCAGTGGATCATCTGGTATCACCTGGCATCGCGCACCTACAACCGTGATGGCGCCGGTGGCCAGATCGACGAAATGCTGCGCCCTTTCTACGAAAAAGACCTTGCCAAAGGCCGAATCGACCGCGAAAAAGCAGTTTACCTGCTGGCCTGTTTTATGCTGAACGACACCATCTACTGGCAATTGGGCGGTCCGAATAAAGACGGGGTTGACCAAACTTCCGAAATCTCGTTTGTCATTCTCGATGCCGCCGATAAAGCCAATTGCTCAATCAACCTCACCATTCGCGTTCACGACGGAATGAATCAGGAATTATTCGACAAATCGTTGTACTACCTTATCAAAAATAAAAACGCATGGCCTCGTTATTCGGGCGACAAAGCGCTGGTTGAAGGGTTCATGAAAAATGGTTTTGATGCCCAACTGGCACGCCAGCGTATTGCTGTAGGTTGCAACTGGATGTCGCTGCCAGGCTTGGAATATACCATGAACGACCTGGTAAAAGTAAATATGGCCAAAGTTTTCGAAGTGGCTTACCAGGAAATGATGAGCGACAAGTCGGAAAACCCATCGACCTTTAAACTCTGGGGCATTTACATCCTGCATTTGAAGAAAGCCGTTCATGCTGCTGCCGAAGGCATTCGCCACCAATTGAAGTACCAGAAATACAACGAGCCTGAATTGATTCTGAACCTGTTAAGTCACGGTCCGCTGGAAAGAGGACTGGACGTTAGCGATGGCGGTGCCGAATATTACAACCTGGCTATTGATGGTGCTGGTCTGGCTATTGTGGCCGACTCGTTTGCCGCCCTCGAACAGCGCATAGAAACTGAGCAAAAAACCAGTTGGAAAGAAATAAACTATCATCTGGAAGGAAATTTTGAAGGGATGGAAGGAGAGCGAATCAGGCTTTTACTGAAAAACAGTCAGCATTACGGACAGGGAAACTCACTGGGCGACGAATGGGCTAAAAAGCTTGCAGAAGCATTTACCGACATGGTTCGCGCCGAATCGAACCCCGGGCTGAAACACACCTTTATTCCCGGATTTTTCAGCTGGGCCAACACCATTGGCTTTGGCCAGCATGTAGGCGCAACGCCAAACGGACGAAAAAGCAAGACCCCAATTTCACACGGAGCAAACCCCTGTCCCGGATTTTCGAAAGACGGAGCTTCGCTGGCTTTGGCTAATGCTATAGCGCTTATCCAACCCGGATTTGGAAACACTGCCCCAATGCAATGGGAACTCGACCCTACACTGGCTACGCACGACCATGCCCAATTGATTGGTTCGATCATTAAAACCCATTTCGAGATGGGCGGAACACTCATCAACGTGAATATCATGGACAAAGATCAAATTCTGGACGCCCATAAAGACCCGGCAAAATATCCTGAACTGGTCGTTCGGGTTACCGGCTTCACGGCCTATTTTTCGATGCTCACACCCGAATTCAGGCAACTGGTTGTCGACCGTATTTTGCAAAGCTGAAAAGAGTTGGCAGTTGCAATAAACAGTCTCAGTTGAGAAACAAAGTTTACAGCCTAAAATATATATAAATCAAACTTTTACACCTACTTCTTTAAGCCCTCCCTTTGGGGGAGGGTTTGGGAGGGGCTTCTAATTATAACTATCAATGACTCAATCAACCCAACACGAAAATAAATTCTATCTGACCTTCATCGCCCTTACTGCCGCTTTTGGCGGTTTCCTTTTCGGATACGACACTGCCGTAATTTCAGGCACAATCAGCCTGGTTAAACAACAGTTTGCTTTATCAACACTTATGGAAGGCTGGTTCGTCAGCTCCGCCCTTGTCGGTTGTATCCTGGGCGTAGCTGTTGCCGGCGAAATGTCCGACCGCTTTGGGCGAAAAGTATCGCTCATTGCTTCAGGATTACTGTTTTGCATTTCAGCTTTTGGCTGCGCTTTATGCGGTTCGCACACAGAACTAATCATCTTCCGTCTGGTGGGCGGATTAGGTATCGGCATCGCATCCATGCTTTCGCCCATGTACATTTCCGAAGTTTCTCCGGCACATATTCGCGGGCGCATGGTGGCCCTATATCAGTTAGCCATTTGCCTGGGCATTGTAGCAGCCTACTTCGCCAATGCCTGGCTGATGAACGTCAGTACCCACACCTCCACGTTTGAAGCCAGTGCTGTTTTGCACAAAGTTTTTGTTTCCGAAGTATGGCGCGCCATGTTTGGCGCATCAGCCATTCCTGCATTGCTTTTCTTCGTGGCCATGTTTTTTGTTCCTGAAAGCCCTCGTTGGTTTGCCGCCAAAGGGAATGATGAAAAAGCAAATCTCATTCTTGCCAAAATCAACGGACAGGAAGTTGCCAAAAACGAACTGGTTTCGATTAAAGAAGCCTTGCAAAAAGAAGAAAACGGCTCGTGGAAAGTGCTGTTTCACCCGGGCATTCGGGTAGCTATGGTCGCCGGAATTGCGCTGGCTCTGCTCTCGCAGTTCACCGGAATCAACGCTATTATTTACTACGGGCCGCGCATTATGGAAGAGGCTGGCCTGAAATTAGGCGATGCTCTTGGCGGACAGGTAATTATTGGCATTGTAAATGCCGTTACAACCGTATTTGCCATCTGGAAAATTGACCATTTTGGCCGCAAAAAACTATTAAACCTGGGAGTTACCGGAATGTTCTTTGCCTTACTTGCTGTTGGTTTCCTGTTCTTCATCAACCAAACCAATGGCTTTTGGTTAATTGCCCTGATTATCACGTTTATTACCTTTTTCGAAATTGGTTTTGGCCCGGTCATCTGGGTATTGCTTTCAGAGATTTACCCAACCAAAGTTCGCGGGCGCGCCATGTCGGTAGCCACTTTGATGCTTTGGGTTGGTACAGCAATCATTGGTCAGGTAGTTCCATGGATGCTAGAAACACTTACTCCCGCAGTAACATTCCTGGTTTTTGCTTTTTGCTGTATTCCTGTGCCATTTATCCTGAAATTGATTCCTGAAACCAAGGGAAAATCGTTGGAAGATATTGAAAAAGCATGGCAGATTGATTAAGTTTATGACCGAAAAATACGATACAGGTTTCACCAGGTTGGTGAAACCTGTGAAAAACCTTGAAAAATGATTTTACAAAACCAAACCAATTTTAACCTGAAAAAGGGAAGTCGTTCATTCCTGAAATTTACTTTTCTGTTGCTGGCAAGTCCCTTGCTTTCAATGGCTCAGACTCCAATTCAATATGTCGATCCGTTGATTGGTACGGCCCCGGCAACCACCGAAAGCGCCAAACGACACGGAGAAGGGTCGGAACAAAAGGGGCAAACCTACCCTACTGTTGGATGTCCTTTCGGGATGACCCAGTGGACACCCGAAACCCGCACCACCGAGGCAAAATGCGTTGTACCCTATTATTACAACGACAAATTTATTACCGGTTTCCGCGGTTCGCACTGGATGGACGGCAGTTGCACACAAGACTACGGAACCGCCACCATCATGCCATTCACAACCAATCAGGTTGACACGCTAAGTCACTTCCCGGTGGCACGGCTGAACCATCAGAAAGAAACTTCTTCTCCGGCTTATTACACCATTCAGCTCGACGAATACAACATTAAAGCCGAAGTGACCGGATCAACCCGCTGCGGATTATTTCGCTTTTCGTTTGCTTCCGAAAAAGGAAACTACCTTCAAATACGTGTCAACAGCGATAAAAAGAAAGGGAAAGTTTGGTTCGATGCTCAGAAAAACGAAATTGTTGGCTACAATCCGGTATTTCGCATTTACCAGGGCTGGGGGCAACCGGCAGGGTTTAGCGATTGGTTTGTTTTCAGGTTCGACAAACCTTTCACCGTTGTCAAAAGCGGCGGACAGGATTTGATTGTTTCGTTCGCCGGACAGAAAAACGTTCAGGTGCAGGTTGGCTCATCGTTCACTAGCGCCGATGCCGCACACAACAACATCGAAACTGAAATAAAGAGCTGGAATTTCGACCAACTTCGCAAAGAAACAGAAGACATCTGGAACCAGACGCTGAACAAAATTCAGGTGAAAGGAGGAACCAAAGACGATCGCATAAAACTCTATACCGCATTGTATCATTGTTATTTAGTTCCTCGCATTGCCAGCGATGCCGATGGAAGTTACCAGGGTTTTGCCCAGGATACACTCATCCATAAAGCGGTTGGATTCGATTATTACGACGATTTTTCGATGTGGGACACCTATCGTACACTTCACCCCATTATGACTTTCCTCGAACCCAAACGTTCGCTCGACATGATTAAATCGATGATACTGAAAGCCGAGCAGGGAGGTTGGATGCCAATTTTCCCGAAATGGGGGAACTATACAGCTGCTATGATTGGCGACCACGTAAGCACAATGATTGCCGATGCCTATCTGCGTGGAATTACCGGTTTCGACACCGAAAAAGCATGGAAGTATATGCGCCAGAATGCGTTCGACCATCCAACGGAAGCCGAATACAAAGACGGGAAAGGACGCCGCGCCTTGACCAGCTACCTGAAATATGGCTACATTCCGCTGGAAGATCCTGTTGCTGAGGCTTTCCACAAAAAAGAACAGGTTTCGCGTACACTCGAATACGCGCTCGACGACTATGCCCTGGCACAATTTGCCAAAAGCCTTGGAAAGACCGACGATTACCAAAAGTTGATGAAACGGTCGCAAAACTACAGCAATGTTTTCGACACGAAAACCTGCTATGTTCGTGGCCGTTATGCCGACGGGCGCTGGATTGAGCCGTTCGATCCCAACGTGAAAAGCGATTTTATTACCGAAGGAACAGCTTTTCAATACACATGGTATGTTCCTCAGGATATTCCCGGCCTGATTGGCTTGTTCGGCGGCAAACCCAAATTTATGGAAAGGCTGAACGAGTTCTTCGACAAAGGCTATTACTGGCATGGAAATGAAACCGACCAACAAGCGCCTTACCTGTTTGCAATGGCCGGTGCGCCCGAAAAAACACAGGAATGGGTACGCAAAATCATCAACGAAGAATACGGCACTGGCCCTGGTGGATTGAGCGGCAACGAAGATGGCGGACAAATGTCGGCATGGATGGTTAGCTCGATGTTGGGTTTTTACCCCGTTTGCCCCGGGAAACCTGAATTTGTACTGGGTGGCCCCTATTTCGAAGAAGTGACTATTCGGCCAACACCGCAAAGCAAACCTTTCGTCATCAGTGCAGTTGGTGCTGTCGGGAAAAATCCGGTTGTCGGGAAAATTGAATTGAACGGGAAACCGCTTTCAGGATATGCGCTTCAGCAAAAAGACATTGTAAAAGGTGGAAAACTGGTGTTTACAATGAAGAAATAAAAAGAGGGAGAGAGGAAAAGGGAGAAAGGAACCCGACTAAAAAGATTGATTTCGGATTCCTTTTCCATTTTCCGGTCTCCTATAACTTTTTTCCTCCTGAATAGGGGTTAGAGGCCCTTTGTGCGTTTACTTAATACAAATTTTCTAGAACGTATAATGAACCAACGAATAAACCTGCTAATCTTTCTGATTTGCCTACTGCTTGGAACTGGCCAGACTTTCGCCCAAACATTTAACGGAACCATTTCAGCCCCATCAAAACTGCTCAATGGAAAAACCCCTGAAGCCAACTGGATTTGGGATTCGGGCGAAGATAACCCGACCAATTATTATCTGATGGTTCGCAAAACAATCAATCTGAAACAAACGCCCGATAAAGCAATGGCCTTTATTTCTGCCTTTTCGTACGCCGATGTGTACATCAATGGCCGGTTGGTCGATCGTTGCCCGGTAAACTGTGACCCCGAATTTCAGGTGTACGAACAATATGATTTAACTGGCTATTTTCATTCAGGCGAAAATACCATTGCTGCATTGGTTTACAACTTTGGCGTAGGTATGCACCACCGGTTAAACGGACGCGGTGGGTTCTTTTTCCAGGGAACACTGAACTTTGGCGATAAACAAACACTGAAAATAAACAGCGATAAAACCTGGAAAGTATCGAAAGCCGAAGCCTGGGACAACCAAACTGAAACCCGGAATGTAAACGCCCACCTGATTGGTTTTATCGAAAAATACGATGCCCGGAAAATGCCTGAAAGCTGGACCGAAAACAGTTTCGACGATTCGAAATGGCAGGCTGCCCGCGAAACAGGTGTTCCGCCAGTTGCGCCCTGGAACAACATAGTGGAAGTGAAACGCCCAGTTTTGTTCCGCGAAAAAGTTTACCCGGTAAAACATTGGTTCTCCGGGAATAAAATTATTTACGACTTCGGAAAGGAAATTACCGGAACACCCATTATCGAACTTCTTGCCAAAACCGATGGCGCTACATTTGAAATGGGAACATCGGAACGCGTTTTGCCCGACAGCACCATTTTGTATAAAAAGCGGGTGGATTACACCGATTACTATACTTCGCGAAAAGGTGCACAAACCTGGAGCCCGCTTACCTGGCGCGGATTTCGCTATGTTTCGCTAACTGCTTCCGATAGTATTATTTACAAAAATATTTCGGCAACCAACCGGCATTACAACTACAACAACGAAGGCAGTTTCGAATGTTCCGACCCGTTGCTGAATAAAATTTATGACACCGGAATATTCACGATGAAACTTTGCGCCCAGGACACTTACATGGACACACCCTGGCGCGAACAAACGCAATACATTGCTGGCGACAGTCGCTTCCTTCAGAAATATGCTTATTATCCGTTCGGATTGAGTTCTGAATATTTGATTCGCTACAACATTTTGTCGGGTGCCTGGTCGCAACGGTGGAGTCCCGAAGGAGCCGTGCGTTCGCGCTACCCTACCGATTACCTCATCGGACCCAAAACTTCGGTTTACCTGTTCGACTATGAGCTGGAATACGTGATAATGCTGGGTGAATATTTCCAATACTTCGGAAACGCCGATTTACTAAAACAGGTTTATCCGAACCTAAAAAAGCTGATGGTTTATTTTGAGAAGTTCGTTGGAGCTGAACACGGGCTGCTGGCCAAAGTGCCTGGCTGGATTGTGCTCGATCATCCGGACACTTACCCGATGGACCAAAAAGATGAAATTACCGGGCTAAACTGTCTGTATTACGGGGCGCTGCAACAAGCCGCTTCAATCGCAAAAAATATTACTGCCGACCCGCAACAGGCTGAAGCATGGAAAAAACAGGCTGAAACGCTAAAAACCAATATTCGGAAATATTTGTGGTCGCCCGAAAAGAAATTGTATGCCGACTGCTACGGAAGTGAAAAATATAGTCAGCAAGCGCAGGTTTATGCGTTGATGTACGGTTTGGTTGACGCGGCAGAAAGGGCTTCGGTAATTGAGAAAATTACTGCTATGGGTCGAAGCAGCGAGCAGTCTTTTTCATATTACCTGCTTTATTCAACTTTCGACGAAAAGCCACAATGGTCGCTCGATTTCATCCGAAAATACTGGGGCGAACAAATGCGCTCGCCTTTATTTAACGGCAGCTGGCACGAAGCCTGGGACATTGCCAACTGGCCCGGCGAAGTAGCTACAAGTTCGCACGCCTGGTGTTCGGGCCCAACAGCCTTATTGCCCCAAAAAGTGCTTGGCGTGGAGCCTGTTGCTGATGGTTGGAAAACCTTCTCGGTAAAACCCAATCCGTGCGACCTGAAATGGGCCAATGGAATTGTGCCAACAGCCTACGGAAATATTGCCGTTAACTGGCGAAAAGACGAAAAAGGCAATTTCAGCCTTTATGTTTCAGTGCCGGAAAAAACTTCGGCTGAAATAGCTATTCCGGCAACCGATCCGTCAAAAGTAATTGTGAACGGGAAACCTGCCAGCAATTATAAAACCGAATTCGGAAAGGCGATATTTAAAGTTTCGCCGGGCGAATACGAAATTCAATCAATAAAATAATAATGAACCACATAGATACATAGGACACAATAGAATTTTAATCATAAAACTAAGTACTCTATGTGCCTATGTGGTTAAACAATTCAGTTAAATCATGAAAAGATTTTTATTAGTCGCTTTTGCTGCTTTTGCATTTTGCAGCTATACGCACGCCAAAGATTACCTGATAACCAAGTATGGAGCTATAGCCGACGGCGAAACCAACAATGCTCCGTTTATACAAAAAGCCATCGACGAAGCTTCAGCCAATGGCGGCGGAAAAGTGATTGTCCCCCCGGGGAATTTTGCCTCAGGTGTACTTTTCCTGAAATCGGGCGTAAACCTTTTCATCGATAAAGGGGCCTGTTTGCTGGGAAGTGTCAAACGGATGGACTACGAAAATCCGGTGGCTATGGCTTTTATTGTGGCTAAGGACCAAAAAAACATTGCCATCAGCGGTCAGGGTGTTATCGACGGCCAATCGGGCGAACTGATGCGTGATGTGATTGCTAACCTGCGGGCTGGAAAGGTTAAAGATATTCCCGATTGGTTTACCAAACGCCCTTCGGAAGGAACACGACCCATGTTGGTTATTTTCAAAGATTGCGACCAGGTAAGCATTTCAGGAGTGAAGATGAAAAATGCAGCCAGCTGGGTTCAGGATTATATCAATTGCACCAACCTGACGATTGACGGGATTAAAGTAGAAAGTACGGCATATTGGAATAACGACGGCATCGACATTTCGGACTGCGTGAACGTGAAAGTAACCAATTGCTTTGTGAATGCTGCCGACGATGGGATTTGCCTTAAATCGGAAACGCCCGGCAAGTTCTGCGACAACGTTTACATCGCCAACTGTACAATCCGTTCAAGCGCCAGTGGGTTTAAAATGGGAACTGCCTCACATGGAGGGTTCAAAAATATCAAAGTTCGCGACCTGACCATTTTCGACACCTATCGTTCGGCCCTTGCCATCGAAACCGTTGACGGCGGCCACATTGAGAATGTTGACATTCAGGGCGTGAAAGCTACGAATACCGGAAACTCCATTTTCATCAGGCTTGGCCACCGCAATGTAAAAGGTGTTCCCGGAACGTTAAAGGGCGTACGCATTGCCGATGTAACTGCCGAAATTCCGCTGTACAAACCCGACCAGGGCTACCCCAAAGAAGGTCCGCCTGACCATTATCGCCCCTGGGAACAAAAAGTTCCGGCACGCAAATCGGGCTATCCTTTCTTCGGCCATCCGTGGTTGCCTTATAACTTATTACCTTCGTCAATTGTCGGGATTCCGGGACACAACATTCAGGGTGTCACACTCGAAAATATCAGCATCGTTTATGCCGGGGCAGCCAGCAAAGAAGTTGCTTATATCCCGCTTAATGCAGTTTCAACTGTTCCTGAAAACGAAGACGATTATCCTGAATTCTCGATGTTTGGCGAACTTCCGGCCTGGGGATTTTATGTGCGCCATGCCGAAGGTATCCAGATGAAAAATGTGAAAATCAGCTACAAAGAAGATGATTTTCGCCCGGCAATGGTGTTCGACGATGTAAAAGGCATCAGCCTGAATGCAGTCGAAATTCCAACGGCCAAAGAAATGCCGGTTATCTTCCTGAATAATGTTTCAGGAGAAAAATTTGAAAACGTAAAAATGCAGGTAGATCAAAATAAAGGAATTGTGAAGAAATAGGAAAAATGGAGAAAGGAGGCAATTCCGCTCTCCATTCTCCGGCTTCCGCTCCATGTTCAATTAACTAAAACAACAACCATGAAACTTAAACAAATCATTGCACTGGCAGCTTTTTCTCTCCTCGTTTCAGGAGTAACTGCGCAAACCCGAAAGGTTGAAAAGTCGTCTTCACAGGCAGACAACCTGAAAGCAACGTTTGTAAACCCGCCTGACTCGGTTCGCCCGGGCGTTTACTGGTATTTCATGGATGGAAACCTGTCGCGCGAAGGAATGACCAAGGACCTTGAATCGATGAAAAAAGCCGGGATCGGGAATGTTTTGTTCCTTGAAGTGAACATCGGCGTTCCGCGCGGCCCGATCGATTTTATGAGCGACCAATGGCAGGAGTTGTTTAAGCATGCCGTAAGCGAAACCAAGCGACTGGGCATGACATTCACCCTGGGTATTGGCCCGGGATGGAGCGGAAGCGGCGGTCCCTGGGTAAAACCAGCCGAATCGATGCAGCATTTGGTGTATTCGGTTACCGAAGTTTCGGGACCAACCGTAAAATCCATTCAACTGCCTAAACCCGATCCGCGCAAACCTTATTTCGGCGAAAAAACATTAACCGACGACCTGAAAAAGCAATGGCTCGATTATTATGATGACGCTTTTGTCCTGGCTTTTCCAACACCTGCCAACAATACAAAAATTCCGGGCATCGACGAAAAAGCATTGTATTATCGCGAGCCGTTTTCTTCAAAAAAAGGAGTAAAACCGTTTTTACCTGAGCCGCTCTCCAATTCCGAAATTCCGGTGCAGGCAGCAATCGATCCAAAAAAAATTATCGACCTGAGCAAATTTCTGCAAAAAGACGGAACTTTAAACTGGAAAGCACCCGCCGGAAAATGGACGATCATGCGCTTTGGAAGCCGTAACAACGGAGCAGTTACACGGCCCGCACCTTATCCGGGGCTTGGTTTCGAGTGCGACAAATTTGATACAGTCGCTTTTCGCAACCATCTCGATCAATATGTCGGTAAGCTTTTGAAAAAAGTAGACAATCCGCAAACGTCCGATGGCGCTGGCTGGAATATGCTCCATATCGATAGTTGGGAAATGGGCGCACAAAACTGGACAGCCAATTTCCGAAAGGAATTTCAGAAACGAAGAGGTTACGACCCGCTTCCCTATTTCCCTGTGTATAGCGGTCAAATTGTTGGAAATGATGAACTAAGCGAACGCTTTCTCTGGGATTTGCGCCAGACAGGGCAGGAACTTGTTGTTGAAAACCACGCCCTTTACCTTAAAAAATACGGACGAAAATACGGGTTCCGCCTCTCGATAGAACCTTATGACATGAACCCTTGTGCCGATTTCGACCTGGGCTCGGCTGCCGATGTGCCGATGTGCGAATTCTGGGGCAAAGGCTTTGGTTTTAAAACAGCTTTCAGTTGCATCGAAGCCTCATCGATTGCCAACATCATCGGCGCGCCGGTTGTGGGTGCCGAATCGTTTACTTCGGAATGGTGGGAAGCCTGGAAACTTTATCCGACAGTGATAAAAAATCAGGGCGACTGGGCATTTTGTACCGGTGTTAACCGCTTTGTTTATCACACGTTTGCCCACAAACCGCTCGACGACAAGTACCAGCCCGGAATGACAATGGCCCAATATGGTGTTCACTGGGATCGCGGGCAAACCTGGTGGCCAATGGCTTCGGCCTACCACACCTACGTTTCGCGATGTTCGCACATGCTACAGCAGGGCCGCAAAGTAGCCGACATTTTGTATCTCATTCCTGAAGGAGCCCCGCATGTATTTTTACCTCCAGCATCGGCTATGGACGGCAACGACACTATTCCTGATCACAAAGGCTACAATTTCGATGGATGCTCAGCCCAATTGCTCATCAGCAAAGCTTCGGTCAGTAATAATAAAATAGTGTTCCCCGGTGGAGCCAGTTACGAGGTTTTGGTGCTTCCCAACCGCAAAACCATGACTCCTGCGTTGCTCGATAAAATAGCCTCTTTGGTTCGCGAAGGGGCCACGGTTATTGGTAATCCGCCGGTTCAGTCGCCAAGTTTGGTGGGCTACCCGCAGTGCGATGTGCAAATTAAAAAGAAAGTACTTTCGGTTTGGCAGTCCACACAAATTCCGGCGAAAATTGTATCAGTCAAATATGGCAAAGGAATAATTTACAGAGGAGGAAACCTGAACAAATACGCTCCGGGCGAAATCTACCCATCTTACGACGCTACAAAAGCCATCCTGAAACAAATGAACATTACCGAAGATTTTACCACAACCGGCGAAGTTCGCTACATCCACAAAACATTGGCTAATAAAGACATTTATTTTGTTTCGAACCGCACTAATCAACCGCAGCAGGCAGATTGTACGTTCAGGATTACCAAAGGATTTGCCGAATTATGGGACCCGATTAACGGGAAAAGCTATTCGCTTTCGCAATCAAAAACTGAAGGAGGAAAAACAACCATTTCGCTGGATTTCGACCGCTACCAAAGCTATTTTATTGTCTTCAGCGAAACTACAGACAACAATCTCCCAGCGTTCAAATCGCCGTTGCAAACCTCTGTTGTGCAGGAATTGACTGGCGACTGGCAATTGGCTTTCGATCCACGCTGGGGCGGACCAGAATCAATCACCTTCAGCTCGCTCGACGATTGGAGCAAACGCCCCGAAGAAGGGATTAAATACTATTCAGGAATAGCAACTTACAAAAAGACATTTACTTACACCGGAAATAAAACCAACACTGAACTTTTCATCGATCTGGGCGAAGTAAACAACATGGCCAAGGTAAAATTGAATGGCAAAGATTTAGGCATTCTATGGACCGCACCGTGGCGGATTGACATCACTTCCGCAGTGAAACCCGGAGAGAACCAGCTCGAAATTGAAGTGGCAAACCTGTGGGCAAACCGCCTGATTGGCGACGAAAATTACCCCGACGACGGCGTAAAAGACAAAAAATGGCCCGAATGGCTCCTGAACAATCAGCCACGGCCCAGCCAGCGCTACACCTTTACCACGCACCGGTATTATAAAAAAGATATGCCATTGCTAAAGTCGGGTTTAATCGGGCCGGTAAGGATATTAAAAAGTGGAGAATAGTAAATAGTTTTAAGAATAAATAAATGTCGTATTATATTTTCGTTGTTTTATTGACTCACCCCAAGCTCGCAACGCTCGCTTTTCCCCTCTCTACAAAATAGAGAGGGGGGACGTCCGTTAGCGGACGTGGGGTGAGTACTAAAAAATACGACAATAAATTATTCCTATTACTTAATATTCAGTATTTCAGACAAAAATTTAGAAACATAATCATCGCCAGGAATGAACAACCGTGCAGATTTAGTATTTCCTTTGCGGCGCAAAAACAACTAAATATCAACTAATATGAGATTCCAAAACCTCTTGAAAGTCACTTTCCTGATGGGTTTATGCCTGAGTTTTCAACCGATGAAAGCCCAAAACGCAACCGAAGATTTAACCCGCTATGTCGATCCGCTGATTGGTACCAAAGAAATGGGGCACGTATTCCCCGGCGCCTGTGTGCCTTTTGGAATGGTACAACTCAGCCCCGACAACGATACCATTCCGTATGCCGCCAATGGCAAATACACCGGAACTGTTTACCGCTATTGCGCTGGCTACCAGTACAACGACAAAACCATCGTGGGTTTCAGTCACACGCATTTTAGCGGAACAGGGCATTCCGATCTGGGCGATTTCCTGATTATGCCAACCGTTGGCAAACTTCAGCTAAATCCAGGAACCGCCGACAAGCCTGAAAGTGGCTACCGTTCCCGGTTCAGTCATGCTACCGAAAAAGCTGAACCCGGTTATTACAAAGTAATGCTCGACGATTATAAAATCGATGCTGAAATGACCACCACCACGCATGTTGGCTTTCATCAATATACATTCCCGAAAACCGACGACGCCCACATCATTCTCGACTTGAACCACGCCTTGTATAATTACGACGGCAAAGTGCTCTGGTCGTACGTTCGTGTTGAAAACGACACGCTGGTAACCGGCTACCGCATTACCCGCGGATGGGCTCGCACGAATTACCTGTATTTCGCCATGGTTTTCTCGAAACCCATCAAAAATTACGGTTGCCGGAACGATGAAGATCTGGTTTACAAAGGCTTCTGGCGAAAATTTGATCAGAAACACAACTTCCCCGAGATGGCCGGTAAAAACCTGAAAGCTTACTTCGATTTCTCAACTGCTGAAGGCGAAAAGATAAAAATCAAATTTGCTCTTTCGGCGGTAAGTACCGAAGGCGCACTGAAAAACCTGGAAACCGAAGTTCCACATTTCAATTTCGAGAAAGTACGCGCCGAAGCAAAAGCCAAATGGCAAAGCGAACTGAGCCGCATTACTATCGACGCTTCACCTGAAAAGAAAACAACGTTCTACACTTCGTTGTACCACACGTTTATTAACCCGATTCAATATATGGATGTTGACGGGAAATACCGCGGTCTCGACCACAACATTCATCAGGCCAAAGGATTTACCAATTACACTGTTTTCTCGCTGTGGGATACTTACCGCGCGTTGCACCCGTTGTTCACGCTCATCCAGCCCGAGCGTGCGTCGGATATGATTAACTCCATGCTGGCCCACTACGACCAAAGCGTGCATCATGTTCTTCCGGTTTGGAGCCACTTCGGAAACGAAAACTGGTGCATGATTGGCTACCACGCCGTTCCGGCTATTGTTGATGCCTGGGCTAATGGCATACGCGGTTTTGACCTTAACCATGCGCTGGAGGCCTGCGTTTCGTCGGCTACCAATAAAAACTACGGAAATTTACCCGACTACATGAGCCTCGGCTATGTTTCGTATGAGAAAAATGCTGTGGGATCGTCGATGACGTTGGAATATGCCTACGACGACTGGACCATTGCCCAAATGGCCAAAGGAATTGGCAATACTGCTGTAGCTGAACAATTTGGCAAACGCGCCCAAAACTGGAAAAACCTTTTTAACGAACGCACTGGTTTCGTGGGAGCCAAAGATGCCAAAGGCAACTGGAAAACTCCGTTCGACCCGATGCACACCGCCAACGAAGGTTTTATTGAAGGAAACTCGTGGAACTACTCGTTATATGTGCCGCAGGACATTCCAACACTCATCCAGAAAATGGGCGGTGACAAACGTTTCTGCGAACACCTCGACTCGCTGTTTACCATGTATATGCCCGATAAATATTTCGCCGAAACCGAAGACATTACCCGCGAAGGTCTGGTTGGCTGCTATGTGCACGGCAACGAACCCAGTCACCACGTGGCTTACATGTACAATTGGGCTGGCAAACCCTGGAAAACACAGGAACGCATCCACCAGATTGTGACGACCATGTACCTGAATAAACCCGATGGTTTATGCGGCAACGACGATTGCGGACAAATGTCGGCCTGGTACATTTTCTCATCGCTCGGGTTCTATCCGGTTTGTCCGGGTTCGGGCCAGTATGCTATTGGGGCGCCGTCGGTTAAAGAAGGAAAACTTCAGCTAAAAGATGGAAAAATCCTGACCGTGAAAGCCAACAACCTGACCGATAAAAACATCTATATCCAGTCGGTTAAGCTGAACGGAAAACCGGTGAACACAACCATTCTCACCAATGCCGAAATAAATAAGGGTGGTGAACTGGTTTTCGAAATGGGCGGCAAACCCAACAAAAAATGGGGAGTGAAATAAATAACAAACCACATAGATACATAGAATACATAGAAAAATGATGTGACCTATGTGCCTATGTGGTAAAAATTAAATACCTCATGAAATATTCAAAACAACTAATCTTAATTTTATTGCTGGCGATATTAACCCTTGCCAGTCAGGCCAATGTAAAACCAGCACGAATTTTTAGTTCGAATATGGTTTTGCAAAAAGGAATTGAAAATACGATATGGGGCTGGGCCGATAAAAACGAATCGGTGACTGTATCACTGAACGGGAAAACAGTGAAAACCAAGGCCGGAAAAGATGGCAAATGGTTAGTTAAACTTCCGGTAATGGAATATGGCGGGCCCTATACACTTAGCCTGAAAGGAAAAAATACAATTGAGCTAACCAACATCATGATTGGCGAAGTATGGGTTTGCTCGGGCCAGTCGAACATGGAATTTCAGGTAAACAGGGCGATTAATGCTGATGACGAAATAGCCGAAGCCAACTATCCGAATATCCGCTTGTTTACCGTCGAAAAAAAGATTTCGAAAACACCAATGAGCGATCTTGAAACAGGCGAATGGACTGTTTGCTCACCTAAAACTGTACCTAATTTTTCGGCAGTTGGTTATTTCTTTGGAAGAAAACTGAACCAGGAATTGAATGTAGCTATTGGCTTGATCAACAATTCGTGGGGCGGAACTGTAGCAGAAACCTGGACCAGCGAGGAAACCATAAAAAATGACCCGGATTTTAAAGCAAAACTGGAAGAACTTCAGAAATACGATTTTGCCCAACGGGAAGTGATGCTGAAGGAGAAAGTTAGCCAACTGTTGGGCGGAACTTTTCCGAAGAAAGACAATGGCCTTGAACTGGGCTACCAAAAAGAAAATTTCGACGATAGTAACTGGAATACCATCAATTCGCCCGGCTATTGGGAAAAACAGGGATTCATCGGACTTGACGGCATTGCCTGGATGCGTAAAACCTTCCAGCTAACCAAAGAACAGACTTTGTCGGGCGTATTGGTTTCGATTGCCAAAATTGATGATGCCGACGTTTGCTGGGTAAACGGACAGGAAGTTGGGCATTCGGGATATGTGGGCGATGAACGCCGTTACAAAGTGCCCGCATCAGCCCTTCACGAAGGCGCGAATGTTATCGCTCTGAAAGTAACCGACGACCGTGGTGATGGCGGAATCTGGGGAAAACCGGAAGATTTGTACGTCAAAACAAAAGATGCAACAATAAGCTTAGTTGGCCCGTGGAAATTTAAATTCACCGAAGTCTTTAAATTCAATGTTGATGTAAATCCAAATGATTATCCCACCCTTCTTTTCAATGGAATGATTAATCCAATTATTCCCATGGGAATTCGCGGGGCAATATGGTACCAGGGCGAATCAAATGCCGACCGGGCCAAACAATACCAGCGCGTATTTCCCAACCTGATTGCCGACTGGCGCAACCACTGGAAAGAAGGCGATTTTCCGTTCTATTTTGTACAACTGGCCAACTATATGGCGCCATCCGATCAGCCAGCGCAAAGCACCTGGGCCGAATTGCGCGAAGCTCAAACCATGACTTTAAAAGTGACAAATACCGGAATGGCATCGGCCATTGATATCGGCGAAGCCAAAGACATTCATCCTAAAAATAAGCAGGACGTTGGAAAACGGTTAGCCCTGAATGCACTTAAACTTACTTACGGAAAAGAGTTGGAATACACCGGACCAACTTATGAAAGTATGAAAGTTGAAGGCTCAAAAGCAATTATCAGCTTCTCGCATTCAGCCGAAGGGTTAAAAGTTAAAAACAAATACGGTTACGTAAATGGCTTTGCTGTGGCAGGCGCCGACCAGGTTTTTCATTGGGCCAAAGCAACAGTGACAGGCAAAAATACAGTAGTTATTTCGTCTGACGAAGTAAAAACACCAGTGGCCGTTCGTTATGGCTGGGCTTATAATCCTGCCGATTTAAACCTATACAACAGCGCCGATCTTCCGGCGAATCCATTCAGAACTGATAGCTGGGAGGGAATCACGAAATAAAAAAATAACCTAATAATCAACAATATGGCGAGACAAAACCTAATAAAACAACTATTTCTGGCGGGAATAGGAATTGCATTTATCGCGTCGTCGTGCACCCAAAAAGTAAAAACATTCAGTTTTGTCTCGCCCTATTATAAAATTGAGCTAACCGACACCGTTCCGTTTGTCCGCTATTTTTCAGTCGATGGAATTGGGAAAGGCAAATTAGATTTCAATCCGGTGAAATGGGAACCGGTTGCCGGAAATACCGAATTTGAGTTAAAGAAAGTCTCGGGAACAGAAGTTCAGGTTTTGAGAAAAGGGACATCAACAGTTGCCGAGTGGACATTTAAGTTTAGCGAAAAACAATTCACTGTTAGTACTAATTTCAACAGCGAAAACCCACAAGCTACACTTGATTTCCGATTCGACCAGCGAAAAAACCACACCACTTTGCTCGGATTAATGCCCTACCGGAAAAAAACCATACTGCCAGCCGTACTTCACCTGCCCGACATGGGAACCTTCCAGCTTACAGCCGATCAGCCAAACAGTTGTGTTGATTTTGATGCAAGTCGCAAAAAAGGAAACAAATACGTATCGGTTAAATTACCTGGTGCAAGCCAACAACAACCGTCGGTTACCTATACATTTAATGTAGCTTCAGTTTATCCGGAATTCCCGGGAGTTGAACAGGAAAAATACGAAGGGTATCGCCGGAATTACCTCAACTTATTCCAGGTAAACCCCAGGCTTGCAGTTATTGCAAACAACTCGGCGAGCGATCCTTGTGCGCTCACCTTGTTTATGCCGTCGATCATGGCATTGCATACGCCGCCCTTGGCTGGTTCGCTTACAGCTCTCGATTTACTTCGCATGTCGGTTGACCGCTATATAAATGGGATGAAAGCCTACGGAATGGTTGGTTACACAACGGGTTACGAAGGGAGCGACGCCATTGCATGGAATTCGCCCTACAATTCGCTCGACACTTACCCTTCGCTGGTTATTGCGGCCTGCAATTACATCAAAGGTTCGAAAGACATGAACTGGGCCAACCTGAATTATCCGAAGATTAAAGAATGGCTGGAGGAAGAATTGAAACACGACCATGATAAAAACGGATTGGTTGAATATGAATTAAGCGGAAACTCCGGCTCGTGGAATGGAAAAGACCGCCCCGCAAACTGGTGGGACACGGTTGGTTACGGACACGAAGATGCGTTTAGCAATGCGCTAACCTATGAAGCCCTAAACCTGATGTGCTCTACCGCTACTTTACTGAATAAGAATGAAGATGCCTCGCTGTACAAACAACTGGCAGAACAGCTAAAGAATCAGTATTTTAAAACCTTTTTTAATCCGAAAACCGGAGTTTTGGCCGGCTGGAAAAGTAAAGACGGCAAATTGCACGATTATTATTTTGTGGCCACAAACAGCGTAGCTATTTATTTCGGATTAGTTCCCGACAACCAGATCAAAAATATCATGACGGCCATCTGGAATAAGATGCAGGAAGTTGGTTTCACAAACTTTAAACTTGGAATTCCGGGAAATTTGGTCCCTATCAGAAAAGCAGACTACACACACCCTATGCCACGCTGGGGCGGAGGACTTAAAGACGACGGGAGCGACGCTTTTCAACGTTACGAGAACGGCGGAGCATCGCTAAACTGGAACTATTTCACCTTAAAAGCGCTGCAAAAAGCCGGGATGACACAGCAATTGCAACAAGTAACCGATGGGTTGCTCGAAGGAATTAAAGCCGGTGATTTCCAGGGGCCAGCACCAACCGGCGACATGACCAAAGACTGGAAAACATGGAATGGCGAATGCTGGGGTTACGAAGGCTTTTTGTGTGATGGCTACCTCGCCTTACTGGCTTTAAACCCTGAGATTGAGTAAACAAATACCCAATACTATATTAACGTGAGCTCGACCTGAATATAACTGTAATTCTCTGTAAATAAGAAAATAAGGTTTTGTGTCGTGGAGATATACATTTTCTACTAAGGTCAAAAAAGGCATGATAAGGTTCTGAAACCTTATTTTTTGAATTCTACCTTAGTAGAAATTCCACACACAAGTATCTTAACCTTATTAATTTGCAGTATTTCAGTCATAAGTAATTTACTTTCACATCGAACTCACGTTATTTTGCATATTTTATAATGGGCAACTAATTAATCCAAATAATTTCAGATGCCCATTTCCCTGTCATTCCTCTTACCTCGATTCCGCGATCCATCAGTTCAGCCCCGTTTTTCGTTGTGCTTTGTTCTTTTCTGTCCTGAAAAGAAATAGTATAAACGGCCTTTCTGTTAAGACCTTTCAACCGAATCACTTTTGATTCAGCAACAGTTTCTGATGGTTTGAAGAGCAGAACAGATCCCTTGTTCAGCGAAGTGTTGAAATATTCGATACCATCCCAATTAGTTCCATCCGGTATTGGCAAAATATGATAAACATTGGCAGGTGCATCACCCTCTTTGGCCCCTCTAAGGATAGGTCGCTGCTTTGCTTTGTATAGAGGCCAGTGTTCCTTCACTCCTTCAATCTGGTTGGGCGTATAATCGCACCAGTTTGTGGCCATGTTAGCGCCCATAAAACCTGTTCGCAATACATATTTTACCCATTCCGGTGAATCGTTGATACATCCGGGCTTGTTAAATCCGGTTCCTTTGGGTATTTCGCCATGAGGCCCCAGATTCATCCCCACGTCAGTTTTCAGCTGCACGGGGTTCACCATGTAAGAACACGAATAGAACGATTCGCGATGATAATCAGCCCCTCCCGAATCTTCATTGGTTAAAATCGATATTCGCTGTAACGTGGTAAAATCTTTTAATGTTCCTCCGTTGGCGCAATGTTCGTACCTGAAGCCTGGTCGGTTGGCAATTAAATAATCGAGGATTTCGAGCAATCCTTCATGGCTTAGGTAGCTGAATTTTTTTTCAAGTATCATATCGCTCCTCCAATAATCGTAGTGCCAATTGTCAAATCTCGTCAACAGGGCATTCTTTTCTTTATCGCGCCCGATTTGTGTGCCAATGTCGTTCCATTCGAAGGTAAAGTTCATGTACAACGAAAGCTTTTGATTATTGCTGTGTACAATATTACCGGCAGTCATGCCATTCGGCCATTTTACGCTGTCAGGATTCCAGTACGCATATTTTTTGAATTCGCCTTTGGTCCAATCAGTTCCCGATCCGGCTAACCAGTCAATGTCGATCTTACCTAATTCGGCCCCCCATTCAGCCACCGGATATTTTTTGTAATAATCGATTAAAGCTGCTTCCGAACCCGGAATACAGTATTCAATCAATGGCTCATTGGGATTATTCTTTATTGTTGGAGTAATTTTGTAATTCCAGAACCATCTCTTCATTTTATTGGCGCCATCATCGGTATCGCCCACATAAGTGCCAAAGAATATCGCCGGAATATTCAGTATTTTCCCATCGTCTTTGGTCACCGAGGCGGTATCCAATAAGCAGGCTTTGTAATTCACGGTAAGCGGATCCGGGCCGGTTTGATCAACAAATTGTCCAAAACTCCATTCGTATCCAATGTACAAACCGTGCCTGGAATTCACGTCGAAAATCTGGAAAGGCAGATGCGTATTGTTTCCCTTCGGCGACCCGTCGTCAGCGTCGTTTGAGAGAAAATAGGAAATATTGGAATTGGCTGATATTCGGTCCTTATTTATAATTGGTTTGTCATTCGGATGCTTCCGCCCAAGGTACCTGCCTTTGTTGAACCGCCAAAGAGTAATTGTTGAATCGGAAGTTACCTTCACATTTGCTGAAACGATATCTGCATACTGAAACGTGATGCTGCGACCGGTATTATTCTTTATTG
This sequence comes from uncultured Prolixibacteraceae bacterium, assembly GCA_937915865.1. Classification (GTDB taxonomy): domain Bacteria; phylum Bacteroidota; class Bacteroidia; order Bacteroidales; family Prolixibacteraceae; genus Aquipluma. The sequence continues at coordinate 171,061 of CALGIG010000015.1, read as the reverse complement.
AAACCTGGTTTTCGACCGGCCCAGCGCCCGGTTTTGCGATCCATACCGACTCCATATCCAAATCGGGAGTTGTGCTGAAAAAATGCAGGATGAGTTTTGTCCCATTTGTTTTATCCATACTTGCTCCTTTGTATTTCCAGTTGGGTTCAACTAGTTCTTTTTCAACCATTACTTTTGAAGGAAATGGCATTTCAGAAAATTCTTTTGCCCAATTCCATCCATTTTCGGGATTTTTTAACTCACAAATAACAGGACGGTTATTTATGATGGCAATCGTTAAATAAGTATCATCAGTTTTCAGTTCCCAGCTTGGTTTGGGAATTGAATTCCGGGCCACTGTTATTTGAACAATCGCTATAACGAAAAGGGAAAAAAGAATAGATTGCTTCATTTTTTAAGATTTTAATTTTCAAAATTTTATGTATTAAGTAATGAGAATGAAATAATGTCGTACTTATGTTTGTATTTTATACTGACTCACCCCCTGCATCGTTCGACTGAGACTTCGGCGTGAGCTCAGTCGAACGCTCACGTCGAAGTCTGACGGTGCTTCCCCCTCTCTTTCAGAAAAGAGAGGGGGAACGGCCGCCTTGCGGACGTCGGGGTGAGTACATTTAAAATACGACAATAAATTTTTCCTATTACTTAAAAGCCAGACGTTGTTTTATTACTTCATTTTACAATTACCAGCTGTCGGGCACTGGTTGAAAGACGATTACTTTCAGGTACGACTGGATTATTAATGCTATTTTTAAACGATACAGAAAGCCTCCGCTTGTTAGTTCCCGACATGAAAAAGATAATCACATCACTACAAACAGCTTGGTCTGCAACCCAGATAAACTAACTGATGCTGAATGATTACCTGCTTTTTTACTTTCTGAAATTGTGCCGGTTTGCGGATCAAGTTCCGAATAACTTTTGCCATCAGGAAATATAATTTGCCCGGAATAGGCTTCGTTTCCAGTATTGACAACCATAAAAATACGGTGCCCGTCACGCAAAAATTCGCCATAAACAATCTTCGGACCTTCGGGAGAAAGTACAGGCTGATTCCCTGTTAATTTGCGAAGTTGTTCGGGTGCAGGTGTTTCCTTGTATTCTTCGATAAATACCACATTTACTCCCTCCAACTTAGCCTGCTCAACCATTTTCGATACTTTTTCAGGTAAAGTAATTCCCTTCGGAAACACAAGAGAAGTGAATTCGGCGTCACCCAGCCGAATGGTCTTCTTTGTCGTAACCGTTGCCTTTTCGAGATAAAGATAATCGGCTAAAACATACTGAACCTGCGCTTTAAGTAAATTGGCGCCTAAATGGCGGAACGAAGTTTCAATCGTTGCTACCTGCTCGTTTTGGGTGCGCCAGCTCATTTTTTCGGCAACCGGGATAAACTCGCGTTGCAAATCGTAAATCGGATAATACAACAATGTCTTTCTTACCGGTTTTGCTTCGGCGAGCAGCGAATTCACACGTCCCACAAAATTGCAATATTCCTTGTACTGAGCTTCCTGCCTGTATGGAAACTGTTTTCCGTAGCTCGGCGTGTAATACAAATTAAAATCGGTTACGCCCAGAGCCATCTGCCAGGCCGTGGCAGCCTGCATGTACTGCAAATCGGCAGGTTGTTTGCCATTGATGGTTTGGTCGAAATCGCTCATTTCGCACATCACCCGGCGCTGCCCGTTTAAATAAGCAGAAGAACCAGGGAAACACGTAGCCATCCACGAGTTGTCTTCCCAAATTGACGGGTCGGAACTAAGCTGATCGAGCCCTGGAATATCGAAGCCTGAAGTAACTTCCAGCTTATTGCCATCAAGCGGAACATGGTTCGACGGATTCTCTTCGCGAAGTCCGTGCCCCGAAGAAACAGGCCCTTTGCCCTGGTTAGCCTCGCGTGTAGCTTTTAGCCAATTCTGAATGGCTTTGTAATAATTGTCTTTATCCGTTTCGGCCAACAGCGACCAGAATTTTTGCCGCACCACTTTATCTTTTTCTTCATTTCCGGTGAAAACTGATGAAATGGAAGCCATCAAATCTTCGCCATAACGGGCTTTGTATTTTTCAGGTAAATCGTTGGCCCACGAAATCATGGGTAAATTCTTCTTATTTGGATCAAGTGGATCGATCACCCGCACATTTTTCCGAACTTCTTCTTTGAGTTGACCCAGATTACATCCCATCATCGAAGGTTCATCGGTGAAAAAAGCCTCCACTTTGTTATATAATTCGGGCCCCAAATGCTTGTAATATGCCTGATGCGTGAGCTCGATGAATTTTTGTGTCGCTTTCGGATCGAGCGGATTGGGGTATTTGCGCGCTGCATAAAAATTGTTGCTTGCATGAACAAACTCGTAGCAGGTTCTTACCGTAAATGGCTGTTGCTTATTATCTTTATCGTACACCATTTCGAGTGATTCGAGCGACGGGTCGGCCTCCAAAACCCTGCCACCTGCGGCCAAACTCGGATAACCATCTTCGTCGTATATCCAAACGCGTAAACCAGCGTCCTGCATAGCTTTTACGCCATCAACAAAAACCTTCCAATCGTCTTCGGATTTGAGGTAATTGTCACCAAAAGGTACGTTGCAAACAACCCCGCCTAATCCGCAGGTATCTTTGTAGTAAGCAGCTTTTTTACGGATATCGGCGCCATGCACCATTTGCAAAGGGCGATACTGGGATGTAGGGTTTTCCCAGGAAGCACGCCAGCCAGTAGGAATAACATCGGTTTGAGTGCAGCTACTTAGCAATCCTAAAAGAAAAATTGCTGTAACAGATAGGCGAAATTGAATTGACATGGTAAAATTGGTTAGTTAGTTTTTGCTTTATTGATATAACTTTTATTGAGGGCTTCACTTTAAGTGAAACCCTCAATAGCTATACATTATTATTTCTTTTCCTGAAACGAATCGGGATAAGTTACAAAATTTTGCGGGTTACGGTCGGCAGTTGGGGTCCAGATGTCTTTATCGCGGTCGCAATCATACCATTTCAATATCCAGGTGTCAAATTTACGTTCACCCTCGTAAAGCTCAATAATACGGGCACCTTTACCAACACTGCCATACGACTGACGGCCCGAAGATTGTCCGTAAGCCAGACAAATATTACGCAAACAACCAATGAAGTTATCGTCGTGGTCGTGCCCGACAAATGTTGACATTACGTCGCCACATTCAAGCAAAGCGGCATACATTCCGCTATTCACATCGGGCGAGCAAACATTCTCAATCTGGCTTCCAACGGTTGTTGGTTTTCCAACGACTTCCTTGTATTCGGGTAACGGAATATGAAAGAAAGCTAAAGCCGGATAAGGTTTTCCACCATTTTCTTTGGTAAACTTTTCACTCTGCTGCCTGTACCATTCAACCTGGTTAAAGGCAATCCATTCGTAATCGCCTTTATCGGTTTTTGGTTTAAACCCTGAATGAGAATCGAGGAAATAGAGTAAAGCCGCCGTTTTTGCCGATCCTGATGCTTGTATTTTCAGGATATAATTACCATTCCCGGCAATGTTTTGCGGACCGTTTTGAGTAAGGCTGTATGGCTTCCCGACAAGGGCTGCCATAATTTGTTTTCCAGTAAGATCGGCCTCAATATCATGGTTTCCCAAAACTACCGCCCAGGGATACTTTAGTGCAGAAACAGCGCCCGAAAATGTTTGCCAGGCTTTCAGTGTATTGGCCGAGGTTACCACATCGCCTGTAAATACAACTAAATCGGGCTTTTCTGACAAAATCATTTTTTTAATCATCACCAATGCACTATCCGATCGATATGAATCGCCTTTAAAATGAACATCGGTAAACTGGATTATGCGGAATTTTTTACCAGGTTTAAACTTAAGGGCAGGTGTTTGTCCATAAGAAATGGAAAAAACAATTGAGCTAAGAATCAGAAAAACAACTACAAATATTTTCTTCATCATTATATTGAAAACTTAAAATTTATATCGAATAACTTTATTTTCTTCAAATACGTTGCGGCTTATCAGCGCTGCAGTTACACTTATCTGTGCCAGGTAGTAGGTTGGAAGAATCAGGAAATCAAGATCATCATATTTCACAAATTCGCGTAAAGCAATAACTACGTCGGAAAACAGTACCATGCTAATCCCGAAAAGGTAAAACCATCTAAAAGCCGGGATTCCTTCAAGTCCAATAGCAGCACTTAGCGAGAAGCATGAAATAAGCAGGTATAAAAAGGCAGCAACCAGTAAAATCCGATCAGAAATACCTGGATACATCAGAAAATAATAAAATAGGACAGCAACAACTAATATAATTAAAGTGGTTATACGGCTCAGTTTACCATTCATCAACCCGAATGAAAAATATCCAATGTGCGCAATAAAGAACATAGATATTCCCATTATGAACGGAAACATTTTACCATGACGGTTTGATAAAAACCAATCGCCAATTATCGAAAACAGAAAAGCCACGAAAATGGCAAATACATCCCGGTTAAGTTTTAATTCGCCAGAATAAACCCACCAAAGAATCAGAATCCCGGAACCGGCAACACCTGCCTTAAACGGAAAACCGAAATGATTTAGGGCCAGGATTCCACATAGAAGCGGAATCAATAGTAGTGCAAAAATCCAATAGCGTTTTATTTGAATTCTTTCCATTTTTGATCGTTATTAATTATCCCAAATATTATTTTTCGGCCCTATTTGTTGAAATGGGATGGGCTTTAAACCGTACTTTGCTAAAAATTTCGTAGAACAACATTCAACAACAGTTTTTCTCTTTGACTTCAAAACCGGGTTATTTACCAACACCTGAACACCCATTTTATTACGCAGAAACTGGTTCTTACAATCCACAATCAGGTTGTTTTTCACGATATTCACATCCGCATTCTCCCGAATCGTTTTCAATTCGGGATATTTACTGAGGTATTGCGGCGACCGGATATCTACTTCCTCGTAAATTTTCTTCCGAATAGCCAGCGTATCCAGTTCTTTCTGCCAACGCTCAAGGCCCCAGCGACTAAACGAAACTGCTGCATTGCAATTATAGAACAGGTTGTTTTCCACCAAATTATCTTTTCCTCCGTGAATCTGCACTCCGCCAAAAATCACAGAACCTGAGCGTTCAAAAATGTTTCCGAAAATGAGCACCCCTGAGATCATGTCGTCGAGCCTAACTCCTGCTGCGCCACTGTGGGTTCCGCCGGTAATGTCCGACCAATGATTATACCGCACAACCACACCCCGGTACGACGGGTTGTACCACATGTCGAGCGCTCCCTGATCGTCCGATTCATTCACAACATGACTGATGTCGTTGTATTCGATGGTAAAGTCGTTGCCTTCCAGCCTCATAGCCGACGACGACGAATACCTGAACCGGTTGTTTGAAACCCGCATTCCGCATCCATCAAGATAAACAGCCGGTTCGTAGGTGCGCTTAAACAGCGAAAAATGCTCAACAATTGTATTCTCTATGAAATGATTGGCAGCTTCCAGCGTCTTGCGGTTTCCACCTTTCATGTCAATTCCACGAAAGCCCAGCGTTCGGATCAGGCAACCCGAGATTCCGTGCCCGGAACCATCAACAACATGAATTCCGTCGCGCCCAAAGCGTTCAAAGCGGCAATCTTTCACCAGACAATTTTTCCCACCTGAAATTAAAACAGCGCTACCACGGCTTTCCTGAAAAGTTAGTCCCTGAAGCGTTACGAACGAACAATCGTTCAACTCGACCATAAAAGGGGCATTGAAAACGGAAAGTGTAACCTGCGCCTTGTTCGGATTCACGCCAACCGGCGGATACCAGTATAGCTTTCCTTCTGCCCGGTTGAGATACCATTCGCCAGGCTGGTCAATCTCGCAAAATAAGTTCAACCCATAATAGCGCAAACTATCTTTAAATCCATAATGATGGTATGGCTCAGCCAGTGCCAGTATTTTCGAAAGTGTGTCCACTTTGGCTACCTTCTGAAACTCGTCGGACCAATCCCAAAACCAGTAACCACCCAAGCAAACTTCATTTTCAGCAGCCCAATGGTTTTGTCTATCATTGGTATATTCAAAAATACCTTCTTTGGTACCTCTCTTTTTCATAAAAGTCGGCGGCAATTCTGTTGCACCTTTTACCTTGCCAGCCTTGGTAAAACCGTTGTTTGGCCATCGTGCCAGTATTTGTAGTTGTCCGTTACAAAACAACTCGGGCCGGTTGCCCGGTTCAATCGGATTACCATAATCCGAAATGCCCAAGCTTTTCAGGTCGGTTACAAAAACTTTGTTTCGCGCTTCTGTTGGTAACATTGCCAGTTTCGATTTATCTTTCAAAACCTGCCAATCCTTCAACCCACAACTTCCGGTAATAATTGGTTCTGCGCCTCCGGAAGCTTTAATAATAATTGGACATTTTTCGGTCCCTGAATCTTCAGAAGTAAAAACAATTGGCTTATCTAATTGGTAAACACCATCTTCAACCCAAATAGTAATTTCTGAATTGTTCTGATTTCGCTGGGCTAAACGAATGAGTTCTTTTGCTTTTTCCAGACTTTTAACCGGCGATAGTTGTGTTCCTGAATTACTATCGTTCCCGTTTGGAGAGATATAAATCTCCACTTTTTCTATGTCGTTTTCCTTTAACGAAAAAGAAGAAGGGCCAGCTTTCAGGAAAGAAAAACCAAAAACCATTGAAACAAACAGTATTAAATGCTTCGTTTTTGTAAATATTTTCATAAGCTTGTTCTGTGTCATTATTTATAAATCCCTTTATTGTCCGGTGTTTTCCTATTTAAAAGGCAGCCAAGTACAATATTGATTACCTGTTTGCCCGGCGCTTGAGAAATCACAAACTTTAATACCGGCCCCATTTTTATCTTTCAATATTCCAAAAATCCAGGGTTCAATTGCCCCATCAAACATCTGTCGTTCAAATATCAGAGAAGCAGTATCAAGTTGCGGAATTTGTAAGGGATCAAAATCATTAAACCGGGCATCGTAAGCATATAAAATGGGGCCTCTGAAAACAGAGACTTTTCCTGCAAAATCTTGTTCTCCTTTCCAAAATCTGAATTTAAAATCAAGATTTAGCTCTATTTGGTCACCAGATTTCCATGTATGTTTGAGCGAAAGATAAGTTCCCTGATTTGCTTTTTCTGGAATCGACTTGCCATTGATTTTTATCCCTGTAGTTTCTGACCAGAATGGGACTCGTAGTTTCAACGTAAATGTTTCCGTTTTTTTCAGGCTTAGTGTCAATTTTACTGATCCTTCGGCGGGATATTCAGTTTCCTGGCTGACAGTAACTGGAGTTCCTGATGGCAACAGAGCCGACATTTTTCCCTGGCCGTAAAAATTAACCACCAGGCCTTCCTCTGATTGCATTAAACCCCATTGCGAAATCATTCCCAAAGGACGGTAAGCATTCACAGCACAACAATTCAAATCGGGTCCTGCCATTGGCGATTGCCACGACAATTCGGTGCCGCCAAATGCACGGGTTCCATCCATCGGGACATTATATGCGCAAACCTTTCCGCTGTAAGGAATTGCTCCAAGGGCGCTATTGTATGTACTCCATTCAATTTCGTCAGCAACTTTCGAATTTCCGGTAATCTTAAGAAGATCAATTGAAAATGCAGTCCAGGCTACTGTACAACAGGTTTCAATAGCTCCTTTGTTATATGGCGAACCTGTAAATCCTTCTCCTGAAGTAATTCCACCTGTATTGTGGCGATCCCCACCAACACCATATTGCCATATTTTTTGCATTACAGTTTTATAGATCGTATCGCCTGTCAATCGGTACAATTCACCCAATACCTGCCATGCATGAATTGGCTCCCAGCGATGCCTGGGCATATCAATTATAGATTTTCCCGCAAGTATAGTATGCAGATATTTTCCTGCACCTTCTTCATTCCAGGCATCATTTACGATATAATTTGCCAAATCCAGGTACTTTGTTATTCCAGTCTTTTCGTAAAGCAACACTAAGCCATGACAAACCGCCATATTCATTTGTCCTCCTTCGCCATCGCAGGTTAACGATGGTTTTCCAGGGCCAAAAGTTTCGCACAACAAATCTGCAGCTCTTTCACACGCTTTTAATGCAGGTTCATATTGCGTGTCTTCATAATAAAGCATAAGTCCGAACATACAATGGTAATGTCCCCAAACATCCCAGTTCTTACCTGTCAGGCGCGATTCTTTCGGGAAAGGTCCCAAATAACCATTACTTTCCTGGCACGAAATAAGGTTGCGAACGAATTTGTCAATCGTTTTTTTCAGTTCTGCATTGTGGGTCAACCTGTAAACCAATTCGGCCCCGGTTAAGTACTTTCCGGCAAATTCACCAGCCCATGGCATCAGTGGCTTACGCACAGGCAACTTGTCTCTATCGAGCAATATTTGTAAAATGGCCGGACTTGATTCAGGTGTTTCCAGAAAATAGTTCTGTATCGATTGTTGAATGCGTTTGCTTAAATAACCATCTAATACATAAGATGCATTTGCCGCCGGATAAAAAACCAAATTCTGCTTATATGCTACTTTCTCTTGAGCCCGGGTTTCATTGATTGAAGCGAGAAAGGATATTATTGCAATCAAATGAATCATTTTTTTCATAATTATCCTTTTCATTTTTGTTCATGCAGGTTAAACGGGTTTTGATCTTTGTCCCAGCAATCGGTTGCCTGAATTTTAGCATTCGGGTTTTCCACAGTCAACGGTTTTGCGCCCAAATAGCCCCACATCCGGCAACCGTACATCGAAACAGTCAGCTTATCATTTCCACGTACCAATAAATAATCGGTTGATCCTTTCACTGTTGAAAGCGCAGAATTGGTACCCGAAAATGCTTCGACATTCACCAGCGAAGTATGTCCCTCACCTTCAATTATAATAGGATGGATATTGTCAGTACTTTCACCGGTATTGGCTATAATTGAACCCTGAGAAATCTGCCAGTTGCGGTTTTTCAAATTATCGCCCAGTTTATGAATGCCTACAGCCACGCAATCGAAATTGAAATTGGTCATTTGCCCGTAGGTTGCCGCTCCTAAATAGATTCCACCATAAGTTCCAAAAGTAAAAATATCCATCACCTGGGCATTATCGGTATGATTGATGGAATAAGCAAACGACTTTTTCCCGACAACGGCATCGATAACCTGTTTATTGAACGGACGATTGATATACCGCATGTTGGCCGGATTGATGTGGCAGTGCAGAATACGAGGAATATCATAGCAGTAATCGATGCGGATAAACTCGCCGCTTAAAGGGAAACCATAACAATGCTCGAACAAAATTTGTTCACAGGGGAAATTCCGGCTGGTGTTAAAATCCATGGCCAGGTATTCGCCGTAAAAAGTAAGCGCCGAAAGTGTAACGCCCTGAACTACCACCGACGACGAAGCTTTTATGGTTGCCGGGTATTTTATAATTTTGGCCGAATCGGCAAACGACTGGTTCGGGTACCAAAACTGAATTCCCTTGATTTGGGTTGCCCCTTCAACAGTTATAAACGCATTCTTTTCATCTTCAATCTGGAAAACGCTTCCAACCGGGTGCTTTTTCTCTACGCTGCAAGTACCTCGGCCAACGGGGCCATGCACACCAACGAGCGAAACATTTTGCTTCAAAATAATTCCACCGTCAACTTTATACGGAATATCAGTAGGCTCAACAAATAAAGCTGCGCCACGCGGCGAAGCCCAGTCGATGGCTTTTTGCAGGTTGGATTTATTAACCGTTCCACTATTTTCAGGCAAAACACCAAAATCCTGAATGGATTTCATTGGCGTATTGTTTTTGGACTGAAGAAGCAATGGCAGGCAAATAATCAGTAAAATAAGGTTTAGGTATTTGTTCATATTACAGGTTTATTTCAACTTTTTTCCCTTCATGTTTTGCTATTTTGAGAATACCATCTTTCCCCAAAGATTTCCAGTTCCAGCTATTATCTGCGTCGTTATCGGTTTCAGCAATTACTTTTCCTGAAACTTTAACTTCTTTGGGTTTCGATGTCAGTCGCAGTATTTCAGTCGAACCGTTATCAAAAGCATCGTATTCAATCTTCATCTCATCGTACCGAATATATCTTATAACCGACGAGGATTTAACCAGGTGATTTTGTCCCGACGGGGCCAGTTCCGGAAATACTTCCATTGCCCGAAGGTAATGACGTACATAATCGCCGTAACCATCGGTCATCCAGGTTTCCTGGCCCGAATTGGGGTAAGTATTTTCGCCATCGTCGTTCACCATGTAGGTAGCCCAGTTTAACTGGCGGATTCCACGTTCATAATCCTGTTTGTCTCCTGTGGCAAAAGCATACAAAAGTTCGGAATAGCCTAACCTGGCTGTATGGCTGTTCCCCGGAACCCTATACGAAGTTTGTTCGTTGCTAACAGTAACCCCGTATTTTGCCCAGCTATTGTTTCCCAGCTCGCGGTAAACCCATTCGAGTATTCCACGCGAATCAGTCTTCCAATTGGGGAACAGTTCCCTATTTTCGAAAATGAAGCGCATAAACGTTAGTGCATTAATTTGAGTGTCGGACCATGAACCAACATCTTCGAAAAAAGGCCCCCATTTATTCGTTTTCAACGGGTAGTTTTTCATCCAAGCCAACAATGTATTAAACGATTTTTGGTACGAACCATTACTGTCTTCACCCAATGCAACCAAACCCTTGAATAAATTCATGGTTTCAGTCCAGTTAGCAGTGTATGAATAAGTTATAATTTCTTTCCCGTTTTCTTTCAGAGCAGCTGTTTCTCCCGTTACAGCATTTACCCTGAAAGGTAACGGAGACCTCTCATTGTCGCCCGGAATAATCCTGTCGGAAAGTGTATTGGCCATATCAACAGCCGCGTCCAGGTAAACTTTTTTGCCGGTTAATTTGTAAACATTCAGCAGTTCGGCGCCAAACGAACCAGCTTTATCCGGCTGAATAAAACCTTTCCCAAGAATCATATCGCCATCGTAAACACCCGAATAAACTAACGTATTATAAGGATAGGGAAGATTTTTCCACACACTGGAAGATGGAGTAAGCGAGTGCGACAGGTAATAATCGGCCATAAACCTTATGTTGTCCAATATGCGCTCGTTCCCAGTATAAGCGTATAGCAATCGCCACGACGAGATAGCCATTGCAATTTGGTCGCCGCCAATACCGCGGTGATCATTGTGACCTTTGGTCCAAACCTGATGATTTAAATGGTATGGCAAACCATTCAGGTCTGTGCGCATCGTGTCCCAAAAGTTCCATACAATTTTGACGATATGATCGTAAGATATCCCGGGATCCGGATTGAACCAGGGTACAATTTTACCTTGCCCATCGGTTTGAATAAAGTGATAAACCAGCTTTTCACTCTTGTTTTGTGCAAAACTTAAACCCGAAACCAACAAAAAGAAAAGAAATATCGTTCGTTTCATAACTGCTTATATTAAAGTGCTATAAATATCCTGTAACCCTGTTATTTAAACTTTGCCCCGATCAGTGTCAGTGCACTTCTATCATCCCATTCCTGGCAATGGCTGGCCATTGGAGTGAACGATATTTTGGCATCCGACTTGGGATTTTCCGTTTTATCCAGAAAATCTTTCAGGAAACGAGTAGCCACATTGGAGTACAAGTTATCCATGTCGCCTGTCCAAATCCAGATTTTCCCCTGAAGCTTTGGGCCCAAAGATGACCAATTTCGTTCGAGTATCTTTTTCAGGTCATACTTTTCCCATTGTTTGGCAACTTCGCGATCAATCTTTCCGGTAAACGGATCGAACGCCAAAGCAGGTAACCCATCTTTGCCTTTCGGACTGAAAACCGCGTTGTAGGCTCCAAATTGTCCACCCGAAACCAGGTAATTTCCGGTTCGGCTCACCACATTTTCGGCGGCAATCCAATCTTTCATCGAGCGGGTTGGTTCGCCATAAATGGTACGTCGCCCTGGCTGCAAATAGCCATACTTGTTGTAAAAAATGCTTTCGTCAGCATACATATCAATCAAACCAAAATGGCCGAAATCAACCGGATCGGGACTATACGACCATGTTCCGTCAAAAAAATCAGGATAAAAAATCTGTAAGCCCAGAGCAATCCAACCACCTGTTGAATAACCAGTTAAAAAGCGACAATGACTTTTCGTGTCGTAATGAACCTGTCGCTCTATTTCAGGAATAAGTTCTTCGGTCAAAGCTTTTCCGCAAGGGCCATTATTTTCAGAATCAACCTGGTAAGTGTCGCCGTACGGGCCCTGCGAATCTAAAAAAACATAGATAATCTGTGGCGCTTCTTTCGAAAACCACCAGTCGGAAAATTCTTTTTCGGCAATTAAACCATTGATATTATTCGAGCGGCCATTCAACCCCGGGGCACGGTAACAAATTGGGTACGACCTGCCAGGATTGTCGAAATACCCTGATGGCAACAAAATGGCGGCTTTCAGAAAACGGTCGTGCCCCGAAAACTCAGAAAGCAAGCGACTTTTTATCATCACCGGTTTAATAAACTGATGTTTTACAGTTTCTGTTGGAGCTATTAGCTGGTCAAGGGTTATATCCAGATCCATGTTGGCTGAAATCTTTACAGAATCAACTTTGCTGAACAAGTTTCCGGGAACGTTTTCCTGTCCGTCATCAGTATTCTGCTTATAAACCACCTGAAAATAGCACATTTCAGATTTGTTTTTTTCATCAAAATTCCCCGAAACCAATACATTTTTATCCCTCGATGTAAAGACGAACGGAGCTTTGGCCTCCCAATTCAAAGCGGTAATTCCAATGGCTATTTCGGCTGCTTTCCGGGGTTCTTTTCCACGGACTTTTGTCAGGCGTAAAATTACCCGTCCATTTTTGATAAACGAATTTTTCATTTCAGGCGAAACCGAAATTTTTGCTTTTATTGATGGAGTATCATTAGCTACTGCAACACAACCCCAACATATAAAAATGATATAAAACAAATTCTTCATACAGATGGTCTTAATAATTTATGATATTTTAAACTGTTTAAAATTTTTTATTGAAGAATTTTAACTTTAATTCTATCTTTTTTTGACTCACCCCAAGTCCGATTTATCGGACTTTTTCCCTCTCTACGCGTAGAAAGGGGCAGAGTCCCGTTTAAAACGGGACGATGGGGTGAGTACTGAGTTTTAAATTAAATTTAAACAGACTCTTAAAGCTTTTGTGGGTTTGCTCCACTCTGTTTTAAGACGGAGTTGGTGCTCTTCACCCTAATATCTGATACCAAATCTTTACTATAAAAATCGCCCTCAATTAACGCCCAACGATCATACATCCTGTCAACAGGCTTGTAATCAATAGCCTGGACAACCCACTTGTCTTTCGGACTGTTCACATCATATTCTATCTTAGTTCCATCGGGCATGGTAAACTGATGATCTAATTTTCGGCTATCTGAATTTAAACGAACTATATTTTCCAGAAAATCGACCGGACTTTGGTTTTCAGTAACAACCATAATTCCCAATTTCCCAATCGAAAAAACTGCAACAGCAACACTATCTTTCATCAGATAAACCGACCAGTTATTTTTAACCTGAAATGGTTTTACTCCTTCCGGAACACTTACCGGACCTGCGGCGCAGGCAAAATTTCTATAAACTCCGGTGTTGTTCCATTGCCTGAAATCGTTGCCCGGGCCTGCCAAATGAAAAACATTAGCCAGCACCGAAGCGGTATCGTTCAAAAACAGACAAACTGGCCGCGCAACAATAATCGAATTTTCTCCACGATTGGCCCCTCCAGCGGAAATCAGGAAATGCTTCCCCGCCGAATAAATTTCGGGACAACTGTTTTTTCCATGCCCAAGCTTTACAAAATAGCCGTTACCTTTATCAAAAATAGTTTTTATCACCTCGTCGGCTGGCTGATAGGGAATGCAAACACCCATTAATGAATGAACTTCGGCTTTATAGACATGGGTATCGAATTTTTTAACCGGCGAATAGCTCAGCCACGATTTCATAAACGCTGAATGATAATCGGTAAGTAATTTCTGGATAAAGGCTTTCTCGTAACGACGCCGCATGGGCGGATAATGCTTCAACTTGTAACTGCCAAGTGCATAACACCAATTCATGTAATCGAGCACTTCGCGGGCTTTGGCGCTTAGTTTTTCCGAACCGAAAGCCTCCATATTTAAAAGTGCCACAAGCGTATAACCAACGTATGGCAACGAATTGAACTCGTATAAGCCATTTACCCTCATTTCATCTAAGAATGCGAGTAGCTTGCCTTCCATCCCATTTTTGATGTTGTCGTATTTTTCGCTGTTATTTCCATGAAGCATGATCCATCGGTTTTTCAGGTAACGCGAACCCTCTGTCATAAGGATATGGTTTTCGGTATCTTTCCAAAGTCCCAGCGAATAAGGTACCCCATACCGAAAATTTCCTCCTTCTTCCGACAACAAGGTATTGATCAGGTATTCTCGCGTTTCGGGAAACAGAACATCTTCTTTTTCGCCAAAAAGCCATAAAATGGTGGTCAGATTGGTAAGCGTAAAATCGTAATCTCCTTTTTTATTAAGCGCCCAGGTTGAACCCGAAATTCCCCAAACCTTAAATTTCAGGAGCGTTTGGTTCACCTCCGGAATGCTTTTTTTTAACATCATCCGTGCAAGAATAATGTTTTGAACGATGCCTTTCTGATTAATATCTTCCTCACGAATTGGCTTGCTTGCCCAAAGATTGAGAATGCTGTCGGCAAATGCTGAATGGAGTTTCCAATCAAATGTGCGTTTAACCGGAACCCCAATATTTCCAGGTATGAGCTGGTGCTTTTTATATCCTTCTCCACCGAATAAAACAGTAGCTATTTGTCTGTTAGCAACCAGCAGGAACAAGTAAATAAAGACAATAAAAATGAATACCCATTTCAGTATCCGTTTCATTTTTTTAGTTGGTTTTAAATTAGTTACTCCTTTATTTGATATTACTTTTCGCCAATTTCTATGATTGTTCCTGCAATGTACCGATTTCCATTGTTATGGTTAAAATAATAAACTACCAGCGCCCGTTTCCGATCCAGCATCTCAGCCCAACTGTACCCAAGGTCTCCGCTTCCACCATCATCCCGGAGTATAAATTCGGCGGCAGAAGCGAAATCGGTACATTCCGGATTTAAAATTCGAGCCCTGATGCCATACGGTTTGTGCCGGTAACCATAAGTAAGTAAAACCCGGTTATCAGGCAATCTGAGTGCATGTAACGGATAACCGTAAAACCCCAGGCTCTGCCATTGAAATGATTTTCCACCATCGGTTGACCGGGCTATGCACGAATACTCGTCGGGCATATTGGCCGTTCGGAGAAAAGCCACCAAATCTCCTTTCGGGGTCTCAATTATTGATGTCTCGTTAAACGACACATTTTTGTCGATGGCAATCGGCGACACATAATTCCATGTTAGTCCTTTGTCATCCGAAATCATTAAATACACCGAAGTTTTTGAAGGAGAATCGGAGTCCTTTGCTGCCACAGCCCAAAATATCCGGCCATTTTTTCCTTCGTATAATGCACCTCTATTATAGGCTGGCAGCGTTTTACCAAAAACATCAGACTGAACATCAGCAGGAACCGATGGCGGATAAATTGGTCCCTTCCAGGTTTTTCCTCCATCAGATGAACGCACAAGGTAGCCACCCATAAAAGCAAAAGCCTGAGAATATTTCGTTTTACCCTGAACCAATGACAATTTCCGGTTGAGAACGCTATCGGCATCAGGCCTGATTAGGCTCCACGTATAACTAGTACAAAGCAAAGTTCCATCCTTCAGTTTCAACAGGCATGGGTCCTGTGAACCGCCAAATGGATTTGCAAAAATTAATTCTGGTTCTTTGGTCCAGGATTCACCATCACCCGAGCGGACCATTACCAAATAACTATTGGGATCGGTATGCGAAATTCCCTGCTGCCCAAATAATCGTCTGTCGGGCGCCCTTCGAAAAGCAACCAAAATTTCATTGCCCGAACGCCTGACTACTGAAGGGAAAGCCGAATAAAACAACGAATCTTTATAGATGATGATATCTTTAACTTTCCGAATACCAGTCAAAGAAATGTTTTGCGCAACTATTTCATTCAAATTAATCAATGAAACAGCTACAAGGATAATAATAGTCCGAATCTTCATTTTCAATTGCCTCAATTAGTTTGCTTTCTTTATCTCAGGTTTCCCAATTCCAGCTTTTGCCGGAAGTGTAATCATTAAGGTACTGGTGCAAAATTTGATACACTCAGGTATTATAGAAAAACATAAAAGTAGCATTCAAAAATATATCAGATCAATAGCTTTTTAACAGAAAAAGCCTAAAAATTATCCCTGAAGATTTAACCTCCAGGGATAAGGATTGATAAGTCGAACTAAACTTATTGTTTATAGGCGTTGTTGTTTTGTTTCTCAACTTCGGGAACCTGCCAGTAATAAGTAGAATATGGAGGCTGAATTGGTGAGAATTTTGTTGCGTCCCTGTCGCCAATACCAATTGGTTTACGCATTGCAATCAGGTACAACAAACGGTCGGCATGTTCGCCAGCCAGTTCTATAATTCGTTCGTTCTCAATGTCGGTTTCGGTAATTGTTGCTGAACTAATATCGCTCAGCCCTGCTCTTTTACGAACGACATTCAAATCAGCAGCTGCACCAGTTTTATCACCATCTTTCAGGCGCAAAGTTGCACGTGTAAGATATACTTCAGCTAAACGGAGCATGGGCCGGTTCGAACGGCGTCCAGTTGCAGGCGCCCGATAATGTTTATCCTGCCATACCATTGGATATATTATTGGCGAATAACGCTGTTCGTAAGTATTCAGCCAATTGTAATATTCGGTTGGGTTGGAGGCAGCGGTGTAAGGATTTGGTTTATAACCTTCCAGACGGATATAAGTTTGAGTATAACGTTTATCGGCAGCAGCATTAGGGCCAACCGATAAATCAGCATTTATCCAGCCAATTTGTTTCAGGGTAGTATACGATAAAGTAAATGCAGCCCAAGAGCAATGGTTCCAGTATTGACCTCGACCACCTCCATTGGTATTGTAATTACATTTAGAAAAAATGGTTGGAATACGGTCGAATTTACTGGAATTTGCATCGATGGCAATTTCCCAGATAATTTCATTGCTTTGACCACCTCCGGCGTTACGGTTAAATGCCTGAATTGGATCGTCGTTCAAATTGTACATCCCACTGTTAATAACATCGTCGAGCTGAGCTTTAGCCAAAGCATATTGCCCCATGTAGAAATAAACGCGGGCAAGCATAGCCTGTGCAGCGTACTTATTCACTCTTGTTCTTGGACTTAACTCAGTTGTAACATAGGTAGTTGGCAAAATAGCTATTGCATCTTTCAAGTCTTGTACAATTGAATCATATACTTCAGCAACAGTTGCCAGTTTACCATTTTTAATCTCATCAGCCCCATTCACATAAGTACGGCAAAGTACAAAATGTTTCGAGTCGTTTGTGCCGCTCGGATCGTAAGGCGGAGCCCACGTACGGGCCAGATACCAATAGCCTACGGCACGCATAAACAATAGTTCGCCTTTGTAGCGTTTAACTGTTTCCCGGTCAGTAGGAGTCATATTACTGAAAACATCTACACCAGCATCTTCTGCATCCTGGATTAATTTCAGCGGTGCATTGGTTTCGGTTGAAATTTGATAGAGGTACGAGAAAGCCAGCTCCAATTCCTTATCGGCACTATTAAGTACAGTTGTTTCCCACTTGCGATTATAATATTCGTAATAATAGCTTGAACCGGTAATGCCATTGAGGTACTGGGCAATGTCAGATTCAGCAAAACCTCTCAACCCAAGTGCGCCTACCGGGCTTCCCCAGGCATTTCCCATCAAAAGAAGATAAGGCGTTCTGACTGCCAATTCGAGTTCTTTAACATTATTCCAGGGATATTGATTTGGTCTTTCCAGTTCGAAAAACTTATCGTTGTTACACGAAGGAATAATAAATAACAGGCATATTGCAAATATTGCTTTTATAGTATTTTTCATAGTCTGGAATATTAAAAGTTAATGCTTAAACCAAACATAAACGTACGCGATGATGGCATTGATGTAAATACAGAATAACATCCGCCGGTAGCCTGGTCAATTCCAATTTCGGGGCTGTAACCCGAAAACTTAGTGAGTGTAAATAAGTTACTTGCCGACAAATAAATTCTGGCTGTATTAATCTTACATCTGTTTGTGAGATCAGAAGGAATAGTATAACCCACAGTAATGTTGCGAAGTTTCAGGTAATCGCCTTTTTCGAGGTATTGAGAAGAAGGCGTATTGTTGTCGGAACCATAGCTAACCCCAGTGGTTGTTGGGTTACCGGCATTGTCGTACTTATAAAGGTTTGCTGCTGTAACCTGTGGCCAGTACGTCTGGTCTCCAGGCTTGGTCCAACTTTCAGTCAATAATTTTTTGTTGAGCACAAGCATTCCCTGGTTTGGAGTCATCGAGCTCTGCAACAACCGGTTGTAAATGTAATTCCCGGTTACAAACGACCATACCATGCTTAAATCGAAACGTTTATAAGTGAAATTAGTATTAAAACCTCCTAACAACTTTGGTAAAGCTGTTTTTCCTTTTAAAATCATGCGGTTATTCGACATGTTTTCGTTGGTTGCAGGAATGATGTTCCCGGTGTGTTCGGTTGTACCATCATCAAGCTTTGTGACTTCGTAAATGAGTGGAATACCTTTTTGCGCGTCAACTCCTGCATATTCGGCCATGTAATAAGTTCCCCACGACAGGTCCGACTTTGTGATGGTACGAATAATCCCATTTTCAGCTGCCTGAAGTATACCGACATGGTTGGCATCTGAAGTTGGGTCCAATGATAGAACTTTATTACTATTGGTTGAGATATTAAACCCAAAATTAAATGTAAAATCATGTTTATTATATACTACGGCATTGGCATTGAATTCAAAACCTTTGTTCTTCATGTCACCGATGTTCTGCCAGCAATAGTTTTGAGCTTCCCATAAACCGGCAGATGAAGGTAAAGTTACTGCCAGCAACATATCAGATACTTTTTTCTGATAGTAAGCCAGCGAACCATTGATGCGGTTACCAAAGAATCCAAAGTCGATACCAGCATCGAGAGAGTTGGTTGTTTCCCATTTTATGTCGGAATTACCAATGCTACCCAGGTAAGTATTGTTTGTTGATGCCAACGTTGACGAGCCACTGTTGATTGCCCATTTGTCGCTCGTAACCCCACTTGGAATATTGGTATTACCGGTTTGTCCATAACTGCCTCTCAGTTTCAGCAAACTAACTGGTTTAAAATGGAAGAATTTTTCTTCAGAAATAATCCAGCCCAGCGAACCTGAAAGAAATGTAGCCCAGCGATTATCGGCAGTGAATTTTGAAATACCATCCCGGCGAACACTAACACCAGCCAGGTATTTGTCGGCCAGCTTATAATTTGCCCTTCCAAAGAAGCCTCTCAGGTACGATTCGCCGCCTAAGGTACTGCTACCGCTTAACACGTTTGGTGTTCCAACTTCTGGAAATTTGCCGACCAAGCTTTCACCTTTCAAATTCATATACTGCGAAATCTGACGAGTGTTTTCAACACCTGCTACAATATTTAATGTATGAATTTTTGGTAACGGAACATCGTAGTTAAAATAAGCGTTATAGTTGGCAGTGCTGGTTTCGTATTTTGTTTCCTGAGCCACAGCGCCATTAATTAACAGGGCATCACTTCTCCACGAGCGGCCACGATTAGCAACATAGTTCAATCCAAATTCGCCTTTCAGAGATAAACCCTGAACAGGTAATTTCCATGTTGCATTCAGACCCGAAAGTACATTGATGGTTTTCAGGTTCGATTGAGAGTTGATTGGATCGACACTCGCCAGAGCGTTAACCGAAGCACGGGAGTTCCAGTAACCGTTAAAACCATTAGAATCATATATTTTCATCCAGGGAAGTGAATTGGAGTTTACTTGTCCCCAACCACCAGCGCCTTGTTTTCCATCTCCCGATTTTACACGGTCGTTATCAGTAAACGAAGCCATAAGGTGATACCCCAAATCAAAATCTTTAAAAATGTTATAATTCAGATTAATATTTGCTGAATAAGTTTCCAGACTGTTGAATTTCAGGTTACTATTGTCTTTTCGGTACTTAAGCGATAAATAGGAGTTTCCTTTTTCAGAACCCTGACTAACAGAAAGGTTCGCTTCGTAGAACGACCCGGTACGTGAAATAGCGTCAACCCAGTTGGTATTTGTATTCAAAGCCTCATCTCGCGTCATCGTTTCGGTTGCACCGTCAAGTTGTTTAATAGCATTTTCAACACTGTACTGTCCAGCCTCGATATTACTCATAGCCAGGTCCATAATAGCAATATGGTCCTTCCCGTTGACATAGCCAATATCTGTCTTTTCCCAGTTACTGATACCCGATTTTACATCGAAGTCAACTTTTGTTTGTCCTTTTTTCCCAGATTTAGTTGTTACAAGGATAACTCCGTTCGATCCGCGCGAACCATAAATTGAGGTAGCCGCAGCATCTTTCAGAATCTGGATCGACTCAATATCGTTGGGGTTAATCATCGCCAAAACGCTTTGGTTAATTTCACCATTATAACTCGGGTCAATTGGTCCGCTGACAATTGGAATACCATCAACAATCCAGAGAGGGTCGGTCCCCGAAGAGATAGACCCAACACCTCGAATCTTGATCTGCTGAGGAGCTCCCGGGATGCCTGATCCTGAGTTTACCTGCACACCAGCAGCCATACCCTGAATGGTTGATTCGACAGAAACCGGAGCAATCTTTTTCACTTCATCAGCATTCAGCGAAGCAATAGAACCAATCATATCGCGTTTTTTTTGTGTTCCATAACCAACAGCAACAACTTCCTCAATACCAATGGTTTCTTCAGCCAGTTTAACGTTTATCTGAGATTTACCGGCAACAGCCACTTCCTGCGATTTCATACCTACAAAAGTGAAAATCAAAATAGCGCTGTCGGGTACTTTTGTTAAAAGATACGACCCGTCGGCCCCGGTGATTGTCCCGTTGGTGGTTCCCTTGATGGCAACAGTAGCGCCTGGAATTGGCTCTCCTGCCTCGTTCGTAACAGTTCCACGTACCTCTTTTGTTTGACCAAATTCAAACATTTCTTTGCTGCCATTATCAGAATATAATACTATCTGCCGGCCCACAACACGGTAGGAAATTCCAGTATTTTTAAATACCTCGTCGAGAACCTGGTTAACCGTCGACTTCTCGAAATCAACCGACACTTTTTTATCAGTTGCTACTTTCTCGGTATAGAAAAACCGAAACTCGCTTTTGTCTTCAATTGTCTTTAATACATCGCCGATGGTCACATTATTCATCGACAAGCTAAGTTTTGTGGTCTGTGAGTATGAATCTGTAGCAAAGGCTGATAAGACAGAAACACATAACAAGAAGATAACCAACTTCATAGCAATAAAAAGTTTTAAAAGAAAAGCCCACAAAGGACCTTTTCTCAATTCGTATTTTTTCATAGATTTGAATGATTAAGATTAATAATTTTGGACAGAAATTATTTTTCGCGAGTGGGGAAGTTGGCCGCTTCCCCACTTTTGTTTTTTTTATTGATTTATGTCTGATTTTAAGGTTATTCCATAGGCATTTATTTTTTCTTATTTGGCTTTGAGAACTAAATGGCGGTTGTTTTTGTCGAAGGTATAATCAATTCGCCCTGCAATACTGAGCAAATCAATAACTTCATTAATCGACTCATATTCAATCGTACCATTTATTTTCATATTCTTGATTGATTCATCTCTAATATCGATTTGCAGGTTATACCAGCGTTCGAGGCAAGCAGCTACTTTAAACAGTGGTTCATCATTAAAAATCAAACGGTTATCTTTCCACGAAACAAAATTCTGCGAGTTAACATCGTTCTTCGTAATCTGATTGGAAGTTTGATCAATCACAGCCCTCTGTCCGGGACGAAGCTCGTCTCCTGTCCCTGTGTTGGTCGAAATAGCTACTTTTCCACGTTCGAGCGTAACAGCAGCTTCCTCGCCGGGGTAAGCCAAAACATCGAAAGCCGTTCCCAATACTTTAACTTTAAATTTCTTCGTTTCAACTTCGAAAGGCATTTTGTCCTTTTTAACATCGAAATAAGCCTGGCCGCTGAGCAAAATAGAACGGGACTTATGCCCGAAATCGGAAGCGAAGGATACGGTTGAACCAGCATTAAGCCAAACTTTTGAGCCATCGGGCAACTCGAAACTTGTTCGTGCGGCCAAGGGTGTGGCAATGGTTTGGGTTAGTGTCCCTGACTGGGGTTTGTTATAAAATTGATATCCCAGAGCAAGAGCCATAGGAATAAATAAAACAGCTGCAATACGTGTCAAAAGTTGGAAAAACTTCACTTTTCCGGCTTTTACTTCTGAAGTATTTATCTCGTAATGAATTTTATACAACGCTGATTTTAAATTGGCCTCAGTTTTTTCTTCCCGATTTTCATTCCAATGCTCCTGCATCTTCACTTCTAATTCCTCTTGTTTTTCAGGAGAAACAAACAAATCAACTACCGAGACCAGATCTGTCTCACTGCATTCGTTTTTTATGTATTTATCTAAAGAATCGCTCATTTAGTTTTAAATTACTGTAAGTTCAACGCACAAGTTATAGATAACCCCTGCTTAAAATTGTAATTATTTTGAAATTTTTCGCAAGCTCATGTCTGGAAACATTTTATACATTTGCTTCAAACAACTTGATCGGAGAAAATGGGTACAGTGGGACGTGACGAACTTCTGCGACAATTTAAAGCCAACGATAAAAATGCAATTAATTTGTTGTACGAAAAATATAGCAAAAGATTGTACAACTTTGCTTTTGCCTATTTAAAAACTGAAGCCGATGCCCTGGACATTGTTCAAGAAGTGTTTATCAATGTTTGGAATAAACGAAACGACCTGCGAAACGATACTAACCTGGAAGCCTACCTTTTTACTGTAACCCGAAATTCGATTATATCTATTTTCAGAAAAAAAATAACCGAGAAGCAATACCTTGAGCATTTAAAAATGGTAGCCGTACTTCATCATTCATCAACCGAAGAAACCCTAGACTACGAAGCTCTTTCAGAACGGCTTAAAGAACTTGTAATCCAATTACCTGAACAACGCAGGTTAATTTTTAAAATGAGCAAAGAAAAAGGGATGAGTAATAAGGCTATTGCCGAAGAACTTCAGATTTCAGTAAAAACAGTTGAAGACCATATCACCAAGGCCCGACATTTCCTTAAAAAGCAACTGAGCGAATATGGAATGATCGCAATTTTATTCTACGAAATGTTTATAAGTTAACTTACCATTTCTGATGGAATAAAAAATGCGATCATTTATATTTGAGCTGTTTACATGAATTAGCCATGTGTACAAAATTCCACACCAAACAAAAATGATTATTTATGGTTATTCCATGCGTTGGTTACTTAATTGAAAATCAAAAGTTAATACGAAAATTGTACGATCAACTTTGAAAAATAAACACATGAAAAACCTGCTGTTTGTTTAAAAAAGAGATCGTAAGACAAGTTTCTCCCGCTTATCAATGTATTCAATTTTGCAGGAGTTATTCTCAGCCTCGTAATGTTTTAAATAATCAAAAATTTCTTCTTGCTTGAATTTGCGTGAAATAAGTGAAGTAAACAATCTTAATCTCGATAACAACATGATTAAAATACTGGATTTATCTTTTATTGCAATTTCCGAATTTATATCCTCTAAAATCTTCTTGTTAAAAAAGTCAAGGTCTGTGTCTTTCATAAAGTACTCTTTGTGCGTTAAAACGAGTACTTTTTTCTTCGACACTTTAATAAAGTTTTTTTCGATGAGCCTCCTTCGCGTTAGTTCAAGGATTAGTTTTCTGTTTTTTCGAACATAGTGCAAGAAAACACTTAGGTTAAGCTTTCGTCCCTTCCCCCTGATCATATTTAAACAAACGTCGTATACCTCATTATAACTCGATTGCGGTGGAGTCATGTACAGTTCCTCTTCTCCAAGGTATATAAACCCTCCGTCGAGTAATTCAAATAAAAGGGCAAAAGTAAACACACTGAAGTTTGAACCAGAGAATTGTCTGTTTTTTACAAACATTAAAACATATAGCTTCTCTGAAAGTGATAAATCAGAATAATTCATAACAATTTAGATTGCGAGCAACTATCTTTTTCAAAATAATTGACGGGGGCTCTGCCCAGGGTTAAATTATATATGGATAAATCGTATCATAAAATTTCAAAAATAAAAGGCTGTCCCCGTTTTGTTCCGACAGCCTTTTTTGTGACTACGTCTATTTCCAATACGTTTAGATTTAGACATGGATTTGCCAGAACTCAACAGGAACCGCCTGAAATCGATAATAAATCAATTAAAATGTTGACCAAAATTAACACTCCAAATTAAGGATAGGAACACTCTTACATGGACTATGTGTAGACAGAAAAATAAAACATTGCCGACCAGAAATACAACACACAACAAGATGAAAAACAACAAGTTATCATTTAATGATCAGGTTTTGATTCATGTATTATGTTTCTTATGTAGTGTATCAGGTTTTGATCGATACTTAACCCTAATTTCTTTTTTAACCTGTATTTACTTTTTCGCACACTGTCGGGCGATATTCCCAAAATAACAGATAACTGATAGGTATTCATATTCATATACAGTGCCGACAATATGATTAAATCCTGTTGGGTAAGCTGGGAGAAACGACTAACTAAAATAGCTGCCAAATTAGGGTATGCCTGATTGAATTTCATCTGAAAAATAGTCCAGTTGTCGATAACTACGGGACTATTCTTAATTTTATTCCTCAAATTAATCAAAAACAATTTTCCCTTTTCGTTAATCCTGTTTTTCTTAATTTCTTCAGTAATTTGTTTTTCCAGATATTGAAGTTTGGTGTTTAGCTCAATAAACCGTAAATCGTCGTCCATTGCCTGAGAACTTAAACTATTTACGTCTTCCAGCTTCTTTTTCAGGCTAGTTTCAATTTCATCAAGTTGCACCTTAAAGCTTTTTTCAATCGACCGTCGCTTTTTCAATCTGGAATTAATTGATCTTAACAGTTCCTCAATTGTGAAAGGTTTGACGAGGTAATCGTCGGCGCCAAGGTCCATGCCTTGCCTATAATTAGTCCGTTCAGAAAGCGCTGTAATAAAAATAAATGGAACCGCAACTAACCTCTCATGAGAGTTAAGTATCTGAAATACTTCGTACCCATCTTTTCCCGGCATCATTATATCGCACAATATTAAATCGGGTTGGTGCATAACTGCCAGACTTACACCCTCTTCTCCATCTGTTGCCAAAATCACTTCAAATCCTTCCATCATCAAGATATCGGCAATATATTCCCTCAACTGTTCTGAATCTTCTATTAACAGAATTTTGATCATTTATAGTTTTTTAATAATCATTCAAGAATTAAACCCAGGGGGAAATGAAGAGTAAAAATCGTTCCTTTTGATTGTTCGCTTGTGAATGAAACATTTCCTCCATGCATCCGGACCGACTCATATACAATATTAAGCCCTAAGCCATTTCCCTGTATTGTTGAAACATTACTGGCTCTGAAAAATGGTTTAAACAGATGCTTTTGATCGGCCAATGGTATACCTATCCCGTTATCAGTAACAATAATTGTCCATTCATCTTTTCCAACATTAAGTTCGAGCGAAATCTCGGGCTTGTCACCTGTGTATTTTATTGCATTCGACAATAAATTACTTACCGATTGAAACATTAAACGATGATCAATATTACAATACAAATTATTAGGCTTGGTACTAAATTTAATCTGCCCTTTCGTTATTATGGTTGAATTAAAACTTTCAACTATATTTCGGCATAATGCAACAATATCAAGTTGCCGTGGGTTAAATTCAACCTTACCTTCCTGTATACTTGATAATTGCAAAACATCGTTGACAATATTTGTTAGTTGAAGGACATGATCTCTAACTTTTGATAACCGCGCCGAAATTTGGGATGCACTCATTTTATCCTGGTAGGTAATCAGAGTCTCGCATAACATTAATATAGATGCAAGCGGAGTCCGGAATTCATGAGAAGCTGTCGATAAAAAAAGTGATTTCAACTCGTTTAATTCTCTCTCCTTTTCTATTGTCTTCACAAGCTCTTTTTCGAACTGTTTTCGTGGAGTAATATCAGTATGGGTCCCTATTATCCGTATAGGTTCTCCGCTATCGTTTCTTTCAACAACTTTTCCCCTGGCCAGAATCCATTTGTATTTTCCATCTTTACATAAAATACGATGTTCTGTTGTGTAAATATCTGTTTCGCCTTTGATATACTTTTGCAATGCAGTGTAGCAGGCTGGCAAATCCTCAGGATGAACCCTTCTCTCCCATTCATTGTATTTGTTCTCAATTTCATTATCAGCATATCCGAGCATAGTTTTCCATCTCAACGAATAGAAAACTTCATTCGTTTTTAAGTTAAAATCCCAAACCCCATCGCCCGACCCCTCAAGTGCAAAATGCCATCTTGCTTCGCTTTTACGCAACGATTCTTCTGCTTCAACTCGTTCTGTTATATCTCTTGAAATGCCATAAAGAGCATCGTTCCCATCCCACTTTCCAACTACAATTTTTGTTTCAACCGGTATTATTTCACCATTTTTTTTACATACAGAAATCAGAAAAGGGTTAACTCCGCCTGCAAGCCTTTCAGAAATAACAAATTCTGCTTTCTTGATTTGTGGTTGCGGAAAAATATCAAGTATTGACAATTTTTGGATTTCATCCCTGGTAAATCCCAGCCGATGTTCAACAACCGGGTTTGTCTTAATTATTTTCCCTTCAGTATTGAGTATAAAAACAAAATCATCAATTGTGTCAAACATCAGATGAAAATTATTCTGACTTAAACGAAATGCCATACCCATGTGTATTCGGGCCAGGGTACCACCTATTTGAGCACAAATAGCTTCGAGTAGAAGTTTTGATGTATAGCTCAGCCCTTCAACCCATTTTGTACCAACGTGTAACGACCCGATTACGTTTCCTTCGTGGTTTATTGGTATTATTCCCAGATTTTTAAATCCGCTTAAAAGAATATCAGAAGTCTCGCCGCGCTCATCATAAAACTTGTATACTGCCCTACCCTTCTGAACTGTTTTATACAAAATGCTTTCCTTGGTGTAAATACGGTTTTTCTCAATTAAATTAGGAGAGAATCCAAGCTCCGAGTACAATTCAAGTGTTTCAGAATGAAGATTAAAGAGGTAAATTCCAACCAAATCAACGCCTTCGATATCTGATACAGTTTGAATTACCTCGTTTAAAGCCTGATCGATTGTTGAGGTTTTTGCTAAGTTAAACCCCAAATCGCGCTGTAAGATTGCATATTTCTCGTTACGTTTAAATGAGGTAATATCCCTAATTTGCCAGATATAACCCAGCCGATCTCCTTCATACAGTATTGGTATAAAATCAAGTCCATATACTCTTCCATCATTAAGGTACAATTCCTCGCCACTTACAGTTTCGCACTTCGAAATTATCAAATCCAATTTATTCATATAGCTCTCAAAATCAGCAAATAAATGCTTACACGATTCTGATAGTTCCGTGCACTCCATTCCTATCAGGGCCTCTGGAAGAAACTCTATTCCGGCTAAATCGCAAAATGCCTGATTAACCATATAAACCCGTCGGTTTTCATCTTCAAATAAAATTCCCGAGTGAAGATTCTGAATAAGTTTTGTTAAATTCTGGGTGATTTTAATTTGCTCCCTTTCTGCAGTTTTCTGGCTTGTTATGTCTGTGGCCACTCCAACAAACCCAAAAACCTCTCCGGCATCGTCTTTTAGCTTATTTATAGTAAGTAAAGCATTGATCTTAGTTCCGTTTTTTGCAACAAGGGTCAATTCGTTCCATTTGGTATAGAGCAATTCTTCCTGATCAAAAGTAATTAGGTAATCGAAAGCTTTCATTTTCTCTTTTGAAAAATACTTACTCATTTCATCATGATCGTGAAAATAAAAAGGAGTGTATTTTTCAACTACTTCATCAGCTGTATAGCCTAATTTTCTCTCTGCAAATGGATTTATCGATTTAATAAGTCCATTTTTATCTGTTGATATAACCATTAATTCAACATTATCAATTATAGCTCGGTAAAGTTCATGTAACTTTATTAAATCCGCGTTTCTTTTCTTTACCTTCAACTCAAGCAAAGAATTTATCCTAATCAGGTCTTCTTCATGTTTGAGCCTTTCAAAACCATTTCCTATTATTTCGCCAACGGTAGTCAAAAGCAACATATCTTCCTGTTGCCAGTCTTTAGGATTCACGATAGAGTCAAATCCTAAAAAGCCGATTATAGTTCCCGACATTGATAAAGGTATGGTCAATATTGATTTAACATTCAGTTTTTCAAGAAGTTCTCGTTCGGTCAAAGCATCGTCTGGCAAATTATCAACTATTGGGACACAAATAGTTTCGAACTTTTTAAGTTTGTCTCTCCACCATGGGAAATCATTAACTGGAATTTGTAATAAATTCTGTATTTGCTGAATGATTCCCTCCCGGCACCATTCGTAAGTTATGTTACTATACAATCTATCCTCAGTGAACAAAAAAATATAGCTTCGGTCTACTCCAACAAAGTTTCCGATTTTTCGCAAGGCATTATTTACTATAAAGTCCTGATTTCCTTTCTTCAAATGAACAAAGTCACTCGAAATTTCCGATACAATGTATTCGAGATTGAGCCTTCTCTGAATTTCACGTTCATAATTCTTTTGCCTTGTAATATCAATAAATGAACCCAAAGTTCCCTGATACTCACCATTCCTGTCGTAATATGGAGTGCCCGACACTGTTATTGTTTTGATTATCCCTCCTTTAATGTTAATATCCAGGTCATACTGGGTTCTTTTGCCATTGCTCCTGTTTTCCGTTTCTTTTTTAACTATTTCTAACTGACTGGGTGGAAGAAATTCAATTAAGGAGCAGCCAACCAATTTTCCTGGTTCTACTCCAAAAATACTTTCAGCTTCTGGATTAGTGAATAAAAAAACTTCATTTTTATCCACAATGCCAATTCCAACATTCATCGACATCAACAATGAGTGAAAATACCAGTCCTGGCATTTTACCCAGTCAAATTCATGATTTCTTTCAGAAATGTCAACAACATTTATAAGGCATATATTCTCCGATAATACTTCTCCCTCAATAAAAATACGGTACTCCTCGTTGCACCCTCTTTTTAAACCGATTCTGGTTCTCTTCTTGGCATTAGAAACAAACAACTCTTTGACAAATACTTGAAAAATACCAAACGAATATTCTACAAGAAAATTATCAAAGCGAGCCCCAGTTAATTCGTGCCGGGTTTTCCCTAAAACCTGGGCAACTCTGTCATTCAGTTCTATAATAATACCATCGAGGTTCAGAGTTAAATAACCTAAATGCGTATAATTACAAAAACCTATCTTGTCAGACCTAAATTCATCTGGTTCAATTGTTTGAGTTGTTAACTCATCAATTTTATTTAAACAATGTTTAAGTGCAATATTCTGTTCTCTGATGATATTATGACAATCCTCTATTGTTTTAGGTAATCTGTAGCTAAAACTAAATGGTTCCCCGATAATATTGTTATTATCCCCCAGGTTAGACATGTTCTGATAATTGTTAAGTAAAATCTAGTTCGGTATTGGTAAAGTAATTAGAACTAATGTCCCATTATTACTGAAAATTTTCATCGTGCCCTTGTGTCGCTGAATAACAAGCAACGAAGTTATTAAACCCAAACCAGTACCTTGTTGCTCCTGGCTCTTCCGGTTAAACTGGTTAAACGCGCCAATCTGGTCAGCAGTAATTATATGATGCGGAAATCCAATACCAAAATCAGTTATAGAAACCTCATAACAGCTTGCCGTTGCCTTGCCCTTTATTATTACTTTGGTATTCGATTGGGAAAATTTAAAAGCATTATCTACTATCTCTTTAATCACAAAACTCAAATCGTCAACCTCAATTGATAAAATCGAACCATCGATATCTAATAACAAATCGTCTTCTCTCATAAAACTTTTTGCAACATGTCCTGCTATCTCAGGAATAACACACTTAGGATCAACAACATCCAATATAGTTTTATCGGTCCTCACTGATACTTCAGCAACATACTTTAAGTAGTTATTTATTAAATTATGAAGCCTGTTACAACTGTCGACAATTTGGAGAGCAAATTCTTTTACTTCAGTTAAAGTAAATTCTGATGCGTTATCCTTGATAATAGTTGCGTATCCCATAATTGCATGTAATGGAGTTACCAGTTCATGCGGCAAGGCATATATTATTCTTTCCCGAAGTTCATTCAACCGTGTATTAGTATACTTTTTTAAATTTTCAGCTTTTTCCAACCTGGTATTAATTGATTTTTTTAGTGTTTCAACCGAAACTGGTTTAATTAAATAGTCATCAGCTCCGTATTCCATTCCTTTTCTAACATCGTTTGCATCAGCAATTGCTGTAAGAAAAATAAAAGGGATGCGTTCTGTCTCAAAGTTAGATTTTATCTGCCTTCTGACTTCGTATCCATCAATACCATCCATCAAAATATCGCATAAAATAAGGTCGGGTTTCTGATTCAAAGCTATTTCAACGCCTACTTTTCCATCTTTTGCACCTAAAACATGGAATCCTTCAAATTCGAGTAATTCTATTGTTTCAACAAGAAGGTCTTTGTTATCTTCGATAAGCAAAATTTTATACATAAATTCACGTATTTACTTTTAATTCAGAACGAGCATACTGCTGGCATTAGAATTCAAAAAAAGCAACTTAACCTGACTTAACAAATGATGTTATGTAGACATTTTGTAGACATAATTTTTAATATATTATACATTAGGTTTTGTAATCTTTATTTTTTGCTAAACGACATAGTGTCAGGTAAAAATAAAGTTTTGAATTTCTTCTGGCAGAAAGCCATGAGTATCAATAAAATTTACCCACTGCTGTTACGTTAAGCAATACGATTGGAATAATGTCGTATTTAAATTTGTTTTTGTACAGGCTCAGCCCCATGCCCAAATACGGATGTGGGGTGGATATTTAAAAATGCAAATCTAAATGGTTCCTATTATCCTGAATTCGGGATAAGCAATAGGATAAAATGCTATAAATAAGGTTGTTGTTTTAGTAAATGCATTGTTATTGAGGTTAAAAAGTGCTTGATAAGGTTTTGAAACCTTACAATACCTTTTTAACCTTAGTAGAAAATACATATCCCCATAACACAAAATCTTATTACCTTATTTACAGAATATTACAATTAAATTTAGCTCGAACTCACGTTTATTCGAACTCTTCATACCTTATGAAAACGACCTGATTAATGTGAATAAAAGATTGAGCTTACTCTGACAAGTAAAAAACCATTAAAATGTCCCTAATAACTGTAAATGGCAGAGTGAAGGATTAAAAAAAATGGAGTAGCTGTCTAACCGGAATATTCCGGCAACAGCTACTCCATATAGATCAATAGATGTATTTAATAACCAGGGAGAGATTTCCTGTTTTCTCACATCCGCATGAAAGTATCGGAAACTATTTCCACGGCTACATCTTCTCTTCTCCCAACATATCTTCGTGCATAAGAGCAAAGCAGCACATAATTTCTACTGAACAGGGAAATGCAAGCTTCCTTATCCCTAATAATCAGCACGTTGATTATATGATCAGGCAAAACAGGCAATTTTGCCTGGAAGTATGAATTTTTATTGCCCGGCAAATCTTATAAAAATGGATAATCAAAACAATTACACTAAAAAACTAAAGAACTGGTATCTTTCTGTTGAAAATACTTCAATTGGGTTCAGTTCGGTCTAAAACCTTACCTGGAAAATTTATAGTATTCGCCCCATGTCATCAGTACATAAGGTTTGCTGATTTGCTCCAGTTTCTGAAACGATAACCAATATGGTTCACGATGATCTATTGAATGGCCCAGTTCATTTTCATGACCAGTAATTACCAATTTGGGATTAAAGTCGTCCACAAGGACACTTAAATGTAGCGTCCAGCAATTTACGATTAAAACATCCGGTTCCGGAATTTGTCTATTAATCTGCGATAACCATTCCATGTCTTTTTCGTTGTACTGGTCGCCAGTATGGATAACATTAAATCCTTCAGGGGTTGTAATTTCATATATATTATTTATCAATTGACCCTGGTTGCCAGGTAAAACTGTCACTTTTAATATATTATCTCTAATTTGTATTTGCTTTTCAATCAATTTATCGCTGCGGATATGTTGTACCTGAGCATTATCTTCCCATAAATTAGAAGGCGCCCAAATTGGCTTCTTTGCTTTTATAAACATCTCAGCAACCTGTTTATCTGCATGGTCTTCATGAAGATGTGTAACAAACAAAATATCACATTTATCAACGATTGCCTGCATCAAAGAATCCGGGATCAAGGTTTTGCCCCTATATAAATCGAATGCAACTGTTACTGTTGGCGTACGAACAATAAAACCATCGTTGTACAATTTATAAATTTTCATACCACCATCTAACGGACGCGACAAATCTGTAAATGCAGCTGTTATCCTTTTAGCCATAAATTGATGTAATACAGTGCTTTGGTCATATCTAGTCTCATGTAGCAAGGCATCCAGATTATACAATGCCAGTTTACGAACAATTGGCTGACCTATTGCGGGAGGATATTCCTCTAATGTATTATCTATTAAGTTGAACATACTTGTTGCCTGTCTGGTCAAAAGAGCATCGGCATCGCCCCATGAAACCATGACAGGCTGCTCTTTTTGGCCTTGGGCTATTGAAAGTGCAGAAATACTTACACAAACGACACATAAAAAAAACCTGACCAGGTACATGATTTATTATTTTAATTGGTTCAACAATACAACGGTTATAAATTACCCTGATTTGCTATGGGTTAGTTAATGATTTTATCAAATCAACTTCTTCCTGCTTATATGGCTTTCCGTCGGGATAGAAAATTTCATGAAACCAGAGTTTTGGTTCCGTACCATCAGGGATAGGTTCGTCCCAGGCATATTTGGTATTCGATTTTCCGGCAACCAAACCCCAGTTAATCGCCCCAATGTTTTGAGCTTTCAGAATAGGCATAATATTGGTAAACAAACTGTTGTTCCGGCGGGCCATATATTCGGTACAAACCAAAGGCCGACCATAATGCTTCAATGTATCGATGGCAGCCTGGTGTTTTTCAGGACCATCGTAATTATGATACGTGATAACGTCGGAATTCCCGATCTGAAATTTAGTCAGTTCAATCAATGACCGGTTCCACGTTCCTGCAGAAAGCGGTTGTGAAGGGCGGATTTCCCAACCCCATTCAAATACTTTTTTTAGCAATGGCATCGAACGGTCGCCATACTTCGAGTTTCCGGGTTCGTTGTACAAATCCCACATTACTATGCGCTTATCGTCTTTAAAGGTAGTCAGTACATCTTTCACATAAGCTTCCAGCTCATTAATCAGTTTGTCATCCTGATAGAGCAGTTCGCCCGGGTCGCGCACCCAGCCCGAATTATGAACCCCTGGTTTGGGATCAGGTTGTTTTCCTGCATGATAAGTGGGATTCCAGCAATCATCGAAAAACACGAAAATGGTTTTAATACCATGCTTATCTGCAATTGAAAGATACTGGTCCATTCGATTTTTAAAACCATCCTTATCAACCTCCCAGGCAACATGGTGCAGGAAAACACGCATACAGTTTAGCCCAATACTTTGTGCCCATCCTAATTCCCGGTCAATAGTTGCCGGGTCGAACGATTCGGCCTGCCATGTCTCCAGTTGATTAATAGCTGTGCTCGGATTAAAGTTCGATCCACGTAGCCAGCCATGTTGTTTCTGCCAGGCTTGAGACTGTTCAATAGTCCAAATTTGAGGAACTATTGCTGCTTTCTCCACATTGCTTCTTTTTGTTTGACAAGCAGCAGCCATAAAAAAAATCGTTACCAAAAATAAGTGTACCTGCTTCATGTTTTAATAATTGTAAGTGTTTCTACTCAAATTTTACATCATCTACTTCTCAGCTGTAAAACTATTATAAAACCTTCATCAGTTTACAACACGGTATTGCAAACCGATGAAGATTCTATAACTAAGATAGGATTTTTACTCCAATATCTTTCATTCAGGCTAAGCAACAGGTTTGCTTACCATCCGGTGTTCTGTTTCAAATTTGGATTTCTATCCAATTCCACCAATGGAATAGGCCAGACTTCGTGACGCGATTGATAAGTGCGTTGATACATTAAATCTCCAAATATATCAGTAGCATTCCTGACAGTTGTTTGGAGCATGCCCCAACGTCGGATATCCCAATAGCGCTGGCCTTCGCCTGCCAATTCAAAAGCGCGTTCGTCCCGGATACGTTGGGTCATCTCATCTTTGCTGCCAACTGCTAACCAAGCGGCGCCAGAGTTTAAACCAGGCATCTGAACACGTGCACGAATTTTATTGACTTCAACAATAGCCTTTTCTATTTCACCATTTTCATTGTAGGCTTCGGCAAGCATTAAAAGGACATCTCCAAGCCGTATCAACGGGAATTCATAAGGGGTTCGGGTGTATTCGCCCCAATAGCCATTAAGGTTACCAGTAGGTATCCATTTTCGCCAAAAGTATGAGTTCCAGCCTTCAGAATTACGAATGAATGCCTGTGCTTCCATAGGTGACCCACCTTTTGACGCATCAGCAAGCACAAACTGTTTATCGCGAGGGTTTGAACCGGCATCAGTGCCAAGATAATGAGAATACGGAGTAATTACATTCCAACACAAACGTGGGTCACGTTTACGATATACATTCAAAACTTTAGTGGTATCACAGTCCAGTGTACTGGTGATTTGAGTGCTACCCTGATCGATAGCAACGCTTAGAAGGTTACGACGGAATTGAGAGTTGCCTGCATTGAAACCAGGGAATACATCGTCCCAGTTGAATTTTGTACCATCGAGGTTCTCATACTTGTCAACTAATGTGGTTGAAGGCACAATGCAGTTGCCGGCAATAAGGCGCAAAGTTGCCTTGTTGCCAAAATAGGAAACAATATCCAAAGCGTATCCTGCCGTATTGCCGTCAATAGATTGTATTGAGAATATCATCTCGTTACTGCGTTTGCCATTATAAAGGCGGAACAGGCTTTCGTAATCAGGATGCAATGCGTAGCCGTAGTTATTGCTCTTGTTATATACAATCTCCTCAAAATCGGAAATAGCTTTCTTCCATTCTTTATTAAAGAGATAAACCTTGCCACGAAGTGCATAGGCTGCCCCCTTGGTGGCACGGCCATAGTCGGTTCCCCAGCTAACGGGCAATTTGGCAATCGCCTCGGTCAGATCGTCGAGAACATGTTGCCGGATTTCTTCGGCTGAACTGCGAGGGTTGGTCACGGTTGCAAAATCTTTATTGATATCGCAGGTCTCGTCGTAGTAAGGCACGCCGCCCCAGCAATTAAGCATGCGAAAATAAGCCATGGCCCGAAGGAACTTGGCCTCGCCAGTAACTTGGTCAATCGTAGTTTGGCTGATGGGCATAGTAGCTACGTTGCGGATCACGGTATTCGAGCGATGAACCAATTCGTAGAGATATTGCCAATGGTTTTGTACACCGCCGCTATTTGAAGAAAACGCTGTACCTCTCGAA
The DNA here is from genome assembly GCA_937915865.1 of uncultured Prolixibacteraceae bacterium. Lineage (GTDB taxonomy): Bacteria > Bacteroidota > Bacteroidia > Bacteroidales > Prolixibacteraceae > Aquipluma. Next base: position 135,307 of record CALGIG010000015.1, on the reverse strand, counting down.
ACGTCAGACCAAGGGCTGGTGCCATCGGCTAAATCAGTATTCATATCGAATGTAAACTCCAGGCCGAAGCACCAGTCTTGTTTCATTGCTGCATACAATCCCACAGCGGCTTGTTTCGCCTGAGCGCTGGTTTGCCAAAATGTACCACTCGACATTTGATCAGCAGGAACATAATCCAAACTTTCGCAACTACTGAGCAAAAGAACCAGACCAAAAAATGTATAAATTATATTTTTACTTTTCATACTGTAACAATTTGTTTCAAATTATAGTGCTTACTAAATTAGAACGACACATTAAGGCCTAAAGAAAATCTACGGGTTGAAGGATACCCAACAGTAGCAGCAACTTCAGGATCCAATCCTGGGAAATTGGTGATGGTAAACAGGTTGTCGATGCTGGTGTATACCTTTAACGCATCAGTAAACAACTTTTGTGAGACGTGCTTAGGTAAAGTATAGCCCAATTGTATGTTCTTGCAACGGAGATAAGCAGCATTATGCACGAAAGCATCACTATCGATGTTGTTCTTGCTATTTGCATTGTTGCGTAATATTGGGTATTTCGAATTGTAAGGGTTTTCCGGGGTCCATGCGTTATCGGTAATATCTTTAATGAGTGATTGACCCATAACTGTGACAAAACGGAAAGCTTGATTGTTATAATAAACCTGATATTTGCCTACTCCCTGTAAAAGTACGCTGAAGTTAAAGTTTTTCCATGTCAAGCCAAGGTTTGCACCATAAGTGAATGTAGGCCTGTTGCCATGACCAATTTCAACACGGTCGGCAGCATTCAAATTACCATCGCCGTTAGTGTCGGCATAAAGAAAATCACCGAGTACCGGACGTTGGTAAGTAGCAAAATAATTCGGATTTTTATCAACCAATGATTGGACATAACTTAAATCGGATTGATCGCGGACTATGCGGTCAACTTTGAGGACATATAGCTGATTGATAGGCTTGCCCTCCTGGAGTTTATATACACCACTTATAGAAGAAACATCGCCACGGAACTTAGTTACCTCGTTGCGAACATAGCCCATATTGAAACCTGCAGTATAGGCAACCTGGTTGATTTTGCCAGCCCAGTTGATTTCAAAATCGAACCCTTGGTTATTCACTTCACCAGCATTTTGGTTAGGTACAGTAGCCGTACCATGTTCCAACGGAACAGGAAGCGAAATCAAGATACCCTTAGTATTTTTAGTAAACCATTCAAACGAACCGGTCAGTCGATTATTAAAGAAGCCGTAATCGACGCCAATGTTCGTCATGTATGTGCTTTCCCAGGTTAAGTTTGCGTTTGAAAGGACTGTTTGTGCAAGGCCGCCTGCTATGGTATTATTCAAAATGTAATTGTTGGCAGAATAAAGTGATTGATACATATAATAAGTCGAAGTAGAATTGTTGCCAAGTGAGCCGTACGACCCACGAAGTTTGAACGAACTCAACCAATTTTTATAATTTTGCATGAATCCTTCTTCGGAAATACGCCAACCAACTGATACAGAAGGGAAATAACCCCAGCGTTGGTCGGGTGCGAATTTAGAAGAACCATCGGCACGGAAATTGGTTTCCAACATATATTTATTATCCCAAGCTAAATTGATACGTCCGAAATAAGAACGCATGGCCCACTCGTTGTAATTACCACCAACAGGCCCGTTCGTTGCACCTGCATCTATGGCAGTTAACGATGGATCAATGAGGTCATACCTTCTGAAGTATTCATTTTCATACTTATTGTATTCCTGGCTTGCACCAACCATGGCAGAAGCATCAAGCTTGTCGATTTTAAACTCGTAGCGGGCAGTCACGTCCGAAGAACGGAAAGTGTTGCGATAATTGTATTTTCGGATATAGGTACGAACCACTCCTTCGCGGAGCAAAACCGGCCCATCCAACGTAAAACGGTACAAGTTACGGTCGCATAAATGTTGTTCTACATTACGTACCCAATAATTGTAGGAATAAGAACCTTCGATGGTTAAGCCTTTGATAGGTTTAATACGTCCATAAACCTTTGCTACAGTACGACGGGTCTTGGTAGGAAATTCGGATTTATAGAACCACATACGACGATAAGGGTTTGCGTTGCTGACATTTTCTTCTTCAGGATTCTGGGTGCCACCATAGAAGCCGGTTTTGGGGTCATAAAGTGTCATCCCCGGCACTGTTCCAAATGCGCCATACCCCCAAATAACGTCACCGCCGGCAGCTGCATTTTCAGCGGATGGGTCGTTTTCGTCGAGATAGCCAAAAATATTGGTACCAACAGTCAACCAAGGTTTAATGTCTGCCTCAACATTTGTACGTAATTGATACCGCTTATAATTGGTGTGATAAATCATACCCGGATCGTTGATGTAACCTAAAGAGAGATTGTAACGCGATGTTTTAGAGCCACCTATAGCTGAAATAGTGTGATTTTGAACAACCGAAGGATTACGATAGATATGATCTTGCCAGTCGGTATTGGGATATACCGTAGGGTTCTTGCCCGCATCATTGCGCCATTCGTCTATTTTCCCTTGAGAGAAACGTTTTGCCTGACCATTGGCAACTAAACCGGCATTTTGAATCTCCATAAAATCGGCATAATCGGTAACAAGATTAAGGCGTTTGGCTACGGTTTCAAACGAAAGATTTCCGTTGTAGGTAATCTTAGCGGTTCCGTCAGAGCCTTTTTTGGTAGTAATAAGGATAACTCCATTGGCAGCACGAGAACCATAAATCGCTGATGACGCAGCATCTTTTAATATCGAGATATTCTCAATGTCTTGTGGGTTAATGTCACTTATTGAAGAGCCAACTATGCCATCGATGACAACAAGAGGATTGGCATCATTCAAAGTGCCCTGACCGCGAATACGGATAGTTTGGGATTCGTAACCCGGCGTATTACCACCAATATTCGATACCGTCAGCCCGGGAGCCAAACCTGCCAACGCATTGGTTGCATTAGTCACGGGGCGGTTGTTGAGTGCATCAACCTTAACAGAAGAAACAGCACCCGTCATATTTACCCTTTTCTGAGTTCCATACCCAACAGCCACAACCTCCTCAATTCCAATTGTCTCGTCAACCAAAGCAATATCGATGCTGGTTTTTCCTTCAACCTTCACCTCCTGACTTCTCATTCCCACAAACGAAAATTGCAAGCTCGCATTAGCCGGAACGTTTGCCAAGGTGTATTTCCCGTCGGCATCAGTAATAACACCTTTGGTTGTTCCTTTTATGGCTACCGAAACGCCGGGTAAGGGTTGCCCTGCCGAGTCGGTTACCCTGCCCGAAATGGTTTTTTGCTGCTGCGTATTGGAATTCAGCCCCGTTACGCCCTCAATATTCGATAGGATAATTTGCCGGTTAACAATCTCGTAACGAATACCGGTACCTTTTAGCAACTCGTCCAAAACAGCGGGAACTGACTGGTTGGTCACCGCGATGTTTACCTTGTGATCAACATTGATGTAATCGCGATTGTAAAAAAAGAAAAACTCCGATTTGTCTTCAATCGCTTTTAAAACTTCCTCAAGTCGCTGGTTGGTCAGGTTCAGCGATAATTTGGTTTGCTGCGAGTAGGTTTCAATAGCCATAATTTGGACCAATCCAAGGAAAAAACAGAATACAGTTAAACGCACCATTTTCAAAATTTTTTTAAGGACCAAAGTCTCTTCCCCGAAGAAACTTAAACGAACCCTTCGTTCTCGTTTTTTTTTCATAGATTTACATGTGTAAGAGTGATTAATATTTGTACTTCGCTCTGCAAATTCATGCAGGAATGTGGTCGCAACACATTCCTGCTTTTGCATTTTATTGTTTAAATCTTATTGTTACCTGCCGTTTGGATATTATTCCATTTGTATTATACGCCTTTCTTTCAATGGAATAAACTATAGGCGTAGTCATTGCAATGAAGCGCATGACCTCTTCAAGAGGTTCTTCTTTAAATGTACCCTTAAAGCGTAAGCTTTTCAAAGTTTTATCCTGAATTGAAATACTGACGTTGTACCATCGCTCCAGCTTTTTTACTGCTTGGTCCAACGGTTCGTTATCGATGACCAGGTAGCCGTCTTTCCATGAAGTGCAAAGGTCAGCGTCAACTTTATTTGTATTAAGTAATTTTGATTCGTGATCAAACGTCAGTTTCTCTCCTGGATGCAATAGTTGTGAAAATGTGGCTGTTTTTCCATATACTTCCACTTTCCCTTCTTTTAACACCACCTCCGAAACCGTTTCATTGTCATAAGCCGACACATTAAACATTGTCCCCAGCACCTTAATGTCCATATCCGGCACGATGACTGTGAAATCAGACTGTTTACGGTGCTTGACTTTAAAAAAGGCTTCACCTGAAAGCCGCACTTTCCGATGGGCGTCAAAAACAGCAGGGTATTTCAGTTTGGCCCCGCTGTTAAGCCAGCCCGCAGTGCTGTCGGGCAATAAAAACTCGATCCTTGCCCCCTCGGGTGCGCAAAGCTCCACCCACGGCTGTACAAATTCGTCTTTAGGTTTTATAAGAAAATACAGCAGCGTAGAAACAACTACAAGAGGTATCAAAAATGCCGCAACCTGGCGGTACCAGTACCATAGGTTCCGGTCTTTTTCTTTCATTTTTTCTTCAAGTAGTATTTTGTACTGGATTTTTTCGAACACAGGGCGAAGTGAAGCCAGATCAACTTGTTCCGAATCAGCCAATTCTTTCCATTGATCAAACAACCGATCTTCAACTTCAGGTTGGATTACAGCACGGGTAACCCAATCTTTTATAGTCAGGTAATCGTTATAAGAATATTTTCCATTCGAAAAATCAATGAGGGTCTGAGGGTCGATTTTAGTTTCCATACGCTTTTACCGCCTGGTACTTTACATGATATACCTATTATATCAACAACCTTCAAAAAACCCTAGTCCAATCCCGTTTTTTTTCTGATTTTTTTTTACCCAATAAACAAGTGAAAGAATACCAGCCCCTGAACCTGGAATTTCTCGAATTCGGTTTTCAGGAATTTCATTGCCTCCGAGATGTGGAATTCGACAGTTTTAACCGAGATGTTTAATTCATCGGCAATTTCCTTCATGGTCTTCTCTTCGATTTTCTTTTTAATAAAAACCGTCCGGCGTTTCTCGGGCATTTGATTAATAAGTTCATCTAATTTGTCGAGCAACATCTGATAGTCCGACCTGTCATCGAACCCAGGTTTTGATTCAGAAAAATCGAATAAAATGTCATGTTTCAGTTCGTTTATTCGCGTAAGTTTATTAAAATGCTGACGAACTGCATTTAATGTAATAGTAAAAAGGTAAGATTGAAAAGATGTGTCTGTTTTTATAGATTCACGGTTATTCCAGATTTTTAGAAAAACCTCCTGAACAATATCTTCAGCTGCTTGCTCCGATTTCAGATATTTTAAAGAGAACTGAAATAATTGCTTGCTAAAATGGTTGAAAACTTCTTCAAAAGCCGTATGATTACCTTTTTTTAGCTCTTTTAATATTTTAGGCTCGATACTTATCATTAATTTAAGAGAAAGCTTTGCTCTAGGGTTAGCCCGACAAATCTAAAAAATGAATCTCAGATAAAAGATTTATTTGAACTAAAGTTATCTAATGACTCCGCTTACTCCCCAAAGCGAAAATACATCGAACCCCAAAAGGATGAATTGCAAAACCTAATGTTTGATTGGAAATAAAGAAAATTGTAAAAAAATCCCTTCTTTCAACAAAGAAGGGATAGGTTTTAATCGAAAAAAACAACTTGCTTAAATAATATTATTTTGAAGCCTGAAGTTCAATTTTTACCGGGTTGCTGTTCATTTCTACCTTGAAATTCTTTTCAACCTTGTTATACGAAGTGTAACTGGTAATCAGCTTGCATTCGCCCGATCTCAGGTTATTAATTACAAAATGACCATCGAAATCTGTATAGGTTTTTGCATCTGAACCTTCTATCTTAACTTCAACACCAACCAAAGCTTCTCCCGAAACTTCGTCAATAATGTTTCCGCTTAACGTGCAAATAGCTGCATCAGTTTTTGTTTCAGATTTTGAATCTGTTTTTTCGGCACATACAACCAACGATGCGCAAGCAATAAAAACTGAAAGGATTACTTTTTTCATATCTGTATTTTTTATGTATTCAAAATTTGAATCAAAAATATCTTTTGGCGTTTACAGCACGATTAAGCTCCGATTAATAAAAAATTACAATAGTTGTTTCGCCCTGGTTGTTTGGTTACATTTCTGTTAAACACGAGGTAAAACAAGTGCTACCATTGCAAAAAACAGTTACAACAGAACGATAAAGCATCATTTGGTTACCGGCTTTTCAGGGTATTCCCTTTCGCTGACAATTTCGCCGTTTTTACCAAAATTCCGCCAGATACCTACTTTCTCACCCATATTGTAATGAAGTTCATACAAAAGATTGCCGGTGGCATCCCAAATCATCCATGTCCCATGTTTTAAGCCATCTTTATAGTTGGCAAGGCCAATCAACACTTTTTGCTCGTTGTAGGTAATCCAGGACCCGTGCATCAAATTATTCTTGTAAGACCTTACTTCATTAATTTGTCCGTTTTCGAAATAAACATTCACTGTTCCATTCTTCATCCCTTTCAGCAAGTTCATTTCAATCCTAATATTTCCGTTGGGATAATGGGTAATATATTTACCAGTGTATGCAACGGTATCGGCGTAAAATTTACCATTCACTTCCTTTAATTCCTGGGCCTTTACTTCAAAAGCAAATATGCTGATCAAAAAAATGACTAAAAAACCTAGTTTCTTCATTTTGCAATACTTTAAAAATCCCTACCTGTTTTGGTAGCCTGTAATTTTTTGAAAATAGCTTCATCGGCTCAATGAGCCGATGAAGCTTGAATAATCACCATTTAACTATCTTAATTAGAACGAAAGCATTTTAATAGTTTTTTGAGCATTTCCGGCAATAACTTTTGCCAGGTAAACACCTTTTGGCAAGTTGTTTGCATCAAAAATGAACTGATAAGAACCTTCAGTTAGTTTACCATCCTGAAGACTGGTAACCACACGTCCGGCAATGTCTAAAACCACAACTTTTACATAAGCCGTTTCTTCAATATTTAACTCAATTGTTGTTTGACCTGAGAATGGATTTGGATAACTTTTCAGGTTGGCTTCGTTTGCCAGACTTGGATTAACTCCAACAGTGAACCAATACGAAGCATTTTTTACAGGAGAATCGGTTGCGGGCTGGAAGTTCGGACTGGTAAAGTTGAATGGATCGCTGATCTTCACATCTGTATTGTTAGTCAACACTTTGTTGTGACGCGATGTGGTATTAAACCATGTTTCCATAGTAGCGGCAGTCATAACGGTAGCGCTTGGGTCCTGAATGAAATTGTCGCCCCGGGTTCCGGCTAAAATACAGTTTTGAACAGTCAACGCGTCGGTTCCTGCTGCAGTTTGGCTACCATCCGATTCCAGGCGAAGACCTTTTCCCCAGCCGAGGAAAGCTGTGTTATAAATCTGCAAGCGGGTATTCCGGCGCAAACGCATAGCCGAACCATCAGCATGTTTTGCCTGAAGTGTAGCTGGGTTGGTTGCTGTAATTGCCGGGCCAAATGCGCTGATATTGCTAAAGATGCCGTGGGTAAACGGCTCAGCTGTACTTCCGTTGGCATCATTATCCGATTCAAAAGTATTGGCGGCATCGGTATCAACAATATCGTTTATGCGTAAGGCAATACCAAACTGAACCATTCCGCGGTAACCATTGTCAGTATCGAAATCGTCGTCTTCGGTTTTGTACGAAATCAGGTATTTAGCGTTTACAGTTCCGCCGAACCATTCGAAAGCATCGTCGCCCGAATACGAAACCTGGATGTGGTCGATTGTAGTTTTGTTACCTACAGAATAAAAGGTTAATCCATTTATTTCCGAACCGGTTGCAATTTCGTAACCAGCAAACTCAATACGCACATATTGCATTACACCTGAATTATCGGTATCATCGCTTCCACCGTATTGAGAAGTAATACCTCCTTCAGCTGTACCTACTCCGCCAGCAATGTTGTTAACAGCATTTCCGCAAAGAACCACGCCTCCCCAGTTACTGGTTGTACGAAGGCCGGCTGCCTGATTTGATGTAAATACAATTGGGGTGGTACTCGTACCAACAGCACTGATTTTACCACCACGCTGAACAATTAAAGCACTTTTTTCTGTTCCGCGAATGATTGTTCCGGCATTAATTGTTAACGTAGCGCCTGCATCAACATAAACCCAACCGTCGAGTTTAATTACACCACTCCAGGTTTCGTTGGCAGTTATGTGTGTACCTGTTGCCATTGAAAACTGTCCGTTACCTTTTATTACCGATCCATCAGGATAAACTTTATTAACCGGGTCCCATTCGGTCCAGCCTGTTGTCCAGTTGTTTGTTCCATCGAAAGCGCCAATGTAGCTCACATGATCAAAGAAACTGCTGTTGATTGAAGCAGTTGTTGTATTTGTGGTTGAACCGGAATACCAATATGAAGCATTTTTTACAGGAGAATCCGTTGTTGGCTGGAAATTGGGGCTGGAATAATTATATGGATCAGATATTTTTACGTCGCTGTTGTTATCCAGAACTGAATTGTGACGCGAAGTCGCTTTAAACCAGGCTTCCATTGTAGCAGCAGTCATTACAGTAGCGCTTGGATCCTGAATAAACTTATCACCGCGCACACCGGCCAGAATACAATTCTGAACAGTCAACAAATCGCTGTTAGCTGCTGTTTGGCTACCATCCGATTCAATACGTAAACCTTTTCCATTACCAAGGAAAATCGAATTATAGATTTGTAAACGAGTATTGCGGCGCAAACGCATTGCCGAACCATCGGCATGTTTAGCGGCAAGGGTAGCCGGGTTAGTTGCAGTGATGGCCGGACCAAAAGAACTGATGTTACTGAAAACCCCATGGGTAAAAGGATCAGCTGTACTGCCATTTGCATCGTTGTCCGACTCAAAAGTGTTAGCTGCGTCAGTATCAACGATATCATTTATACGCAAAGCTACACCATATTGAACCATACCTCTGAAACCGTTGTCAGTATCAAAATCATCATCTTCAGTTTTGTACGAAATCAGGTATTTGGCATTTACAGTTCCGCCAAACCATTCGTAAGCATCGTCTCCTGAATAGGATACCTGGATATGATCGATTGTTGTGGCTTTACCTACTGAATAAAAAGTCAAACCATTGATTTCTGATCCTGTGGCAATTTCGTATCCTGCAAATTCGATACGCACATATTGCATTTTCCCGGAATTGTCGTTGTCGTCGGTCCCACCATATTGGGCTGTAATACCACCTTCGGCAGTTCCTACACCACCGGCAATATTGTTTGTTGCATTACCACATAAAACTACTCCTCCCCAATTACTGGTTGTGCGAAGCCCAGCCGCCTGATTTGATGTAAAAATGATTGGATTACTGCTGGTTCCAACGGCATTGATCTTACCGCTACGCTGAATAATCAGGGCGCTCTTTTCAGTACCTCTAATCAACGTTCCGGCATTAATTGTTAAAGTAGCGCCGGCATCAACGTATACCCAACCATCGAGTTTAATCACACCACTCCATGTTTCATCGGCAGTTATGTGTGTTCCGGTTGCAAACGAGAACTGTCCATTTCCTTTGGTAGTGGTCGTTTCTGAATAGGTTTTGGCTACAGGGTCCCATTCGGCCCATCCTTTAGTCCAGTCGTAAGTTCCGTCGAAAGCGCCAATATAAGATACATGATCGAAGAAACTATTATCAATTGAAGCCGCAGTGGTATTTGAAGATGTCCCACTGTACCAGATTGAAGCATTTTTTACAGGAGAATCAGTAGTAGGTTGGAAATTGGGGCTGGCATAATTATACGGATCAGATATTTTAACATCGCTGTTGTTGTCTAAAACCGAGTTGTGGCGTGCAGTAGCTTTAAACCAGGCTTCCATTGTAGCGGCAGTCATTACCGTAGCGCTTGGATCCTGAATAAATTTATCACCGCGTACACCAGCCAGAATACAATTCTGAACAGTTAGTAAATCGCTGTTGGCAGCAGTTTGGCTACCGTCCGATTCAATGCGAAGTCCTTTCCCGTTTCCAAGGAAAACTGAATTGTAGATTTGTAAACGGCTGTTACGGCGTAAACGCATAGCCGAACCGTCGGCATGTTTGGCCTGAAGTGTGGCAGGGTTGGTTGCTGTTATAGCTGGGCCAAACGAACTGATGTTACTGAAAACTCCATGAGTGAATGGTTCAGCAGTCGTTCCGTTGGCATCATTATCCGATTCGAAAGTATTTGCAGCATCTGTATCAACAATATCATTAATGCGAAGCGCTACCCCATATTGAACCATACCGCGAAATCCATTATCAGTATCAAAATCATCATCTTCGGTTTTGTACGAAATCAGGTATTTAGCATTCACAGTTCCGCCAAACCATTCGTAAGCGTCGTCGCCCGAATAAGAAACCTGAATGTGATCAATTGTAGTACCTCTACCAACCGAATAGAATGTCAAACCATTAATTTCGGAACCGGTTGCAATTTCGTAACCTGCAAATTCGATACGTACATATTGCATTTTCCCGGAATTGTCGTTGTCATCGGTTCCACCATATTGAGCGCTAATCCCTCCTTCGGCAGTTCCAACACCTCCCGAAATATTGTTTGTGGCTTTTCCGCAAAGCACAACACCGCCCCAGTTACTGGTAGTTCGAAGCCCAGCGGCAACATTCGAAGTAAATACAATAGGATTGGAACTTGTTCCAACTGCGTTGATTTTACCGCCACGTTGAACAATTAAAGCACTCTTTTCAGTACCTCGTATGATGGTTCCGGCATTAATTGTGAGGGTTGCACCTTCGTCAACATATACCCAACCATCAAGTTTAATTACTCCACTCCAGGTTTCGTCGGCTGTGAGGTGAGTTCCGGTTGCATAAGCAAATTGCCCGTTACCCTTGGTTGTTGTTGTTTCAGAATAAGTTTTTGCTACCGGGTCCCACTCGGCCCAACCTTTGGTCCAATCGTAAGTTCCGTCGAAAGCACCAATATAACTAACATGATCGAAGAAGCTGTCGGTTATGCTTTGGGCCGAAGCGCCAAAGGCAACAAACAGTAATACAATAATTGAAAGTAAAGTTTTCTTCATAATTCGAATTTTAATATTCAGGAATGTTTTGTTTTCTGATTTTTAATGGTTTAAAGTTTGACTACAATACCAGCAGAGAAACTCCGGTTGGGGCGGTAATTATAGGTGTCGGCCTCAATGTCTTCGTTATCGCCGTAATATTGAGTAAAGCGAACTGGTTCATTCAGTATGTCTTTAATACCTGCCTTTAAGGTCACACGCTTACCAATTTCCTTTTGAAGTGTTAAATCGAGCGAGTTGCGGGGCAGTTCCCAGGTATGAGGGTTAAGAGGGTTACCAACATAAGCAATGCGTTTGCCCAGCCGGTTATAATTAATTCCAACACTAAATTTCGATAGTTCGCTGGCATAGTTTAACCCAAGGTTGATGATATAAGGCGACTGACCTTGCATAATGCGCTTTTTCTCGCGAACAAATTGAAGCGAAGTGCTGATTTCACTTTTAATAAGTGAAGTGTTAAAAATCACAGTAAGGTTCTTCAAATAATTGAGCAATCCCTCCGAATTTTTAAACTCAGAAAACTGTTTGCGCACATCAAGTTCAATACCTGTACTATAAGCTTTTTCGGTATTGAAAGGTTTGTAATCATAAGTAGTCCCAGCAGGGATGAGAAAAATTTCGATAGGATTGACAAAATTCTTGTAAAATGCTGCAAGGGAAACAATTTCGCCTGCCGACGGATACCACTCATAACGCAAATCGTAATTGTCGATGTATGCATTCTTAAGCGTATCGGTACCATGAACAATGGCAAACATATCGAAATCCTGGTATTCGAAATTCGACATTTCTCTGAATTCGGCCCGGTTGGTAGTTTTCCCATAAGAGAAACGTACCAGGTTCTTTTCGTTGATATTGTAAGTAAGGTTAACTGATGGGAAATAATTCAACGTATCGCGAATTATGTCGAGGTCGTCGGTATTTCCTGTTTTTTCGTAAAAATTGCTGATTTTACGATCGAATTTTTCAACGCGAACACCACCGTATAAATTGAGCTTTTTAGTAATTGGTATTTTCAGACCAAGATAAACGGCAATCGTTTTATCTTCTCCGTCATAACTATCTTTGGCATTGGTTTGTTCGTCGTAGTTTAGGTGCTCTTTAGGTGGTAAAGTTGGATTGAAAAAGATGTTTTCCGTGGCAAAGATTTCCGACGGCTTTTTATAAAAAACACCAGGATCGCTATTATATCCAACAGCGCCAATTAAACGTGAGCTGAACGAACGTTTCTTGTGCTCATAAGCTGCTCCTGCCTTTAAGGTATAATTGGTTTGGCTGTCGAAAATCCTGAAGTTGTGTTCAAAGTCAATTTTATAGTTGTATAGTTTTTCGTTCAGATTTAACCATAACCTCCCTCCAAGATATGCATTAGCTGCATTTTGGAGACTAAGGTAATACTCATTATAATATTGACTATTCTTATCATTGTCGAGTATATAAGTTAATCTCCGGTTATCGGGTTGAGAATTTTTTGTATAACCATAGCCAAGCATCCAGTTCAATTTTGTCTTGTCGTGATTAAAGTGCTGTTCGCCTGCCAATTGACCCGAATAAATAAAGCGGCTTTCGTAACGAAGGTCGTAAGCCCGGATAGTGTCAACATTGTAGTAATTTACGCCATTCCGAAGGTTGGCAGTTTTATTGCCCATTTGGTTCAGCAGGTTCCTGAATTCGAGTTTCTGGTTATTTCCATACAACAGGTTCCAGTTGTGGATAAAACCAATTTTTACAGATTCTTTTGATTTCTGATCGAGAAAGTCAAAAGCCTTGAGCATACGGCCCTGATCTTTTGAATAGTCATAGTATTGCAGACGTTTTACATTCAGATAATCGCTACCCGAATTGTATGAAAACGACGAGATATTCCCCACTGAAACTTTGCCCAAAACAAAGCGGCGCTGCGAGGTAACCGACAGGTTTTGGTCGGGCAATGGCGATTTCGACTTGGTTTCCCAATTGTTACTGAACAATTTGGAAACTCTTACCAACTCGGCGGTTTTGGTCTTGTAATCGTCAACACTTTTCCAATTATATAACTCTTTGAAATCGGCAGTAGAAGGAACTCCTTTTGGAATATCCCTGGTCCCATCATCGAAACCCAGCCAGTCGGTTTTTCCTCCATCGTAAGTCTGGAATTTGTTGCTGAACGTAGTATTTTCAACGTATTTGGTAGCATACGAAATCACGAGGCTATTCTCGTCAGCATTGCTTTTGGTTTCAACATTGATGGCTGCACCGGCAAAATCAGCAGGCAATTCAGGCGCCGGGCTTTTATATATTAATATATTGTCGATCATTCCACTCGGGATGGCATCGAACGAAAAAGCACGTTTGTCGGCCTCGAAACTTGGAGCGCTCGATCCATTAAGCATTACTGAATTGTAACGTTCAATCAGTCCACGAACAATAACAAAGCGACCATCGGTAATCGTAATCCCCGGAACACGACGAATGACTTCAGCGGCATCTTTATCCTGCGATTTGCCGATTTGCTGTGCGGTAATTCCACTCACAATCAAGTCGCTCGATTTTATGGAGGAGATCATCGACATTTCGGTATTCTCTCTGCGTTTTGCAGTAACTTTTACTTCGTCGATATTCAGCGTTGCCGATTTCAGTGCAATGTTCAATATAGTTTCTTTTCCTTCTGTAACATCGACGCGAATAATCTGATTATCGTATGAGATGTAAGAAATTACAAGATTGTAACTTCCGGCCTTAACTTTGTCGATCTGGTAATTTCCATCAAAATCGGTTGATGCACCTTTAGTTGTTCCTTGTATAACAACAGTAGCCCCGATTAATGATTCTTTAGTGTTTGCATCAGTTATAACTCCTTTAATTACCCCGGTTTGTGATCTACTTGCCAACGATAAAACCAACAGGAAGGCAAGCAACGCAATTTGTTTAAGTTTCATTTATAAAACGCTTTCGTTAATGAGGATTTAACTACAATAAGTTAAATTGATGATTCTGTTTAAGTTGCTTTAAAATTCCAGAGCGAAGGAACTTGTATTGGGTTACAAATCGAATAATGTTTGTTTACAGATGAATTACGTTTGTATTAAAAACGATTAAACTATTTTTTATATGATTGATTTACAAGATAATAAATACAGTATTCGATCACCCTAGAAATAAAGAATTATTACGGAAAGATTAGAAGGACTACTCTTTATTCTGTGAGGGAGCATAGGCCATCTTTAATTTAAAGAACTGCCTTTTCTAAAAATCTTATCAAATAAAAGGTATTCTGAACATGGACAAAATCAGATCAGCTAAAAGTCAGTTTATACATGCTCATGGTAGGTTGTTTGCGGCTTGTATAGTCTTGCTTTTAAACCTTCATTCAAATGATAAGTTAAATTTGTCCTTTTTTTATAGTTTTGATGTCCATTTATTCTTCTTGGATATAAATTGGTTTTTCTGGATTATTTAGTTTTTTGAACTTAGAAAATTATTTTGCAACAAGAACCTTACATATCAGATGAAAAACTTGTTTCTGCCTTAAAGAACGAAGACCATTACGCATTTGATGAATTATTCCAAAAATATGGTCCAGCTCTTTTCAAATTTATTGTAAGCGTAGTTAAGGAAACATATTTAGCTGAAGAAGCTGTACAAGAGGTCTTTTTGAAAATATGGGAGAAAAGAAAAGATTTAAACCCTGCATTACCTTTTAAATCTTACTTGTTTACTATTGCGTTAAACATTGCGAAAAAATTCTATAGAAAGAAACTTCAGGAAGAGAAATATTTGCAGGACATTTCTTTAGAAATACATTCTGATCATACTTCAGACTTTGAGTTTGTTGAATATAAAAATCTTCTTGAATACGTTGACCAGATGATTAACAAATTACCCACTTCACGTAGGGAAATATTTATTTTGAGTAAAAAAAATGGACTGAAGAACCAAGAGATAGCCAAACTCCTAAATATTTCAGAGCAAACGGTAAAAAATCAGCTTGTGACTGCAATGAAGTTTTTACGCGAGGAAATGGCGAAAAGTAATAATGAAATAGGTTTTTTATTCTTTCTTTTATTTTATAGGCTATAATTTCTGATTTGGCATAGTACTTTTTTCTTTCTTATGGATAATATAAGAAAACGCAGTAAAAGCGATGAAGTTTAATGCTGATATATTACAGAAGTACCTGAATGGAAAGTTTTCATTAGACGACAAAATCCTGGTAGATGAATTTTTTGAAGATAGCAGTTATTCCAATGAATTAAGTGATACTTTAAAAGATTACTGGGAAGAGATTATTTTAAAACCAAATGAAAATACTCCAAATCTGGAGCCTGTTTTAAATAGAATTAACCATCAAATCCTGTTAAGTTCACGCCCCACAGGTAGGGCAAGAAAGATATGGCGCTTATATTCAGGTGTTGCTGCAATTTTACTTCTCCCTGTTTTGCTATTCACTTTTTATCATGTATATACTACAAGCAGAATCACAAATTCGTCATGGGTTGAGGTTCATTCACCGCATGGCGCTCGCACTCAATTTTCCCTTCCTGACGGATCGACGGGATGGTTAAATGGCGGATCAGTAATTAAATATCCTGTACAGTTTGGCTCAAGTAGAAACGTTACATTAAGCGGAGAGGCCTATTTTGAAGTGACAAAAAATCCTGTATCTCCTTTTGTAATTGATGCAAATAAAATAAAAATCAAAGTATTAGGTACATCATTTAACGTATTCTCTTATCAAAACGATTCAGTGGCTGAAGTTGTGGTTGCTGATGGTAAAGTGGAAGTAACAAATCCAAACCTGAAATTTAAAGAGATATTATTTCCATCGGACCGACTTACATTGAATACCATAAAAAACAGCTATTCAAAATCAACAGTTGACGTTAAGGAATATATTTCCTGGAAATCAGGAAAGCTTATTTTTAATAATGATCCGTTGACAGATGTTATCCGGAGGCTTTCCCGGTTCTATAATGTTGAATTTGAAGTAAAAGAAAATGTTGATAGAAATCAGCTATTCAGAGCTTTTTTAGAAGAAGAGAGCCTGGAAGAAGTGCTTCGTTATATGAAAATGACTATGGATATTGATTATACTATTCAGGAAAGGAAAGTCGATCAAGAAAACAAAGTTTCCAGACAGAAAATAATAATATCAAAAGCAATAACCAATAAAACTAGGCCTATGTAAAAAAATGAAAAAAAAGGGAAGCGCCGCAAACACTTCCCTAAATCTTAGCGAGTTCCAAACATTGATTATTAAACTCAACTAAAATTCAAATTTATGAAAAAAAAACAGATGGGACGAATATGCTTTGACGTTCCCTTCAAAAAAATTCTTCGTGTTATGAAACTATTCATATTCTTTTTGCTGGTAGGAATTGTTCAGGTATTTGCGAATAACTCGTTTGCGCAAAAGACCAAATTGACTCTTGACGTTAAAAATGTAAGTATTGAATCAGTTTTACTTGATATTGAAAATAAATCGGAATATAAATTCATTTACAACAAAGAAAAAGTTGATGTCGATTCGCATGTAAATGTTCAGATTCAGGATAAATCGGTTAAAGAAGCCCTTGATATTTTGTTTGAAGGACGTAATATAAATTACACCTTATTTGGCAATAATATTGTGCTTTCGGATACCGAGACTTCCAATGTTCAAATTCTTTCATCTAAATCTGTTTCAGGCGTTGTTACTGATATTAGCGGAAGCCCGTTGCCAGGAGTTTCTGTTGTTATTAAAGGAACCACCACTGGTGTAATAACAGACATAGATGGGAAATATAACATAACGAAAGTTACTGATAAAGCTATTTTACAGTTTTCATTTGTTGGAATGAAAACTCAGGAAGTTACAGTTGGTGCCAAAACAACTATCAACGTAACACTTTCTGAGGAAACAGTTGGTATTGAAGAAGTTGTGGCAATTGGATATGGAACAATGAAAAAAAAGGATTTGACTGGTTCTATTGCCCAAATTCAAACAGAAAAATTGGAAAAAACAAGTCCGTCGTCGGTTCAAGATATTCTTCGTGCCGGAATTCCTGGATTAAATGTTTCACTTTCCAATTCCGCCGAAGGTGATGGAACGTTACTGGTTAGAGGGCAAAGATCGCTGGCAGCTGGCACCGACCCTCTGATTGTTTTAGACGGAGTTATATTCTCTGGTAGCTTATTAGAGATCAACCCATTGGATATTGAATCAATCGATGTCCTGAAAGATGCTTCAGCTGCAGCTATTTATGGCGCTTCTTCTGCAAATGGAGTAATAATCATTACAACAAAAAAAGGAAAATCAGGAAAACCGACGATCAGGTTCGATACCAGTGTTGGTGTAGTTACTATGGGTGCAAACAGAGAAGTATATGATGCTGACGGTTATTTGCAATATCGTTCTGATCTATTCAATAGTTCAAGCGACTTTGCCACTCCTGCCGCCTATTATAACCCTACAGAAGAAAACTTAAGCAAGTATGGTATAACTATTGAAAAATGGCGATCCTATACAAAAACCACATCAACTAATGATGAAAAAACATGGTTAGAAAGAATTGGATTAAGTGAAAAGGAAATTGAGAATTACTTCAATGGAAAAACTTATGACTGGTACAATGCCTCATTTCAAACCGGATTGAAGCAGGACTACAATGCAAGCCTATCTGGAAAAAATGATAACCTAAACTATTACTTCTCGTTAGGTTATTTAAATAGTAAAGGAGTTATTGTTGGCGATGAATATAAGAATTACCATTCAAATCTAAAGCTGGAAGCAAATATCACCAAGTTCTTGGAAGTTGGCTTAAATGCCAACTTTACGGATCGAACCAGCGGCAATCTTGAAACAGATTGGGCCTATCAAATTAAGTATAACACACCATTTTCATTACCTTATGATGATGATGGGAAACTAATTGCACATCCACTTGGCGATTCAAATATTTATAAAGGCTATAACCAAGCCTATATAAATCAATATCAAGATGTAAGTTCTGGGAATACTAGCTTAAATACAACACTATCAGCTAAAATCAAGCTCCCTTACCGAATAACTTATGAAGTTAATTTTTCGCCCCGATATAGCTGGTATTACTATCGCAACTGGAAATCATCAGAAAACATAGATGATACAAACAATGGGTATGTTAAAAGACAGTCAACCAAATATTTCGATTGGATGTTGGATAATATGCTTAAATGGGATTATACCATTAATGATGTTCATCGAGTGGGTATAACTTTACTTCAAAACGCTGAAGAACATAAAACCTGGTCAGAAACTATGGAAGCATCAGATTTTAATCCAAGTGATGCATTAGGATGGCACTATGTTACATCAGCTACAAACAAGGTAATTTCAGCTTCCGACACACATAGTACAGGAGACGCTTTAATGGCAAGGTTGTTTTACTCATACGATAATAGGTATCTCACAACAATCTCCTTGCGGAGAGATGGATATTCTGCATTTGGTAATAGTAATAAAAGAGCCACTTTCCCGTCGGTTGCTCTGGGCTGGGTTTTTACCAACGAAAAATTCTTTAAATGGTCTCCCATGAGTAATGGTAAATTACGATTATCCTGGGGTAGAAACGGGAATAGAAATATTGGGATATACCAGGCATTGTCAAATCTGACAACAGGAAGTGGAAAATACACTTATATTGATAAAACAGGATCTATAAGCGAAGTATCTATGTTGTACATCAACAGAATGGCAAATAACGATCTGAAATGGGAAACAACAACATCATGGAATACCGGAATAGATTTTGGCTTTCTCAAAAATCGCATTAGTGGAAGTATCGATTATTATTATATGCCAACAACCGATTTGCTGATGGCAAGAAGTTTACCTGATTTTACAGGTTTCTCTAGCATAACTACAAATTTGGGGAAAATTATCAATAAAGGGCTGGAATTTTCGCTTAACACAGTAAATATTCAACACAACAATCTGAAATGGACTACTACCATCGGATTTTCTACAAACAAAAATGAAATTAAGCATCTGTATTATACCTATGAAGATGTTTTTGATACCAGTGGAAACATTATTGGTAAAAAGGAAGTTAACGACACTAGCAACGGTTGGTTTATAGGAAAGGATATCAATACAATATGGGATTATAAATGTATTGGAATCTGGCAAAAAGGAGAGGAATCCCAAGCCGCATTATACGGACAAAAGCCGGGTGATGCAAAAGGGTTAGACGTGAATGGCGACCATGCATTTTCTTCGAAAGATGATAAAGTTTTCTTGGGACAAACAACTCCAAAATTCAGATGGTCCATTCGTAATGATTTTACAATAATGAAAAATTTAAGCGTATCAGTTAATATATATTCCTATTGGGGACACAAAGCTGCTACAACCTCATACCTTCATAATTTGGGTGCTGATAACGGAAGAACCAATGATTATGCAGAAAAATACTGGACTCCCGAAAATCCATCAACAAGATACGCCAGATTAAATTCAACACTGCCATCAAACATCAGTCCTAAATTAGTTATGGATAAATCATTCATCAGGCTTGAAAATATTTCATTATCATACGATCTTCCTAGCAAAATAGCAAGAAAAATAGAAGCTCAGCAAGTTAGATTTTTTGGGAGCATACGTAATGTCGCAGTTTGGACAAAAGAATGGGAATATTGGGACCCTGAGATCACCGGACCAGTTCCCAGAACCCTTACAATTGGCGCTAGTTTAGTATTTTAATTCATAGCCCATACAATGCAAGCTATCAATCTTAGAGTGAGTGAGTTTTATATAAACTTGCAGATATTCAATGAATAAATAACAACATTTACGAAAGACTCATGTTATGAAAACTAATATTTTTAAAATTTTACTTATTTTCTCTATTATACAAATCAGTTTCGGTTGTTCGGAGGATTGGCTCAAAACAGATCCATTATCATTTTATGAACCAAGTACAACTTTTAAAACGAAGGAAGGATTAGAAGCAGCACTTACTACTTGTAACCGACATTTACGAGGTTATTTTTATGCTGATGCCGCTCCTTTCTATACCGACCTTCTTTTTTCTGAAGTAGCAGTTGAAGGAACAACAGACAAATCGGGCCCTGCTCAGGATATTAATGCTTTGGTAACACCATCTTCAGATAATAACAACGAAAATACAAACCGAATCAATCATTTCTGGACTGAAGGATACTATGGTGTTAAGTATGCAAATTCAATCATCTCTAATATTGATAAAGTAGAAGGACTTAGTACTACTATCAAGAACGAAATGTTAGCCAGGGCTTATTTTCATCGCGCATGGCGGTATTATTCCCTTATATTTTCATTCGGAGATGTTCCCCTGATCACACAAGAAGTTACCACTCCCAAGCTGGATTATAAGTCCACCAAAATGGAAGTAATCATTGAAAAAATGATTCAGGATCTAGAATTTGCCGTAAAATATGCTCCCGATTTTGTTGCTTATGGAGCTGAATCGAAAGGTAGCTGTCGGCAATTGCTTGCCAAATATTATATGTCAGCAGGGATGTTTGATAAAGCCATTGCTCAGGCTGATACATTAATTAATTATTCTGGATATTCTATGATGACCAATAATTTTGGGACATTTATTAATCCTCGTCCATTAGTGCATCCTATTCAAGAAAATGTGATCTGGGATTTACACCGACCTGAAAATAAATCTATTGCAGCGAACAAAGAGGTAATTCAGGTAATGACAAGTCGTTACGATTATTTAGAGAGTCGCCAAAGTACAAATACAATGCGAATTGCGGTTCCATTCTGGCCTAATACTGGTACAAATGGGGTAAGGACTCCAATTACGAAGATTGCAGCAATGGTATGCAATGCAAATGGTGATTTGATTGATCTACGATCAACATACGGAAGAGGCATTCATAGATCAAGAGGTACATGGTATGCAACAAATATGATTTGGGACGACAAAGATGATTTGCGCCATAGCAGGAGTACAGGCAACTGGATGACTATGAATGACTTGGTTTACAACAACCCAAAGATGATCGGTACTGCCGATGAGAAATATTTCGGAAAGAATATTATGAAATATAGTGAGAATGGTACGTCATTAGTAATTGATACGATAAGAAGCTGGGGAGAGTGGCCGCACTACAAATTGTGGGTAGAAGATCCGGCAAACGCCAATGTAAATAATTACAATGGAGGTCCCGCAGATTGGTATTTGTATAGGCTGGCTGAAACATATCTTATTCGGGCTGAAGCTAATTTTTGGAAAGGTAATTTTACAAAAGCCGCTGAAGATGTTAATATTATTAGAAAACGCGCTGGATGTTCGAAATTATATTCGACAGCGAACATGGGAGTAATTATGGATGAGCGGGCGCGTGAGTTAACTTTTGAAGAATACCGACACATGGAATTGGTTAGGGTGTCTTATATTTTTGCCAAAACAAATGGAACAGATGAATTTGGTAATAATTATTCATATAGCAGCCCTGCAAGTTTATCTCAGAAAAGTTACTGGAAAGCACGAATAGATAAGTATAATAATTTCTATAACAAAGGAGTAAAAACTATATATGGTGTCACTTTTACAATTAGTAACTTTCATGTGTTTTGGCCTGTTCCTCAGGACGAAATTGATGCTAATCTTTATGGAACGATTAACCAGAATTTCGGATATACAGGGTACGATAAAAATATTGAGCCTTATGCAAGCTTAAAAGAAGCATTAGCGGCAGAAAATAATTGATAATTCCTATTTATTAAAAGAGAGGCTGTCCAAAATAGAAAAAAAAACGCGAAGAATACGAAGGTGTGCAATAGGAGCAGCTACGTATTTAATTATAAGTCTATTAATCTTCGTACGACATTTAGTGATTTCATTATTTATTGGACAGCCTCTTTATTATGTCAGTAAGAATAGTAATTGCATAATTAATCCTGACTTGATGAGGTTTTGAAAAAAACCTCATTTTTTGAGTGAACCTTTAATACTTTCATACGCTATCTATAAGACCTAAACAACACACTTTAAATCAATTGATTCATTTCATTTTTCATTGAATTCAGGCTAATTCACCATAAAAACAGTCGGAATTTTGGAGAATTTACTGAAATATGACAGGCAACGCTTTTTGTTATAATACTACAAACCAGTATCTGTAAAGCATTTGTGCCCAATCAATTCTGTAAGGGAATTAATTCTTAATATATTTCTATCATAAGTATTGTTCGTTCTGTCAATCAAAATACCATACATTCCAACAGCAACACTTCCTAAATAATCTAACTCCAGCGAATCGCCAACGAAAATACAATCTGCGAGTTTGGCATTGGCCCGATTGGCTGCAATTTCAAATATCTCCTTTTGAGGTTTTGAAACCCCGGCCTCTTCAGAAATAACAATAGGCTCAAAAAAATGAAAGATATTATTATTTTGGAGTTTAAATACCTGATCAATCATTGGTCCGTTTGAAATAATACCGAGTTTAAATTTCTTCAATGTCGTTAAAACCGACAACGTTTCGTTGAATAAAGAACAATGTTCGATGAAACAACGATGATAGTGTTCGTATAAAACTTTGGCAAACTGGTCGGTTATTCTGAGACCAATATATTCGGCCAGTTCTTTGATTCGACAAACTCGATGTTCCTCAAGGGTCATCATCTTTGTAAAATACAAATTCAGGTATTTATCACTTATTTGTCTCCATTTATCTTGTAACGAATCAGAATAGATACCTAAAGAGAATTGGGTACAAATATACTTCAATGCAATTTGATGAGCAGATTTGCTGTCAAGCAGAGTATCGTCAATATCAAAGAAAATCGCCATATCTAAAATGTGTTTCTTCGGATTAAACGGAAATCACATTTCAGCTTTTTCATCGATCTGTCGTTAATCATCCTGGCCGCAAGCATTCCCATCTGCTGGAAATCAGTTGAAAAAACGGATAGTCCATCAAGAATGATTTCGTTTATTGGCGATTCGTTGTATGAAATAATACCAATGTCTTTACCAATAACACAACTTTTCTTTTTAGCCGCCTTAACCAATTCTATTAATTCCGAATCAAGCTGGCTATTCAGAATTAGAAAAACCTGTTGCTTTTCAATTGCACTCGTGTCAATATTATTGAATACCTGAAAGTTGATTTTGTTTTTTGTGCAAAAAAATGAAATGCCTTTTTCAATTAATGGCGCATACATACTGCCTTTCATTGAAATGACATTTAACATACTGAAATTCTTTAACAAATCGAGCCCCTGTTCCAATCCATCGATAATATCATTCCCGAAATCCTGGTAAACTGAGCCAAAATTTCCTTGAAGTTCTTCAATGTGCCTGTCGAGTAAAATCAGTTTCCGGTTTGGTATCCTTTTTAAAATATTGACTGCTCTTTTCTGAATAACACTTTCAAGTGGAAAATGAGGCGTAATAATATAATAATCATAGTTATCCATATTCCCCTGGATGAAATATTCGAATAACTCTATATCCTGGTTATGTAACCGAATCGTAATTTCGGCATTCCCCTGAATGTTCGCAACAAAAGAACTGTAAAGCACTTGTTTGTATGTACTTATCTTATCAAACAGAACTAATATTTTAATGTTATCCTGTTTATTATTTGTAATGAAGAACCCTTTCCCGTGAGATGAATCGATAATCCCTTTTTCGCGCAAAATTGAGTAAGCCTTTTTCACAGTTTCTTTGGATATATTTAAACTATTGGCTAACTCGTTCATCGATGGAATAAACTCTCCCTCTTTAAATTCACCAGTATTTACAAGGTTCTGAATTGATTGTATTAACTGTTTGTAAACAGGTGTTTGCGCGCCATTATCTATTTTTATTATTGGTTTCATATAAATTTTTGTTTGTCGTCATAAAATCTGCGTATTAACATTTTCTTTTAGTCGAACAATCCAACGCATGGAATTGAGCTTGCGAAATCCGCGAAGCGAATATCCATTTATTCATTTTTGGTTTGTCTCGCCTTAGGCGAGATGGTCATTTCATTCAAATAAATTGCCTGAATAAGATTGTTTTAACTTTCTACATTTATTAAAAAACTCATATCTGTGCAAAATTAAATTCTTTACAGTTGCAAATGTAATATTTGTAAAATATATTTGCACCACACCACACAACAGTATTGTTTTAATTTTGCTACTAGATTTAAGTCTCAAATAACTGAACTTACTAACAATGATCAAAGAAAAAAAATGGTACAAATGGGAAGTCCTGGCCCTGCTTTGGATAGCTTTTTTACTTAACCAGGCCGACAGGCAGGTATTCAATGTTGTACTTCCATTGATTAAGGCTGACCTTAAATTATCCGACTTTCAGATAGGATCGATAGCAACAGCTTTCAATATGGTATATGCGTTGCTTGTGCCAGTGGCTGGTTATGCCGGTGACTTATTCAGTAAAAAATGGGTAGTAACAATCAGTATTTTGTTCTGGAGCATAGCTACTTTATTTACCGGCCTAAGCAGCGGGGTGTTAGCCCTGGTATTTATGCGTAGTATAGCAACAGGTGGTGGTGAAGCTTTTTTTGGACCGGCCAATTACACTTTATTAGCTAATTATCATCATAAAACCAGGGCATTTGCCATGTCAATACATCAAACGTCGTATTACATTGGAATCATACTAAGCGGATATGTAGCTGGTTATATTGGAGAGCTTTATGGATGGAGAAATGCCTTTTACCTGTTCGGATCAATTGGTGTAATACATGGAATCGTGTTAATATTCAGGCTCAAAGACCATAGTATTAAAGAAGGTGATGTACACAATGAATCGGTGAAATTTACAGAAGCCATAAAAATTCTATTTAAAACACCCACTGCTATTTTACTAACAATTGGTTTTAGCGGGTTAATCTTTGTACTTACTGGTTACCTGACATGGACTCCAACTTATCTGTACGAAAAATTTAGTATGGGCCTACCGCAGGCTGGATTTAACTCTATGTTTTACACTCATTTATTTGCTTTTTTCGGAATTATAATAGCAGGAAAATATTCGGATAGGATTGCTGCAAAAAAACCATCATTACGTTTACTTATGCAAAGCGCTGGCCTATTGATAGCAGTTCCGTTTATTGTATTGATGAGTAACTCAAATACCTTATATCTTATATATATTGGATTGGCTGGTTTTGGCTTTTGCAGGGCATTTTTCGACGCCAATACCTGGGCAATACTATACGATGTTATTCCAACCAAGTACCAGTCGTCAGCATCAGGCATTATGCTCATGATCGGTTTTGGGGTTGGGTCGTTGTCGCCACTGGTACTTGGATATTTAAAACCAATAATCGGCTTATCGTTAGGCATTTCACTACTTTCAATTGTATGGATTATTTGTGGTATTCTTTTAATAATAGCATATAAATACTCCTTCAATAAAGATTATGAAAGAGTTCATTAACAATAAATATTTAATGGGCTAAAAGTATAAGAGAAATGAATAAGAAAAAATTTGAAAAAGCAAAGGCAGGATTACTATTAATTGCTTCTCCACGTTTTAAAAACCTGGGAAATGGACTTTTACGCGGAACGTATCACGAACGTAAATTAAAAGAAGTTGAAGACATTGTTCAATCGTTGCAGGGTGAACTAGAATTAATTTATCCCGGAATTGTTTATGAACGAGAACAAATGGAACAGGCCATGCAGCTTTTCTGGAGTGAAAAGGTTGACTTCATTATCGCCAACTTCCTTTCTTGGTCCGAAGATTTCGCTTGGGTCAGGTTTTTACGTGATATGCCCGATATCCCAGTCCTTTTTGTCAACATTGCCAAAGATAAAATGTCGTTTGAAGATACGCTCGATGAAGATGATTTTATCGATTATCTCTGCGCCGGAACACTGGTTGGTTCGTTGGAGGGTTCAGGTTCTGTTGCCCGGATAAACAGAAAGAATATAAAGACAGTTCTAAAAAATAAAGACGAGATACATGAAGATATCATATCGTTTTCGAAAGCAGCACATGTGCGCAATATTCTTCGAAATTCAACAATTGGTTTATTGGCCAACTATAACGAAGCCATGTGGTCTACTTACCTTGATCCATATAACTTGTTCACACGAATAGGGCCTGAGCTTCGTTTTATTACTTATAATGCACTAAATGAAGAAATCGCCAACGTTACGGATATTGAAGTAAAAACTTACAAAGCTGAACTGGAAACTAAACATCCGGTTATGAATGATGTTGAAGATGGAAAATTTTATGCAGCAGTTAAAGGTTCGCTTGGGTTAGCCAAATTAACCGAACGTCTGGGAATTGATATTATGGTGTTCAATGACATAGATGTGGCGATGTTCGAATTAATCGGGCATCGTCCAAGCTTTTACCCGGAGACCTACGAACGGTTACTGTCAGTTTTGGTTCCAGAGGCCGACATAGGCGCCGGTTTGATTACATTTATATTGAAGCTGATTAGTGGCAAACATGTAAATTTTATCGAACCATTCCACATTGAAGCTGAAAAGGGCACTTTTGCAGCCGGCCATGCCGGGCCTAACGATCACACCGACCCACATTTTCAAAATAATGTAATCATCTCGCGGGATGTTCGTTTTGCTAAAACCCACTATAAATATGCAGGGGCCCCTTTTGCCTGGTACCGCATTCCGGCAGGACGAAAAACTATGGCTCAATTGGTTGAAGCAAATGGTAAATACAAGTTGGTTTGTACCTTGGTAGATGCCCTCGATGGAAAACATTTGTTTGCAACTTATTCACACGGAATCTTCAGGCCAATTGTCCCGGTTAAAGATTTATTTGAACAAATTCTGAAAATAGGAACTACACAGCATTTTGCAATTGTTGACGGCGACTACCGTAAAGAACTCTCGGTTTTTTCAGAAATCATGGAATTTGAGTATTACGAAATAAATTAATTATAAGAAAGGAGTAAAGAAATGAGTTTTATGTTTAATCCTCATCCGTACGATGATCCAACAGCTGTTAACAAACCGGTACTTTCAAATGAAACGATCAGTTCAATCATATCGGGAACCAAAGAAACAGCTTCACATATTGCTGAATTATTACTTGACAAGCTGAATTATTACCAGAGAACCCTTATCGTGGCCTTCGATGGGTATATTAGCGCTCAATGGCAACCAACCATCAACTTGGTTTCACAAAGTTTAAAGCAGCATAAAGTGCAGCTTATTGCCTTGGATTTTGCTGATATTTATAAAACCAGCGCAGAACTGGATGCCGATTTTGCAGAAAATCTGGCTGAAGACCGCGAAAAAGACCCGGTGTTGTTGTTTGGAAAATTATTCAAAGGCGGTTACGAAGATATTCTTGACAAGCAGAAAGTAAGTCAGTTTGAAAGTAAGTTAAAAACAGCTAAAACAACTAAAGATAAGACTGTTATAATAGTTTACGGATGCGGATGTAGCATCAGGCCGCTCCGCCCGATATACGATTTTGTTTTTTATTTTGATGTTACTCCCAAAGAAGTAATGCTCAGAGCTCGAAAAGGGTTGTTTACGAATTTGGGAGATCAGGTTGCACGTCCAATAAAAGCATTTTTAAGACGTTGCTATTATATCGATTTTGAGCTGGCCGGGCATTTGCGCTGGGAATTATTAAAAAATGATGAGATCGATTTTTATGTTGCCAGTAACTATCCTAATGATTTACAACTGATTCCACGCAAATCGTTTGCGTCAATTACAACTGAATTGGTAAAATATCCGCTACGCTGCAAACCGGTTTATATCGAAGGCATTTGGGGTGGGCATTACATCAAGAAACTGCGAAATTTACCCGACAACATGCGAAATGCGGCCTGGGTTTTTGACTTAATACCACTTGAAGTAAGTATTGTGGTAGAAGTTGGCAAACAATTGATTGAATTTCCATTTTTCACTTTTGTGCAAAAAGAAGGAGAACAGCTGATGGGAATTGATTGTATGAATAAATTCGGGGGCTATTTCCCTATCCGGTTTAACTATGACGATTCATACCACAGCAGTGGTAACATGTCGGTACAAGTTCATTCAGGTCACGATTACAACATTGAAAATTATGGAGAACATGGGCGTCAGGATGAAAGCTATTATATTGTAGCAACAGGTCATGGCGCTAAAACATTTATCGGATTCAACGAAGGAATTGATCCGGATGAATTTATACAAGAAGTCAAAAAATCAGAGAAGGATTTTACTTCAGTCGATTATCAAAAATATGTAAATCATGTTCAGTCATATCCCGGAGTACAGGTTATGCTTCCAGCAGGTACTATTCATTCTTCAGGACGTAACCAGGTTGTTCTCGAAATTGGCAGTTTAACCATCGGGTCGTATACTTACAAAATGTACGATTATTTAAGGGCCGATCTCGACGGAATACCCAGGCCAATACACACCTTCCATGGTGAGAAAGTTTTACGCAAAGAACGAACAACTTCTTGGGTGAAAGAAAACCTGGTGCAACAACCCCGATTGGTAAGGAAGGGAAACGATTGGGCCGAATACATTGTTGGAGAACACAACTTACTCTATTTCAGCTTGAGAAGGTTAGAATTCGAAAAGGAAATAGAAGACAACACCAATGGAAAATTCCATGTACTTACCTTAGTCGATGGAGAGAATGTTATTATTCAATCGTTAGATTGTCCAGAGCTTAGCTATTCACAAAATTACCTTGATGTGGTTATTGTTCCGGCCAATGTTGGGCGATATGTAGTAAAAAACCAAGGGAACCAACCAGTTTGTATTCACAAAACAATGTTGAAAGATGGTTTTATCAACGACCAACCATAAGGCATATCTCATAATTGATGCAGGAGGCACGTATTTAAAGTCGGCCATGCTGACTGAAGACGGGACTGTACTGGAAAATTCTTTTTTCAGTACCCCTGCATTCTCAGACGGCAGCAGGCAGAAAATAACTGAAGCCTATAATAAAACGGTTCTTCATGGACTACATTTTTCTGAAGAGAATATGATGGTTTTCAACGGAATAGGCATAGCCACTCCTGGACCGTTTGATTACGAGAACGGCATTCCTTTGATGATTCATAAATTCCAGGAAATCTATGGCATTTCATTACGAAAAGTAATTCAACATATTCCGGAAATTCCGATGCAAATACCTATCCGGTTTATGCATGATGCCAATGCAGTACTTGCCGGAGAAATGTGGAAAGGAAACGCACAAGGGTATTCCAATACAGCAGTTGTAACGTTAGGAACTGGTATCGGATTTGCTTTTTCACAAAATGGGGTCATTCAATGCAATAAGATGGGTGGTCCCTTACTCTCTGTTTACAAGCAATCCTGTCTCGACGGAATTCTGGAAGATTATGCTTCGAAAAGGGGAATACTGAAAATGTATCAACACAAAAGAAAAATAAGGGAATTGAACGAACCAGATGTTGCCGACCTTGCCAAACAGGCTGACGAAGGTGATGAGATTTGTAACAGTGTTTTTCAGGAAGTTGGTGAAATTCTGGCATCAGGGCTTGAATCGATTTTATTAATAAATAACATACATTGCTTGTTGTTTGGAGGTCAGATATCACGTTCGTTTTATCTCATGGAGAATTCATTAAGGCAAGGATTAAAAGACATTAAAAGTCTTCAGCACATTGCTATGGTGAAAAGTATTGATAACGCAGCACTTTTAGGAGCTCTTCACAATTTAACATCCAGCATCTAACCAATTAACTAAACCTAATAAATATGAAGCGAAAATTCAATTTCTTGTTAGTAATCATCTTCTCATTAAATTTCACTAACCTTTATGCCCAAAAAAAGATAAGTGAATTTAAAAGCCAGTTACCAGCAGATAAAAAATGGAAACTGGTTTGGAATGACGAGTTCGAAGGATCGTCGTTGGACACAACCAAATGGGGATTCCGGCTACACATTATGCAAACACGCCACCAAACTTTCACCACCAAAGGAGTTGAAGTGAAAAATGGCTTACTCTACATTAACCTGATTGAAAAAGACGGTCAATATTATTCGGCTCATCTTCAAACAGGCCAGAATTATCTGGACCGTCCCGGAACCCCATACAGTAATGGGCTTACCTGGCCAATCGCTGAAATAAAACAGCCCAAATTTGTCCATAAATATGGGTACTACGAAATTCGTTGCCAACTACAAAAGCAGCCAGGCTGGTGGTCGGCCTTTTGGTTACAATCGCCAATCATCGGGTCAAGTCTTAATCCATCGCAGGCGGGTGTTGAAATGGATATTATGGAAAACTTTACACGAGACAATAAAATCAGCCACAATATCCATTGGGATGGGTACGGGAAAAATCATAAATATAAGGGATCTGGCGACCGGGTCGTCCAAAATACATCCGATGGGTTTCACACCTTTGGAATGTATTGGGGAAAAACTGGTTACGTTTTTTATGTTGATGGCAAGGAATCATGGCGTATTGACGGACCGGTTTCGGATGCGGAACAGTTTATCCTTGTTTCGACCGAATGTATGGGATATCGTAACGGAAACCGTGATCAACCTTCCGAAATTCTGAAAAAATCTGCTATTCCCGATGCTTTTGTTGTTGATTATGTACGAGTATTTGATGAGGTAAAATAATCATCAATCCAGGCTGATGTTCAACACAGGCATATATTTAACAGAATATAAAACACGTCGTTTTATTTGCATGTTCATTTGTTGCGTGCAAACAAAAGCTATGTCAGCAAAATAAGTTGGGATTTGATGGTATACATAAAAGAACCAAAGCATACTTGCAGATAAATTGTTTGAAATGAAGAGGACTAGTTAATAGAGACAACCACAGCAGTATGTAAGCAAACATAATTCAGGAGTGCAAATCGAAAAATAATTAGTTATTTCCTTGGCACTTGCCCATTATTTTCTTACTTTTTGTTCTTCACATACAATGGATGAAGCCAAATTTTATATCAAATGAGCAATGTGATGTAACTGTATTTTTTCTTACTCGGTTTAAAGAGGGAGATCAACTTGCTTTTGAAAATATTTTCAAGAGCAATAATGCTCAATTGGTCAGTTTTTGTAATCATTTTATATCCGATCTTGATAAATCAAAAAATTTGGCACAAGAAGCATTTATCAACTTATGGATAAACCGCCAGAAGATAAATACTTTTAACGGAATAAAAGCCTTTTTATACACCCATGCTCGTTCTGGTTGCCTCAATTACATCCGCCACAGAAAAGTTTTTAATAAATATCAGGAATTTCAGCTTCAACAAAAAGAAGATTCAATTAACCAGGAAATATTGGAGTCTTTCGATTTTAACTCATTGGAAATTATCGAATTAGAAGAATTAATAATGAAATCGATCGATAAACTACCTGATCAATGCCGGAAAGTTTTTATGCTCAGTCGTATTGATGGAAAATTAAATAAAGAAATTGCTGAAGAACTAAATATCTCAATAAAATCAGTAGAAGCCAATGTTACAAGGGCATTGAAAACTTTAAAAACTGAACTGGCAGAATATCTTCCGGTTTTTCTGACACAGATTATTCTTCACAACATTATTTCTTAACAAATAAAGCCAGAACTTTCATTTTTTTTCTGAGGCATATAGGGTTAAGCGGGGTTTGCGTGTACAAAACTTAGAAAGGAAAGCAAATGGATTATTCAACAATAAATAAGTACCTTGCAGGTGAGGCTTCAGAAGCGGAAGTCAAGGAGATTTACAACTGGATTGAACTATCGCCTGAAAACCGGGAAGAATTTATCATATACAAAAAGATTTGGGTACTTACGTCAATTCCAGAGAAGGGAATGGATGAAGGATGGTCTCCTTCAATTATTACTCAAAGCCCCCGAAAACCTTCACAATTGTTACGGAAATATATTAGTTACGCAGCTTCAATTCTGGTTATTTTTGGCCTTGGAATGGTTCTTCAACATTGGATTTCTTCTTCTAAATTGAAGAATCTAACTTATCTGGCCGACACTAAAATAGAAGTCCCCAAAGGACAGATGTCGAAAATTATTCTGCCCGATGGAACAAGAGTACAACTTAACTCTGAAAGTAAGCTAATTTATTCTTCAGCATTCCAATCAGGGAATCGAACAGTTACACTTGAAGGAGAAGCTTTTTTCGATGTGGCAAAAGATGTTAACCATTCATTCGTAATTAAAACACCATTACTTGATTTTAAAGTATATGGAACCAAATTTAATGTTGAAGCCTATTCGAACAATGAAGTAAATACTACTCTGGTGGAAGGGAGTTTGGGGGTTATTGGTAAAAGGGGAAATGAACTGGCCAGGTTAGTTCCGGGCGAAAATGCTAATTTCAAGAAAGGAAGCGCTGATTTAATTGTAGAAAATGTAGATACTCAGCTATTTACTTCGTGGAAAGATGGTATTGTTACATTTAGAAATGAAAAACTAAAAGACATTGCCAGGAAGATTGAACGCTGGTATAATGTTCAGATCATAATAAACAACGAAAAACTTGGCGAAGAAGTTTATATGGGAACTATTATGAAAAACAAACCGATTGACCAGTTACTGGAAGTTTTTAGGTTAACTTCTTCATTGGAATACAGGATAGTTTCTCGTGCCGACAAACCAACCCTGGTCTATTGGGAGTAAAACTTTATTCAACTAAACTACGATATGAAGCAGAAAAATTCGGGTTAAAAAGAAACAGGCCGAAAATACTGGACATATTTCCGGCCTGTAATCAGTGGACGATGAGTAAACATCATCCAAATTCAACGAATAATTTAAAGCCTTCTGGACAAAGGCTAGTATTAACGTAAATCAAACAAATTTATGAAAAAAAATGATTGTATCCCTTGGTATATAGGGATAGAAAAAATTCTACGAATCATGAGATTAACTGCCTTTCTTATTTTCATTTTAAGTTTTCAGGTTTATGC
This sequence comes from uncultured Prolixibacteraceae bacterium, assembly GCA_937915865.1. Taxonomy (GTDB): domain Bacteria; phylum Bacteroidota; class Bacteroidia; order Bacteroidales; family Prolixibacteraceae; genus Aquipluma. The sequence goes on along the minus strand of CALGIG010000015.1, from coordinate 102,274 downwards.
CAAATCTTTTGGTCAAACAGAGAAGTTTAATCTTTCAATGAATTCTACGCTGAAAGAAGTCTTTGATCGTTTGGAAAAAGTGTCAGGATATCGATTTATTTTGAAATATGATGAAAGTATTCTCGATAAACGAGTTGATGTTAAATATTCAAACGAAACTATCGAACAAATTCTTAATGATCTTTTTAAAGATACAGGATTTACTTATAAAATTGTTGATAGATATATAGCAATTAGACCTTTTGATGAACAAAGTAATTTAACCCAACAACATAAGTTGGTTACTGGCAAAGTAACTGATACTTCAGGAGGAGTTTTACCAGGAGTTACTGTACTCTTAAAAGGTACTACCAATGGCACAATAACCGATAACAACGGGAGATACAGTCTTGGCAATATTCCTGCCAATTCTACCCTCATATTTTCATTCGTAGGAATGAAAACACAGAATGTTAAGGTGGAAGCGAAAAGCGACATAGACGTAATAATGGAGGAAGAGACTGTTGGAATTGAAGAAGTTGTAGCAGTGGGTTATGGTACTGTTAAAAAAAGTGACCTGACCGGATCATTAACATCGGTAAAATCAGAACAATTAAATGCATTTCCAACAACAACAGTATCACAGGCGCTGCAAGGACGAGCTTCAGGTGTACAGATCGTTCAAAACACAGGACAACCTGGAGCCACAACACAAATTCGGATAAGAGGAACAAACTCAATCAGAGGAGATAACTCTCCACTATGGATTATCGACGGTTTCCCTGGAGATGAAAGTTTGTTGAATATGTCAGATATAGAAAGTATTGAAGTACTGAAAGATGCTTCTGCAACAGCAATTTATGGATCAAGAGGGGCCAACGGAGTAATATTGGTTACTACAAAAAGAGGAAAGGCTGGTTCTACAAAAATTGATTACGATGGAAGCTTTTCTCTTCAAACGGTAAGAAAAAAACTGGATTTGTGCGATGCAAAAGAATACATGTTATTACAGAATATTCAGCAATTAAATGATAATGGGAAAGAATATTTCAGTCAGACAGATATAAATAATGCAGGAAAAGGAACCGATTGGCAAGATTTAATGTTTCGTTCAGCTCCTGTGTCAGACCATTCGTTAACAGTAAGTGGAGGAAATGAGAAACTTCAATTCTCGGTTGGTGGAAGCTATTTTGACCAAAAGGGAATTTTTATTGAAGATAACGGCTATCAGCGAATGTCACTGCGAGCCAATGTAAATCATGATATTAGTAAAAAATTAAGTATTTCGTACAACGCAATTTTAACCCGTATCAACAAGGATAATAAATATAATTCTTCGGGTTATACCGGATTATTGGCCAGTACAATTGCCGCAGCTCCGTCTCTTAGTCCATACCAAACTGATGGATCGTATACAATATTAAAGACTGCATATCCTTTCAGTTACGATGGCGCTGTTAATCCTGTAATGTACGGAAAGGAAGTAATGAATAAGAGTTACTCAAATAAAACATTCGCTAATGTTGCATTAACTTATAAGCCAATACATGACCTTTCCATTAAAATTTCGGGGAATGTATCAAATACTGAGGGAAGATCTGATGCTTATACCCCAACTAGTTACATCGGGTCGAAAGGTGATGCCAGTTTAAGTACAAGCCAGTCGATGCATATAAATAGTGATAACATTATTACCTATCACAAAATATTTAATAACAATCATGATTTAACGGCAACAGGTGTTCTTACTTATGAAGAGGATAAGTATACTTATTTAGGCGCTTCTGGCTCAGGATTTTTAAGCGACAATTATGAAACATACAATATTTCGGCGGCCAGTACAATAAATACGCCATCCTCTTCCTACTCAAAATGGAACATGTTATCCTATTTAGGAAGAATAAATTATTCTTTTAAAGGAAAATACTTTTTAACAACTAGTTTCCGTGCTGATGGTTCTTCCAGGTATAGCGATGGAGATAAATGGGGATTTTTCCCCTCTACAGCGCTGGCATGGAGGCTCTCCGATGAAAAATTCATAAAAAATATCAGTTTCATTTCAAACCTGAAGCTAAGAGCAGGTTATGGAGAGACTGGAAGCACAGCAATCAATCCTTATTCGACACTCAATATGTTATCGACAGGAAAAACTGTTTTTAATAATGATTCATATACTTATTTTGCTCCATCAGCAACTTATCCTGGCAATTTAAAATGGGAAACAACGGCTCAAACAGATTTTGGAATTGATGTCAGCGTTTTGAATAACCGCTTAAGTTTTTCTGCCGACTATTACATCAAAAATACACGCGATCTGCTAAACGCCGTTCAGTTACCAAGATCGACCGGGTACTCGACCACAATAAAGAATATTGGTGAAATGCAAAACAAAGGTCTTGATTTGCAACTAGATGCCCATGTTTTGGAAGGGGTTGTAAAATGGGACTTAACTGTTAATTTTTCTACTAATAGAAATAAGGTGAAAAAACTTTATGGCGGACAGGATATTACGAGTAACACCTATAATATGATTATCCTAAGCGATTATGCAAACCTAATCAGAGAAGGCGAACAGATGTGTGTTTTCTATGGATACCAGGAAGATGGTTATGATAGTAGTGGTCTTATAAAATATAAAGACAACGACGGTGTTACAGGTATAACTTCTGCTGATAAAACCATTATCGGAAATCCAAATCCAAAATTTATTTACAGCATGAATTCGACATTAACATATAAAAACTTTGAGTTGAACTGGTTTATTCAGGGGTCTCAGGGGAATGATATTCTTTCGTTGAGTATGACTCATCAAAACTATTTTGGGAATGGACTAAATGAATTAAAAGAGGTCTATGAAAGTCACTGGACACAATCAACACCCGATGCAAAATATGCTAAAATCAGCAGGGCATCAACATCTCTTAAATTATCTGATCGTTTTGTATATGATGGATCTTATGCTCGGTTAAAAAACATTCAGTTAGCATACAATATCCCAACAAGTAAACTGGGTATAAGTTGGTTAAAGAAAGGTCAGATTTATATAAGCGGCCAAAATCTGGTAACGCTTACGCACTATCCATGGTTCGATCCTGAGGTTAATTCAAGTGGAGGAGGTTCTTCGTTGGATCAAGGGATTGATAACTATACTTATCCTTTATCAAAAGGTTTTACGCTCGGAGTTAAATTAGGATTTTAAAAGACTATTACCATGAAAAAAATATTGATCTATCTGATTTTACTTTTACCTGTTACTATAGCATGTAAGGACCTTTTGGAAGAGAACCCCAAAGCTGTAGCTGCCGATTTATTCTATAGTACAGCCTCAGAAATTGAATCGGCAGTATATGCCGTTTACGCTCCGTTAAGAGAAGGAATGTCGACTCTTTGGTTTGTCAATGCCGGAGAGTCAGATTATGCTATTGGACGGCTTTCTTTCCTGAATATGAGCGATTTTGACCAACCATGGAATAGTACGAATATTTCCAGGAGCGATGGAGTCTGGACATCTCTTTATCAGGCAATAAGGAACGCAAATTTAGTTATTTTAAATGCGCCCAATGCTTCATCTGTTAAAACCGAAGTAATAAATAAATACATTGCAGAGGCTAAATTTCTAAGGGCTTTTTCTTATTTTCAGCTGGTACGAAACTGGGGAGCATTACCAATCAGAACAGAAAAAAATATGATGGAGCCCGATGTCGCCCGAAGTCCAATAGCAGATGTGTACAGCCAAATAGTTAGTGATTTGGAATTTGCTGAAAGTAATCTTTCTGTAACGTCTGATCAGGTTGGCAGGGCAAACCAATATGCAGCCAAAGCAATGCTTGCACATGTTTATCTTCAATTGGAACGTTGGTCTGATGCACGAACCAAAGCACTTGAAATAATTAATTCAGGTAAATATTCGTTAACTGCTATTTCTAGTTCAGATGATTATTATAAAATTTTTGGACCAACAATACCCTCCTCTTCAGAAGAAATATTTTACCTGAAATATAACTATGATTCTCCCTCTGCAATTACACGATTCAGACATTTTCCAGGAGATCCATATTTTAATGCAACAGGTGCATACGCTAAGTACGCCGATAGTACAACAATGAAAGTAATCAAAGAATGGGATTATAAAGATCTGCGTAAAAAGTTTATGCTTTACAACTGGAACATAGGTTTTGGAACAACCACTGTTTTATTCAAAAAATTTATTGATCCAAGCGCACCTTCAAGTGGTGGTACAAACGACTATCCAGCCTACAGGTATCCCGATATTTTATTGTTTTATGCCGAAGCTGATTGCATGGTAAACAATGGACCGACTGCCGACGGAGTTGAAAAACTAAACATGATCCACAGACGGGCTTATGGTTATAACACTAAATCCACGTCACCTGTTGATTTCCAATTAAGTCAATACAATAAAGATTCGTTTATTAACTTAGTTTTACAAGAAGGGTTGTACGAACAAATGGACGAAGGAAAACGTGTGCTTGAATTAAAACGTACCGGTAAATTGAAAGAATGTGTTAAAACAAACCGCGGAATAGATTTAGCCGAATCACACCTTTTATTCCCAATCCCTAGTGTCGAATACAATTATAACAAAGCAATTGATCCTACAAAAGACCAAAATCCGGGGTACTAAACTATTGTAAGACATTAAGTTAATACGTGATTATTGATTAAGACAGGTTGGTTCGGTTTATACGGCCAACCTGCTCAATAATCAATTTCTTATAATTTAATGTAAACGTTTATCATTGATATAATTATCACCAAACTTCAAATGACTGGTTTGTCATGAAACAAATACTGGTTACTATAGTTTTTTCACTATGCTTGTTATGTATAAGTAAGGCTCAAAACAAGTATAGTTCATGGGAAATATATAAAAATTCGGGGCCGGGGTTAAAACAAATTGGATGGTTAGCAACAAAACATTCAAAAGAAATCGGCTCATCATCGTGGTCGGTCGGCTGCGAAACATTAGATCGGGATTATGCAAAGTTTAGCATCTATAAAAACTATGTTGGCGAACTTGGTGTCAAACATGCCCGGTTGCAAAGCGGTTGGGCTAAATGTGAGAAAGAGAAGGGAAAATACAATTTTACATGGCTCGACAGTTGTGTTTATGGACTTGCAGAACAATCTGTTAAACCCTGGATATGTTTGTGCTACGGTAATCCGCTTTATGGATCAGAACTTGGATTGGGAGCAGGAGTTGCAGCTTTATCTCATTCAGAAAAAGCAATGACAGCATGGCTTCACTACGTTAATGCAACGGTTAATCGATACAAGAGTGTGGTTAATGAGTGGGAAATATGGAACGAACCTTATGGCCAGGAGAAAGATTATACTCCCTTATTAATCAAAACAGCTGAACTTATTAAAAAAATCCAGCCAGAGGCAATTGTTCTTGGAGAAACACTTTGGGACAACATTGAAGCCCCCAATGTGAAGATACCATTTGAAACGCTCAAATCAGAAAACAAGCAAAGACTTGTTGATTACTGGGCATATCATCCTTACGTTAATAATCCTGACGATTGCTATCCGGTCCTTGATACTTTTATTAAGTTTATTAAGTCATATAGTTCTGACTATAAAGTATATCAAGGAGAAGTTGGCTGTCCTTCCCAACTTGAATGGACCCATGCCCTTGCTTATTATCCCTGGACTGAAATTAGTCAGGCAAAATGGGTAATACGGCGGATGGCTGGCGATAAGGTAAGAGATATTCCATCATCTATTTTTACCATTATCGATCTTCGCTACAAGAATATGCTCCAATCTTTTGGATTAATACGTTCAAACTTGTTGCATGACGTAATTTATAAGCGCCCGTCGTACTATGGAGTTCAGCACATGGCAAGTTTTTTTGATAATTCTGTTAAAACCATTGGAGTTAAAAAATACTCTTCGAACTCATACCGGAAAATGACAGTGGCCGGATTTGAACAAAACTCAAATCCGATCATACTGGTATGGTACAACGACCGAATTCCTGATGATGAATTTAAATGGGATATAGTCAACCTCTCCGTTAAAGAAACAAATTTTAAAGACCCAGTCTTTGTTGAAATGATTTCAGGAAAAGTTTACGAGATTAACTCTACTGACTGGCAAAATAAAGGTGAGGATACAGTATTTAAAAACCTGCCTGTATGGGATAGCGCTGTTATGATTACTGAACGGACCAATGTCCAAATAAAATCAGATCAATAAGGTTATTAATAAGTTACTTACCTTAAAAAAGAACTAATGCTCATACCAACCCTAAATGTATAAATAGCTATTTCATGAGTACCTACCAACGTTTAATAGTAATGCTAAAATTTACACGTATGAAAAAAATATTATTTACATCTATATTACTTATTACAATATTTAGTTTCTCCCGTGCTCAAAACAAGTATAGCTCGTGGGAGATATATAAATATTCGGGCCCGGGGTTAAAACAAATTGGATGGTTAGCAACAAAACATTCAAAAGAAATCGGCTCATCATCGTGGTCGGTCGGCTGCGAAACATTAGATCGGGATTATGCAAAGTTTAGCATCTATAAAAACTATGTTGGCGAACTTGGTGTCAAACATGCCCGGTTACAAAGCGGTTGGGCTAAATGCGAAAAAGAGAAAGGAAAATACAATTTTGCTTGGCTCGACAGTTGTGTTTACGGGTTGGCTGAACAGTCGGTTAAACCATGGATATGTTTGTGCTATGGTAATCCACTTTATGGGGCAGGCATTCGTTTGGGTGCGAAAATATTCACGGATGATAAAACTATGGATGCCTGGTTAAAATATGTCGGAACCACAGTTGAGCGTTATAAAAGTATTGTTACTGAGTGGGAAGTATGGAACGAACCCAATGGGGGAAATGGAAGTAGTGAATATGCTAATTTGTTGATAAAAACAGCCGAAATCATTAAGAAAGTTCAGCCAGAATCAAAAATAATGGGGTTTTCATTGGCGGGGATACCTTTAAAATTTGCAGAGGAAGTTTTTGAATATCTGAAGATTAATAACAAAATTGATTTAATTGACTATCTTTCTTATCATCCTTATACCAATAATCCTGATGACAGTTATAGTGATGTTGAAAAGCTGGAAGCGCTAAAAAATAAGTACAATCCAAATATCAAACTCTTCCAGGGAGAAAACGGCTGTCCTTCTCAACTTGAATGGACACATGCCATTTGCTATTATCCCTGGACCGAAATTAGTCAGGCCAAATGGTTTATGCGGCGCATGGCCGGTGATCACGTTCGAAATATCCCTACTTCAATTTTTACAATGATCGACCTGAAGTATTTCAATATGCTTCAATCATTTGGGCTTATCCGATCAAATCTTTTACACGAGATTATTTATAAACGTCCGTCGTATTACGGAGTGCAACACATGGTAAGTTTTTTTGATAGTTCAGTAGAATCAGTCGGCCAATTAGAATACACATCAAATGCTTACCGAAAAATAACCGCTGCCGGATTCCGAAAAGAAAACTCACCTATTGCCTTAGTATGGTATAATGACCAAATTCCTGGAGACGAAATGAAATGGGACCTGATTAATCTTACTATTAAAAAGACAAATTTTAATGATCCGGTATATGTTGAAATGGTTTCAGGTAAAGTTTTTGAAATAAATAAGTCGGATTGGGAAAATAAAGGTACTGATGTTGTATTTAAAAATCTTCCGGTATGGGATAGTGTGATTATGCTTGTTGAACGCTCAAAAATATCATTAATAAATTAACAGTTCAATCAGAATAAAATGTTGAGTGCCACTCAGAGATTTTAGGCTCAAAGTCATCTTTTTGAATAACATATCTACCTGGAATTGACAGAAAAGAAACCCGTGAGCTAATAATTACCCCGATGTAACTCATCTCATGGAATTTTTATGGTTGGACGGGCTTCAGCACTTATGGCAATTTCATGTGTATAAATTTTTGTTGAACGCCTTAAAATCTGCGTATTAACATTTTCTTTTAGTCGAACAATCCAACGCACGGAATTGAGCTTGCGAATTGAAGCGAAGCGAAAATCCATGAAATGAAATCCGCGAAGCGAATAGCCATTTATACATTTTTGGTTTGTCTAGCCTTAGGCGAGATGGCTATTTCATTGTTTTATAATACTAATACACTGAACATGTTTAAAACATATTACTTATTCCTGACCTTAACCGTTTTTTTTTATTTGTTTTGTTCAGAACAAAACGTGTTTTCAAAAGAACCTTTAACAAAAAAGGATAAAATAACCTCAAACGAAAGTTTGTTGCCATACGGTAAAAAATGGACATTGATTTGGCACGATGAATTTGATGGAAATACCCTTGACACGACCAAATGGAATTACCGCCTCAATTACTGGGGATATAAATCTCCCACCTTCACAAAAGAAGGTGTTGAACTCGATGGCAACGGTCATTTAAAGATTAACCTTATTCGTAAAGGAGATAATTTCTATTCGGGACACCTTCAAACCGGATCAAATACATTTGATATACCCCGCGAGCCATATTCGAAAGGATTCTGGCCATTTGGAACCAGGCAACCAGCAAAATTCATGCACCGATTTGGCTACTACGAAATCCGTTGTAAACTACCCCATAACGATGGTTGGCATGCGGCGTTTTGGCTGCAATCACCTTCTATTGGCGCCCATCCCGACCCAAAATATTGTGGAGTGGAATGCGATATTATGGAAAATTACAAACAACATACCGAGGGTACTATTGGATGTGGAAATGGATGGGGAGGCTATGGAAAAGAAAATAAATGGTTTGGGCACTTTTGGTTTCCTTATGTTGAAACAGCCGATGGATGGCATACCTATGGGGTTGATTGGTCAAAGGATGGTTACATTTTTTATGCTGACGGGAAAGAAGTAGGAAGACAAATGTTCCCGGATTGCCCGGTATCGGAAGTTGATCAATTTATTCTGGTATCAACTGAATGTCATGGCTATCATCGATCATTTGGGCGAGGAGACCTTGATAAAAAGGATGAAATAGGATGGATTGGGAAACCTGTTCCTGCTCTGTTTAACGCAACCCTGCCCGACTGCTTTGAGGTTGACTACGTCAGGGTTTTTGATGAAACAAAAACTAAAAGATAAAACACGGTGAAATAAAACTGTACCACTTTATTCTTTGGAAGAATACATATTGAAACCTGCAATATTCCAAAGTACAGGTTTTATAGCCACTTTCTTTACGTGAATACTTTTCGTTCACAATCCCTTCTCAAAAAAGTTAAGGAGGGATTGTGAACGAAAAAATAACTATCTGATAAAATCAGCTTCATCCTTCTGAAAGTATAAAACTAATCAGTTTTTGTTTTTATCAAAGAGGTTTTCAATGTTTACCATTAAGCTGATATTGACTCTTAGCCCACTCCAATTTGTTTTGACAGTTTTCTTACTTTCCGGATTTATAAATTTCAGTTCGTTATCCTTTTTTATTTCACCTTCAAAATCATAAAGATAACCTGCATTAAGTCCAAAATTTATAATACTAAACGGCTTATAAACAACACCAACACCCGGATTTACAAACCAGCTGTTACTGGTTACATACAAATGATTCTCAGTTGACTCTTCATCAATTTTTACAAGCGTATTGCTATTTATATTTGTTGCAATAAAACCTGCTCTGGCCTGAATTTCAACATCCAGTTTATGATACTGAATGGTAATGTAATTGATGAAAAGAGAAGGAAGATGCGCTTCTAAACTTAAATCATCGGTATATTGCCCCGAGTAGTCTTTATAACTTATACGCGAACCGGTAGTATTATAATCATAAGAGAAACCTATTCCGAACCGCCTGACAGAGAGTGACAAAGTTACTTCATGACACATTGTAACCGGAAAATTATCAGTCACCTTTGCTGCAAAAGGCAGGTTTTGGATGCTATATCGGCTAAGTTCCTTCAATGGTTTCATTGAGTAAGTTCCAACTCCAGAGCCGTAACTTAACCTTATAAACTGAGCCTTTGCTATATGCGACAATAAGCTCAGAAATAAAAGGAATATTAGTTTTTGGTGTATCGGTTGCTTTTTCATCATAAATCGTTGTTGATATTAATAGTCACTCCATTTACCGAGAATAAGTTTCCGTTGACAAGAGAAAGCATCCAATTGCTATAGTCCGATTTCATTTTCAGGATAAAAGCTCCTGTTTTCATATCATAAATACTTAGGTTTTCATTATCAAAGGCAAGTAAATGTTCTCGTCTAAAATCAATATTCTTCAGCCAACCCGCAACTTCTATCGTTTTTACTGTTTCCAGGCTTACACAATCTACAAACTCAACTTTATTTAAACTCTTGAAAATAACCTGATTATCAGGATATGTAAATCCTTCGGGATTTTCATTAAAAGTTTTAACTTCCTGTATCCCTAGATCAGTAATTTTAAAAAGGGTGTAGCCACGCAACAAATAATTGCCATCAGCCGAAATTCTAATCGAATTTATATATGGAGTATGATCAATTGACCAGATAAGTTGCCCCCTGTTCAAATCGTAAAGACACGTTTTCAAGTCATTTTCTGCGACTAAAATACCGTTATCCGATACTACAACCAACATGTTTCCGGAGGTATAACCAAAAATATCTTTCGATTCGAGATAATTAACCTGACGAGGAGATTCCATGTTAATTGAAAAAATTCTCCCGGTTTGCTGAGAATGCCCGACAACCCATTTAGAACCAGGAGAAACATCAAGCACATGAATCTCACTTTGCATCTGAACACTGTCTGAACGATGCGTTTGAGTGTCGTAAACGTACAGTTTGTATCCAAATTTAGAATCTTTCGCAGTATAATAGAATTTCCCACCATATTGATCGGGCCGGCACAGCCACATTGGGTGTAGTTGTTCTCCAAGGTATCCTGCACGTATACAAAAATCATAAAACCAATTATAATCCTTGAAATAGTTTGGAATTTGTTTAGGGACCAGGTTCAGAACCAGTTTTTCATCAAGTCCAAAGCTATTGGCCTGATAAAGGAATGAGGTATCAGATGACGCTGTACTTTTCAGCAGTTCAAGATCATTGAAATAAGATTTTTCTTTGTAAAGGTTATAATTGCTTATGTTTTCGTTGTACTTACTTTTGTTCCAATAAATACGGTAAATTCCTTTTCCTTTGTATTCCGAATAAATCTGAGGGAATTTTCCCTGGTAATCGAATGTTTTTCCGGTATAGCCAGAGTATTGATCTTGTAAAACTGTAGCTATTTGGTATTGAGTCTTTTCACCAACAAATGAAGGATCAAAAGTCCACGTCTGAGACTGATCTGTTATAACTGCAACTGTATCAAAAGTTTGATTTATCCAATGAGATTTTCTGACGATATACGATTTAAAATCGATACCTTTATATGCATTCCATTCCAATTTTAGGGTGCCATTCTGTTCAGTAATTTTAGTAATATCCGAATTCAAATAACTCCCGTTTTTAATAACCAGAACCCATGAGTTACTATACACAAACCCCTCTGATTGTAGCTTGTCAGCCATACTACCAGTGCCACTACTGGTAAAAAACTCAATTTTAAGAATATAGGTACCATCCTGATAAAAACCAAAATTCTGGCTTATTTCAAATCCTCCGGTTGCCGAAAATATTGTACCTATATGCACACCGCTAATAAACATCCGGGCCCAGTTAACTTGATTTTTACCTGATATGGAGAAACGAACGGTTGATGGCCGGTTCAAGTAAAGCGTATCTGATGCAAAATTCAAGTCAACGTTCACATCCGGTGCCTCTCCCGGTTCTTCAATTTCAACCATATTCTCACCTCCGGGCGAATACCTGCAACTCAACACAGCAAATACCGAAATAAGTGCAATAAGAAATAACTTTAGTTTATTGGTACTCATAACATTTTGATTTAATACCTGAGTTTATATGATAAGCTAACCCCAGCTCTTATTCCCGTCCAGTCAATCTTTGCAGTTGAACTATTCTGGCTGTTTCCCTTAAGTTTCATCGAACTTTTAAGGTTAAATTCGTACCCGCCAAACACCGAGCATGTAAATTTCCTGAAAAAAACCCGGCCAAATCGCAGTTGTGGTTCAATCCACCACCCCAGGCTCCGGAAATCATAATTGGTCCGATCATCATAATCCGAAATGTTCAAATCACTTTCAACCGACATATTCGAGAATTTAATCCCTGAACCAAGTTCAATGCCATAAAAAAAATGAAACGACAAAGTGTCTTTAAATGATGAAAGTATACCAACATTCACCGCATTCACTTTAATGTCTTCGCGGTACGATCCGGAATAATCGGCAACATGGTTCCTTCCACCAGTTGAGTAAAATCCTGAAGTAATACCAAGCCCGAACTTTGGAGATATGGCATGAATTACATCCAAACTGTAAAAAGTATATGCAGGAAAATTCTCGGTTGTTTTAAGGCCAATTTGCGAATTGGTAACCGATTCTTTAAGTAAGCCTTTTAAATCAGACATTGAATATGTTCCGATGCCAACTTGCGGTCGAAACTCAATTTGCTGACCAAACACCGTTTGAAAATATGCAAGAAATAATGCGATAAATAATAATCTTTTAATTGACATAGGAAGAAATATCAAAGTGATAACCAGAATTGACTAAAATATTGTTGTTCAATAGTTTAAAATCAGTAGATAATCCGTGATGGTTCAATTCGAATTTTAGTTTATCCAACTCATAATCATATACATATATTTTCTTTTTTGAATTGGAAACAAGCAACATATTATGAGTTACCGGATCAATATTTATTGGGTTGGCATAAAAGCGATCAATAATTTTTTCTGTTTTAGCAGTAGAGCAATTAAATATTTTCACATTGTCGGGACAATTAAGAATTAATTTTTCCGGGTATTTAGGATCAAAGAAACACCCGTAGTAGTTTTCAGTATCCTGATAACGAAGAATCAATTCCTGATTGTCTTTAATTTCATAAACATGTAACCCAGGGTTACAAAAAGCAGCATATTTACCATCGTTAGAAAAAGAAAAATTATAATCCTGCAAAACGCCCCACATATCTTGGGTTTTTGCCAGTATTTTACCAACACTTGTATCATACAATAAAAGGTACGAATCAGACCCAATCAGAAAAACCTGATCGTTTATACTTTTTAGTGCCCTTATCCTAAGCGAACCACCTCCATCAACAGGTATTTTCGCTGAATTGATTAATTCCATTTTTGAGCTCAGTGTTAAAATGTTACCATTAACAGTAGTGAAGACGCGTTGGTTATCCTTCGAAAAATCGAGAGTACAATCATCCCCATAATCCCACGGATAGGTATATGAACCCTGGCTTTCGAAACGGGCATTTACCGCTTTCACCGACATTGGGTACTTAAAAAAATAGGAGTTTAAGATTGGATTGTACTCAACATTCGAATGCTTGAATCCGTCATTTGTCCCCAATGTGTACGTTGCGTAATTATGAAATTCGTTATTTGACCATTTGGATTTATTAACCGGCATAAAAATTAAATCATACTGAACCAAACCACCTAAGCCAGTTGCAGCAACTGTAAAAATCGAATCGGAATTAACCGTGAATAAATTAGAACCATTGTTGGTAATTATTGATTTTGTACAATGAAACGGATTTTTATTCCATGAAATGTGCAGACTATCTTTATCTTCCCTGAATTTAATCGAAACCGGAAAATTGTAAGTAATCTGTCCCTGTACCCAGGCATCATTGTTATTTTCATTGTAATAATTAATCGAGAGATTAAATGTAATACTTCCGCCAACGTATGTCGAATCTACGAATGATGTGATATTCTTGTTTTTATATTCTCTTGAATAGGTATTGAAAACTCCATTATCATAGCCGGTAATTTTATACGACTTAAAATACGGTTTATCAACTTTATTCCACGAAAATTTAAGATAACCATTCTCTATACCCGGAGTTATCTTAATGTCAGGTATTTGCGGCTTTTCTACAATTAGTGTCCATTCCCGCTTAAATTCATAACCTTCGGCCCCAACCTTATCGGCCAGACTTCCGGTACCAGAACCCGTATAGACCTTAATTTCAACTTTATAAGTTCCAGAAGGAATTACAGAAGGATTAACTTCAAAACTGCCCTGACCAGAACCAAATTCAGCATTGGTATTGTTAAAATTCACCACAACAGAATGGATAGCTACATTTCCGGCCGTAAGGTTAAAATTGAAACGGGTATATTTCCATACAAATAATGTATCCGATTCCAGGTCGAGAACCTGGTCTGTTATTTCCGGAGCAGGGACATCCTTATTTACTTCAATAAAATTTTCTTTGGTGGGCGAAAAAACACAAGAATAAAATACAATAGAAAACAGGATCAATGGAATATAGATGGTTTTCATAGGTTAGCAAGTGCATTTATTTTGTCAAATTTCAGAAATTTTACTTAATAACCAACCAGTGCACCTATTTTAATACTTAAATTTAAGAGATTATTATAGCCTAAACAACTTAACTTCCTGTTATATTGATAATTACCCAAACTATTCAATTATAATCCATTTAAGCGAATTCGATCAGTCAGAAAATCCAGGAATCAATCGAATCAAGAGAAAAATTACAGAAATAATATAAACAACAGCTATTCAACCAAGTCCATGAATCAATAAACCTTTGGTTGATCCAACTTTCTGCTATTTTAGGTAGCAGTTTTTAAAAATTAGTCAGTTTAACCCAATTGGTTGCCAAATTATCGAAACAGTTGTCGTTAATAATTGATCCGTATTGCATTGAAAACAATTCTGGCAAAATTCAGTTCCCAATATTTTTACTGTTTAACTGAGGTTTGGCGCTTACAGCAAACTTGTATTTATCGCCCCGGTAAAACGATTTCTCAATTTCAACAATTTTATTGTCGGCTGTTATAACCGCCTGATCCAGAATAAAAACAGCTATTGGAATATCTACATCAAAATAGTTGTTCGATTCTTCGGGGTTAAGTATGGTTGTCCCAAGTGAGCGTTGTACTTCCTGGAGTTCCAAACCGTATTTTTCTTCATAAATTTTCAGGAATGCCTGGTCAAGGTCAACCAGATTCATTCTGGGGCAGACAGTCATCGAAACGTACCGGGTTTCATCTTTCAGTAATATTTCGTTGGCATACCTTAAGCGGTGCACTTTTAGTACAGGACCTTCAATAATATAATGCCAGCCGTTGACATTCGAGGATATCCCGTTTTCAAGAATTGTTTTTTCGAGAATAATATTTTTGGGAGTAAACCCTTCACGGGTCAGATTCTCGTTAAAACTTTCTCTTACTGCATGAAACGAACCAAGAACACGGGTCAGAACCTTATCTTCCGAACGATTCAAAACAAATGTGCCTTTCCCTTTTATTCGGGTTGCCCAGCCGCTTAGTTCAATTTCCAGCAGGCTTTTCCTGGCAGTAGTATTACTGATTTTGTATGTTTTAATCAATTCGTTTTCAGAAGGAACCTTATCGCCAGCCTGAAGCTCACCTGCTTCAATCTTGCGAATTATTTCCCTGCTAATCGATAAATATTTAGGATTTGTAGTTTTGGTCATAACTTGTAATGCCTGACTTTAAGTTTATAGAAAAAGCTGTTATAAAACAATAGTGCAACAAGTAACAAAATTACTAAAAAAAATTGGTTATATAAAAAGCATACTTATATTTGCTGAAAATATACTTAGTGCGTTAAGATTGAAATGAAAAAATATACATTTAATAGCTATTGGGTAATCATTATAATGTTGCTATTGGCAACGTCTTTAAGTTTTCTTGATCGCCAGGTATTATCAGTGTCTATTATTAAAATAAAGGAAGACCTGCATATTTCTGATATTCAATATGGTTTTATTAATGCAAGTTTTCTGGTCAGTTATGCCATAATGTTCACTCTTGGTGGAATTTTAATTGACAGATATGGAAGTCGACTGGGACTGGCAATCTCAGTAGGATTTTGGTCATTTGCCACAGTACTTCATAGTATATCGACGAATGTTTTTCACTTCGGATTATTTCGGTTTTTGCTTGGAATTGGCGAGGGAGGTTGTTTCCCCGGAGCTGTAAAAGCTGTTATGGAATGGGTTCCAAAACGTAAACATGCTTTGGCAAATGGTATTGCCATCGGAGGGTCGGCAATAGGGGCAGTTATTGCACCTCCATTATGCGTTTCTTTGTTGGGATGGGTAGGATGGAAAACAACATTTATTATTAGCGGATGCTTCGGCTTTCTCTGGTTGCTGACTTGGTTATTTTTTACTCAAAAAAACAAACAAAATATTCAAAATGGAAATGTTGTCATTCCTACTAAACCTAAGGTGAATCCTAAAGTGAATATTAAATTTTCGGTTTTGTTCCGAAACAGAGAGGTTTGGGCATTTATTATCATCCGTTTCCTGCTCGACCCAATATTTTATTTTTACATGTTTTGGATTCCGAAATATTTAAATGAGAGCCTTTCCCTTTCGCTCGACCTTATAGGGAAAATATTGTGGATACCCTTTCTGGCATTGGGTTTGGCCAATATTTTAGGTGGATGGCTTTCTGACTTTGTTTTTACTCACACTGCAAATGTCAATAAATCGAGGAAGTTGGTAATGGGGCTTGCAGCGATACTTACAATTCCCATTATAATTACCGGCTTCATTCATTCCTACGTGTTGGTGCTTGCTCTAATGTCGCTGGCCTTTTTTGCACACGGACTTTGGATAACCAATTACATTACGTCAATTAGCGATGTTTTTGGCGAAAAGATAACTTCAACAGTTGTCGGTTTATCCGGATCAGCGGGAGCTCTGTCTTCGCTCCTGTTAAACCCTGTAATCGGGTTAATTGTAGCACATTATTCTTATAGCCCTCTATGGTGGTATGCTGGTTTATTATATCCTATAGCATTTATATTTTTTCTGTGGTTCGTTCCAAAGCTTGAACATAACGATCTTTCATTAAAACAAATATGATATTTTTTTAATCAGATAAAGTTAGTGCGTTAATTAATAATAAATAAAACGTTAATATGATTTTTGATAATGTAAATAGTACAAGTTGTGATCAGTCTACGCCAGTTAAAATAGGAGTATTCGGTGTTGGGTTTGATATGTACTGGGGACAATTTCCAGGATTGTACGAAGAATTAGTAAATAAACAGAACAAGTTTATCCGGAAAATTCCGAATGCTGGGGTAGAAGTTGTTGATTTTGGGATAATTGATTCGCCTGTTAAAGCTTATGAAACAGTAAAGAAGCTTGAGAGCGCAAATCTCGATCTGATTTTCTGTGACATGCTAACTTATGCTACATCAGGAACATTCGGAATAATTATAAAAACCATCCAGGTTCCTATTATTCTGGTGGCACTACAACCTTTAAAAGCGCTCGATTATTCAAAGGCATCTACCTACATGCAACTGGTAAATGACGACATTTGTGCCTTGCCCGAATTTGCCGGCGTTGCGGTCAGAATGGGTAAAAGAGTTCCCGAAATCATCATCGGTACACTCGACGATGATACGGAAGCAGATGGCCAGATACAGGAATACTGTAAAATTGCCAGGGTATTGCACGATTTGAAAAATGCTCATCTTGGGCATCTTGGACACCCACTGAATGCAATGCTCGACATGCACACAGATGCAACTATGCTTACATCGTTCTTTGGATGCCATATTGTTCAATGTGAAGCTAACCAGCTGATGCATTGCTACAATCAGGTTTCAGAGGATAATATCAGTGTAATGGAAAAACAAATCCTGAACTTCTTTGATGCTCCTGATCCTGTTTCCGATCCAATATCAATGAAGCTTGTTCCTGAAGACCTGAAAATTGCAGCCAAGGTTAGCGTTGCTCTTGAGAATTTTGTAAAAACAACCCATTTACACGGACTGGCATATTATTACGACGGACCTGAAGAAAGCGAAATTCGTAAGGTAATGTCTAATCTTATTGTCGGAAATTCATTGCTAACAGCCCAACATATTCCTATGTGCGGCGAGTCGGACCTTAAAACGCTAATCGCACTTTTTATTTTTGACCGATTAGGTATTGGAGGGAGCTTTGCTGAATTTCACCCGGTTGATTTTAACGATGGATTTGTACTGGTTGGGCACGATGGACCGCATAACATTTCGATTGCCGACGGTAAACCAGTCCTGCGTAGCCTTAAGAAATATCATGGGAAACCTGGAAATGGTGCAGGCGTTGAGTTTAAAATAAAAGAAGGACCAATAACAATGCTTTCGATAAACTCGACGTACGATGGGAAATTTAAGTTTATCATTGCTGAAGGAGAATCAGTAAGAGGGCCTATTCCACCAACAGGGAATACCAATACCCGTGGTTTTTTTAAGCCTGATATTAAAACATTTTTGAAAAACTGGCTAAAAGAAGGCCCAACCCATCATTTTGCACTTGGAATAGGACATCACGCATCTACACTCGAAAAAATTGCAAACTATTTAAATATTGAATCTAAAACTATCTCCTAATTTTTTATGTGAGTTTTTCTAATTAAATCAAAACTAAAGTATTATGAAAAAAAAGTTCAATCATTACTACCTCATGAACCGGGGACCACAAATTCTTGCATTCAATCTCTTTTTGATGATATGCCTGATTTTGTGTACATCAATGCCGGCAAGCGCAGAGCTTATGGATCAGGGGAAAGTGTTGAAGGGCCTGGTAAAAGGAACTGATGGAATACCCTTACCCGGGGTTTCAGTTGTTGCAAAAGGTACCACTGTTGGTACCATTACTGATGCTAATGGTAAATTTGTAATTTCAAATATAACTCCAGGGGTGAAAGTTCTTTCGTTTTCATTTGTTGGTATGAAAACACAGGAAGTACCCATTGGCGAAAAAACAGATTTTATTATTACGCTCGAAGAAGAATCGGTAGGTTTGGACGAAGTGGTTGCTGTTGGATATGGTACACAAAAGAAAAAAGACCTGACCGGTTCAATTTCACGTGTATCGGGTAAAGACCTTGTCCTGCCTTCAACATCAACATTCGATCAGATGCTCCAGGGCAAGGTAGCGGGAGTGCAAATTACCCAAACCTCGGGCGCACCGGGAGCAAGCGTAAATGTTTTAATCAGAGGTGTAAGTTCAATCACAGGGGGCAACCAACCGTTATATGTAATCGATGGTTTCCCGATCAATATTAGCGAAGGCAGTTCGAACCTCTTGAATGTGGGTGCCTCTAATTATTCGGCTTCTGCCATGGCTAACAACACAGCCGACCGTATTAACCCTTTAGCCTCAATTAATCCTTCGGATATTGAGTCAATGGAAATTTTGAAGGATGCTTCGGCTACCGCTATCTATGGTTCGCGCGGTGCAAATGGTGTAGTTATTATTACCACCAAAAGAGGGAGTATCGGAAAAACACAGCTTAATGTTGAAGCTTCGTATGGTATTCAGCAAGTAGCTCACAAACTTGATTTGATGAATGCACAGGAATATGCTGAATTTGTTGCCGAAGGACGCGACAATGCCTGGGTTTATGCAGGAGGACAAGCAAGCGACCCGAACAGTGTAAGGACACAGGCAACTAAAGTACCTGATGCTTTCAGAAATCCATCGACCATTACAACAAACACCGACTGGCAAGATATTATTTTCAGAGTAGCACCAGTTCAGAACTACCAAATATCAGCCAATGGAGGAAATGAAAAATTGAAATACTTGGTTTCTGGCGGATTTTTCAATCAGGAAGGTATTGTTCTTACTTCTGATTATAAACGGTTTAACCTGAGAACTAATATTGATGCCCAGGTACTTGATAAATTAAGAATTGGCTCAACAATTTCAGGATCTTATGGCTACGGTTTTTTCCCAAATACCGAAGGGCACTATGGGTCGGGCGGTGTAATTATGATGGTTGATGCAGCCTCGCCAACAATTCCAGCCCGCGATACAAACGGGAACCCATATTTTAATGCTGATGATGTAACCTATGGGCTAGGATTTTTGGCTAACCCGTTAACCATTCTGAACAAAGACAATTATTCGGATATCCGAGACAAAGCCAACGTTTTAATCAACAATTATTTGGAATACAAAATATTGAACGGGCTCACATTTAAAAGCACGGTAGGCATCAATTACGATGCCGGAACGATCAAACTGTGGCGTTCTTCAGCAATTCCAAACTATACTACCTTAAATTATCCATCGTCGGCAGGTGTTACAAAAACGGATAACCTGGAATGGTTGAATGAGAATACCTTGAGTTTTAAACGTATCTTCAAGGAAAAACATTCGTTTGATGCCTTACTTGGATTTTCTGCGCAAAAAAGTACATACAACCGTTTATCAGCAGGTGCTACTGATTTTCCGACTGATTATGTGTCGTATATCTCTGCCGGAACAGTAAACTCGGGGACTCAAATAAAATCGCAGTGGTCGATGTTATCAATGATCTCAAGGTTTAGTTATTCCTATGCCGGAAAATACTTGTTAACAGCAACTCTTCGCCGCGACGGAAGTTCAAGGTTTGGAAGCAATAATAAATGGGGTACTTTCCCCTCTTTCTCTCTGGGGTACAACCTGTCCGAAGAATCGTTCATGAAAACCATTCAATACATTAACAACCTGAAATTAAGGTTTAGTTATGGTATTTCGGGAAACAATCAAATTGGTAATTATTCGACCATTGGATTGCTAAGTTCGGCCAATTATGTGAGTGGTAGTTCGCGCGTTCCGGGACTTGTGCCCAGCTCATTGTCGAACGACGACCTGACTTGGGAAAAATCGAGGCAAACCGACATTGGTTTAGATTTAGGGCTTTTCAAAAACCGGATTTCTATTATTGCCGATGTTTACAAGAACCGGAAAACTGATTTATTGCTTGCCGTTGAATTACCTGCAGCATCTGGTTATTCAAGTTCGACACAAAATATCGGAGACATTGAAAACAAAGGAATTGAGCTCGCATTGGAAACAGTGAATATAAAAAACAGAGACTTTAACTGGACCAGCAGTTTTACTTTCAGTGCCAATAAAAATAAAGTTCTCAAGCTGGCTACCGAAGGGGCCCGTATAAGTAACAACTCTTACCAGGTAACCCAGGTTGGGTATGCCATATCGAGTTTCTACATGTTAAACGCTATTGGTGTTTTCCAAAACGCGCAGGAAGTGGCAAGCAGCGCACTTCAGCACTCGAAAGTTCAACCTGGAGACTTGAAATTTGAAGATTTCGATAAGAATGGTACCATTACATCGGCAGATCAAAAAATTGTGGGTGACCCCTGGCCTAATTATACCTGGGGATTCAACAACAGGTTCGCATACAAAAATTTCTCGTTAAGCATTGCTTTAAATGGATCGCATGGCGGTAGCACCTATTTGTTGAATAATGGGATGACCAACAGCGCCGGGGTACAAAACCAGTTGGCAAGCATCCACAGGTGGAGATCGGAAGCCGATCCTGGCGACGGACGCACTCCACGTGCTATACGCAGCAATTATGCCTATTCTATGGCTACTTCCTCTTATTATTTGTACGACACTTCCTATCTCAGGATTAAAAACATCAACCTGTCTTATACTTTCCCACGAGAGCTCATCAACAGGATTTATCTGAATGGATTAACTGTTTATATGGATGTTGCAAATGTTTACACATTCACCGACTATCCGGGATACGACCCTGAGGCAAGCAGCAGCGGAAACAGTATTACAAGTTCGGGCCTCGACTACGGAACCTTCCCAACGGCAAGGACTTATACGTTTGGCATAAAACTTTCATTCTAATCGAACTTTAAATCTTACTCAAATGAAAAAGATAGCTTTTATTATACTATTTATAGCCGTTGGATTAACATCTTGTAAGGACTTCTTGTCGTTGTCGCCCGAATACCAGATCAACGAAATTAATTACTACAAAACAGAATCGGACTACGAAACTGCCATGATCGGTATTTACAATACACTGCAAGGATTGTACAACCTGACAATACTATATCCTGCCGAATTGCTTACCGATAATACCAACATCAATTCGTATACGTGGGATACAACAACATCGGAATTCGATTATGCCGAAGTAACCTCATCGAACGGAGTAGTTAACAGTATCTGGACCTATTGTTTTACTGCTGTTGCCTATTCAAACAATATCCTGTCGAGAATTGACGGGTCGGGTCTTAGCCAGACAAAAATTAACCAATACAAGGGTGAAGCCTTGTTTATAAGAGCCTTATGTTATTTCAACCTGGTTAGGTTATATGGTAAAGTGCCAATTGTTGACGTAGCATTCCGCAGCCCGAACGAGATTTTTGCGTTCGATATGACCCGCCAGCCTGTTGCCAATGTATATGCCCAAATCGAAGACGACCTGAAACAAGCAGCTACATTGCTCGATGGCATTAGCCTGGCTAAAACCAGATCGTCGAAAGGGGCTGCAAAAACTTTGCTTGGGAAAGTATATTTAACAGAAGGACAGTACGCTAATGCTGCAACAATTCTTAAAGAAGTTATCGACCTAAATACTTATTCATTGGTAACCAATTACAAAAGCATGTTCAATGGCACCAGTGAAGGGTCGAGCGAATCGATTTTTGAAATTGGTTATCTTTCAGGCAATTTGGGCGAAGGCAACAGTTTCTCATCAAGTTATACGCCAGGGCTTTTCAATATGGCCATATTCCCCAACAACATGAACGGCAACGGAGCCATGTGCCCAACCAAAGATTTGTTTAATGCCTACGAACAAGGCGACTTACGAAAAGTTGCTTCAGTAGTCGATTCGGTTAAACTGACTACCGGGAAATACGAAAAAACCCTTTGCGGATTGAAATTTGTCGATTTCTCAACCGGTACTTCGGGCGACGGCGGAATCAATTTCACCGTTTTACGTTATGCTGATGTATTGCTGATGTACGCCGAAGCTTTGAATTTAAACGGACAAACCACCACAGCCTTGCCATACATCAACTTGGTAAGAACCCGTGCCGGGTTAAGCAACTTGTCGGGTTTGTCGAAAGACGAATTCACCCTGGCGATGGAAAAAGAACGCCGCATAGAGTTCTTCCACGAAGGACACCGCTGGTTCGACTTAGTAAGGACAGGTCGTGCAAAAACCGTTTTAAACACCTATTTTGCAAGTACCGGCAATGCATACACCATTAAGGACACCGAACTTTTAATGCCTATACCTGACAAACAAAGGCAAATTAGTCCTGAGTTGGACCAAAACGACGGATATTAATATCTTTTCGATGCCATATAGTTAAGTTTCTAACATGCTGACAGGTACTGCGAACATTATCAGGTTCGCCTACCTGTCAGCGTCGTTAGTCTGCTTGACAACATCAAAAGAAAAACTAACTTAAGCAGCCATACAAACAATAACCAACTTTTAATGAAAGCAATCTATCCGTTAATATTAGCCTTTTCTTTAATCTTTGGCAAAGTGGCACATTCTTCCAGCCATTTAAAAATTAGCGACTTACGTTGCGATTATTCATTAAATCCGCTTGGAATTGATAATCAAGCGCCAAAACTTAGCTGGATAATAAATTCTTTGGAAAGAAACCAGAAACAGACAGCTTACCAGATACTTGTTTCAGGTAGTCTGGAACTTTTAAATAATAATATTGGCGATATTTGGGACACAGGCAAAGTAAAATCGGAACAATCGGTTCAAATTTCATTTAAGGGAAAAGAACTTGAACCAGAAAAAAAATACTACTGGAAAGTATGTGTTTGGGATAGATACGATAAAAAATCGAAATGGAGCACTCCCGCTAATTGGGAAATGGGTTTGCTCGATCCTGGTTTATGGAAAGCGCAATGGATTGGATATGATTGTGGTGACTCAGCCCCTCTCCTTCGAAAAGAGTTCGAAATTACAAAGCCGGTTAAGGAAGTCCGTGCTTATATAAGTGGACTTGGATACTACGAATTAAGTATCAACGGTTCAAGAGTTGGGGATCATGTGCTTGATCCGGCACAGACCGATTATGAACAACGCACATTCTATGTCGTGTATGATGTGACGAAAATGCTCAAACAAGGGACGAATGCCATAGGAGTAATGTTGGGTAATGGCTGGTATAACCAGAATGTAGTTAATGTTTATAAATTCGGGTGGGGAGATGTTGTTTATGGCAGGCCCAAACTGATTTTACAGATACACATTACTTATGCAGATGGCACTGAGAACCTGATTACGACCAACAATACATGGAAAGGCTCAACCGGGCCTGTCATTTCAAATAACATTTACAGGGGTGAATCTTATGATGCCCGATTGGAAAAAACAGGATGGGACAAAGCTTATTATAATGATTCAGATTGGAAAAAGGTTGAATTAATGGAAAGCCCAGGTGGAAAACTGGAAGCACAAAATATTCAGGCAATTAAAAAAAATAAAATTATTAAGCCCATTAAAATTACCAATCCGAAGCCAGGAGTTTATGTTTATGATATGGGCCAAAATTTTGCCGGATGGGCGAGGTTAAAACTGAAAGGAAAAAAAGGAACAACAATTCAACTTCGGTTTGCCGAAACAGTTTTTGATGATGGGATGATTGATCCGGCAAGCACCGGCGTTTATGCAACAGGTGTTGTCCAGACCGACAGTTATACCTGTAAAGGCGAAGGAGAGGAAATATGGGAACCCCGTTTTACTTACCATGGATTCCAATATGTTGAAATGACCGGATTTTCAGGCATTCCATCTCTCGATAATATTGAAGGCGTAGTTGTCAATACGGCACTGGAAGAAAAAGGAACATTTAAATGTTCTGACGCAATGATTAATAAAATTCACCGAACAATTTTATGGACCACACTTAGTAATGTTCATGGAATAGTGACCGATTGCCCGCACAGGGAGAGATGCCAATGGCTTGGAGATATTCTGACAGAAATGATGGTTTATAATTTTGACGCACCGTTAACCTTGAAAAAATTTGTTCAGGATATCGAGACTGGTCGAAAGGGAGATATTCCAAATCATATTGCCCCAGGAAAACGAACCAGTGGAAAGGCATCATCCGATTGGGGATCAACATTTATTCAGATTCCATATTTTATATATCTCTACTATGGCGATATTTCTGTTGCGCAGGAGCATTACCAGGGGATGACTTTTTTTATGGACCATTTACAAAAAATGGCAAAAAATTATATTCTTACCGACGGATGGGGTGACTTGTTCGAACCCGGTTCTGTAAGGTCAGTAAGAACGCCAAGAGAATTGACATCAACTGCTTTCTTCTATTACGATGCTGAATTAATGAGTCAATTGGCAGCTGCCCTTGGGAAAGATGATGACAAACAAAAATATACCCATTTAAAGAATGAAATAAAAGCAGCATTCATTCAGCATTTTTACAACAAAGAAATGAAGACTTTCGGCTCCCAGACAGGAGATGCTGTTGCCTTAAAATTTGGCTTAATACCTGAAGGGGACGAAACTGCGGTGGCACAAAGCATGAAAAAAGACATAATTGAAAACCATAACGGGCACCATTCTACAGGACACATGGGAACCCGGTACATTTATGGAGAATTGGGCCTATACGGATACGGAGATGTTGCTCTTGAAATGTTAAATCAAATTACTTATCCCAGTTTCGGTGAATTATTCTCACGTGGGGCTACCACAGTATGGGAATATTGGGGCGAACGTTTGATTGACGAAACTTCTGCCGGTACCCGTTCAAGAAACCATCCTTTCCAGGGAGGGTTCGATGCCTGGTTTTACAACGGGATAGCTGGCATTAACCCCGACCCTGAGGACCCAGGTTTCAGGCACATCATTTTTCGTCCCCAGTTGACCAATTCGCTCGACCACGCCGAAGCTTCGTACAATTCAATATACGGGCTGATTTCAAGCAAATGGCAAAATACCGATCATGAATTCAGATGGTTGGTAACAGTTCCGGCTAACACAACAGCAACCATTTATATACCAGCCAGTAACCAGGAAGCGATATTTGAAGGCAAACAGCAAGTTAAAAGTTCAAACGACATTCTGTTCGCCGGCCAGCAGAAGGACTTTATACTTTATCAACTTGGATCGGGCAGGTACTCTTTTACTGTAAAAAAATAACCTCAAAAACTTATCTTTATACTAACGAACCATGAAAAATCAAAAGAAAATCAAAATCAATCCTGTTTTGCTCATAACAGGCTTGTTGCTCTCTGTATTTTCCTGTATCGGACAGCCCGGAAAAAATGAGAAAACCGGTAACAGCGCCACTTGTACAAATATTTCCGAGAGCGAATTTCAGACAGTTGCCAATGAAGGTAAACCTTGGGTTTACTACTGGTGGCTGAAAGGAAATGTAACAAAGGAAATGATTACCCGCGACCTGGAAGAAATGCAGAAAAAAGGGATCGGCGGCTTTTTACTCTTCGATTCAAGGGGATATTGGGACTCTTACGACGGGAGGACCGGGCATATCCCTGTCCCGTTGAATATTAAGTATGAATTCATGAGCACAGGATGGCGTGAGATGGTAAAATTTGCCATGCAGGAAGCTCACCGGTTGGGATTAAAGATGAGCATCAACCTGGCTAATACAGGCGGTTCGCTGCGCGGGCCATGGGACATGAAAGAAAATAGGGCGAAACAACTTATCTGGACATCGTCATCGGTGATGGGGCCGGGAAAAATATCAGCCGAACTTGGCATACCTTCCGACAAAAAATATTTTCAGGATGTTAAGTTATTGGCTGTTAAAGTAAAATCGGGCAATACAAGCAAAGACAAGGCAATAAACCTGAACGGAGAATGGAAAACCGTATCGGCACCTGCTGAAAATGCACCTGTAGCCAGTGAAATAGTCGATCTCAGCGACAAAATAAACAAGGGCAAACTTCTTTGGGACGTACCTGAAGGTAATTGGCAAATTATCCGTTTCGGTTTCCATACCATTGGCGACGAATGTGGTGTCGACATCCTTAATCCCGAAGCTGTTACCAAATATTTCAATTTAATGGGGGCCGAACTACTGAAAGACGCAGGCTCGCTGGCAGGAGTAACACTCACCCATTTTTACAATGTAAGTTGGGAAGGTGGGCAGCCAGATTGGACAGTTGGGTTCGAAGAGTACTTCAAAAAATACCAGGGTTACGACATGAAACAATACATGCCCATCCTTGCAGGTTTATCTCTGGAAGACAAGTCGTTAAACAATCGGTTCATGCGCGATTACCTGCGCAATGTGAGCGATTGTTTCAAACATAACTGCTACGAAGTAATCGGACAACTCTGTCATTCGAAAGGGATACTGTGGCATTCGGAAGACGGTGGCCCATGGCCTCGCCAGGCGCCCATGTTCAAGGAAGCCGATCAGTTAACATTCTGGGGAGAAAACGATATGCCCCAGGGTGAATTCTGGTGTTCGAACCTGAACGATCTTACCACAAAATCGAATATCCGTTATGCAGCAATGGCTGGCCACATTTACGGACATCCGCTTGTTGCAGTTGAAGCATTTACCCACATGGGGCAACACTGGACCAAATACCCGGCATACCTTAAACCTTTTGCTGATATTAACCTCATCGATGGGGCCAACTTCTTCATCTGGCACACATTCACCGCTTCGCCACCCGAAGTTGGCAAGCCTGGTTATGAATATTTTGCCGGGACTCACATCAACACCAACATCACCTGGTGGAACAAAGCCGGTGGATTCTTTACGTACCTTGGACGTTGCCAGTCGATGCTACGCAAAGGAAATTTTGTTGCCGATGCGTGCTGTTATGTTAGTGATAAAAATTACCAGATGTGGGGAAGAGCTGAAAAATGGAACCCTAATTCTTCGCTCGTCCCGGTCAAAGGTATATCGTACGACCTTCTCAATTCAGAAGTTATCATTAACCGGTTGTCGGTCAAAAATGGTCAGCTTGTACTTCCCGACGGCATGAGTTACAAGATGCTGGTCGTCGATCTAATTGACCCCGTAATCCCGGCTGAGGTATTGAGTAAAATAACCAAACTTATCAACGACGGCGCAACAGTGATATTGGGCAAAACTAAACCAACCATAACCCCCGGCATTAAAGACTATCCTGGATGCGACAAAGAAATTGGCACCCTGGCAGATAAACTGTGGACCGGCTATGATGAAACTGTGAAAATAAACATATTAGGAAAGGGCAAAATTATCACCGGACCAAGCATGGAAGAAATCGTTAAGAAATTAAATATGCTTCCCGATTTTGAAGGACCATTCCAGTACATACACCGCAACTGTGAAAACTTTGACTTATATTTTGTATCAGGAGAAGGAAACAACGATTGTATTTTCAGGGTAAACAATAAAAAACCGGAGATGTGGGACCCTGTTACCGGAAAAATTTCTCAGGCAGTAAGTTACAGACAAACCAACGACGGGCGTACCATCGTACCACTAACCCTATCGAAAAACGGTTCGGCGTTTGTTATATTCAGGGAAAAAGCCGAGAGCAAGCATTTTACATTGGTTAGCGGCCCTGAAAATCCCCAACTGGTTTCGAAAGACGAAAATTCATCGAAATTCATCTTCTGGAAAAGTGGGAACTACGCTTTCACTACTTCCAACGGGAAAACAAATAAGGCACAGGTAACGGTTATTTCTCCATTGGAAATGCCTGGTTCATGGAATGTTGCATTCAATCCGGCAACCGGGGTAAAAGGATGGGAAACCACTTTTGAGAAACTTACGCTCTGGAACGAGCATTCGAATCCACAGATCAAATATTTCTCGGGGACAGCAACATATTCGAAGTCGTTTACCCTGACTGCAGAACAGGCAAAACTCACCTCACGGTTACAACTAGGTGTGGTTCACGACATTTCAAGAGTATGGATAAACGGAAAAGATTTGGGCGTTGTTTGGACCTACCCATGGATGGTTGACCTTTCGGGGAACCTGAAAGAGGGAACAAACGAACTGAAAATAGAAGTGACCAACTGCTGGGCCAACCGGCTTATTGGCGATGCAGGTTTGCCTGAGAGCCAATGGACAACCAAAACAAATGTCCGCCGTGTACCCGACCGATCGGTATATAAAGAAGGGCACCAGGCGTTTTCCTCAAAAGACGAGCTTATGCCTTCGGGGTTGGTTGGACCAGTTAGCATAGAATTTGGAGACCAACAAGATATCATTATCCAGAATTAAAACTCAAAGGCTTATTATGAGAAATTCAGTCTCTATAAAAATGACGTCTCTGGGAATCCTGGGATTCGTTTTAACTAATTGTTCTATCGGCAAAACTAAAGTTTCAGAAAGACCTAATATAATATTTATTTGTACTGATCAGCAATGTGAAACGATGATGAGTTGTGCCGGAAATAAATGGTTAAAAACACCGGCAATGGATTATATTGCACAAAATGGGATCCGTTTCACAAGAGCTTATGCAACGAACCCTGTTTGTTCGCCATCGAGAGTGAGCCTGATGACCGGACGATTCCCAAGTATATTTAATGATAAAACCGGAAATCCTGTAAAAGAAAATGTTGGTTCAATGACGATTCCGGTAATTTCGGAAGAAGTAAGGAACACAACTATTGCATCATATTTAAAGGCTGCAGGTTATCAATTAATATATGGAGGGAAAGAGCATCTACCCAAGCCTTTAAGTCCGGATTCACTTGGGTTCCATAATATTACAAAGGACGAACGGGATAAATTAGCCGTTGAGGCTGCCAGATTTATAATGTCCAAACCTCAAGAACCTTATTTTATGGTTATCTCCTTTATTAACCCACATGATATTTGTTATATGGCAATTCGGGACAATTGTGGGGAACAAGAAAAGAAGACACTGAAAAATGCGAAAACAGAATTAGAATCACTCGATAAGGCATTAAAAATACCTGAAGGTGTAAGCGAAGAAGAATTTTTTGCCCATTATTGTCCACCACTACCACCGAATTTTGAGCCGGAAGTTGACGAACCAAAGGCGGTAACATGGAGAATCAACCAACGTTTTTTTCAGAAGAATGCACGGGAGAAATATTCGGAAAAGGATTGGCGCAGGCACCGATGGGCTTATTGTCGATTAACTGAAGCAGTGGATAAACAAATTCAAATTGTTTTAGATGCTTTAAAAGAAAGTGGGCAAGAAGAAAACACCTTGATTTTGTTTTCAAGTGACCATGGAGATATGGATGCATCTCATCGGTTGGAACACAAAAGCTTACTTTATGAGGAAGCGATTAATGTTCCTTTTATGGCTATGTGGAAAGGACATATTGTCCCTGGTCAAACGGATAGCACACATCTTATTTCAAACGGTTTGGATCTTCTCCCAACAGTGTGCGATTTTGCAGGAATAAAAGGGAATGCTGATCTCCATGGAAAGAGTTTGCGTCCGTTAACAGAAAATAAGAATTCTGATTGGAGAACAAATCTTGGCGTGGAAAGTGAAGTTGGGAAAATGGTTATCAATTCCGATGGATTAAAATACATTCGGTATAACGTTGTTGGCGTGGAGGAAAATCTATTTGATCTAAAAAAAGATCCTTATGAAACAGTTCATTGCACAAACGATGTAAAATACGCGTCAAAATTAGAGGAAATGAGAAAGATTTATGATCAAGAATGGTTCCCTGAAAAATAAAGTGTCTTACAACCAGCATTTTGCATGGATATTATTTTTTTTATTAAACATATTGTTTATTGAAATCTCATTTATTCGACTAATACGGGCCCAGATTGGAATAATGATGGAAGAAGATGTGCTCTCTGTGTTTAACAGCTTTTGAAAGATGAAATTAAGAGTCTGTTTAAATTTCCCGGAGAGAAAATATATGGGTAGAAAAATGACCATTTATCGTTCCATTTTGTCCCGTACGGGACAAGAGATCATCTAAAATCATTCTTTTCCTACCCACATTTTGTTCCTAACGGAACGGTAAAATAAAATTTAAACAGTTTCTATAAGTTTCCAGCTTTTCGCTTATGAATCAAAGTAATTTATCTGAACATTGCTTCTTTCAACAGTATCGATGAAAATTTACGGGAACTGTATTTGCCTGTTTGGCACAGGTCCATTTTGTTCAATAATTGTATAATCCGAGCTTTTAATAATTGAATCGGTTTATTAAAGCAAGTTATAATCAAAACTATTACCAAACGATAATCATGAAACGATTTGCTTTATTGTTGATACTAAATCTGTCAATTTTTCTGCCTTGTGATGGCTATGGAAAAATCACCGTCGCACGGATATTTTCAGATAATATGGTGCTTCAGCGTGAAACTGAAATTCCGGTTTGGGGAACAGCTGATCCGGGAGAAGTAATTACAGTTTCATTATCACGAGAATCTGTTTCAGTTACAACAAATGTTTTGGGTAAATGGAAAGTTTTTCTTCCACAATTCGAGGCAGGTGGACCATATAGATTAAAAATTAGTGGCAATAAAAGTACATTTGTCTTTGAAAATGTCCTGATTGGTGATGTCTGGTTTGTTTCCGGGCAATCGAACATGGAACATCCCATGAAAGGTTGGGAATTTATTCCCCATTCGGCTGTCAGCGATTCAGAAAAAGAGATTGCCGATTCAAATTATCCCGAAATAAGGTTGTTTCAGGTACCCAAATACCCCTCTCCCATCGAACAGGAAGACTTGCATAGTGGAAATTGGGAGGTTGCTGGTCCGCAATCTGTTGCCGGGTTCTCGTCAACGGCTTGGTTTTTTGCGAAAGAACTGTACAAAAAAATAAAAGTTCCCATCGGGATCATACACAGTTCGTGGGGAGGCTCCTCAATTCAACCCTGGATGAGTCGTAAATCGCTCGAACCATTCAAAGAACAAGTGAAGATACCTGAGTTACCACAAACATTCGACTTAAGAGAATGGACCAACAAGGTATCTGCGTCACTCGAAAAGAATTTGACGCGCCGGAACCAGATCAGTTACCCGGCTCCTGGCCTGATCGAAAAATACAGTAATCCTGATTTTGACGATTCATCATGGGAGGCGATAAACCTACCCAACCCACAAAGCAAGTTTGGTAACATTTTATGGTTACGAAAAACAGTCGACATTCAGGGAAATCTTACAAACAATGATTTTGAACTTTCTCTGGGATTCCTTAACAGGCAGAGCCAGATTTTCATAAACGGTATTGAAGTTGGTTATTTCCTGTATCCTCAGCCGGCAAAAGCTAAAATTACCTCCTCGTTGCTGCACCCAGGCGAAAATGTCATAACGGCACGGGTAGCCCAGCCGTTTGGCAATTCGCTGGTAATGGGTGGGGCCGACCAGTTCTGGCTGAAATGTCCTCAACGTGGTTTTTCATTCAACCTGGCCAGCGATTGGAAAGTCAATGATCAGTTGGAACAGGTTATTCCAGCAACCGAGAGTTACCAGGGCAATCCTACTTTTCTCTATAACGGTATGGTTACCCCTGTAATTCCGTACGCTTTAAAAGGTTTTATATGGTACCAGGGCGAGTCGAATGCCGGAGAGCCAAAATTATACGAGAAACTTTTTCAGCAATTAATTACTGATTGGCGAAAGTTGTGGAACCAGGGCGATCTTCCGTTTTTGTTTGTTCAGGCTTCGAATATTAATCTCACACACCGTTTCGATCAACGTGACGATTCGTGGTGCTTACTGCGTGAAGCCCAGCAGAAAGCCCTTAAACTTCCAATGACAGGTATGGTTGTTTCGCTCGATATAGGTGATCGATATGACGTGCACCCAAAGAACAAACAAGAATTTGGACAACGACTTGTATTACAAGCATTAAAGATTGCCTATAATCAGAATAATACGGCCAACGGCCCGTTCATCGAATCGTACCATATAAAAAACGATACCGTTGTTCTTAAACCCAATGAACCTATTTCAAAACGCGAAGAAATGAATACTAATAATTTAACCGGATTCGAAATACGAAACAACGGTGCTTTTGCCCAGGTAAAAGCTTTATTGAAAGATGGATATATCCAGGTACTTTATCCTACCCGGGAACTTCCGCTGGAGTTGTATTATGTGTGGACAAACAATCCGCAATGCAGCATTTATAATAGTTCAGGATTACCAATGGCGCCATTTCGTATTGTTGTGAGATAATTTTTATATGAATCAGAAACTATTAAAACAAACAAAAGAAAATGTAGACACAATTAAGCAGTAGGTCTTTTGTTCGGAAATTTTTATGTAAATTGAAAAGTTTTTAAGTGTAAGAACGTTCAATTTGCAATATTCGTTTCAAAATGTTCATATTTGTGATGAAATCGAGACGTAAAAAGCCAGATGATGGAAGTTTTGAATAATGGAAATCAGGTAGAGAATTGGGATCATTTCATTAAAAGTGGTGATCTGAATGCTTTATCGCAGATTTATTTTCACTATTACGATCTGCTTTTTACCTATGGTTTTAAAATAACTACTGATAAACAAATTGTTGAAGATTCTATTCAAAACGTTTTCTTGAGCTGTATAAAATCGAGAAAAAATATCTCTGAAGTCAGAAGTTTGAATGGCTACCTGGTCAGTTCGTTTCGACGGGAACTATTTAATAATCTGGAAAATAAGAAGAAAAACCTGTATTTTGCCGATGTCAACACCGAACAATTTGAGTATTTTAAAATACATGAGCAGGGAAACATTGATAAAAGAGATCTGGAAAAGTTATACCAGACTGTTAAACAATGTGTTGGTAATTTAACCTCGAAACAGCAAGAAATCTTATATCTCCGTTTTGAAAGCGACGTGTCTTATGAAGAGATTGCACGAATAATGGATATATCAATTGAATCGTGTTATAAATCGGTATACAGGGCAATTCGAACAATTAGGGAGGAAGCCGATAAAATTATCAAAGACACTGATGATCTGTTTTTTTTCCTGATTTGTTGCCTTCCTTCTAAATGATTTTAAATACCTGAATTTTTTTTAAAAATATCTGAATTTTTATGTCCAGATTTTCACACCTTTCTCTCTTTATTGATATAAAGTGAATACAAAATGAATAAAGAACAGTTTGAATCATATTCAGCTGAGGATTTTGTTCTGGATGAAGATTTTAAAGCAATTGTAAAATCGCCGGATTGGAAATCAAAAATAAATGATTTGAAAAGCATCGTTCCAAATCAGGCGAAAGATATCGATTGGGCAGTAATAATAATTCAGAACCTTCAATCGGATAAAATAAAGCAATCTGATACACGGAAGCAGGAACTATGGCAACAAATTAATCACTCTGAAAGAAGACGAATTCAGATGACTTATTTCAGATATGCTGCATCGGTATTATTGATAATTGGTGTTGCTTTTTCATTTTTTTACGCTATGAACGAGAAGCCGGTAGTTGAGCCTGTTGTTTCAGTAAATCTGCCTTCGGATAATGCTTTACTGATTCTTTCGGATGGTAAAACAGTACCAATTTCAACTAAAAAATCTACTATTCAATACACACCTGATGGATCCGGAATTACAGTTAACGACTCTTCAGATATTGCACAACAAATTGTAAATAAAGGCCTTAATCAATTAATAGTTCCATACGGTAAAAGATCGTACATAACGCTTTCTGATGGAACAAAGGTATGGTTAAACTCGGGATCAAAACTTATATTTCCTCCAGTTTTTGCAGGGGATAAAAGAGAAGTGAGGTTAGAAGGCGAAGGTTTTTTTGAAGTTACACCGGATAAGGAAAAGCCATTTTTTGTGAAGACTGAAGCTTTTTCTATGAAAGTATATGGTACAAAATTTAATGTACAGGCCTATGATCAGGATAAGTCATATAGTATTGTTTTAGTTGAAGGTAAAGTTGGTATGAATGCGAACGAAAGTTCAGCTTCGCAGGAGACTTTTCTGGAGCCAAATCAAAAAGCATCAATCTCGAAAGGCGATAAATCGTTTGATGTTTCGGAAGTTGAAAATATGGAGGTATATACAGCATGGGTTGATGGGTATTTAACTTTTACCAACGAAAATATCTCTGTATTGTTAAAGAAAGTTTCGCGTTACTATAATGTTGAAATTGAGACTGATCTACCGGATGATTGGGAAAAGATTTATGGAAAACTTGATTTAAAAGAAGACCTGGAAAGAGTTTTGGATGGTTTGGCATTTATTTCAAAAACCAGGTACGAAAAACGAGATAACAAATATATATTTTTCAGTAATGAACAATAGAAAAGGAGGTACAACAAGAAACTAACCTAAAAAAACCGGTTGGTGCTGGTAACATCAACCGGTCGAGTTAATTATGCCTTACGGCAAGTATTAAATTAAAACAGTTCAAACTTATGGAAAAAAATCCAATTGTCCACTCTTCCTTTATCAGGAAGAAAATGGATATTATTATTTTGAAAATGAAACTACTAACATTCCTGATTTTTGCCGGAACGATGGCTTTATCAGCCAGTACCTATTCGCAGAAGACGAAAATTGACCTTCATCTTCAAAATTCTTCCTTAACAGAAATACTTAACTCAATAGAGAAGAAGAGCGAATTCATCTTTATTTACAATAAGAATATTGTTAATTCGGACATAAGGAAAAGTATATCAGTAAAGGAAGAACGAATTGAAAAAGTTCTTGATATATTGTTTCGGGATGTAGATGTGAGTTATAGAATTGATGACCGGCAAGTTTTCCTTTATAAAAAGGAAGACTTTAAAGAACCAATTTCCGGTTTAATACAGACAGAAGCGGATCAGGCGCAAAAAAAGACCATTACCGGGAAAGTTGTTGACGTGAAAGGAGAACCAATTCCGGGTACAACCATTCTGGTAAAAGGAACAACGATAGGAGTCCTTTCGGGTTTTGATGGTACCTATAATCTTAAGGTACCACTCGATGCCAAAATACTCGTCTTCTCTTTTGTCGGATTTAAGCCTCAGGAAATACCTATCGGAAATAAAACAACTATAGATGTATCGTTAGAAGAAATGACAGTAGGCCTGGAGGAGGTTGTTGCTGTAGGTTATGGAGTACAAAAGAAAGAAAGTATTGTGGGAGCTATTACCCAAACCAATAAAGAACAACTGAAACAAACAGGGAATGTTACCGATTTGAAGCAGGCATTAACCGGAAAACTTCCCGGCGTTACAACAATAACTTCGAGTGGAGAACCAGGAGGAACCGGCATTGGCGAAAGTTCAACAGCAATTTATATACGTGGGCGCAACACATGGAATGGAGGGCAACCTTTGATTTTGGTTGATGGTGTAGAACGAAGCATGGATAACCTGGATATGAATGAGGTTGAAAGCATCTCTGTATTAAAAGATGCTTCGGCAACTGCGGTATTTGGTGTAAAAGGAGCGAATGGCGTTATCCTCATTACAACCAAACGAGGGATAATCAGTAAGCCTCAATTATCCTTTTCATACAATACCACAGCGCTAACCGTTTCCAAGTTGCCCGAAAAAATGGATTCGTACAATGCGCTTTTGATTAAAAATGAAGCTATTGAACGTGAAGTTGTTTTAAATGAGCCCTCGTGGGCCGATTATACTCCGGAACAAATTGTTGACAGGTATAAAACACCTCAATCAGTAGAATACGCCAGGATTTACCCGAATGTTGACTGGAAAAAAGCATTATTTAAAAACGTAAGTTGGTCGCACAGGGCTTCCCTAAACGTTCAGGGCGGAACCAATTTCGTAAAATATTTTGGTTCATTGGCTTATTTATATGAAGGGGATATGTTCCGCAATTACAAAAATAACAAAGGGTATGATCCAAATTATGATTATAACAGGTTCAATTTCCGTAGTAATATGGATATTAAAATTACCGGCACTACTAACCTTAAAGTAAACCTTGCAGGATATTACAGTACCAAAAACACCAACTATTCGTATTCGAGTACCACCAGCGGAACCAACCCCCAAGCCTGGAGCGCTGCCTATTCTATGCCTCCTGATGTTATGATTGTTCAGGATACTGATGGAAGGTGGGGCGCATCATATAATTTACCGGCTGAACAACTAACAAACCCAGTAGCATTAATTTACAATACAGGTCTGTTACAGAGGCGCACAACACAAATGAATGCTGATTTTACGCTGGAACAAAAGCTTGATTTTATAACTAAAGGATTAAGTGGACAAGCATCGTTGTTTTACGACAATAGTTTTACCACAACCGGAGGTGTTACCGATCAAAACAATGTAAGGCCTGAAGCAGGGGCAACTACTGGTATGGTTATTATTGATCCGTCGAAGTACATTGGACCAAATCAAAATCCAAGCGAATACACCACTTATATTCCAACAAGCAGTTCTTACCTGTTTGACTGGGTTGCGGCCCCCTGGGGTATTGACGCCGAAAATGTTGAAACAGCCTCATATCTTGGATATATCCCAATTACACGCCGGATGATGTACCAGGCGCAGCTGAATTACAGCCGCAAGTTTAAACTGCATAATGTTGGTGCAACTGGTGTTTTTAAACGTGAAGAATATGCCCGCGGTAGTATGTTTAAGAACTACAGGGAAGATTGGGTTTTCAGGACAACTTACGATTACGATTCAAGATATTTAGTGGAAATGAACGGCGCCTATAACGGTTCAGAACAGTTTGGACCTGGGTACCGGTTTGATTTCTTTCCTTCAGTTGCATTGGGATGGTATGTTTCGAACGAAAAGTTTTTTAAAATAGATTGGATGAACCGTTTGAAACTGAGGTACAGCCAAGGAATGGTAGGTGACGACTCGGGTAGCAGCAGCCGGTGGCTCTATGCAACACAGTATGCTTACGGAACTGCTTCCAGATTAAATGCTGACCCAAACGGAACAAGCCCTTATACATGGTATAAAGAGTCGACCGTTGGAAACCCTGATATTCATTGGGAAAAAGCCCGAAAAGAAAATTATGGATTGGAAATGGGCCTGTTCAAAAATATGATATCGCTTAACTATGATTTTTTCAAAGAAGACCGAACTGATGTTTTGATTGCAGGATCTTCAAGAACAAGTATCCCTTCTTATTTTGG
The DNA here is from genome assembly GCA_937915865.1 of uncultured Prolixibacteraceae bacterium. GTDB lineage: Bacteria > Bacteroidota > Bacteroidia > Bacteroidales > Prolixibacteraceae > Aquipluma. The sequence goes on along the minus strand of CALGIG010000015.1, from coordinate 64,365 downwards.
CGCCACTGCCCCAAGCGCCAATACTGGTCATGTAAAATCACAAGGCCACGAGCTGGAGCTAAAATTTGATAAAAGAACCGATAAAGGGTTCCACTACTGGGCAAGCCTGGCATTTACCCATACTACAAATAAAGTATTAGCTAAAGAAGATCCTGAGTTACTTGACGATCATCTGAAAGCGGAAGGTTTTGCCATAGGTCAAACTAAAACTCAAATATCGACAGGTTTTTATAACAACTGGGATGAAGTTTTTGCAAGTGTCCAACAAGAGACCAACGATGGGGCTAAACTCCCCGGATATTACAATATTCTTGATTTTAATGGCGACGGTGTAATTAACAGTAACGATTATGTGCCTTACGGATATTCTGAGGTGCCTGAGAATACCTATGGACTTACATTAGGTTTCGACTATAAGGGGTTTAGTGCTATGTTGCAATTTTATGGAGTAAATAATGTTTCAAGGAATGTTCCTTTCGATAATTTTTATTTATACCAGGATGTTGTCTTTAGTTCGGTCTCCGATTATTGGTCGAAAACAAACACCAATGCAAGCTCATTTTTACCTCGTTGGAAATCGCAGGGAGAATTTATCGGAAACTACTACATCTATGATGCTTCGTATCTTCGCTTAAAAACGGCTGAAATTGCCTATACATTTAAGGATTCCTTTGTGAAAAAAATAGGATTATCCTCACTTCGTCTTTATCTAAACGGGAACAACCTGTTTTTCTGGTCAGATCTTCCGGATGACCGCGAATCGGCAGTAACAGGAGGTGGAGCTGCCGCCGGGTCGTATCCGACTTCAAGACGTTTTAACCTTGGTGTTGATTTAACCTTTTAATTGATTGACCTATGAAAAACTCTATCATTAAATACAGATTGAAACTTGCAATCAGCTTAGTGGTTATAAGTTTATCGTTTATTTCATGTGAAGATTATCTTGATAAATCACCGGAATCGACAATCACTGAAAAAGATGTTTATGGAAACTTTGTTAGTTTCCAGGGATTTATTGAAGAAATGTACAACTGTTTGTGCGATTATTCAAAGTGTTTAGGAGGAAATTATTATTATAATTTCTTGTGTGCCGACGAGGCTTTATCCAATAAACCTTTGCTCTGGGACGATGGCAACTACTGGGATCAAAGCAAATTTCTGACTGGATCGTTGAACACAAATGTAGCCACAATGTCGAAAAGGGTTTGGCCTTTAGCATGGTATGCTATCCGCAAAACCAATTTAGGGCTGAGCAAACTTGATTTGTTAACTGATGCTACACAGGAACAGAAAGATATTATTAAGGGAGAATTATTATTTTTTAGAGGGTATTTCCATTTTGAACTGATGAAATTTTACGGTGGATTACCTTATATCGATAAGGTATTGTCTTCATCTGAAGAGCTAAAAATTCCAAGGTTAAGCTATAAGGAAACTGCCTTAAAAGCTGCTGAAGATTTGGAAGCTGCCGCAACCTTACTTCCGTTAAAATGGGACGATACAGAAACAGGCAAGGCTACATTGGGAAACAACCAGTCGCGAGTGACCAAATTACATGCATTGTCGATACTAGGTAAAGACTTGCTTTATGCAGCAAGTCCGATGATGAACGAATCGTCTACCGGATTAAATGCTTATGACGTTGATCTCTGTAAACGGGCTGCCGATGTTTTTGCCCAGGTAATCAATACTTGTAAAGATAAAGGAACCTACCAATTGCAAAGCTGGGCTGCATATACCGATAATTTTTGGGTATGGTCGTCGGGAAATAAAACCAGGCCAGGAGGAACAGAAGTTATTATGAACCAAACGATTTACGATGTTGGTTATCCGCGTTGGACTACTTGCCGTACCAGCAGCCCTGTTCAGTTTGGTGCCGGAAACAATTCGGTCGAAGTTCCTACAAACAACTATATCAAAAATTATGCGATGGCGAATGGTTTACCCATCGATGACCCGAATTCGGGATATAATCCCAACGACCCATGGACAGGACGTGAACCTCGTTTTTATGTCGATATTGTATACGATGGGGTTGAAATGGTCACAAGCACTGCTGCTGCAGCTTTAAACGATAAATATGCACAGCTGTACAACGGCGGTCGTCATCAGGGTGGAACTCAGGGTAGTGTAACCGGATACTATTACCGGAAATGGACGCCAAAAGGATGTAACCCATGGGATAACAAATGGGGTAATTTCCAGGCATATACACCAATAATGAGACTGGCCGACGTTTATTTAATGTATGCCGAAGCTGTACTTCAGGGATATGGTTCTGCTCAATCGAAAGTAACTGGTTGTATTACTGCTGAAGACGCAATTAATGTAATAAGGAACCGGGCGCAATTACCCAATATTTCGAGCGCTTATACTGCTACAAAGGATAAGTTTATGAGTGAAATCATCCGCGAACGTGCAGTCGAATTGTCGTTCGAAGGACATCGGTGGTTTGACTTGCGCCGGTGGAACATTGCAGGAGAACAAAAATACAGGGAAAAAACCATGATTTCGTTCGACCGTGGCTCAAATGGTAAACCGATCAACCTGAAGGAAAGTGTTGTTGTTACACGCGTTTATGAAGCCAGACATAAATGGCTGCCTTTGCCAATAAACGACACGAAACTCTATGTCGATTTCCCGCAAAATCCTGGTTGGTAAATATTACAAACAAAAAAAGTTAAAAAATGAAGAGAAAATATTTCACTATATATTTTTTCCTGGTTGTTCTTTTATTACATACTCCATTTATAGGACTTACCCAGGAAACTCAAAAAAGTAAAGATTTCCTTTTGCAATCAACTCTAAAAGACGATCAGGGAAATCCAATCAAGGGTGCAGGTATATACGCTAACGAGGGAGCTTCCTTTACTACTACCGACGAATCTGGTAAATTTTCGATTTCAATACCCCTTGAAGCCGATCTGCTGGTTGAAGCTGACGGATTCGAATCTAAGGTGTTTAAGTCGGGTGAGTATAAAAATATGAAGGAACTTGTATTGCAGAAATCTATATTTTACAGCGGACAGAAAGATGATGTTAACATTGCTTTCGATAAAATAAAGCGTAGCGAAATTACCGGTGCAATAAGCGTGTTAAATACTGAAGACTATTCAGGTTTTGACAACTCCAAATGGATTACCGATGTTTTGGGTAGTGGCCGCCTGACCGGGATGCTGGGGAGTTCGAACATTAGAGGAACTGGTACGCCTTTGTTTATTGTAGATGGGCTTCCAAGAGATATTGGATCGATTAATCTTGCTGAAGTAGATCAGATTACCGTACTGAAGGATATAAATTCATCGATTTTGTATGGAAGCGCTGCTGTAAATGGCGTTGTTCTGATTACAACCAAACGGGGCCAGTCGCAACGAAAAGAAATCAACATTTCAGGGTATTATGGCATTTCAAGTCCTAAAATTTTACCCAAGTACCTTTCTTCTGCCGATTATATGCAGCTTTACAACGAAGGAAGAAAAAACGATGGACTTTCCCCGTTGTACGATGATGCGTCAATAGCCAATTATCGTACAGGTAATCCCTACCGATATCCAAGCGTCGATTATTACTCATCAGAGTACTTAAAATCGGTAAAACCGTACTTCGATCTTAATACCGAATTTTCAGGAGGAAATGATATTGCAACCTACCACACCTATTTAGATTGGTACCAAACCGGTAGCCTTTTAAATTTCGGAGAAGGCGAATCTTCACAGCGTAACCGCTTTAATATTCGCGGTAATGTTGATCTTAAAATCAACTCGTGGATAAAGAGCGCTCTTGATGCAGTTGCCATTTTCGACAATAATTTGACACCGGTTGGCAATTACTGGAGCAGTGCCTCAACACTTCGGCCCAATTTATTTACGCCACTGTTACCTATTAGCCTTATCGATCCTGCCAATACACTGTTACTCGGCAGAAAAAATGATGTTAACGGAACGTACTTGTTGGGAGGTAATTCAAGCTATTTGACAAACCCTATTGCTGATGGTTATTCGGGTGGCAATAACGAAGTTGTACAGCGTACATTTTCGTTTAACAACCGGATCGATTTTGATTTAGGTAAATTGACCGAAGGTTTGACTTTCCATACAAATTTTAGTTTTGATTTTTATACAACATTCAACCAGGGAATTTCAAATACTTACTCGGTTTATGCACCAATATGGGACGCAAACAGCGATGTAATTACCGGGCTAACCAAGTACAATACCGATGTAAGAAGTGGTACTCAAAATGTTACCGGCACTTCTTTTGCCCGCAGATTTGGTTTTTCAGGAGCTTTAAATTACGACCGCATATTCAACGATGTGCATCATTTTAGCGGAGCTTTGCTTGGCTATGGTAACCGATATGTTATACAAGATGATTTCCAGGGTGTTAAAAATACGAATCTTGGCCTTCGCGCTGCCTACAGTTACAAGGGAAAATACATGATTGATTTCAGTAGCGCTTATGTTAATTCGGTAAAACTGGCGCCTGGAAACCGGGGTGCATTTTCTCCTTCACTTGGATTGGCCTGGGTTGTTAGTTCAGAGGATTTCATGAAATCAGTGTCTGCCGTTAATTATCTGAAAGTTAGGATTTCAGCAGGTTTAATGAATTCGGACAGTGGTATTGACGGGTTCTATTACTACGATAATGTTTATACAACATCAGGAAGTTACGCGTGGTATGAAGGAAGCTGGTCGAACAATGGAGTTATCTCGAAGTATGGCGGAAACAACAAGTTGGGTTTTGAAAAACGCAAAGAACTTAACTTTGGATTCGAAAGTATCTTATTTAAAAACAAGTTAAGCATCGATGCCAACGTATTTACCAGTAACTATTTCGATCAGGTAACCATTCCAACTACTCAATTTCCAAGCTTTTACTCCAATTTTATCCCATATAAAAATTTCGACAATAACGCTTATAACGGCGCTGAATTGGGAATCTCCTATAAACAAAAACTGGGCGACTTGACTGCTACTTTGGGCGCTACCTTCTTGTATGCCGATTCGAAAATTAAAAAGAAGGATGAAATTTATTCAAATGATTATCAATACAGAAAAGGTCACCCTGTTGATGCTTATTTTGCTCTTAAGGCTGAAGGTTTGTTTAAAGACGAAAGCGATATAGCAAGCCATGCCGTACAGGCTTTTGGCGATGTACAGCCTGGTGATATCAAATATGTTGACCAAAACAATGATGGTATTGTTGATGGTAACGATGAAGTTCAGATAGGACGCTGGCAATCGCCATTTTCGTATGGACTTAGCCTGAAGCTTGAATATCACAACCTTACATTATTGGCTTTAGGTAATGGCCGTTCAGGGGCAAATGGCTTTAAATCCAGTTCATATTATTGGGTCGACGGTGATGATAAATACTCTGATATTGTTTGGGGACGATGGACATCGGGCACCAGCGAAACTGCAACTTTCCCCCGGCTGAGTTCCATTTCCAACTCCAATAATTTCCGTAACTCAACATTCTGGATGTACAGTACCAATTATTTCAGGATTCAGAGGGTTCAGTTAACTTATGATGTGCCATCCCGGATTTCGGGCTTATTAAAAATGAAGCACCTTGGTGTTTTTGTTGAAGGGACCGACCTTCTTACCGTTTCGAAAAACAGGAACATCATGGATTTGGCCGTAGGAACTGAGCCTTATTACAGATCTTTTTCTCTGGGAGTTAAAGCAACATTTTAACCATCAAAATCAGATTAAATCATGAAATATTATCAGATACTATTTTTACTGTCGTTTTTGGTTCTGCCGTTCGTCTCATGTAAAGACATGCTCGAACCGGAAGACGATAATCACGCAACGATTAATAGGGTTTATGGCGATCCAAAGTATGCCGAAGGGCTGCTAATAACGGCTTATACCAAAGTGCCGAACAATAGTTTGAGCAACAATGAGACTGCAACCGACAATGCTGTAACTAATATTAACCTTGACAATTTTAGGCGAATGGCTACCGGCGAATGGTCGGCCTTGTTTAATCCTGTGAATATGTGGGATATTTGTAATTCAGGAATTCTTTATACCAATGATTTCCTCCAAATCATGGATACCATAACCTGGGTATCGACCAACAGCGATGTTAATTCGATGTATGCCAAAAGGCTTGCCGGCGAGGCTTATGCTTTGCGCGGCCTGTTTGAGCTGCATCTGCTCAATTCAATTGGGGGAAAAGATGCTTCCGATAAATTGCTCGGCATTCCGCTTTACGATAAATTTATGAATGCTAATGCCAATTTTAATATCCCAAGGGCAACTTTTGCTGAATCAATTTCCCGGATTAATGCCGATTTTGATAAGGCTTTAAGCTATCTGACTATGAACGATTACGTAGATATTACCGCTACCAGTCAACTTCCCACAGGATACGAAAATGTTACAGTAAGTAATTACAACACTGTTTTTGGATCAAGGTTTAACCAGCGAATCAGCGGACGGACAGTTAAGGCGCTTAAAGCAAGAGCTGCTTTGCTTGCTGCCAGTCCTGCATTCAACTCTTCAAACGACGTTTCGTTATGGCAAACAGCAGCAAATTTTGCAGGAACAACCCTTGATCTGATTGGCGGAATATCAGGCCTCGATCCTAATGGTGGAAAATTTTATGATGCCACCAGGGCCGATGCCATTGATGTTACATCAGCAACAAAAGGCGATCAAAAAGAGATCGTTTGGAGAACTGTAAAAGCGTTAAGCAACACCAGGGAATCAAACAATTTTCCACCTTCGCTGTACGGAAAAGGGAACATTAATCCTACACAAAATCTGGTTGATGCTTTCCCAATGGCCAATGGTTATCCAATAAACCATCCTTCCGGAGCTTATAATGTTGCTAATCCATATTCTGGCCGCGATCCTCGTTTGGCCTTATACATTTGTTACAATGGAAATAAAATTGGATCGACAACTATAAAAACAGGAGTTAGTGGTGGAGTTAATGCAAAAGACTCAATCAATACTTCAACCAGGACAGGCTATTATCTAAAGAAATTATTACGCGAAGATGTTAACCTGAACCCGGTGTCGACAACAACCAAATACCATTATGAAGTGTACATGCGTTACACCGAATTATTTCTGATTTACGCCGAAGCAGCCAATGAAGCCTGGGGACCCGATGGTAAAGGCGCTTTTGCTTATTCGGCTCGCGATGTTATTGCGGCTATCCGTAAAAGGGCAGGAATTACCCAGCCCGATGCATATCTGGCAACCATTACAACCAAAGAAGATATGAGAGCGCTTATTCGGAACGAACGTCGTATCGAGCTGTGCTTCGAAGGTTTTCGTTTCTGGGATTTACGCCGGTGGAACGCCAGTTTGACCGAAACAGCAAAAGGGGTCAATATCAATGGGCAAACATTGCAATATGTTGATGTTGAAGACAGGCTTTATAACAACGATTACATGCATTACGGGCCACTTCCTGACAAAGAAGTTATTAAATATAATGCTTTAATCCAGAATAAAGGATGGTAAATTGTAACGATAAAATAATGAGAGATATGAAAAATATTTTGATTATAGCCGGATTTTTAATTGGCTTGATTGCCTGCAAAAACCAGGATAATGATTTCCCCGATTATAAATATACTACGGCCTATTTCCCTTATCAATACCCTGTACGGACATTGGTTTTAGGCGATTATATTTATGATAATACAAACGACAATAATCATACGTTCCTCATCTCGGCTGCAATGGGAGGGGTTTATACCAACACAAAGGACCGAACTCTGGATATCGGATTAACACCTGACTTATGCAAACGGGCCTTGTTCGCAGCATCGAAAGATACGATAAGGTTAATGCCCGAAAGCTACTATACCTTAAGTTCTTCGGATAAACTGGTTATTCCTGCCGGCGAATTTAACGGGAGTATTGAAGTACATTTAAAGGATGCCTTCTTTACCGATCCTTATGCTATAAAGAACACGTATGTTATTCCTCTGATGATAAAATCATCAAACGATGTTGATTCTATTCTGCAAGGGAAAAAATCTATTGTGGCCCCTGATATAAGGATTGATGGTAACTGGATTACAACACCTAAAAACTTCACCATGTTTGCAGTGAAATATATCAATCAATATCATGGAAAATATTTACACAGGGGCGCAAGTTCTGTGAAAGATGGTACTGGTAACGTAATTGACAAAGCTGTATACCGAACAACATATATTGTTGATAATGAAGTATGGAGCCTGACAACTACCGGATTCAAACAGGTCTCAACATCAGGAGCAATTCGTTCGTCTGTTTTTTCGGGAACATTAAATATGTTACTAACATTTGATGATAATGGAAATTGTACCGTGAAGGAGAACACAGGTTCGGCCTATACAATTACAGGTACAGGAAAATTCCTGGACGATGCCGACGAATGGGGAAACAAAAAACGTGATGCAATTCACATAAGCTACCAGTTTACCAATGGTGGGAAAACCTATTCGGCTACGGATACTTTGGTAATCCGCGATCGTGCTGTTGTCCTCGAAACTTATAAACCCGTTATATTTTAATGATTGAGAAGGGCTATCCGGAAGTTTTCCAGGATAGCTCTTCATCAATTTCGGATTAAAAACAATTATTGCATGACAAAACCTAAACCAACCAAACTTTACTAAAATGAAAAATATAGCTTTTCGATATTTATTATTGGTACTTTTACCTGTGCTATATATTGTCCAAACAAAGGAGGCGGTTGCCCAAAATAAAAAACGCCAGGTTAATATTGGGGCTTATTATTACGATGGATGGTCGGGGAAAAACCGTAAAGCCGACGACACAACCGAATTATGGGCCCGAAATGCACCGACCAGTTTAACCCAGCGTATGGTTGACGAATTTAACCATCGTGAACCCATTTGGGGCTGGCGCGACGATACACAGGAGATCATGGACCGTCAGATTGATTTAGCTGCCGATAACGGACTTGGTTTTTTTCTGTTCTGTTGGTATTGGAGAGATAATAAGGGACCAATCAATCCTGAAGTAATTCAAAATCTTCCGCAACATACCAGCATGAACCTTTTCATGAAATCTAAAAAAAAGAAAAGAATGAAATTTGCGCTCCTGGTTGCCAACCACCAGGGAGCTGAAATAACTGGCAAGGAAAATTGGGGTAAAGCCGTTGAATTCTGGATTCAGTATTTCAATGATCCCCAGTACTTAAAAGTTAATGGGAAACCTCTGATTGTAGTCTTTAATTCAAAAGGCATTGATAATGAAGCATTGGGTTATATGCAGGAGGTTGCCCGAAAGCATGGATTAAAAGGCTTATCGATAGCTGGTTGTGGTGGCACCGAAGATAAAAACTTCAATTATCGCACCCATTATAATGTTATACCAGGCTATACCGGAGGGCACGAAGAACACAAGTATATTGAGTTGGCTGATGCCCAACGCGGTCAATGGAAGGGAACAAAACAACAACCCTATCTGCCGACAGTAATTGTAGGATGGGACAAACGTCCATGGGAAGATAAAAGCGGGAATGGGCAAGGTGGTGGAAAACAAGGATGGTATTATCCAGATCATACACCAGAGCAATTTAAAAACTTACTGACCGATGCAGTAAAGTGGATGGATAATCATCCGAAAGAAACAACCAAAGAAAGGCTTATAGTAATATATGCCTGGAACGAACTTGGCGAAGGTGGTTATCTTGTTCCAACAAAAGGCGATCCAAAGGCCAGCTACCTAAAAATAGTCGGCGATGTAGTATCCGAAAGTAACAGAAAATAAACCAGAACCAACTAAACTTAAATTTATCATGAGAAACTGTATTCAGAAAGTAATCTTCCTGATGTTAGTAGTTTGTTTTTCGGCTTACACTACTGATATACAGGCTGGTAAAAAACCACAAATAAAACTTGGCGCATACTATTTTGCCGGATGGGCTGGTAAGTGCCCTTATGATGACGGGACACCTGAAAATGCCTGGGCCAAAGGAATGCCAACCCATTTTACGAAGAAACTTGCTACCGAATTTTCGGGCCGTACACCAATATGGGGATGGCGCGATGACACCCGGGAATTGATGGAACATCAAATTAAACTGGCTTCTGATAATGGCATTTCTTATTTCTCGTTTTGCTGGTACTGGCGCGACAACAAAGGACCAATAAACCCTGCCGCAATTGAAGCTGATTCGAAACATCTTCCGATGAATCTTTTCATGAAAGCCAGGAACAATAACCTTATGGAATATTGTCTTTTGGTTGCAAACCATGGCGGAGCCGAAATTATTGGCACTGACGCCTGGAAACAGGCAGCCGATTATTGGATCAAAAATTACTTCAGCCATCCACGTTACCTCAAATCAGAAGGAAAACCAGTAATCATGATTTTTCAATCGCGAAGTGCTGATAAAGATGGACTTGCTTATTTACAGGAAGCCGCACGTAAAGCCGGATTCCCAGGCGTTGTTGTAGCCGCATGTGGTGCAGGTACCGTTGACGAAGGTTTTCAGGCGCAGACCCTATACAACACTAAACCCAAAGACGGATTGAATCTGACTGATATACATCCCTTTAAATTACTGGCCGACTGGAATATTTCGGTTTGGAAAAAAAGAGATAACAATGAAATACCCTACATTCCTGTTGCTACCATAGGTTGGGACCGACGCCCCTGGGAAGCTAAAAATGGCGAAGGTTTTGGGAAAGGAGTTGATATATCGGTACACTTCAAACGGGGAACATACAAAGAGCATGAACTTTATTTCAGGAAACTGGTGGCATGGATAAATGACCATCCCAATAAGGTAACCAAAGATAAACTTGCACTGGTATATGCCTGGAACGAAATTGGAGAAGGAGGATGGTTGGTTCCCTGTAAAGATGATCCAAAAGGGAAATATCTGCAAGCAATAAAACATGCAGTTTATAAATAAAAATAAGTATATGAGAAAAATTATGTTGAAAATTAAAATGGCGGTAGTCCTGGCTATCTTCGTTGGTAGTAATTTATCGTATGCTCAATTGCAGCATAAAAAAGAGCAGGTAAAAAATAACTATTTGGTTGCCGCCTACATCTGGCCTTCGTGCCACGACGACGCATTGGCTCATAAGAAACTATGGTCGGAAGGGATTGGCGAATGGGAAGTGATAAAAAAGGGGAACCCTCGTTTCGATGGACATTACCAGCCCCGCCAGCCGCTTTGGGGTTACGAAATGGATAACGACCCTAAAGTGGTTGAAAAATGGATTGATGCAGCAACTGACCACGGCGTGAATGTATTTGTTTACGACTGGTACTGGTACGAAGAAGGTCCTTACCTGGAAAGCGCTCTCGATGATGGGTTTCTGAAAGCCAGGAATAATTCGAAAATGCAGTTTTACATCATGTGGGCTAATCATGATGTAAAGTACAATTACTGGAATGTTCACCGGTACAAGGATAATACCAACATTTTGTGGAATGCAAAAGTCGACTGGAAAAATTATAAAATCATTGTCGACAGGGTCATTAATCAATATTTCAAGCGCCCGAATTATTTAAAAATCAATGGAGAACCTGTATTTTCAATTTTTAGTATTGATAAACTGATGGAAAGTTTTGGCGGTAACCTGGAAGAAACCCGTAAAGCGCTTGATTATTTCAGAGAAGAAGTGAAAAAAGCTGGTTTTCCCGGGTTACATATTCAGTGGAACCAGGGTGGCGGCTCATTAATGTCGGATGAAAAAGCCAGCCAATTTCGCGAAAAGGTAAAGACTATGGGTTTCAACAGCGTTGCCATGTATAACATGGGAGGAATGAATGAAGATTATATCATTTACGGAACTAATTCGATCAAAATTCGCGAACAACTCGATTCCATTCTGGATGTTCCGGTATTTCCCTGCGTTTCAATTGGCTGGGACGACACTCCGCGATTTCCGGCCAAAGGCATTAAAGATGTTGTACATTACCACAACACCCCGTCCAGTTTTGCGACCTTACTTTCCAAGGCAAAAAAATATGCCGACACCCATCCCGAACAACCTAAGCTAATCACCATTAATGCATGGAACGAATGGGTAGAAGGCAGTTATCTCTTACCTGATATGCTCAACGGATTTGGTTATCTCGAAGCAGTGAAAGATGTATTTATCAATGGGAAATACGATAGATATTAACAAATTAGTTGTTAATCTGATGAATAAACAAACCTAAACACGAAAAGAAATGAAAGCTACAATATACTTCCTGATAGTTTTGGGGTATGGCATTTCCATTCTTACCGGATGCACAGCAGATGTAAATGCCCAGGAAAATAAAATTAATGTACAAGTGGGAGCATATTATTTCGACGGATGGGCTGGCAAAAATAAGTTTGCCGACGATCCAGGTGAGCCGTGGGCTAAAAATGCTCCTACACATTTGACCAGGCGTTTTGTTCGGGAATTCTCAGACAGGGAACCTGTTTGGGGATGGCGCGACGATACTCAGGAAATAATGGAACGCCAAATTGATATGGCTGCTGATAATGGCCTCGGTTTTTTCCTTTTCTGTTGGTACTGGAAAAATAACAAAGGCCCCATCAACATCGAAGCAATTGAAAAAGATTGCCTTCATACAAGTTTGGAATTGTACCAAAAAGCAAAAAACAGGAACCGGTTAAAATATAGTCTTTTAATCGCCAACCATACCGGTTTCGAAATACAAGGAAATGAAAACTGGGCGAGCGCCGTTAAATATTGGGTTAAATATTTCAGAGACCCTCAATACATCAAAGTAGATGGCAAACCATTGCTTGTTATTTTTGGAACAGGCGATAATGCCATCACCGACGAACAAATAGAAGTTATACAGGAAACTGCTAAAAAAGAAGGTTTTAAAAATGGGTTGGCCTTGGCTGGCTGTGGCGGACCAGCAAAGAAAAAGATATTTGATTATAGTACCCATTACAACCTAACATCGGGTTACGACGATGGACACGAAGAACATAAGTTTCAGGAATTGATTGACAGGGCAAAACCACAGTGGCAAGGAACCGAGGCACAACCTTACATTCCGGTACTCAATGCAGGCTGGGACAAACGGCCCTGGGAAGGTCCCGATGGACTTAACCAGAAAGAAGGCTGGTACTACCCCGACAGTTCACCGGAACTGTTCAAAAGTTTCTTTAAAGATGCAATTAAGTGGATGGACAATAATCCTACAAAAACTACAAAGGAAAGGCTTATCCTTATTTACGCCTGGAACGAACTGGGCGAAGGTGGTTACCTGGTACCAACCAAAGGTGACCCCGGTGCTGCCAAGTTAAAAGTGATTAAAGAAGTAGTTCAAGGGAAATGACCATGAAATATTTATTATTTATACTCCTCTTGCCAATTGTAGTTTTCGGGTGTAAATCGGGTATAACTGTTTATCAGGCGCCCAATGGCGAACCACAATCAACCGATTTCGATATGGCCGTAAACGGACAACCAGTATTTGTATACCAGGCTCAGGTATCGAAATACCCTATTAACCAAATATGGCCTGGTTATCAACGCCCTGTTGAGCAAACCGAGATTGCTTCGTTTGCTTATTTCGATATGGCGAAAGAAGTTGATGTACAAATTATTTCAAAAAAGGAAATTCATTCGATTGATATACGCCCCAGGGAATTCGGGATAAAGCCAACCATAAATGGGAAAACCATAGAGTTTAAATTATCGAAACCCATGCAGTTTGTGGTTGAGGTGAACGGGTATCATCATGCCTTGCATGTTTTTACCAATCCTCCTGAAGTAACGAAGATTAATAAAAATGATCCGAAAGTCCATTATTTCGGGCCTGGAATTCATAATGCAGGAATCATTGATGTTAAAAGCAATGAAACTGTTTACATAGCCGGTGGAGCTGTGGTATATGGAATTATTCGAGGAGAAAATGCGCAGAATCTGACCATCGCCGGACGAGGAATACTTGATGCAAGTAAATTCAAAAGAGGAGAGGTTCCGGCTATGATTGCATTGAAGAAGGTGACCAATTCGACCGTTGGTGGAATTATTCTGCGCGATTCTCCCTTTTGGACCATTATACCCACTAATTGCGACCACCTGATTTTTGATAACCTGAAACTAATAGGCCACTGGCGGTACAATTCCGACGGACTTGATATTGTAAATTGCCGGAACATACAGTTTAGAAATACGTTTATCAGAACATTTGATGACAATATAGTAATAAGAGGTACCCGTAAAGCATACAACAAACCTTATAAAATTATCGAAAATATTCTGGTCGATAATTGTGTCCTTTGGAACGATTGGGGGCGAGCAATTGAAATAGGCGCCAGTATTGTTGCCGACACTATACGGAATATTACTTTTTCGAATTGCCAGATTCCACATTTTACCGCCGTAGCAATGGATATTCAGAATTGCGACCGTGGTCATATACACAACATTAGCTTTAACAATATTGCAATCGAACAACCTATAACTGATAGTTTAACTATTGGAACAACTCCAATTATTTCCAATGCCTGGGGGAAGGTTGCTGTCTTTGGAATATATTCAACATTTTATTCCGAGGATACTGTTCGTGGATCAATCAGCAATATCCAATTAAACAGTATCAGTTTTAATTACTCTGATTCTACCAATAAAATTCTGGCAGAAGGTTCTAATGTCCCCATTGATCAGAATCTGGCGCTGAAAGGCTACGATCATTTCATCAGGGATAATATTTATTTCGGAAATATTGAATTTAATTGCCATAAAAAGACTTCAATGTATTTCTCAGGTTTTGACAATACACATTTGATAAAAAACATACATCTAAAAGATTATTTTATAAATGGCTTAAAAATGAACAACATGGCTACAATAGGCCAAAATGAATTTGTAACCGGGATAACTGTTGAGTAGTAGTTTTGAAGTACATTACACAAATAAAATCAGATCAAATGAAATAGCCATCTCGCCTTAGGCGAAACCAATCGGAAATGTATAAACAGCTATTCGTCCCGCATATTTCATTTCATGGATTTCCGCTTCGCTTCAATTCACAAGCTCAATTCTATGGGTTGAATTAGTTATTTAGGAAGAAGATATTAATACTAAAATTACTGAATGTTAAATAAAGATTTACAAATGAAAGCAAAAATTTGTCTTGCAACCTTGGCGCTGTTTATTCTTTCCATTTTTGAAGGAATTGCCCAAAAATTTACTATTCCCGTTTTACCCGATACTCAATGCGAGGTAAACCGTCACCCAGAAATGTTTATCAGTCAATTGCAATGGATTGTCGATAAAAAAGATTCACTTAATATCCCGTTTGTTTTACATGTTGGCGATATTGTTGACTTCAACAATATCGCACATTGGGAGAAAGCAAGCAGCGGCTTCAAAATTCTGGATAAAGCCGGGATGCCTTATGTTCTTTGCCTGGGAAACCATGATGGCGAGGCTGTTGGAGAAAACAGCGGAAGTGCAGCCCCGGGTAATGTAAACCAAAATCTACGTATAACAACCAAATTCAATAGCTACTTCCCTGTTTCCCGGTTGAAAGGGCAACAAGGGCGATGGGAAGAAGGTAAAAGTGATAATGCTTACTATACGTTTAAAGCCGGAGGGCTCGATTGGTTAGTGGTTTCGCTTGAGTTTTGTGCCCGCCGCGCACCGGTTGAATGGGCCGACAAGGTAGTTGCAGAACATCCAAATTACAATGTAATAATCCTTACGCATTACCATTTGAATGGAAATGGCGACATCAGCGAACGAAATGCCGGATATGGAGATTTAAGTCCGTACGAAATTTACAATTTGCTAATAAAAAAATACCCAAACATCCTTTTAGTGTTAAGCGGGCATACAGGGATTACCGCATGGCGTAATGATCGTGGAGACAATGGAAACCGCATTTATCAAATTCTTCAGGATTACCAGGGAATAAACGATGGTGATGGATACATCCGACTGCTCGAAATCGATCCGGTGCGCAAATCGTTGGTAGCAAAAATTTATTCACCTTACAGCAAACAGGAACGTTGTGATGCAGCAATTCGTTTTACAGGCGTCAATTTTGTTCTGCCCAAGCAATAAACCAAAACTCGCTGTAGAATGGAATAAGTTGACAATGATGCCAAAAACGGAGATTACTAAATAAAAATTTATACAAAAGACAGTTGGAATTTTAGTATTATAAATTCGAATCAGGGGTTAAATTTCGAATCCTTGATTCGAATCAATAATACAGCCAACGAAGGTAAAGAATCAGACTTAATATTACCTCAAACTCCTACATTCCGTAATATCTGTAAAGAGCTATTACATAAGCGCCTGAACCGTATCCAACCATTGGAATAGTACCTATAAACAGATCATCATCATGGCGGATACAGTTGCACCAGGTGTTCCACTCATAAAATTCCCCTGGTACCTTTCTCATCTGAAGTTTATTGCTGATCATCTCAGGAATTATATTATAATTCAAAGCAGCCTGATCCGTTACATAGTTGATCAATTTAGCAGCTTCTTCTTTTTGTCCAAACAACATACGAGCTACCGAAATTCTCAGGTTTATGAATATCCACTCTTGATTTTCGTATGGATCATTACTATTCAATCGGATATAACCAGGTCTGTTGCCCTTAATCCTAAGGAACTTGTCACATTCTGCCATGTGGGAAAGAAACAGGTTCTTATTCGTAATCAACCCATTGGCAAATAATTCAAATACTCCGGAATCGAAGTATTCATGGTCGGTTTTGTGTGCGTCAACCGAGTTCCCTTTTAGGTATTTGCCCTCGCAAAGCATGTGATCAAAAATCCCTTGTTTTAAAGTTTTCGCTGCATTTTCATACTTTGTATATGGCAAGCCAAACTGTTTCTGTAACCCGGCAAGCAAATCGAGCCCACGTGCACAAACACCCGAAGTAAAGGTATATTGACGCGGCATTTTCAGGTGGTGTTCCCAAGGTCCTGAATCTGCTTTAATGAGCGAATCAGGTGCAAGGGTTGCAAGGGTTGCATCAGCAACTTTGGTACACATTACCGAATTCCATTTTTTATAAAACTCAACATCGTTGCTCCTGGAAACATAATCGCAGAAAGCGGTCATAAAAACGCCAAAATCATCATATTCAATGTTTGGTCCGTCTTCGTTCCAGTCGCATTCTTCTTCTCCATTCCCAAAATAGCGGGTCAGCGAAATCTGGTAATCTACACCCGGGCCATAATCAACCCCATCTTTATAAACAAAATGTTTATATTTTCCGGATGGAGCTTTGAGCATGAATTCAAGGCCTTTTTTAGCTTCCGGGTACATACCTAACTGTGTCAAAGCTTCAATAGCAAAGCTTCCGTCGCGCACCCAGGCTGTGTGCCACAAACCAGGCCTGAGAGAAGCCAAAATTTGTCCGTGCGAATTCGGAAAGATTTCGTAGTCGGACACCTGAGCCATTTTCAGGATTGATACTGATTGCTCTACAATATTTTTCTCTTTACCGGTAATTCCTTCAGGAAATTTACAGCGCGCAAAAATCCCCTTCATATATTTTACCTCATCATCCACCAATGAAGTTTTCGACCTTGAGATATTCTCAATAGTTTTTTCTATTATCCCTGTATTGTCGACTAATGAATCAGAATATGAAAACAGGAAATATTTCTCGTACAGATTCTTATCGTATTTCCGCATCATGCTTCCGGTGAGAGCTTTCCCTTTTAAATGAATAGGTAAATCCTGTAACGAGTTCTCCAACTGCGAAATTCCACTGACTGGTTGGCCTTCTGTGAGCTCTGCATCAAACGAAAGATTCTCAATTTGCGATTTTTCGCCCCTGATTACAGCATAAAATACTCGATCGTTCCTGTTGAATGATGTAAAATAATTGATTTTGAAATTGGTATATGTTACATCAATAACATGCGTATTCTCCAGATAGCCCGTTGTAACCGGTTTTTCGTCTCCTCTTAACTTAATGTTCCCAGTAAAAGGGAAAACGTAATGAGCCGAATCGTAGTTGGTAAAAATATGAGGATATACATCATCAATCCGGTTCTCTGCGGCATTATAAACAGCGACAATCATGCCGTTTGATGTAGTTAACTTAAAGTAAGATTGTTTTAATTCCGGTTCAGCAGAAAGTGCAAATCGGGCATTCGCAAACTGAACCAGGATAAAAAGCAGAAGAAAGGTTTTTTTCATGTATATTTATTAAGCTGGTTACTTAACTAATTCAAATTGACATTTTAATCGAATATCGCGCGATGAAGCTCCAATCATTGCCTCAAATTCGCCAGGTTCTGCTCCCCATTTCAAATCGTGATTGAAAAACGAAAGTTTCTCAACGTCAATTACAAATGAAATCGTTTTCGATTCGCCGGCTTGCAGCTTTATTTTCCGAAAGTCTTTCAACTCTTTTACCGGACGGACAATCGATCCTACCAAATCGTGAAGATAGAGTTGTACAATCTCTTCTCCATCGTATTTGCCTGTGTTGGTAACCGTTACTGAAACAGTAATTGTATCTGTGGATGTCATGGATTTGTCACTCAGTTTCAAATTACTGTATTTGAATGTCGTGTAACTCAACCCATATCCAAATTCATACTTCGGATAAATCGACAGATCGGTATAAGCCGACCGGTAATAGCGATCATTATCGTCCTCCACCGGACGACCTGTATTAAAATGACTGTAATAAATTGGAATTTGCCCAACGCTTACAGGGAATGACATCGTTAGTTTTGCCGAAGGATTGTAATCGCCAGATAAAACATCGGCGATGGCATTGCCGGCTTCACTGCCAAGCCACCATGTATACAAAATTGCAGGAACATGATCTGCAATGTAATTAAACACCAGCGGACGTCCGGCATTGATCAATACCACCACAGGTTTGCCTGTTGCCATAATGGTTCTTACCAAGTCTTCCTGTACACCGGGAATGGTTATATCCGAACGGCTCTTAGCCTCGCCGGTCATATCGCGTCGCTCTCCAATACTCATTACCACTACATCAGCTTGTTTTGCTACCGCCACAGCCTGGTCAAATCCCGATTTATCGTCGCCTTCAATGTCGCACCCTTTGGCATAAAGCAATTTGGTCGATTTTCCGACCTTATTCTCTAGTCCCTGCCACTGGGTAACAATGTGACTGGAATCAATGCCCGGAACATTGACATCCCAAAATCCATTATTTTGCTTAACTGCTTTTACCAATGGGCCTATGAAGGCGATTGTTTTCAAATTCTTCGATAAAGGGAGCAACTGATTCTCATTTTTCAGCAAAACAATACTTTTTCTGGCCATATCACGAGCCTGAGCGGTATGTGCCGGATTATTCAGTTCTCTTTTTTCCCGTTCCAACTCACAAAATTTATAGGGATCATCAAACAGTCCCAGTTCGAATTTTTCCCTAAGAATTCTGCGAACAGCATCATCTATTTCAGTTAACGACACCTTACCATCTTTTACCAACCGGGGCAGATTGTCCTTATAGCATCGACTCTCCATATCTATATCACACCCTGCGTTGATCGCACATTCGGTCGCCTCGTATCTGTTTTTCACATTTCCATGATTAACCATTTCTCCAACAGCGCCCCAATCGCTGACCACAAATCCTTTAAAGCCCCATTTTTCTTTCAGTATATCGTGCAACAATTCCCGGTTCGCAGTCGAAGGCACTCCATTAATATCGTTGAATGAAGTCATAAAAGTTCTGACTCCTGCATCAGCGGCAGCTTTAAAGGGCGGCAGATAAACCTCCCAAAGCAAACGGTCGCTCATATCAACTGAATTGTAGTCGCGGCCTCCAATTGCGGCCCCGTATGCTGCAAAGTGTTTGGCACAGGCAATCACAATATCCACATCGCCTATTTTCTTCCCTTGAAAACCTTTTACACGGGCCTCAGCAATTTTCGAGCCCAAATAGGGATCTTCCCCTGAACCTTCCATCACCCTGCCCCATCTTGGATCACGTGCAATATCAACCATTGGAGCGAATGTCCATTGAATTCCGCCAGCGCTTGCCTCTGTGGCAGCCACCCTTTCAGAGGCCTCGATGGCAGCAAGATCCCAACTACACGCCGACGCCAGCGGAATTGGGAACGTGGTTTTATAACCGTGAATCACATCCTGTCCGAAAATCAACGGAATTTTCAGCCGCGACTGCATAGCAATGCTTTGCCAGCGACGGGTCCGGCCAGCGCCCATGCAATTTAGCATTGAGCCAACCTGTCCTTTTCTTATTTGTTCAGCTTTATTCGTATCAACAGTTACCGGCCCTGTGGCCTCCCAATCATCATTGTATTGGTTTAATTGCCCAATTTTTTCCGGGAAAGTCATCAATTTCATCACCGAATCAACTTTCTGATCAATTGTCGTTTGTTGAGCCATTAACGAATGATTCAAGACACTAGCCCAAATGAGCAGGCACGATAAAATACAAAGTTTAGTTCTCATCATTTCTAGATTCAACTGAATTTTCGGGAACGGATAAATTTTCATTTAAGTTATCGGCTATAATCACATTAATTCCAAGGTCTCTGAAATGCTGGATGTAATTTTCCGTAATGTTCTCATCGGTTATCAAGGTGTGTATTTTCGTAAGTGGAGCAAAATTAATGATTCCCTGGCAGTCGAATTTGCTGGAATCAACCAACACAATATTCTCTTTCGCGTTCGACATAATTAGTTTAGCAATCTGCCCTTCTTCCAGATTTGATGTAAAAAGCCCTTCCTCATTAATCCCATCGGCGCTTACAAAATATTTATCCGCCCGAAACATCTGCATATTTTCGATAGCAGTGACACCAACCAGTGAACAGGATTTTTCACGAAAGATTCCACCTGGAACAATGATCTTCAGATTATTAAACTCAGAAAGCTTAAAAGCTATGTCCAACGCATTGGTAATAACTGTTAGTTTCTTGATTTTTTTAAGATGATCGGTGATTTGCATTAATGTGGTTCCTGAATCAATAATTATAGTATCGCCGTCCTTGATAAGCGTACTGGCCTTTCGGGCAATCTGTTTTTTTAATCCCAGGTTTATAACCATTCTCTTTTTAACCGATAAGTCTTCGGCTATTTTTACAGGAACCATAGCTCCTCCACGCGATCTTATAAGCAGATTTTTGTTTTCAAGATAGCGCAGGTCCTTTCTCAAAGTCACTTCGCTTACATCAAAACGATCTTTCAATTGTGCAACATCAACCTGTTTGTTTTGTTGAAGTTCCTCCAAAATAATCCGTCGACGTTCTACTGTTGATATTGTTTGGGTTCTGGTCATAAATTGCTCTTTAAATAATATGATAACACAAAAAAACAATTAACAAAGGTATATTTTTCAAGTGATTTTTAACAGAGCCCAAATATACAAATCATTTTGAAATCAAATCTCCAAAAATATTTTATTTCAAAACAAAACGAAATCAATTCAAAATTACACTTTGTATGCAATACAACTTAATATCATCAAATTAAATTACACGATTACTTTAAACAAAGACACAAGATATACAAAGTAATGAAATTAAACGAAACTTATAAAATTTTAATTTCGAAACATTGCGAAACTACAATTTTATAATACTTTTACATCGGTTATCAGTTTCAATATTTATTAGTCATAATATTTTAATTAAATTTTAACTAAACAATCATTAAAAACTATGAAGAAGAAGTCAGACTATCCGACATTCCTAAAACGAATTATTGGTTGTAAAATAGCACATCTTAACCGAATTTCGTTATTAACAGCCTGCTTGCTTTCTCTTGCATTTTTCGGTTATTCCTCTGAAAAAAGCTCTCTCAAAGCTCTGTCGCCTGAAAGCACTTCAAATTTTCAGTCGCAGAAAACACAAACAATTCACGGTACCATTAAAGATGTTAACGGGAATGTTCTTCCTGGCGTTACTATCCTGGTAAAAGGGACATCAATCGGAACAATTTCGGATGTTGATGGCAAATTCTCTATCTCAAATGTTCCCGGAAAATCAACACTGATATTCTCATTCATCGGTATGCGTACTCAGGAAATTACGGTAGACAACCAATCGGTAATAGACCTTGTACTTAAAGAAGAGAGTGTTGGTTTGGACGAGGTTATAGCCATTGGTTATGGCACCCAGACAAAGAAACAGGTATCAGCCTCGGTAGCCAATGTCACCAAGGAGGATTTTAATAAAGGTGTAATGAATGATGCAGCCGACCTGCTGAAAGGTAAAGTTGCCGGATTGGATATTACACTTCCCGGAGGCGATGTAACCCAGGGAAGCACACTTCGGTTAAGGGGCACAACTTCATTATCGGCAAGCAACGACCCCCTCATTGTTATCGATGGTGTGCCTGGACTTTCACTTAACTCCATTGCACCGGAAGACATTGAAAGCATCTCCGTTTTGAAAGACGCCTCTGCATCAGCCATCTATGGTTCACGTGGAGCTAATGGGGTTATTATGATTACCTCACGCAAAGGAATGACATCGAAAACCCAAATCGAATACAATGCCTACGCTTCGGTTGAAATGCCGGCACACCTTCCCCGAATGCTAAATGCAACAGAGTATCGCGACTATGTGAAAAAAGCCGGGATTACCAACTTCGAGGATAATGGTGGAAATACAAATTGGTACGACGCAATTTCACAAACAGGCATCTCTCAAGAACATAATGTAACCCTATCGGGCGGAGGCGAAAAGCATAACTATATCGCTACAGTCAATTATCAAAACAGAGAAGGGGTTATCCTTGGAAATCAATCAGAAAGGTTCAATGCACGTTTCTCATTCTCTCAGCGGGCCATTAACGATCATTTGAAAGTAACCATTACAGGAGTGTCAACCATGAAGAACTGGTCTCCGGTTGACACGTATGCATTCGTTTTGGCAAAGAATGTAAAACCAACCGAACCAATTTACAATGCCGATGGAAGTTTCTGGGAACCATACGAATATGATTATGGCAACCCTGTTTCGATGTTGAAGCTGAATAAAAACGACCACACTTCAAATTATAATCTGGGCAATATCATCCTGGAACTCGACATCATTAAAGGGTTGAAATATTCATTAAATGTTTCCCGCATTTCGGAGAAAGAAACGACAGGAGAATACATCAACAGCACAACCCGTTCGGGGATTGCCGAAAACGGACGTGCTACCCGCGAGGCCCTGTCGAATCTTAGCAATATTTTAGAAACAAACCTTACCTATACAAAAGAATGGACAAAACAAAACCTGAAATTAATGGCCGGTTATTCGTATGAAGACAAAGTATGGGATAAGTTTGGCGCCCAGAACCGCGACTTCTTGCTGAATGATTTTGGATACAATAATTTACAGGCGGGGAATAACCTGAAACCAACTGATGTTTGGTCTGAAAAGAGCATGTCGAAGCTTATCTCGTTTTATGCTCGCGCCCAGTACGATCTAAACAATAAATACTTTTTAACAGCTACTATTCGCCGCGACGGTTCGTCGAAATTCGGGGCTAACCACAAATGGGGGTATTTCCCGTCAGCCTCATTAGCTTGGTTAATCAACGAAGAAGGTTTTATGAAAGATATAAAATGGATCAATGAGTTGAAAATCAGAACGGGATACGGTACATCGGGGAACCAGGGGATCGATCCTTATAAATCATTGGCAACTTATGGTGCAACCGGAAAATTCATCGACAATGGCAACATTATTTCAGGTTACCAGCCTAACCAAAATCCCAATCCCGATTTAAGATGGGAAACTACATCGCAATTTAATGTAGGTATCGATTATTCTTTTTACAACAGCCGGTTTAGCGGCTCTGTTGAATACTATAACAAACATACAAAAGACCTGTTGTACTCGTATCCGGTACCCGTTCCACCTTATTTATACAACAAAATTACAGCCAACGTAGGCTCTATGCGCAATGTAGGTTTCGAAGCTCTTTTAAACATAGATGTCATTAAAAACCATGGTTTTAAGTGGACAACATCTATCAACTTTGCTACAAATCGGAATGAAGTACTATCGCTCTCGAACGATCAGTTTAAACGCGACTATGTTACACTCGACAGTGAATTTGTAAGAGGTTTAACCGCAACCAGGCATATTCTGGAACCAGGTCATCCTGTTGGAACCTTTTTCGGTTTCAAATACAAAGGAATCAATTCTAATGGAAAATGGATTTTTGAAGACCTGAACAACGATGGTCAAATTACCGAGGGATATGGAAATGACTATACATATATTGGCAACGCATTCCCTAAATTCACCTATGGCTTTTCTAACTCATTTACCTACAAAAATTTCGATGTCTCCATCTTTTTTAGAGGTGTACATGGTAATAAAATCCTGAACCTTGCCCGCATCACCTACGAAAATATCCAGAATGTACCACAAGGCAATATTTATTCACACGCTTTGGATATTCCGTTAAACGATGCTCCAAAAGTCTCGGATTATTATGTTGAAAATGGTTCTTACTTCAGACTGGAAAATTTGACCCTGGGGTACACCTTTAATACAAAAAAAGTAGCCTGGCTGAATAAATTCAGGTGTTACTTTACCGGACAGAACCTATTAACATTTACCAAATATACGGGAACTGATCCTGAAGTTTCACTGGATAGTCAAACTTCTGAAACGGATGCCGATACCAAAACTCCAGGGCTGGAAGGGCGTGGTTTCTACCCTAAAGCCAGAACTTTTACGATTGGCTTAAATGTTGCCTTCTAAAAAACACATTCAAAATCTGTACATTATGAAACTAAATAGAAAAACAATCAGTTCATTTATAGCTATCTCAGCGCTGGTGCTGAGCCAGTCCTGTACAAATCTCACGGAGGAAACATACAACATCATTCCTCAGGATAAATTCGGAAAAACCCCGCAACAAGTTGCAACAATAATTGGCCCGGCGTACTCTTCACTGCAAGGAATTGCCTGGGCATACTATGACATGAATATTTCGGTTGCAACCGACTGCGCTGTTGCCCCAACCCGGGGTACCGACTGGTACGATGGCGGCCAGTGGCAGGAGTTGGCCAAACATACATGGACTTCGGTAAATGCCGACATCTGGGGCGCCTGGGACTTTTGTTTTAAAGGGATTAGTACTGTTAATCAGATACTTTTTCAGTTAGACCAATCGACAAACATTACAAATAAGGAAACCACCATCGCTCAACTGAAAGGTGTCCGGGCATTTTACTACTATTGCCTTATCGATTTGTATGGAAACGTGCCCATTGTAACCGATTTTACTGATGTTGACCCTCCCAAACAATCGTCGCGTGCCGATGTTTTTGATTTTACGGTTAAAGAACTGAAAGAAATTGAAAACCTGGTCCCCAAAGAATACAACACCGAAACATACGGAAAGATAACGCAAGGCGTTGTTCAAACCTTACTGGCAAAAATGTATTTGAATGCGGTGGTTTGGAAAGGTACCCCAATGTGGCAGGATGCAATCACTTATTGCGACAAGGTAATCGCTTCGGGCCAATACATCCTCGAACCCGATTGGAAATCGAACTTTTCTGCACATAACGAAGGCTCAAAAGAAAACATTTTTGTTGTTCCGTTCGATCAGAATTGTGGCAGCTTTATGTTGGCCGACGAAACATTACATTACAAAAGTGTGCTGACCTTTGGACTAAATTCAGGTCCTTGGAATGGGTTCTGCGGACTTACCGAGTACATTAATGCCTATGCCAGCAACGACCCACGAAAGGCAGGATCATTTTTGTGGGGCCCGCAATATAATGCCCAAACCGGCGAATTGTTAACAACCGGGTCTGGCGATCCGCTTGATTTTACGATCGAAGTTCCTTCACTCGAGAGCGCTTCACAAGCTGATGGAGCCCGGTGCTTTAAATACGAATTTGAAAAAGGAGCAACCGACAATATGAACAACGATTATGTGGTATTCAGGCTTGCCGACATTTACCTGATGAAAGCAGAAGCCATCCTGCGGGCAGGGGGGTCTCAGGCCGACGCTTTGAGCCTTGTCAACACCATTCGTGAACGTGCTTTTAAGAACGCCGACAATAATCTCCAGTCGATAACTTTAGATGATGTACTTGCTGAAAGAGCATTTGAATTCGCTTGGGAAGGGCCTCGCCGCCAGGACTTAATACGATACGAAATTGCCGGCGGGAAAAAATACTGGACCATGCCCTGGAGGTTTAAACCCGAAACCTCATCAAAAACGTTTCTTTTCCCAATACCACTCGCAGCAATTGACGTAAATCCAAATCTGAAACAAAATCCGGGATATTAATCGTATTTTAGAGTGTAAAAACTACCTGCCCTATTTTCAGACGATAATAATTTAAAATTGTAAATAAAACATAAAATAAAACTACTTCAAGATGAAGAGATCAATTTTTAATCAGTTAATGTTTGGGTTCCTTTTCTTCACATTGGTTCATGTTGGACATGCCAGCACCAAAAATCAAATTTCAAACGAGAAAAAGGATGACAAAACCGAATGGCGTCAATTATTTAACGGTAAAGACCTGACCGGATGGAAACACGTTGGCCCGGGGTCCATGTCTGTTGAGGATGGGTTAATACGCGGACATGGTGGAATGGGACTGTTATACTGGACCGGCGAAAAACTAGGCAATTGCGTTATCCGTGTGGAATGGAAAATGCGTGATGAAAACAGCAATTCCGGAATTTTTATCCGCATCCCTATTGAACCTTACGAAGAATGGATGCCTGTTTTTTATGGCTACGAGGTTCAAATTGACAACAAACCTGAACTTTCGAATGAAGATGATTACCATTACACCGGGATGCTCTATTCGTTGACTAAGCCTTTGGCTAAACCAGGAAAACCAGGCCCACAATGGAATACAACAGAGATTCATCTCGACGGACCCCGGACTGTTGTTTATATAAACGGGATAAAAGTTACCGACTATAAAGAAGGAGACCCGGTGCCAGAGCGTAAATTCGATTTTGAGCCTTTCCGTGGTCCACGGCCCGAATATGGTTATATAGGGTTGCAAAACCATGGAGAAAATGACGTCGTTTATTTCCGTAAGGTTGAAGTACGACCACTAACCAAAAAGAATAAAGCTTCGGAGTAAAATTCATACAACAAATTTCACCAAATCAATATGAATACGAGATCACATTCAAATTATATGACCCGACGGAAATTTGTCGGATTAACTTCAACCGGAGCAGCTGCTATAACTATACTCCCAAGTTTCACTGTTAGCGGACTTGGACATGTACCACCAAGCGACAAGCTTTACATTGCAGCAATCGGATGTGGAGGCGAAGGAGCTGCGGATATTGGTGCTCACATGCGTACTCCAAAGAAAAATGCGGTCGTTACTCACTTATGCGATGTTGACGACCGAATGGCGGCACCAATGATAAAACAATATCCGAAAGCATCTTTCTATCATGACTGGCGGGAGATGTTCGATAAGGAAAGTAAAAATTTTGATGCCGTAACGGTAGCAATCCCCGACCATAACCATGCCATTGTCGGATTGAGTGCCATGCAACTCAACAAACATCTTTACCTTCAGAAACCTCTATCGCACGATATTTACGAAGCCCGTATTCTGACCCAGGCCGCAAAAAAATATAAAGTAGTAACCCAAATGGGCGACCAGGGGGCATCATGCGAGGGAATGCAAACATTGCGTGAATGGATTGAAGCCGGCATTCTGGGCGATATAGAGAAAGTATACTGCTGGACAGACCGGCCCGTATGGCCGCAAGGAATACTATGGCCAAAAACTTCGGCAAAAGTTCCCAAAGAACTGAACTGGGACCTATGGCTTGGAACAGCAGCACAAACCAGCTACATCGAAAACCTGGTGCCGTTTAACTGGAGAGGTTGGTGGCAGTTTGGAACCGGCGCATTGGGCGATATGGGCTGCCACATTATTGGGCCACCATTCAAATTGCTTGAGCTTGGATACCCAACCGAAGTTTCTGGAAGTGCCAGTACTGTTTACAACGGAATCTTTTCTGAAGCACAATACCCCGAAAGCGGACCGGTTTCAAGTTCTATCAAATTCAAATACACGCTGAAGAATGGAAAAAACCTTGATCTTTACTGGATGGATGGCGGAATTACACCTGAACGTCCGGATGAATTGGAAGGTTCGTCCAATATGAACGATATTCTGGGCGACTTTACAGGCCTGAACGATTATGAAGGAAGTACATTATTTGTTGGAACGAAAGGGAAAGCTGCGTGTGGATGGGGAGGACGAAACCCGGTATTGCTTCCATTGTCGTTAAATAAAGTGGTGAATGTTCCAAAAAAATACCCACGCGTAGTTGGGGATATGGATGGCCATTACTGGCAATGGATTGACGCTTGCATTGCAGGGCACGGGAATGCCGAACTCAGCTCGCCATTCGAAGGTTATGCAGGCCCGTTAACAGAAACAGTTTTGATGGGAAATCTGATACTAAGAAGTTTCAACATCAGGGAAAAAATCAAACGCGTCGATCCGGTTTACGGAGAAATGGAAGCTTTTACGTTCCCTGGCAGATATATCAATTATAAATGGGATGGCGAAAATATGCGCATTACCAATTTTGACCAGGCTAACCAATTCGTGAAACGTGAATATCGCGAGGGCTGGGGCGAACTCAAAATATAATCAGGAGGTTGATGTAAACATTGTTCTTTGCATGATTTAAAAATTTCAGGGAAGGAGGCTTTGAATGCGATGCTCTGCCTCCTTCCTTAGTTCTGTTTCAAATAAATTAAATGTATGGATATTAAACTCGTAAGCTCTTATGAAGAGCTTAGTATTAAATCGAAAGATTTGATTATTGAGCATATTAAAAAGAAAAACGACCTTTTACTTTGCGCAGCATCTGGAGATAGCCCGACAGGAACTTATCAGTTACTTGCGTCTGAATATCAAAAAAACCGGGAATTATTTTCTGGCCTCAATGTAATAAAGCTGGACGAATGGGGCGGAATTTCAATGGATCAATCCGGAACTTGTGAATCATATTTGCAGGAACACCTGGTCCAACCACTGCAAATATCAGAATCGCGGTACATTAGTTTTAAAAGCAACCCGGATAATCCGAAGGAAGAATGCGCTTCGGTTCAGGAAAAATTAAAGAAAACAGGCCCGATCGACCTTTGCATACTCGGACTGGGAAGCAATGGGCACCTTGCATTAAACGAACCTGGTGAATTTCTGCAACCGTATTGTCATGCAACAGAACTTGCACCATCTTCGCTTGAACACAGTATGACAACAGAGATGGAAAGCAAACCCACTTACGGACTTACGCTCGGAATGGCAGACATTCTGAATTCAAAAAAAATTCTGATGTTAATTTCAGGGAGTAAAAAAAAGGAGATTGTCAAACAATTTTTATCTCAGAAAGTAACAACCAACCTGCCAGCTTCTTTTTTGTGGCTTCATCCTAATGTGATTTGCCTGATTGAAAAAGACACAATAGACATCTAATCAAGATTTAAAATATATTGAATATCCCATAATACCTGATTGAGTTAGCGTTGTGGCAAGGCTGAGCCTGCTTGCGCTTAACTCAGCTTTAAGCAACAAAAATGATATTCATGTAAAATATCAAGTGAATCAATAGTGCTGTATGGCCGATCAATCTGCTTAAGGTTAAACTAACGTTCAAAGGATCGTTCATAAGCTTAAAAGGGAAAGGGTTATTTTATATTTCTTAGGAAATATGGTTTATGTTGTGACTGAGCAGGGGCAGGAAACCTCAAATGGGTCGATTCGGAGAAACACGCAACAGCATGACATATTAATATTTAAACCAAACAAATAATGAAAGTAATTGGTGTCGATCTGGGCGGAACAAAAATTCTGGCCGCGCTTATTGAAGAAGAAAAGATACTGAGGCAATATTCCCGCCCTACTCCATTTGAGCAAGAAGAGGAGGTTGTGATTAATGCCATAGCCGGGGCTATTGCTGAAGTGTTTGATGAAGATGTGGCTGGAATCGGCATCGGGGTTCCCGGTTTAGTCGACTTAAAAAACAACCTGGTATTCAATGTTGTAAACATCCCATCGTGGGGTATTGTTCCATTAAAACAACTGATGGAGGACCGATTCATGAAGCCAGTTTTTGTTAATAACGATGCCAATTGTTTTGCTCTTGGCGAAAAGTATTTTGGCAAAGCTAAAGCATACCGGAACTTTGTGGGGATAACGCTAGGTACCGGTTTCGGAGCCGGAATCATTATCAACAATCATCTTTATTCAGGAAACCATTGCGGGGCGGGCGAATTCGGAATGATTTATTATAAAGATAAAAATCTTGAAGCCTACAGCAGTGGACAATACTTTAAATCAAAGAATTTATCGGGCGGCGATTTGGCAAAAAAAGCCATTGAAGGAGATGAAGAAGCGCTAAAGTTTTTTGACGAATTAGGAATTCACATAGGCAGGGCTATTGCCAATGTTTTATATGCGCTGGCGCCCGAAGCAATTATTCTGGGTGGTTCGGTCAGTCGTTCTTTTCGTTTTTTTGAAAAAGGAATGCGTTTTGTGCTGGAACATGAATTCGAATATAAAGCGATTTATGAAGCGCTAAAAATCGAGGTTACAGAGCTTGATAATGGCGCATTAGGAGCATCTTCACTGGTATTGGACATCGGGACATATTAGAAAACTATATGTATTTGATGAACTAGTCACAAACATGTTTAAAAAAAACGTTAATCATCTATCAAACAACACCATTATATCAACATAACAATAACACAAATTACTTCCGACAAAGTTTTAGGTTGATTCACAACTCCAGAATCAATTTTCTCAGCTGCATTATTCATGTGTATAAATTTTTGTTTAACGCCTTAGAATCTGCGTATTAACATTTTCCCCTTTTTGAATGTTACAACAAAATGGAATAGCCATTTATTCGCTTCGTGGATTTCCGCTTCGCTCCAATTCATTTTCGGTTTGTCTCGCCTTAGCTTAGGCGAGATGGCTATTTCATATTATTTTCTACTGTAATTGTGACTTTGTGATGGCACCCATCAATGTAATGTATATCTGTAATCCTGGTTGAACCCTCGATGCAGCCAGTATTTTGCTTTATTCAAGGCAAATGTCGGGTTTTGGGTTACCATAAACCGACCAAAAACAGAGTGCCCTGAAACATGAGGGATAATACCGTAGCTCTTCCTTTACTTCTACAAAAAGCTATCAATCCCCTTATCGAAAAATTTAAGTAAAAACACTATGATAAGCTTGACTTTTGTTTTTCAATTCTTTATATTTATGTTTTATGAAAATCAATGTCAACAAACACAAAAACTTACCGGATACTTCGTTTCATTCTTTTCCTTTCGAACAGTTACCCCAAAACAAAAGGTGAATGCAATTCCTTTCTTGAAATTAAAGATTCGGCATTTTACAGTTATTGCCGTTTATTAAAAGATACAGGGTTCAACCTTTGCATAAAAGAGGGTAAATACTTTATTGACTATTCGGAGCAAAACTTTCAGGTTTTGCAAAATATCCTGCATTTTTCGGAAGAAGAAACGTACCTGTTGTCGCAAACAATTGACCAACTGACCGAAAAGTCGGCTGGAACCTTTCGGCTGAAAAATAAGCTGGTAGCTTTTCTGAATCAAGACAAAGCAGTTGAAAGTTACCTCAGAAAAGAAAAATCGGTTAATGTGCAGATACTACAAAAGGCGATAAAACAAAAAAAGCAGGTTTTACTGGTCAATTATTCTTCGGGGAACAGCGAAACGGTTAAAAACAGGTTGGTTGAACCTTTCGAGTTTAAAGACGATTTCAACCTGATTTGGGCTTTCGACACCGAATTGAAACAAAACCGCCAGTTTAAAATTTGCCGCATTCAGGATATTATAGAGTCGCCCATCAGTTGGGAATACGAAAATCAACATCGGTCGAAACCTATTGACATTTTCAGAAATACCGGCGAGTTAAACAAGAATATCGAACTTTATTTAAACCTGAAAGCCCAAAACCTGCTAATTGAAGAGTACCCGCTTGCCGAACGGTTCCTCACACAGGTAAAACCAACCCGATACGTACTGAAAGCTCCTGTTGCCAAATACGAAGGACCTGCCCGCTTTGTAATGGGGCTCGCCGAAAATATTGATATAAAAGGTGATAGAGGTTTTATCGATTTTTTTGAGTCGAAACTAAAAAAAATATACTTACTCCGCAAATCACAAAGTCGAATTGTAGACCTTCATGCTAACAAAACTCATTAGTAATGAACCATATCTACTGTCGAAAAGGTATTATTGCCGGTAATTTCCGGTTGTTTTTGCCCAAAACAGAAACGAAAAAAACAGTTATGCAAAAACAAATTTATCGCCCATCCGCTGATCCATAGAGGTAATTACACGGATAAAAATCTGAAAATAAATACATTACATGAAGTAACTTAACTTGAAAACCTGATTAAACTAACGTAATTTATAAATACTAAAATCGTATCGTTATGAGATTTAAAATCACATTTAATCGTACCGGAAAGCAACGGATGCTTCCGATGGATTACCAGTATTACCTGAGCGCCTGGATTTACAAAGTGATTGGACAGGCCGATCCCGAATTTTCCGACTTTCTGCATTCGCAGGGATATTTAAACGGGAACAAATCATTCAAATTATTCAGCTATTCTCTCCTATCGTTCGGAAAACCAGTGTTCTGGAAAGAAAAATCGCTGTTCGAGATTCAGGAGAATAAGCTTTTACTGTCGGTATCATTTCATCTGGCCGAAACTGCCGAAAAATTTATTATCGGGCTGTTCAACAATCAGCAGGTTTATGTTGGCGACCAATTTAATGGATTGGATTTAGTTGTAACCCAGGTTGAACGGTTGCCTGAGCCTGTTTTTAAAAGTACCATGAGCTACAGGGCTGTTTCGCCAGTAGTTATTAGCCTGAAAGATGAAAACAGCAAATATGCCCAATACCTTTCGCCGTTAAATATTGAATACCCCGATTTAATTCGGAGAAATCTTTTGGTGAAGTACTGTTCCATTCCCAACATTACCATTCTGCCCGACCATTTGAACTTTCAATTTAAGATGAAAAGCGAATCGAAATCGAAACTGGTAACGATAAAACCTTACACCAAAGAGCAAAGCAAAGTTCGCGGATTTGTATTCGATTTTACACTCACCTGCCCTGCAGTAATTCACCAATTAATACTGTCAACGGGGATTGGGGAGAAAAATTCGATGGGATTCGGATGGGTGGAAGTAGTATAACCAAACCCTCAAGGTTTTTGGAAACCTTGAGGGTTTAAGAAAAACAGATAAACCTAAATAATGAAGATATGCCACTACAACGAATCGCTTTAGAACCCGATAATTTTTACCATATCTATAACCGGGGAATAGATGGTTGTCAAATTTTTAAGGAAACAACTAATTATGAACATTTTTTGTCGTTGTATGACAAATATATTTCGCCTATTGCCGAAACATACGCGTGGGTATTGATGGGAAACCATTTCCATTTGCTGGTTCGGATTAAATCAAACCCCGGCAACATCCCAAACCCCGAAGGTTTCAAAAACCTTCGGGGTTTAAAGATGACGGTCGAAAAACGTATCACCCAGCAATTTTCGAACCTGTTTAATGCCTATACCAAAGCCTTTAATAAAAAGTATGAACGAACCGGAAGTTTGTTTGAGCACACTTTCAGACGAAAACAAATCGACAACAACGAATATTTACGACAAGTAATACTGTATATCCACAACAACCCGGTACACCATGGATTTTGCGAACATCCGGTAGAATACCCGTGGAGCAGCTACCTTACCTGCATTTCGGTAAAACCAACCAAGTTGCACCGCGAGGCTGTAATCGGATGGTTTGATAGTGAAGCTAATTTCAAAACGAAACATGGCGAAAAATATGAAACCGACAAAATGGATGAATGGTTGGGGTTGTAATTAAAATTTAAACCCTCAAGGTTTTTGAAACCTTGAGGGTTTAAGAAGCACCGAACTACAAAACAATACTAATACAAACGATATGAAAGAAACATACAAAACGATTGATTACGAATGGCTGACCAGACCTACTGGCGATTCGTTCGCCAAGGTGTAATTCTAATTAATTTAAACCCTCAAGGTTTTTGAAACCTTGAGGGTTTGAGAAGCACCGAACTACGAAACAATACTAATACAAACGATATGAAACAAACCTACAACACGATTGACTACGAATGGCTGACCAGGCCAAACGAAAACTATAAAATATGAGAATACACTTAAAAATTCAAACATCAAACAAGATCATTCCTTTTGACCATCAGCCTTTACTAACCGGAACCATCCATAAGTGGCTAGGTAGGAATGACGAACACGGAAAGGTTTCTTTGTATTCCTTTTCACAACTGGAAGGGGGCAAAGCAACTCCTAATGGACTGAAATTTGAACGAGGAACATTCTTTTTCTTTAGTTCATATAACTCCGAACTGATCAAAAAGATGATAGCAGGAATTCAAGCCGATCCTACGCTATTCTACGGACTGACCGTTATCGAAATTATTATTCAGGAAGATCCTGATCTGGCAGATCGAAAATTGTTCTTTACGGCAAGTCCAATTTTTATCAAACGTAGAGTTGAAGATCGAATCAACCATATTCGGTTTGACGATCCTCTTGCGGGTTCCTATCTAAAAGAAACACTTCAAACAAAGATGGGCGAAGCGGGCATTGAAGATGAATCATTTGACATTCGGTTTGAAACAAGCTACCCCAAAGCAGGAACGAAGAAGATTACCTATAACGGAGTTCAGAACCGGGCAAATTGGTGCCCGGTGATTATTGAAGGCAAACCAGAAACCAAACTGTTTGCCTGGAATGTTGGATTGGGAAATTCAACGGGAATAGGGTTTGGTGCGATAAAGTAGTAACCAAACCCCGAAGGTTTTGAAAACCTTCGGGGTTTAAAAACAAGAAGAATGTTATATGTCGTAAAATATTCAGGTCCGTTTGGGTTTATCAAGCCCTGGACCGCAGTAAGAGACAGTAAGACTTTCAGTCAGCAATTCCTTACTCCCTCTATTATTGAAGGAATAAGGCAAAAATTAGAAGTTCGCTCAATTGTTCGGCACAAACTATCCTATTCTTCAATCAGCGTGCAACAAGAGCAGACACAAACCCGTGGCTGGGAAAAGAAAACACAATTAAAGATGATGGTTCGCAACCAATCGATTCTGGAACGTGGGGTGATGATCGACCCTATTCTTTATTTAGCTTTTGAAACCTCAGAGGATGCCGAAAAGGGTGCAAAACAACACATTTGTTTATGCCGAAACGAGGATGTTCTGCTCCCTGATACTGAGGTTTTGGAAATGGAGGAATCTGAATTTGATAACCTAACTGGCTTCGAGCTTCGCTTTGGCGAAAACGAGAAATCTTTTTTGGTAGGCTTCAATCGTTTCGATGAAACAAAACCTATGTATGGCTGGCTCGAAATTACAGGAAAACCAGTAATTGGGATGTGATGAATAATTTCGACCACATATTAGCCAAAGGCGATCTGTACGGGAAAACACCGCTGACACAGCATTTAACGGAAGTTGCCAATCTCGCCGGAATTGTTGCACTAAATCTTGGGTTAGATGCTTCAATTGCGCGAAGGGGTGCCATTTTACATGATATTGGCAAAGTAAGCTCGCTATTTCAGCAAACCTTAAGCAAGAATTTCCACCGACCTCCGGGATTTGTCTTTCGTCATGAGATCGCTTCCTTGTTTTTCATTTCATTGCTAAATGAGCAGGAAAAACATCCGGTAATCGACATGATTGTTGCACACCACAAATCAATCTATCAGGATGCCGGAGGGAAAGGAATACTTGATATGTTGGAGAATGATCCCGATTGTCTTTCCCGGCATTTGAAGGATTTTGAAAAATGGAGTAAAGATGCACTATCAATTCTATCTCTTCTTGGATTTGAAACATCTCCAATTACGGTTCAACAAGCAGAAGCCAATTTTTGGGAAGTTGTGGATTATTGCGAATCAAAAAAGTATGGCTATTCTCAATGGAAAGGTGTTTTGATAGCCGCCGACCATTTGGCTTCGGCGACGGAAGGCTATTCGGATACACTTTTAAACCGATTGTACATTCAACCTGATTTGAATTATTACCATTCGCGGAAAAGCGAATTATATCCGCTGTCATTACTTCCAGCAAATGACGAACGATCACATACTTTGGTAACAGCCCCGACCGGAGCCGGAAAAACTGATTTTCTGATCCGCCGGTGCAAAGGCCGGGTGTTTTATACACTTCCTTTTCAGGCATCCATCAATGCCATGTATGAACGCATAAAAGACGATTTGAAAGAGACAAATGCCGATGTACGGCTACTTCACGCTGCATCAAGCATTAAGTTGGAAAACGGAAAGATTGAAGAGAAGATTTTGCAACGACATATCGGAGCTTCAGTAAAAGTCCTTACTCCGCACCAATTAGCTTCGCTAGCATTTGCGACTAAAGGTTATGAGGCTTTGATTGCAGACGTAAAAGGGTGCGATGTTATTTTAGATGAAATCCACACCTATTCGGAAACGACACAGGCCATCGTGCTGAAAATCGTTGAAATCCTTTGCAATATTGGTTGTCGTGTACATATTGGAACTGCAACAATGCCAACCGTTTTATACAATCGGCTGATTGATATTCTGGGAGGAAAAGGGAATGTTTTTGAAATAAGCCTGCCTGATGATGTTTTAAATACTTTCGACAGGCACATCATTCACAAGGCCGATTCGATTGAATCATTGAAGAATGTAATCGATGAAGCCATTGAGCAAAAACAAAAGATTTTACTGGTATGCAATCAGGTAAAACGGTCACAAAAGTTGTATGAAAGCCTTGCTGAAAATTATCCTAATGTGTCTAAAATTCTGGTTCATAGCCGATTCAAAAGAGGAAAGCGTAGCCAGCTTGAAAATGACCTGCGAAATATCTACAACAAAAGTTCAGAAGCTTGTCTGGTTGTTTCCACGCAGGTAGTAGAAGTTAGCCTGGACATTAGTTTCGACCTGATGATAACCGAATGCGCGCCTATTGATGCACTAATCCAGCGGTTTGGACGGATAAATCGGAAAAGAACCATGGATACAATCGGGCATTACAAACCTATTTATGTGCTTGATCCACCAACTGAGAAAGCCGATGCCTTACCTTATGGGTTAGACGTACTCCAACGTACATACAAAGCTTTGCCCAATGGTGAGTTATTGAAAGAAAAGAGTTCTCAGAATCTGATTGATCAGGTTTATCCCTCCATCGAATTTGTGGATATTGATTTCAGCTCAGTTTTCAAAGACGGAAAATGGAGAATAAAAGAGCTTTGGCATAATCCGAAGTCAGCGTTGTTGGAAACCCTTGATATTGATTCGGTCACCTGTATTGAAGAAAGCGACAGGGAATTCTACGAAACCGCCAATTATCCGGAACAGGCAAAATTAGAAATCCCCGTTTCTTACCGATCTGTAGCCTATAACAAACTCGATAAATCTACAGTCGGTTCACATCCTTTTATCATTCCCTCAAAAGCTTACGATCCTGAACTCGGCTTTCTGATTGAATTTGCCAAACCTGAGTTTTATGATGTTACTCAACGATTCTTATAAAAACACGAACTATGATAGCAGCAAATATTGGAAAAATCTTTCTTGATGCTTATAACGAAAAGTATAAGTGCAACTACTCGGCAAAAACATTCTTTGTTGAGAAATATTTCGCCCCGTTTTTCGACCATGAAAAGTACATGCAATGGGTAATAAACTCTCCTTTCGTTCAAGGACTAAAGAAAGGAGTTTCGCCAAAAGCTTCCGAACGAAAACTGAAACTTGATGCGTTAATTAAAAAAATATCTATGAATGAAGCTGATGCAAGTATTGCGATTGGATTTCCTTCATTAGATTTATTAGCAACTACATCCGGTCAAATAACAAATATGAACTTACCTTATAAAGATAATGAAATGTATTTGTCTTGGATTGGAAGTGGTTTTGGCATCGGCGTACAAGGTGGAATGTGCATTTTATTTGACAATCCCCAAATTCTTCTTGATTTGTATGAGGGATGGCAGCTTTATCGTGAGTTTTTAAATAAAACACATGATCTGAGAGGAAACCAAATAAATAATTGGAATGGGCAGTGGATTGCCCATCGTTACAACAAGATGCATTTTGATGAATCTTGTCCTACCGCTTCATTTTTCCCCATTGGAGCCGGGAAAGAAGGGGGGTTAGAGGTAATAACGCAATCATGGACAAAAGTGATAGTTGGTATTGCCCGCAATTATCCTGATACTTTAATGACTGCATATATCTATAATTTAGTAAAGACTAATATTACAATAGGATTTATTCCATTTGAATTACCACGAATCAGGCAACCTTTTGAATTATTTGCCAAATATTTTAGTTCTATAAAACCAGAAGAGGTAGAACATTTATTTGGAACAGCAATTGGATTTTTAACAGCTTGTGAAATGGGTGTAATTGGAGTAAGTGCGATGGAACCCAAAGGATTTAAAGATTATATACAAAAGGGAACTATTCCCAAATACGATGGTAACGACAAAGAGAAAACAAATAATTTTTATACTTATCTAATTTGGATACTAGCTATGTTAAACAACGAAAAATTATGGGATATTTCCCGCGAATTTGCACAGCAACTAATTAATTATAAAGCTGGTGCTGAAAAATCTAGGATGAATAGAAAGACGAATGTCGAGAACCTACTTAGTTCTACAACGAGTAAACAATTTCTTCTAAATCTAATCCCGCTTATTGAAGATGAAAAGGAAGTTGTCAATTATGAAGAAATGGGAAAGTTAGTGCACTTAATGCCTAACGATAACTTCCCTTATTTCAATACATTAGTCAGATTTCAATATGCAATACTAAACAAATAAAAAAAGATTATGGAACCATTCATTTATTTAAGAGGCTTACGCCATGTGGATCATTCTGTTTTTAATGTTACTAATGGACAAAAAACATATTGGGACCCCATTTTTGGACAAAGTTTGCCCTATTCAAGTGGACAACAAGTTAAACGATCAATTCTTGATTCAATTAGTGATGGCTTAAAACAAGAACGTTCACCTGTTACATTTATTTTTAAAGCTCCGGCGCTAGAAGAAGGAGAAGTTTTATCTATTTGTGATCCTCAATATTTTGATCAATTATTTGGAGGCTGGATGCATACAGCGCAGAAAGAGGAAGTCAAAGACAAGAAGAAAACGAAAAAATCTCAAAATGAAGATGCAGAAACATTGGACAGCACACTTTTTGAGAAAGAACAAATTGGATCAACAGAAGAATTGGTTGAACAAGGGAAAAGTCGCACATTAAAAAGAAGAAGTCCGTTTTCAATTTCAGCAATGCGCCCTATCCATCCATTATTAGGAGGAACGACTAGGGAAAATATGACTTTTGACAGAAGTGATAAGACTCAAATACCAAACACAATAATTGTACGAAATTCTGAGGGGAAAAAATTGTCTCAACCAGAGATTGACGAACTTTTATCTGGTACCGACCGCAGTCTATTAAGAAAATGGTTAAAACCTGCGGATAGAGCAACAGGTTTATTTATATATGATGTTGCTATTGATTTACGTACTTTATTTGCTGTATCTACAAATCAATTAGAGCCAGAACTAAAAAAAGAGAAAATTCTGGAATTAGAAAATAAAGGTTGGAAAAAATCTCAAAATGCTTTTGGCGAATGTTTAATACTACCTGAAGGTTTGCGAAAGGTTGCAATTCCTGCTATTGCAAAAGCTCTCCTAAATTGGCGTATCACCTCCAACCAAGCCCGTACCTTTAGTTTAATGGAAACCTTGGCAATTGCAATCAGCGACAATGCTAACAAATTAGCAGGAGCTATTCGGGCAAAATTGATCGAAGATGGAGAAAAGCCCAAGGCTAAACCCATCATTGACGAAACTGCCGGAGCCGATGTTTTTGTTACGCTTCCTTGTTCAAATTATATTGTAACAGTGAACGAAAGCGCCGATGCCCTCGAACAGGCAGAACAAAAACTTATTGATTTAATGATGGCGTTCAATTACGAGAACCAATTGTAAATGCCGTTAAAACCCTCAAGGTTTCGAAAACCTTGAGGGTTTAGGGTTTTGGTTTTGGAAAACTTAACAACTACAGCTATGCAACGCTACATTGAACAACTGATTGAAGACCTGCACCAGGCAACCTGGGGATTAAAGCCACCGCACGAGTTGTGGAATGAATCGGAAGCCGACCCCGATGATGAGCTGGAACTGGAAGATATGTCGTATGTCGAAAAGTACCTGTATGGCGACGAGCAGCCCATCTCGGAAATTACCGGGATCAATCAGGAGCAGCTTCCTTCCGACGAAAAGCTAACCCAGGACGAACGAATACTCCTGGCCGATGAACTGGAAAAACTACTAAGGTATTTTCATTTTTACCTCGATTTCCCGGTCAATTATCCTGCACATTTGCGGTATCCGTTCATCCGTAAGTTCTGGGACGAAAAGCATGTGCCCCTGTCGTTTGGCGAGAACCACATCGAATTCTGCGATTACGACGAAGAAAACTGCCCGTTTCCAGGGTACTGCAACACTTGCAAAGAAGCTATCGAGGAAATGAAGGCTGACGAAAAACCTGAGAATAAGGAATATATCGATAACAATTTCGATATTAACGGTTTATTGCCCACGCCCGAACAAATTGAAGCCTGGGCAAAAACGCAAAACTTTGACGATAATGGGCAGGAGTTGGATGCCGTTTTCGGCATTTCGGGCAACGGCGACCATTTTCCCCCCTTTATTATGGGTGGTTTTTTTAACGACGATGGTTCCCCTGTCGATCTGCGCTCCATACCAATACCAAGCCTTTGCATCATTTGCAAATCGTACCATGACGAAAATGCGGAAGAGAACCTCCTTTGCATGATGAACCGTAACGATCAGCGTAACAATCCAGACTTCATTTGTGGTGCCTTCGAAAAAATCTAAATTAACCTTCTTACGCTATGCTCACCACCGGAACCCATTTCAATTACTACCTGATATGCCAACGTAAGTTATGGTTGTTTGCCAACGGCATCAACATGGAAGCCACATCCGAACTGGTTTACGAGGGCAAGTTGCTGCACGAAACCTCCTACCCTCGCCGATCTGAAAAATACCAGGAAGTTGAACTCGATGGCATCAAAATAGACTATTACGATCCGCGGAACAAAGTGGTTCACGAAATCAAGAAGTCGGACAAACACGAGGAGGCTCACGAATGGCAGGTGAAATATTACCTGTATGTGCTCGAACAAAACGGCGTGGAAGGCGCTACCGGCCTACTAGAATACCCGAAATTGCACAAAACCGACGAGGTGCTGCTTACCACTCCCGACCGGGAAGCGATTAGGGAGATGATTTCAGAAATTGAGAAAATTATTCACCAGGAACATTGTCCTGAGAAAATACAAAAATCGCGATGCAAAAATTGCAGCTATTTCGACTTTTGCTGGAGCGGGGAGTAATAAATAATCTTCCAAACCCTCAAGGTTTTGAAAACCTTGAGGGTTTAAAAGGATATAAAAACGAAACCGATGAAAAAAACCTACTACTTATTCAATCCCGGACGGTTGCAGCGTAAAGAC
Source organism: uncultured Prolixibacteraceae bacterium (assembly GCA_937915865.1). GTDB lineage: Bacteria > Bacteroidota > Bacteroidia > Bacteroidales > Prolixibacteraceae > Aquipluma. Next base: position 22,774 of record CALGIG010000015.1, on the reverse strand, counting down.
AACACGCTGAAATTTACGCCGTTCGACGAGGATGGCCGTGAGGAAAAGCCGCGCTATCTGCCCGTTGAAAACGTGGGCGAATTGTATTGCTTCGGTGCGCTTGATGCCAATTCGGCATTATACAATTTTCTCGGTCAGGAGCAAATACCAATTCACTTTTTCGACTACTACGAAAATTACACAGGCTCGTTCATGCCCCGCGAAGCTTTAATTTCAGGAAAAATGCTGATTGCCCAGGTTAAATTTCAGCAAAACAAAAAGAAACGGATCGACCTTGCGCAACGCATATTGGACGGAGCCAGCTACAACATGGTAAAAAACCTGAAATATTACAACAGTCGCGGAAAAGACCTGGAGCCGATCATTGAAATAATAGAAAGTTTGGCGGCAAAAATTCCTGAAACTTCAGCCATCGACGAGTTGATGGGAATCGAAGGAAACATCAGGAAAAACTACTACGAAGCTTTCGAACTGATCATCAACGATTTCAGCATGGGCGGACGAAGCTATCAGCCTCCGAAGAACGAGGTGAATGCGTTGGTTTCGTTTGGTAACATGATGTGCTATAGCCAATGTTTGCGGGCAATACATCAGACCCAACTCAACCCGACCATCAGCTTTTTGCACGAACCGGGCGAACGACGGTTTTCACTTTCGCTCGATTTGGCCGAAGTGTTTAAACCACTGTTAGTCGATCGGGTTATTTTCAAGGTAACCAATAAACGAATGATCCAGTCGTCACATTTCGAAGAAAACCTGAACCGCGTGATCCTGAAACCCAATGGCAAAAAAACTTTCGTTCAGGCTTTCGAAGACCGTTTGGACGAAACCATTGCCCATCGAACGTTAAACCGGTCGGTTAGCTACAAGCACCTTGTCAAGCTGGAGTGCTACAAGTTGCAGAAGCATTTACTCGAAATAGAAGAATATAAACCCTTTAAAATGTGGTGGTAATATGTATATCATAGCCATGTACGATGTTGGTGAAAAACGTGTAGGCAAAATGCTTAAATTGTTTCGGCGTTACCTCAACTGGATTCAGAATTCGGTATTTGAAGGTGAGGTTACTGAAGTAAAATTGCTCGAATTAAAGCATAAGGCAATGCTGATTATGGATGAAGAAACCGATAGCCTGATTATTTTCAAAACCCGACAGGAAAAGTGGCTTGACAAGGAGATTGTAGGACATGAACGGCAGAACCTTGACACTTTTTTGTAATCAATTGTAGTTGTCGATAGTAGAATAAACAACAAATTATTCTGAAATAATCGGTTCAAAATAGGTATCCCAGTTCTTTGACATATTGAAAATAAAGCGATTAATATATATTGTCGAACTCCTGGAGAAAATACGCTTTGGGAGTTCGACTACTTTTTAAGATAAAAACACTACTTTTACAAAAGTTAATTCGTTGAGAATTAGCTTATTTTTTCGAGTCGTCGAACGACTCCCAATCGCACCAAGCTGGAATTGAAACACAGCATCAATTTCACTTACTTCTGCTAATAACCAGCTCCCAATCGCACCAAGCTGGAATTGAAACGACGTCAGCCGCCAACGAAAATTGCTGGCATTTAACTCCCAATCGCACCAAGCTGGAATTGAAACACAAAACTAAAAGTTGTAGCCGAATTATATGAAGCTCCCAATCGCACCAAGCTGGAATTGAAACTCCGCTGAATTAATCGTATCGCCGTCACACATCGACTCCCAATCGCACCAAGCTGGAATTGAAACTTGCTTTTTTTGAAAGAACTCCGGCAGTTATTCCCTCCCAATCGCACCAAGCTGGAATTGAAACTTATTCAAAAACCTTTTCGGCGCGAATAATCATAAACTCCCAATCGCACCAAGCTGGAATTGAAACTTCAGTAATTGATTTTTTTTCATTTTCCGATTGTTGCTCCCAATCGCACCAAGCTGGAATTGAAACTTAGCGAAAATGAGCATACAAAGGAAGATTTTTGTCTCCCAATCGCACCAAGCTGGAATTGAAACTGCAGTACCTAAAGCAACCATTGCAACTCCAGCGGCTCCCAATCGCACCAAGCTGGAATTGAAACTCTCGCGCATGTCGGAATTAACCGACCGGCCTATCTCCCAATCGCACCAAGCTGGAATTGAAACTCGGTCAAACGATACGAATCAGAAATTGAGGATAAACTCCCAATCGCACCAAGCTGGAATTGAAACGTGGAACCGATTTCGATGTTTGTTCAACCGATCCGGCCTCCCAATCGCACCAAGCTGGAATTGAAACACGATCTCGACGATGCTGAACTTACCGAAGCCGGTAAACTCCCAATCGCACCAAGCTGGAATTGAAACAACCGTTTCCGATTTTTCGAATTCCGCACGGGTTAAGCTCCCAATCGCACCAAGCTGGAATTGAAACTTGCTTTTTTTGAAAGAACTCCGGCAGTTATTCCTGCCTCCCAATCGCACCAAGCTGGAATTGAAACAGAGCATTAATATACCATTTGTATGAATCTATTTCAGGCTCCCAATCGCACCAAGCTGGAATTGAAACAACTTCCGGCAGAATACCAGGGCATTGAAAACGGCTCCCAATCGCACCAAGCTGGAATTGAAACAACATTCAGGAGCGAACTAAATGAAACACATCTTTACCTCCCAATCGCACCAAGCTGGAATTGAAACGCGCAACAAACGGCGGCTAATCAATTACCCGGAGCCTCCCAATCGCACCAAGCTGGAATTGAAACGTTTAAACAAATATTTCGTACTGCTGCCTTCGAGAGCTCCCAATCGCACCAAGCTGGAATTGAAACTGTGGTGAAGTTACTTATGAATATCAAACAGGTTTACTCCCAATCGCACCAAGCTGGAATTGAAACAATATAATATCCAAATAAATAATTGGAGAATCATACTCCCAATCGCACCAAGCTGGAATTGAAACTCGAGTTGTAATAATCAAAGAATTTTTCCATAATTACTCCCAATCGCACCAAGCTGGAATTGAAACTACGCTGCTATATATTTCCATCCAGGAATATATCCTCCCAATCGCACCAAGCTGGAATTGAAACAAAATATTTAACACCAAAACAAGTCAAGATAATTCCTCCCAATCGCACCAAGCTGGAATTGAAACTGATGAAATTAATTGCGCCGCCGTAGCTTTTGCCCTCCCAATCGCACCAAGCTGGAATTGAAACTACAGCTCCAATACCTATTACAAAAGAAATTTTAGCTCCCAATCGCACCAAGCTGGAATTGAAACTAATTAATTATTAATTACATTATTATTTTAATATTGCTCCCAATCGCACCAAGCTGGAATTGAAACTACAATATCAGAAACAAAATTTACGGTATCAGCAGCTCCCAATCGCACCAAGCTGGAATTGAAACCGGGTATATAAAATCAAAACGACCATAAGGGAATAAAGCTCCCAATCGCACCAAGCTGGAATTGAAACGTAATAGTTGCGCCCGACATGCTAGTACCGAAAATTGCTCCCAATCGCACCAAGCTGGAATTGAAACACGACTATATCAACGAAAAGCGGAGGATCATGTCACTCCCAATCGCACCAAGCTGGAATTGAAACTGCCTCATACTCCTGCCTTTCCTTTAATTTGAAAACTCCCAATCGCACCAAGCTGGAATTGAAACGACGTAAAAAAGACTTAGCCGCGCTTTCTCCCCTCCACTCCCAATCGCACCAAGCTGGAATTGAAACATGAGTTAAAAACAAATAATCCTTTAAAAATGAAGCTCCCAATCGCACCAAGCTGGAATTGAAACAGTTTTTCCTCGTCAATCAGTTCGCAGAAAGCTTCTCCCAATCGCACCAAGCTGGAATTGAAACATGCGAGCAATGCCGATGCGAAGCAATTGTATGAGCTCCCAATCGCACCAAGCTGGAATTGAAACTTAATTGGTTTTCTCCTTGTATCATATTTATGTTATTCTCCCAATCGCACCAAGCTGGAATTGAAACGTGGCAGACGTTAAAACGTTGTAAAGTTCGTCGGTCTCCCAATCGCACCAAGCTGGAATTGAAACCAAACACCAACTGTTACCGCCAATTGCAAGAAATGCTCCCAATCGCACCAAGCTGGAATTGAAACTTTGTACGAATGAGTTTTATCGAGAATTATCCAGCTCCCAATCGCACCAAGCTGGAATTGAAACAATGGCGCGACGAAATAGATGCAGTTCCCTACTCACTCCCAATCGCACCAAGCTGGAATTGAAACTGCGAATCGGAAACCGGTTTGATTACTACGATATGCTCCCAATCGCACCAAGCTGGAATTGAAACATCGCAAAGGTGGTTACAATCGAATACAGATTATGCCTCCCAATCGCACCAAGCTGGAATTGAAACTTTTTTGCTGGAGGCAGTTGCAAGCTTTACGGTTTGCTCCCAATCGCACCAAGCTGGAATTGAAACCAAATCGAATTCGTCGCAAACCATAATGCAGTGTTCGGCTCCCAATCGCACCAAGCTGGAATTGAAACATCGGTAATTTGCGTTTTTGCCTTTTCAAACATGGCCTCCCAATCGCACCAAGCTGGAATTGAAACGCATTTGAACGTAAAACCTAAAGGGTTCACCGTTTTGCTCCCAATCGCACCAAGCTGGAATTGAAACGTCATTATCGGCTTAAATGTTACGCCAGTTAAATTCTCCCAATCGCACCAAGCTGGAATTGAAACTCAATGTCTGTTAATACCCATCCGGCGGGAACAATTCTCCCAATCGCACCAAGCTGGAATTGAAACACGTCGGAATTTCTGATAAAATGGATTGCGGACACTCCCAATCGCACCAAGCTGGAATTGAAACTACTTGGGAATTTTGTCAAATCGAATTCACCTGCTACTCCCAATCGCACCAAGCTGGAATTGAAACATTCGGTTTTTGCAACTTCTTTTTCGGCTTCAATCCGTCTCCCAATCGCACCAAGCTGGAATTGAAACTTGTTGCAAAGGCTGATTTTATCGACCGAGTATTCTCCCAATCGCACCAAGCTGGAATTGAAACACAGCAACGTCCCATTGACGGCATGGTTTGGCAAATACTCCCAATCGCACCAAGCTGGAATTGAAACTCGGGCAACCTCCATTGCAGCAACAACCCGTTTGTAACTCCCAATCGCACCAAGCTGGAATTGAAACATTGGCCGTCCGGCTGTCAGTTTCTTTGGCCGGGGCCTCCCAATCGCACCAAGCTGGAATTGAAACACGTTACCGTCGGTTACTGCAAAACCGCTGGCAACTCCCAATCGCACCAAGCTGGAATTGAAACAACCAATGTCCTTTCAGGGAAAGGATAGCATGGAACTCCCAATCGCACCAAGCTGGAATTGAAACATTCGTACAAAATATCCATTCTCGAAACGTTGGATTCTCCCAATCGCACCAAGCTGGAATTGAAACTATCAATTGGCCAGGGTGGTAACACTACAAGCTTCTCCCAATCGCACCAAGCTGGAATTGAAACAACTGCTGCAATTTTTAATGTTTTCATTTTCTTGCTCCCAATCGCACCAAGCTGGAATTGAAACTTCATCTAGGGAGTGCTTTTTTGATGCGTATAGCACTCCCAATCGCACCAAGCTGGAATTGAAACTCAGATGCTGAAGCCCATGCGATATACAGGTAAGCCCTCCCAATCGCACCAAGCTGGAATTGAAACGACAATGCGGCAAAAACAAGATGAAAACTCAAAAAATCTCCCAATCGCACCAAGCTGGAATTGAAACATTGTGTAGGGAAAGCTTCACGCAAAGCCTGAACTTCTCCCAATCGCACCAAGCTGGAATTGAAACAAGTTCAGTAATCTGGTTTTCCAGCTTCTCAATGCTCCCAATCGCACCAAGCTGGAATTGAAACTGTCGCCCTCCTTTCTTTTAATTTGCTGTATTCTTCTCCCAATCGCACCAAGCTGGAATTGATACTCGATTGTTTCGGTTACAGCTATTTTATACTTCAAACTAGAATGCACTGAATTGAAATTGGCGATGACTCGTGGCAGTATTAAATCTTCTGGCAAAAAAATATACAACTTCCTGTATAAAATATTGACATCATTTAAATCCACTAGCTAATTAAAATACACACATTCAATAGATTAATGTTTTGGTACGGTTATAGTTTATAGCTCCGAGAGTTATAATGGTTTTAGCATTCTTCAAAAATATTTTTAACCGACATGAGATACCTGTTTATAACAATTACCCGGAATTTTGTCGATAAGCTGGTTGCCACCAGGGTAGATTTCAATTACGATAACATTATCAGTATTGTACTTAGCCGGCAGCTATGTCAGAAAAAAGAGACGTTTACAAGGAAGCTTTCGGAAAGCCCATCGGTAAAAGATGTTTCGTTTAGCATGTATTTCCAGCGGGAAATGCCTGGTAACCGAGGGGTTAACTTCATCCGGAACGGGAAAGAAAAACAGGTGAATATTGACATGTTTGCTGATGTGCCTGGAATTGAAACGTCTGCCCTCAGATTAACGATGAAACGTTTTTATACCAACAACCAAACCGGCACAAATGAGGTTGTGGTTAACGAAACCTTCCTGCACGAATATGGTATTACAAACGGCAGAAAACTGATCGTTGACATGAAAGACCAGACATCCGAAATTGTTGGTGAAATCAAAAATATTCATATCCACTCGTCCAGTCATTACCACCAAGAAATTTGTGCCCTGGCGGGTTTGCAATTGCGTTGCTAATGGCGACTCTGGCAAAGTTTGAGATGTTACGATATGAATAAATAACTAAAAATTCATAGCCATGTTCAGAAACTATTTTAAAATCATTTGGAGGGGAATGATCCGGCAAAAAATGTATTCATTTGTCAAAATTGGCGGTTTTTCCGTTGGAATTGCTGCCTGTTTGCTAATGGCCCTGTTTATTGCCGATGAGCTTTCTTACGACAAAAGCTTTGCCAATAACGACAGATTATACCGCGTTTACGACCGGTGGGACTATAATGGAAATCACGATAGAAGCGCCTGTTTGCCAGCGCCTTTCGCAAAGACCTTAAAATCGGATTATCCGGAAGTTGAGGAAGCGGGCCGCGTATGTGCCAACGAGTTGTTTGGCGCCGGAAGCAAACAGGTGAGACGTTCAGATCAGTTACAAAACACTTATGAAACAAGTATTGCATTTGCAGATCAGGAATTCCTCGATATTTTTCAGCCAACAATGGTTTTTGGCGATCTAAAACATGCTTTGGACGAACCGGAAACGATCGTAATTTCGAAACGAAAATCAGAACAGTATTTTCCAAACGAAAACCCGGTTGGCAAAACGCTACTGATTGACAACGACCAATCGAAACCTTACCGTATTGGCGGAGTAATGGATTTCCCTACGAAATCTCACTTCCAATACGATTTTTTAATCTCCATGAAAGGGCGGGAATTCTGGAAAGGTGAACAGTCGAAGTGGGATTGTTATAACTATTTTACCTACGTTTTGTTGCGAAAAGGTACCAACGTTTCGCAGTTCGAAAACAAACTCGATGAAATTACCATCAAATACTTTTTACCCGAAGCGCTAAAAACAGGCAATCCCAACGCCTCCAAAATCAAGGATATATTAAGCTTCAGGCTTCAACCGGTTAGCGATATTCATCTGAAATCGGGAAGCATTGAAGACCATCTTTCTCACAGCGATATCCGTTTTATCTGGTTTATTGGCATTATTGCTGTTATAATCCTGATCATAGCATGTATCAACTTTATCAATCTTTCCACAGCCAAATCGGCAAACAAAGCCAAAGAAGTTGGGTTGCGCAAAACGATTGGGGCTTTTAAAGGGAACCTTGTTCGTCAGTTTCTGGCCGATTCAATATTTTACAGTGTAATTTCATTTGCCCTTGGCATAATATTAGCAACCGTCCTTTTGCCGTTTTTCAATCAACTTTCATCAAAAAGCCTGGCCATTCCCTGGTCTTCTTCGTTGTGGATACTACCTGTACTTGCTTTACTTTCAATTGTGATTGGTGTACTTGCAGGTGTTTACCCTTCATTTTACCTGTCATCGTTTAAGCCGGTAAGTGTATTGAAAGGTAACCTAAACCGGAAAAACAAAACTTCGAGGTTCCGTAATGTTCTGGTCATTTTTCAGTTCTCAGTATCAATCACATTGATTGTTGGAACAATGGTTATTTACAGGCAAATGGATTATATTCTCAATAAAAATCCGGGGTTCGACAAAGACCAGGTGTTACTTTTGCATGGGACCAATACCACAGCCGATCAGTTGGGGGCTCTCAAAGAAGAACTATTAAAACTCCCTGATGTGAAAAGTGTTTCAGTAAGCGATTATTTACCGGTAAACAACACCAAACGCAATGGTAATCAATTTTATATTGAAGGCAGGGCCAAAGACGACCTGCCTGTTTCGGGACAGTTTTGGCAAATTGACCAGGATTATGTGAAAACCCTCGGATTACACCTTATTGAAGGAAGGGATTTCTCGAAAGATTGGCAAAAAGAATCAAAATCAGCAATAATTAACCAATCTATGGCCCAAAAGCTGGGATTGAAGAATCCGGTGGGAAGCCTGATAACCAACGGATGGGGTCACTTTGAGGTAATTGGTGTGGTTGATGATTTTAATTTTGACACCATGAGAAACAAAATTGAACCTGTATGCCTGGCGCTTGGATTTGGGCCAAGTATCATGTCGGTAAAAGTAAAGGCTACAGATATGACCCAGACTCTTCGGTCGGTAAAATCAGTCTGGGACAGTTTTTCGCCAAACCAACCTATTCGGTACAGCTTTTTAGATCAGGAATTTGCCCTGATGTACGACGATGTACAACGGATGGGGCGCATTTTTGGCACGTTCTCGGTTTTGGCAGTAATCATTGCTTGCCTTGGTTTATTTGCCCTTTCGTCATTTATGATCGAACAGCGCACTAAAGAAATCGGAGTCCGTAAAGTAAACGGAGCCAAATCAATTGAGGTAACCGCAACACTTAACAAAGACTTTCTGGTCTGGATAACCGTTGCTTTTGTAATCGCCACACCCATTGCGTACTATGCTATGAATAAATGGCTCGAAAACTTTGCCTACAAAACTTCCTTAAGCTGGTGGATTTTTGCCATGGCTGGATTGCTGGCATTGGGAATTGCGTTGCTGACTGTTTCGTTTCAATCATGGAAAGCTGCAGCCAGAAACCCGGTAGAAGCGCTGAGGTATGAATAGCTCGTTATAAAACTGAAAAATAATGTGACACTTAACTTCGCTGTATTTTTTGAATACATACTGATAATAAAGCAGATATACGTCAAGCCATTTTAGGGTTACCCAGTGGTCTTCTGTAATAAAATATCCTTACTATCAGACAAAATCAAATATGAATATCCTTTTTGTCGCCTAACGCTGATGAAGTGCAAGCGCCTTGGGCCGGTGAGCCGAAAAACGTAGTTTTCCGTGCGAAGCGGGCTCAGCCTTGCCCCAAACGCTGAATCAATCTGGTATTCCATGGGATATTCAATAAATCAAAACTTTTACATTTTCACCTTAACTACCACCTTCTTCACTTCCTCTTTATTCTCAATTTTAACACTTGGACGGTGTGCATCACTAGGAAAGAATACAAAAAACTTTTCGGGATTCGCCATTCTGAAGTTGTTCTTTTCAGCTTTCAAAAAAGTAATGTCCTTCACATCGTCATACGGTTTAACAACTTCTGTTTCGGAAAGGGAAACAACGCCAATTTGTTCTTTCCCAGAAACCACGTACTGAATGTCGGCATATTTTCGGTGTGCTTCGAAGTTGACCTCTTCTTCATTCTTCGTTTGATACTCACTTACATTAACAAACAGCGAATCGTCTTCCAGTTCATATTTGCCCGGCTTTAATTTTCCCAGGTCGTTCGTTTTGAGAAACAAAAATGCTTTCCCCCAGCGTTTTTTGTTTTTAAACACCTGACGGGCAAGCTCTTTAGCATTAACCGACTCATCGGGAGAAACTTCCCAGCCCGATTTCCATTCGCCGGAACGAAACCATCCGGCAAGTTTCTCCTCACTCCAATTTTCGGGATTATCCGACGACGAAGAGTGACACGATGTAATTGAACAAAGGACTATCGACATAAACAGTAATTTTTGCTTTATCCTTACCATGCTTTTAAAAGGTCAATTCGTTAATAAAAGGAATTGATGACTGGGCTCCCGCACGTGTAACCGCAATTGAAGCCGACTGATTGGCAAACCTGATTGACGAGAGCAAGTCTTTTCCCTGGATCAAAGCAACAGCTAATGCTCCGTTGAACGTGTCGCCTGCGGCAGTTGTATCAATAGCCTTGACCTGGGGTGCAGGTATCAATTCGTTCATTGTTTCAGTACATACCAATGCGCCCTTCTCTCCCATCGTGATAATAACGATTTCAACCCCTTTGTTCTTCAGAATTTGAGCTGCTTTTATGGCCGTGTGCTTATCTGTTATTTTTACTCCGGTCAAAAATTCGGCTTCGGTTTCGTTGGGCGTAATCATATAAAGATGAGAATATAATTCATTGGGTAAAGTAGTTGCCGGAGCCGGATTTAAAATCACTTTTTTACCCATTTGGTGTCCCAGTTTTGCGGCATAAACAATTGTTTCAAGTGGAATCTCAAGTTGTAACAGAAGCAACTCCATATCACTAATCTGAGCAAAAACATAATCAACATCCTCTTTACGCAAGTCCATGTTTGCACCTGGGGCTACCGTAATGCAATTTTCAGCATCTTTATTTACAATGATTTGAGCTATTCCTGATGAATTTTCAGGATCGGTTAAAACCAACGACACATCAATACTCTCCTTCTCCAGGTTTTTGATGGCTTCCTGTCCAAAAATATCTTTCCCGATTTTACCGAAAAAAACCACATTTCCGCCTAATCTTGCGGCCGCAACTGCCTGGTTGGCTCCTTTACCCCCCGGATTCATCAGAAACCTTCCGCCCAGAATGGTTTCTCCCGGGTGGGGAAAATGATCGGTATAAATGACCATATCGGTATTGGAACTTCCAATTACCAGAATTTTATTGTTTGTTTTTAGTATTTTATTCATTTCAAACTTACTTTTTTTCTGAAACATCATTCTTTATTAATCAGTTTTGTTGGCGGTTTTAGGATGCAACAGTAAAAGTTGCAACACAATAGCCGCAATTACGAATATGGCCAGTATGGCTATGTCGTGACTTAAGTTCCCGGCATCGGCTGATTTCCCCAAAATAGTGGTGATTATGGCTCCAGAAGCAATGCCCGTCATGTTCATCAGCCCATATCCGGTAGCGCGGTGGCGCGGCGATGCAAACTGACATAAGATAGGCATACTGTTTACATCGAAAATACCAAAACCTAAGCCAAAACATACAGCTCCAATCCAGATGGGCAGGAACCCATTTCCTAGTCCCATTAGCAATACCGCCGGAACCGTTAATGCCAATCCGATAACACCGGTATAGATGCGCCCGCGCAAACTGCGCTGTATCCATTGGTCGGACAGTGCCCCGCCAACCAACACCCCAATCAACGCCGACAAACCAATTGTAATGGTCGAAAGTGGGCCAGCTTTTACCATGTCGATATGAAGGTTTTCGGAAAAAAGAGTCGGAAGCCAGTTTCTGACAGCCCATCCGGGCAAACTTGGCGCTGAGAAGTAAAACAGGATAACCCAAAAAGAAAGACTTCCAAGCAGTACCGGAACTCCCCGGAACATTTCAGCAACCTTCGTTTTAACCGACTGATTCATTGCATCTGACAGGACATAAGCTTTTTTCTCTTTTAAGAACAAAATCAGCACCAGACTGTATGTAACACCTATTGCTCCGAAAATGAAAAAGGTTGTTTGCCACGAGAAATTTCCGGCGATAGTCGCTCCAAAACCACCTAGTGACTGCCCCAGATAAATGCCGGTCATGTGAATTCCAACAGCCAGTGAACGGGTTTTACCCTGGTGGTAATCAGCAATAAGGGCTAAGCCTGCCGGCATATAAAAGGCTTCGCTGATTCCCATGATTGCCCGCAGAACATATAACTGACCAAAAGACGTTGCAAACCCCATCATGAGTGTAACTCCTGACCAGACAAACAGGCTCCCGACAATCAGCCATTTCCGGTTCAGCCGGTCGGCAATAACCCCTGAAATGGGGCTCATCAGCGCATAAATCCAGAGGAACACCGCCATCAACCGGCCAAAATTTGCCGCCGTTTCCAGTTCTGCAATATCAACCATCATTGATGGTTTCATGGTTGAAAGCATCTGCCGGTCGAGGTAATTCAGCAAAGCAACAAACCATAGCATGCAAACTACAGCCCACGGATAAAATTTTCGTTGTTGCATCTTGTTAAAATCGCTTTATCGTATTTATTTGTCCAAGTCAATAATCTGGTTTAAAAACGAAAGATTTTCCCTGATGACGGCAATTTCTTTTTCTTCATAAGGCAACAGGGGCGATGACATGGGGCTTCCACACAAACCCTTCAGGTACAGCGCTGTTTTCAGTCCTTTGAGGAAGCTGACCCCGCTTTTTTCGGTCTGATAAATCTTAACGGACACGGCCATTACTTTCTCCTGAAGACACGACACTTTGGGCATATCTCCTGAAACAACGGCATCATAAAGGTCAACAAAGAGCCGTGGAAACAGATTCGAACCAGAGTTTACGCCTCCGTTACCACCCATCAGGACAGTACTTGCCATCATTTCGTCGGGGCCAACAAGAACTGAAAACGATTTGTTGTCTTTCAACAGGTATAATAAAGTATTGAAATATGGAGCGCTGCCCGAACTGTCTTTTATTCCAATAATCTGAGGATGTGATGACAATGCTTTTACCGTTTCGGCCTCAATCATTATCTTGGTTTGCGAAGGAATGTTGTACAGGAAAAGTGGTAAAGCCACGTTATCGGCCAACCGTGTGAAATAATTAATTATCTCGTTTTGCCCCAAACTGAAATAATAAGGCAATGCCGCTACAACCGCCGATGCACCAGCCAATTCGGCTTTTTTGGCCAGAGAAATGCTCTCGGGAAGAGAACTGTCGGTGATCCCGACAAAAACAGGAACCCGCCCGTTTGCATATTCGCAGGTAAGCCCGATTAACTCGGATTTTGATTGATACGACAGGCTTGCCCCTTCTCCGGTAGTGCCCATGATAAATATTCCGTGTACCCCGCCATCGACAAGGTGGTTTATCATGCGCTTTAACCCTTCGTTATCAATCGTTTCATCGTTCAACAAAGGGGTGATCATCGGGGTAATTATACCGCGAAACGGAACTGGTAATTTTGTGTTATGTTTCATTTTTATACAATCTTAAATGATATTTATTTATAACAAGGATTTAATAAATTCGGGAAATTGGCGGCCTGTTTATAGGCTGTCGTTCCTTCGAGATCAACCCCGCCATTAAATCCGGGGCCTCCTGAGGCATTGTATCCATGACTTGCTCCTGTTTTATCAGGACTTACCCAGAACGAATACAGTTCTCCGTTGACCAGGTGAAAACGGAAACGCACCGGCTTACCTTTCAACGAAGCCAGATTTTTTGCTCCTTTCCAGCTTATCTGTTTAATGGTACTATTGGCAGAAACAGGAAGGCAACTTGACGCATCAAACGGAGCAATTACAGCATAGTCGCGATCAAGTATTTCGACTTTTAACTGCCCTGCCGGACAATCGACATTCACAAAGAGATATTCCCCGTCGAACGACACCGGTCGGGTCGTGAGTTCGCCTTCATTTTTCCCGGCCTGCATCGACATAAAGCCGTCGCGTCGCAGAACAGCAATTCCGGTACTGCCGTTGGAGTGCATTCCGTTTTTTGCATACTCAGGGTTAACAAATTTACTATTGCCGCTAAAACCGATATAATAGAACCAAAGTTGATCGCCAACAACAGCGCAAATACCTCCAACTGACTGAACGTAACCACGATCCCAGTATCCCTGTTTGCGTTCAGCCGGAATAAATGCTTCCCTTTCGGGGCGATGCCAATGAAATCCGTCACGACTAAAAGAGACCATTAACTCGGTTATTTTGGGTACGCCTTTTTCCACACAAACTTCATTGGTAGGCCCCAGATGGATTTGGTGCAAACCCAGCATCAGGCTTTCGTAGCCTACCGCCGAAAGATTGTAAAGCTGTGGCTTTTGACCAATATAAGGATCTGGAATATCCAGATTATCAGCGCCAGTCCAATACACAGGTTCTCCTTTTTCCCATCGGGCACCTTTCAGAAAATCGTCATGTTCATGATAATAACGGCAACGTCCGTTGGGAGCCTGGTTTATGTTACCTGCATTGCGGATACTATACACCCATTTTTTTCGAAATGGATTATAAAAGAATGTACTCCGGTCGCCACAAGGACCAGTTTTTACAGGTTTCCCCCAATGAATTCCATCGGGAGAAACCATACTAAAGCCGTAATTAAAATGTTCGTTCATTCCGGGAACCGTGTTTGGCGATCGTAAAAACATCTTAAATCGTTCAGCTTGATTTTCAGTAAAACGATCTAGCCAAACCGTCGATGAATCAGATACTATATCAGGCACTAATCGGTTTGTTCCCGGCTCAATGTCAAGGTCGGGCCTTTCCCAATGGATTCCATCCTTACTTACAGCATAAGCCATTGAGTTCAGCCATCCGGCCTCATACCACATTTTGAATAATTTATCTTGAGGGTCCCACCAAACACCTCCGTCTTTAGCCGAAGCGCCAGGAACTCCCCATAAACCTTGTTCCAGCTTGGTTTCGGATTTCAGCACCGGATTGAAATTAAGTTTGCGTGCCTTATGCGATATACGTTTCATATCGGTGGACTCGATTAAAAAATCGTCTACAAATAACTGACGTCCAACATGTATAGGTACAATCTCCGGCCTGTTTTCCAGGTATGGAACCGGCATCGGATTATATGATGCCGGATCCATATTTCGAGGAGGCCAGGTTCCCGGAAGTTGAATGCCATTGTACAACAATTCACCTGTTTCCGGAGCGCTTGCCGATGAAGATGTTAAGCTTAATTTAGGCAAAAACAATCCTCCGACGCCCAGTATTGCGGCGCCTTTAATAAACTTACGACGTTTCATTTTCAGCTTGTTACGTGTTTTGTTATTCCCAGCCTGGATTCTGTTCCAGTTTGGGATTGAGGACTATGGCCTGTGTAGGTATAGGATAAAGGTAATCTTTGTTTTCATCCCATACTTTTTGACTGATTTTGTCGGCATTAACAACAACATTCCCGTATGTTCCATTTTCCAGGACAACTGCAGAGCCTAGTTTCAACCTTCCTGAAGAAATAACTCCTTTCCAGTCGCCTGGCGTTTTAGAGTAAAGATAAACATCGTTTGTTCCGTCTCCATCCAAATCGTAAGCCCCTTCTCCTGGGAAATAGGCTCCTTTAAACTGACGGACAAACTGTTGGCCATCTTTCCAGCGAACCATATCGTCAAACCGGAATTCTTCCAAAGCTAATTCGATACGGCGCTCCCGGCGGATTTCAAGTATGGCGCCCTTATTACTCCCGGCAACAAGCGGGTATTGATTAACTAAGTAATTATCTGGATTGGCATTGGCATCAGCCAGCTTAAACGATGGCATACCTACCCGTTTCCTGATTAACGTAATCGTATTATCAATATCGGCCTGAGTTATGGTTCCTAATTCAGCTTTTGCTTCGGCCAGGTTTAATAAAACTTCGGCATACCTGTAAACAATCACATCATTTTCATTGCAATTATCAGGATCGCTATCCCGGCCCGCGAAGTATTTGATTGGCATATACCCAGTTGAACAGATGTATAACAATTCATAAAATTTTCCATATAGGGCAGTTTCATTTACCCGTTTATATCCGGGAGTACGTATTGTTTGAGCAAGACGCGGGTCTCTATCCTGAGTTTCTTCGTAAAAGCTCATTTTTTCATATCCAGCTTTATCAGTGAAACGTGTTCCATCTTTCATCAGGTAGGAATCGATCATTTGTTTTTCTAACCCCGGACGGTTTCCTTGCAGATTTATGACAGCATAGTTTGCACTATGTTTCACTCCTAATTCGGTGCTATAACCTCTGGCCGTGATAACTTCAACATCTGAAGCATTGCTGGTTTTTGGCTGAGCAAATAAATCCCGGTAGGCCACATCGGTTCCATCACCCATGTCAATCTGATATTTTCCGCTTGCCCTTAATTGTTCGCTTGCCGAAACGCATTCGTTCAAAAACTTTTCATAACCATTTATAGCATGATATTTTCTGAATGTTCCTTCAAAAAGGCAAAACCGGCTTTTTAAAGCTAAAGCTGTCCATTTGGTAATTTCATTCAGCTTTTTATCGGTTACCCCCTTATCTATGGCATAACTAAGGTCAGCAAGTATCGAATCGGCTATAAGCTCTCTGGTGTCTCGTGGTTTATATAGCTCCTCACTGTCTTCTGTAAGCACCTGATTGTACCACGGAACTCCGCCAAACGTTTTTAATTTATCAAAATAAAATAGGGCGCGCAGAAAACGGGCCATTCCATTGTATTTTGATCGAATTTCCTGATCGGTACAATTTTTTGAATAGGCCAGCAAAATATTGATTTGCCGAAGTGATGTCCACGACCAACTTCCACCATCGGAAGCCCTTCGATTGTTAAACATATAATCGGGGAAAGCTTTTAATACTACATTATCAGCTGACTCAGAAGTGCTTCCATTCAGCATGGGAAGTAATCCGTTGATGTATAACTTTAATTCGGATTCCGACTTAAAAGAGTTTTCCGGAACGACTTCTGACTGAGGGTACTGGTCTAATATATTATCACAAGCGGAGAACAGGCAAATCACCAGGGATAAATACAGTACATATAATGAATTTTTCATGATATTTTCAACTTTAGAATTGATTTACAATGTTTTGTTAAAAGTTAGCATTGACTCCGAATGAGAAAGTCCGTGAGAATGGATAGATTCGGGCATCGATACTAGCCATAGCTTGTTCAGGATCAATATATTTGGTAAATGGGCTCCAGCAGAACAGGTTTTCGCCACTCACATACAATCTGAATTTGCTTAAATGTGCTTTCTGCATCCATTTTCCTGAAAAACTATAACCAACAGTCAGGTTTTTAAGCCTTAAGTAGCCGATATTCTGTAAATAACGATCGTTATAGACCTGCAATTGCGACATGTTTGTGTAAGCAGCATCACCACGTTCAATCTGTGGGAAATAACCACCTTTGTTGTCTTCGCTCCATGCTTTTCCTGCAATATTAACCGGAACAAATGTATTGTTTACACGACCGTAAGTTCCCCAAAATTTATCCATTTCCTTATTGGCATAGAAATCGCGTTTACCAATTCCCTGGAAGAAAACAGAAAAGTCGATTCGGTTCCAATTTACATTTCCTCCAAAACTATAGTTATAACGGGGAGTTGTATTTCCAATAACCTTTAAATCACCATGGTTACTCAATGTCATCTGTCCTACGGTAATCTTTTTATCCCCATCCAAGTCGACATACTTAACGTCGCCGCCTCTCAACTTGCCCCAATCGCCTTTGCTTTTAACAATATCCTGATTCACGTATGTTTGATTCGTTTCCCACGAGGCAGCTTCCTGGTCAGACTGGAATAAACCATCTGTTTTGAAGCCCCATATCTCACCAACTTTCCCGGTATAGTAATTAACGTTTTGCATGTTATTTATATCGTTAAAAATAAGACCACTATCGTTCCCCTGATACCTGGTTATTTTTGATGTTGCATCGCCTAAAGAAGCTGAAATGCTATAACTTAAAGGCTTCCCTGCCAATTTTAAATTATCGCTCCAATTTAAAGACACTTCAAAACCTCTGGTTTCCATCACTCCGGCATTTTGATTAGGTGAGTCAGCGCCAAAAACCTGAGGTAATGTAACCCCTTCAACAAGCATATCAGTTGTTTTTCTGATGTAAAAATCGCCGGATATACTAAGCCGGTTTTTTAAAATGGTAACATCTATTCCCAAATTTTTAGTTGCTGTTTTTTCCCAGGTCATATTGTCGGATACCGGAGCCGGCGATGTGAGGTAATATGCCTTTGCCCCATCAACCAAATAGCTTGACAATGACTGGTACATAACTGAATATGGATAAGTTGCCACTCCTTCCTGATTTCCAAGCATACCATAAGACCCTCTGATCTTTAGGTTATCGAAAATGCTTTTCAATGGCATAAACCATTTTTCTTCACTTACTCTCCAGGCGCCGGAAACAGAAGGAAAAAATCCAAACCGATCGCCCGACCTAAACCTGGATGTTCCATCGTATCGTCCGTTAAATTCCAGCAAATATCGTTCGCTGAAATTATAATTTGCCCGGAAAAACAACCCGAATAACTCTGTTGCAGAGGCTCCTCCGGTAGCAACAATATTGTCTCCAATAGCCAAATTCAAATCGTTCAACGATTCGGAAATGAGATTATCCCTTTTACCATACAATGTACTTGCTTTGCTATTTTCATAATTTACACCTAATGTTGCACTTAAGCTATGCTTCGATATGTTTTTATTGTAAGTAGCATAAGCATTTACAATGTGGCTGGGGTTAAAGGTCATACTTTTCTGATACCAATCTGAACCAAAAGCACTGGTCCCGGTTAAACGAAGTCCTTCCGGGGTACCGTTTGAAACATACACTAAGCCCTGACGCTTCCAATCGTCATCCATCGAAAACATATAGGTATAATCTGCCTTGATTATCAAATCTTTGAGCGGTGTCAAATCGAATGAAAAAGTTTCTTTAAAGTTCCTTAATCCATCCTGACCTTTTGAAACACCACCATACAAGTTCGCAACTCGCCCTTCTGCCAATATTTTACCACTTTTCATTAACCCCGTATAATTTCCATCAGGACCGATTGGTACATACATTGGGGCGCAATATAAAGTTGTTCGGGCAAAGGCGGCATTTGAAGCATCTTCCCCGGGGTACGAGTGTACCCTGTCGAAATACTGGAGGTGATTATTAATATTAATCCAATTATTAACCTTTACAGATACTTTCGATGAGATGTTAAATGTTTGGTACTTTTCATCCACACGTTTTATCAATCCTTCTTTCTGATAAAACGTTGCAGTAAGTACCGACTTAACCTTTTCGTTTCCTCCCGAAACCGAAATACTATGCGATTGCGAAGGCATCCAGTCTTTATACATCCATTTCCACCAATCGACATTACCATAATAATTGTATTTGCCGTTTTTTACAACTACCCAGGGGCGGTCTGGGTTTTCGGTCTTATCATATCTGCGGGCTTCCAGTTCAGCATAATCTTCTTCGGTATAACTTGTAACCGAATTAGACGTTCCGTTTCGCCCGAAACGGGAACGATCGTACAAAGAGGCATATTCATATCCATTTGTAATGAAATCGGTTGAAACTGTTGGTTGGGAGAATGCTGCATATCCGTTGTACGAAACTTCAATTTTCTTACTATCAGCATCTTTAGTTGTTATCAGAACAACACCAAAAGCTGCTCTTGCTCCATAAATAGCTGCCGAAGAGGCATCTTTCAAGACTGAGATTGATTTTACCTGGGCCGGGTCAAGAGATTCCATACTGCCAGGAATACCATCAATTAAAATTAATGGAGAATTTGAATTGATTGAGCCTAATCCCCTGATGTTTATTGATCCGGTTGTTCCGGGAGATCCCGAACCAACATTAACACTCACATTGGGAATTGTACCTTGCAGCATCTGGGTTACAGAACTTATCGGACGGTTCTCCAGTTGTTTTGCAGTAACCTGACTAACAGCACCTGTTAAATTTACTTTCTTCTGAGTACCATAACCAACCGCAACAACTTCGTCCAAACTGACGGTCTCTTCCTGCATTACTACATTTATTACACTTTTCCCATTAATAGCGATTTCCTGACTTTTCATTCCTACAAAAGAGAAAATGAGTATACCATTGTCAGGAACATTAAACAGGTTGAATGAACCATTCACGTCAGTGATAATTCCCGTTGAAGTCCCTTTTAAAATTATTGTGACACCAGGCAATAACAGGCCAGAAGAGTCGGTAACTTTACCCGTTACATTCTTTTTTTGTGATTGAGATTTTTCAGCCGGGGTTATCACAATCAGATTATTGTCCATTACTTTAAATGAAATATTAGCGCCAGCGAATATTTCATCAAGGATATTTTCAATTTTCTTTCCCTCAACCGTAACAGATACTTTCCTGCTTAAGTCTATAAATTGTTCATTGTATAAAAATCTGTATTCACTTTTATCTTCAATCTTCTTGAGAACTTCCTTTATCGAACAATTTTTCAGATCCAGGGATAGATTTAAGTTTTGAGAGTAAACAGAAGCCGAGAGTTGGAGGACCCCCACTAAAATTAGAATAAAAGTAATTTTCATAACTAGAAAAATTTTCCTTGGCAAACGCATGAGCGACTGCCTTCGGCAATTACATTTTTTTTCCATAAATTTGAATCGTTAAAGTTTAATAATTGTTACAGCCAGACGGGAATTTGACAGTAACATGAATGAACTCACATAAAGAGAGATCAGGTTCGGTCTCTCTTTTATTTTAATAGCTTTTTATATTGATCTACCTTGCTTTCATCTATAAATAAAGTGACTTGTTTATCGTTTATTTCATATTTTATTGGGGCAGAATAAGATAATGCTGATAATACCTGTTCTACAGTCTCATCTTTTATCGTACCACCAAATTCGTAATCCTTAATTCGGTTATCATAAAAATTAATTACAACATTGTAACGACGTTCAAGTAATTTTGCTAATTCATAAAACTTAATATTATTTATCACCCATTTGTCTGAAATCCAGGAAACTTCACTGGTATTATCAATTGTTGATATTGTAAAGTCGTTAATTGTTTTATTAAAAGAAAGCTTCTGATTAGGTTTTAATACAAAGTTTTTACTTGAAGAGAAATCCGTTTTTTCTATTTTGATAGACCCCTCCAATAAAATAGCGCTGACGATATGCTCTTCGGGATATGCCTTAACGTTGAATTTTGTACCCAATGCCTTAACAGATAAATTTTTAACTTTTACAATAAATGGTAGGTTTTTATTGTGAGCAACCGAAAAGAATGCTTCTCCACTAAGTTCAATTTCCCTGTTCTTAATTCCAAACCCCTGATTGTATCTTATCTTAGTGCCGGCATTTAAGTTTATTTCTGAATTATCTGGTAATTTTAAATTGGTTTTTGAACCGTATGGAACGGTATATTCTACAATATTATTCGCTATTAATTCCGTTTTCGAAGAATTGTTCAGATAAATACGGGATAGTTTTCCAACCAACAACACTAAAATAAAAATTGCGGCATATTTTAGGATTGTTTTTAGATGAGGGTAGATACTCCTTGAATCTCTTGTCTCAGAACTCAACTTTCCTTCCAACCGTATCCAGGCGTTATCTACATTAAAATCTTTTTCTTTTCTTAATATTTTATCAGCTTCCCAAACGGAAACCAGTTGCATAAATAACGACCTATTCTCTTCTTTCTCATTTAACCATTCTTGTAACACCGAAGAATTACATTCCGCCCAATTACCATTCAGATAATTGATAATGTTAATCTTGATCTCATCGAATATAAATTTCTCCTGTGTCATTTTCTCCATTTTATTCTTAAGACACAATATTGGAGCTCTGGTATTACAAAGTATTAAAAAAATCTGGAAATTGTAATAATATAATGGGAAGGTAATCTTTCAGTCCCTTGCGTAATTTTATTAAAGCCCTATAAATCTGTACCTTTACAGTATTTTCAGAAATTCCAAGTTTTTCTGCAATTTGGCGGTGAGACAGTTCTTCAAAACGACTTAGGTAAAAAATTTGGCTACATTGTTCCGGTAACTTTTCTATTTCACATTTAATTTTCTCTTCCAGCTCCTGCCCAATCATATCAGATAGTGGATATTTATCTGAAAGCTGATATTGAATTTTTATATTAAGTAAATTGACTTCATTTTCTGAAACCATTTGTTTATGACTTTTCTCCCTGGTTAAATAATTTATACAAGAATTTTTAACAGACTGGAACAAGTATGAAGAAATTGAACTGGTAACAAGTATTGTATCTCGCCTCTCCCATAGTTTAAGAAAGATTTCAGCTACAATATCTTCTGCGACTTCATTTTGAGAAACAAAACTGCCTGCATATCCGCACAATCGTTTATAATATGTTCGAAATAGTATTTCGAATCCTTTTTTACTTCCTCGTTGAATTGACCTTAAAAGTTCTTCTTCCAGGTTCATTTTATCGTAGTTAAAGTGCGAATATACTATAAAGTCAAGGAAAAATACCGACTATATTGTTTCTCTCCAGAGCAAACGCATTTAAATTTTGAGTAAGGTTTCCGTGTATTTTTCGTTCTGTAAAGCCTTGAACCGTTTCCCTTTCTTACTGGTTTTCAATTGTTACTCGTTTGGCAGTAAAGCCATGACTATTTTTAGGATGGGGTTAAAATTCTGGGATACATTACCCTTTTTTTTCTGAATTGATCTGATTGACCACCTTATTCCGAAACACTGTAAAGAAATATCTTTCCCAGTTCGAATTACAGGGACTAACACTTGAACAGGTCAATCAGAAGACTGATGTAGAGCTTGAAACACTGTTTTCCCACCGGGAATTCATTGGGATCTATCGTTCCATTAAATCAATGTATATCAATATGTTATCATACATGCATAAATTTAATCAAGAATTCTCATACAAAAATCGGAAATTTTTTACCCGAGGATAACGAATATTTTCG
>CALGIG010000014.1 GCA_937915865.1 uncultured Prolixibacteraceae bacterium | reverse complement strand
GGTTTTTCGAGGAAGCAATGTTTGCCTTTTTCCACTGCATACTTGAAAATTTCAGGACGGAAATTGGGTGGCGTAGCAGTAATAATCACGTCCACGTCGCTATCAATAACTTTTTGGTAAGCGTCGAGCCCAACAAATTTTTTGTCTGCTGCAACGTCGATATTTTTCTCTTTTTTCAGCTTTTCAGCTAAGCTTTCCAAACGGTCAATGTAAGTATCGCCTAAAGCAACTATAGTAACATTATCGGCCGCGTTGAGGAAATTAAACGCTGCGCCTGAGCCTCGCCCGCCACAGCCAATTATCCCGGCTTTTAGTGGTCTGCCATCTGCAGCCTTATCAACCAGGTTGGGCAGGTAATAAGAGCCCGGCTCTTTTAAAGGCTGTATTTTTGGAGTACTGCTGCATGACGTTAACGCTGCAACACTTCCTGTACCAATTGCGCCCAATGCTCCGGCCACAGCCGAGCTTTTCAAGAATGAACGTCTGTCAATACCTTTTTTCATAACGGATAAATTTAAAAAATGGATAGTGTCTGTTATCTATTGAACTTTAATTGAATTGTTTGGCTCACAAACAACCCTGAACCCGATGCCTTTAACATCAGAGTACCACCAGATACTTTTGGGCTGTTGCGGGTCGGTTTTCAGCCATACGTCGTGTTGGCTGTGGTCGCGGGCCGCAGCGCGCACATCGGCAGCATCCGAAATGTAATTACCACCGCGTACGACCCATTCTTCGCCTTCGGTTACGAGTGGGTTAGTTACATTCCCGCTGTTTTTGGCATAAGCGTCGGGTGCATAGCGGTCGGCACAATATTCCATTACGTTGCCCAGCATATTTTTCAGGCCAAATGGATTAGGTTTGACCTCGTCGGGCA
Organism: uncultured Prolixibacteraceae bacterium; assembly: GCA_937915865.1. Taxonomy (GTDB): domain Bacteria; phylum Bacteroidota; class Bacteroidia; order Bacteroidales; family Prolixibacteraceae; genus Aquipluma. The sequence goes on along the minus strand of CALGIG010000014.1, from coordinate 31,734 downwards.
GGTGCGTTTTGCCTTTGCCATTGTTTGCATAAATGATGTATTCCGAAATCGGTTCGGTATCGGCGCCCGAGAATTTACGCCATAACCCTTTGTTGGAAAACTTATTCGGGTTACCTGCAAAGAAATAAGGTGTTTCCGTGCCACCGCGAGCCGCGTATTCCCATTCGGCTTCAGTAGGTAAGCGGTATTTTTTGCCAGTTTTCTTTGAAAGCCACTGGCAGAAGGTTTCCGCTGCATAATGGGTCATTGTGATTGCCGGGCGTTTGCCAAACCCCCAGTTTTGGTCGGGTCGCCCATAAGGCGGGGTGGGGCCCGAAATGGCATCCACGTTCGGGTTGCTATTATTGGCATAAATCTGTTCAGGAGGAGTGCGCCCTTCGCTCATTGTGTTGCCATAAAATGCCCAGTACTCTTCCCAGGTGGTTTCCACTTCGGCCATGAAAAACGGGCTGACCGTTACCTGGCGCACTGGCGATTCGTCGGCTTGGTGGAAAGGTTCTTTTTCGGGGCTGCCCATGCTGAATGTGCCGCCTTTGATTGCTATCATCTTGAAGGATACCGATGTTCCGGGAATCTGCTCGGTGTAATCGGCAAAAGTTGTTACGCTGGCTGGTTGCTGAAAGATGGTTTTCAAACTGTCGGCATCACCGTCGGTTTGCCCCGGTATGCCGGTCATCTTGCCATGTTTGTATTTGGGGTTATAATGTCCGGCGTCGAGGTGGCAACTGATACATTGTAAGTCCAGTTTCTTCTCATTATTTTCATAATAAAGGTGGGCAGCAATGCCTGCGTCAGCTAAATTTTTCGGGAACAGGTTCTGGTGGCAATGCTTGCATGCTTCATTCGGGATATACTTCACGGCGTGTTCCAGTTCAGACTTCATCTCCCAGTTAAATTCAGCCGAATCTTTGGTCAGGTAACTGTAAACATCTTTCAGTCCAAGTTTTGCTTTTTCGATCAGGTAGCCTTTCCCTTTGGGTGGAAGGTGACATTCGACACAATGAACCTGAATTCCGCCCTTATTATCGTAGTGAGTTGATAATTTCCATGATGGAAAAACATGTGGATGAACGTGGCATGAGGCGCAAAACTCGTCGGTTGAGGTGTATTCAATGGTTTTGTTTATCGAAACTGCCACCAGTATTCCGATTACAAATGAGCTGAATAAAAGGATGATTAGATGTTTTCGGAAAAAATTCCCAATCTTTTTGAGCATAACTGGTTTAGTTTATTTATTACTGTAAAATTTAGGCTGACTCAAAAATAGTAAAAATACAAAGTCGTCAAAGTGTTGCTTGTTTATTGAAAAGCAAAATCGGAAATTATTCCATGAAAAAAGCGATTTGTCCATACGATTGAGGAAGGATTAGTGGTCGGCCTCAGTTTTGTAAATGGTTACGAGTTTCTGGATTTGGGTTACGTGGAGAACAATTAACTCGTAATACGAGTCCCGGAATACGCAATTTAATTGGGGAGATCGTAGCGAAACTTTGAAAAGGAGTTTATCTTTGGGCAAAACTAAATATAAAACCTAATAACGATGGAATTGCTCAAAATTGCTGCTCAATTTAAGCTCGAAGGAGTTGTTGAGAAAGTAAGCCCGATGGGAGAAGGATTTATTAACGATACTTTTATCATTCAAACAGTTGGCGGTCAAACTCCTAATTATTTGTTACAGCGGAAGAATAAGCGCATATTTACCAATGTTCCCGCGATGATGGAAAATATAGAAAAGGTTTGTGCCCACATCCGTAAAAAAGTAGTTGCTCAAAATGGCGATCCGGCACGTCAGGCCATGACTATCATCCAGGCAACCGACGGTAAATTGTATTTTCTGGATGAAGAAGGCGAATACTGGGCTGTTTGCGTGTTTATTAATGATACTATTACATACCAGGCTGCAAAAACTCCTGAACTTGCTTACCAGGGAGGAAAAGGAATTGGTTTGTTCCAGTCGATGGTTTCTGATTTGAAAGAACCGCTGACTGATATTTTGCCGGGATTTCATAACATCCGCTACCGTTTTAACCAATGGGATGCTGTTTTGGCAAAAGACCCGGTTGGCCGGAAAGCCAAACTGAAAGAAGAAATTGAATGGATTGAAAGCCGTCGCAACGAAATGCTCGACTTCTGGAAACTGGTTGAATCAGGAGAAATACCTACCCGAGTAACGCACAACGACACCAAGATCAATAACATTCTTTTCGACAAAAATGGAGAAGTGTTGTGTGTGATTGACCTGGATACGGTTCTGAATAGTACCTGTCTGAACGATTATGGCGATGCCATGCGATCGTACACCAACACCGGAACCGAAGACGATGAAAACCTTGATGCCGTTTCGTGCGATCTGGCTATCTTCAAAGGGTTTACCCAAGGATATTTGTCGCAGGCAATCAGTTTTCTTACCAAAAGAGAATTGGAATACCTCGCTTTCTCGGCTAAATACATTACTTACGAACAGGTTTTACGCTTTCTGATGGACTACATCGATGGCGACAATTACTACAAAATTAAAAACCCGGAACACAATTACCAACGAACCCTGGCACAATATAAATTGCTGACCAGCATGGAGGAACAATACAATGAAATGTGTGCTATTGTGCGTGATGCTGCTAAGTTGTCTTAATCAACTAACCACTTCGACCAATTTCCAAAAGAAAAATCAAACAACTGATCCAATACAAAAGATAATGAAAGTTCATCAAATACTCGAAGGATTTTCTAATCCTCCTCTCGAATTAGTCTCGGAATCGCTCGACTCTGAAATTACCCCGTTAAAGCTTGAAACGATTAATTGGGAAGAGTTTCCGTATTTGCCCGATGTTACTGTGCAAATTGCTTATAACGATGATGAATTGTTTCTTCAGTACAAGGTAAATGAACAGTCGGTTAAAGCAGAGCAAGGTGAAAATAATGGTAAAGTGTGGACCGACAGTTGCGTTGAGTTTTTCCTGTCGCCTGACAGGAACGATGTTTATTACAATCTGGAAATGAATTGTATAGGTACAGCATTGCTGGGGTTCCGCAAAAAAGGCGATCCAACTATTCATGGTACTGATGAAATAATCAATTCCATTCGCAGGGTTTCAACACTTGGGAGTTCTACTTTTTGCGAAAAGAAAGAGCAAACTCAATGGAAAATTACTGTAGCAATACCCTGGAATGTATTTTTTAAACACCAGTTAAAGCCGGTGAAAGGCAAGAAAATGCGCGGAAATTTTTATAAATGTGGCGATGAACTAAGCGTTCCTCACTTTGTATCGTGGACTAAAATTGATACTGAAAAACCAGCCTTTCACATGCCCGAATTTTTTGGTGGGCTGGAGTTTGAATAGTTTGTTACAGGTTTCACCCAAAGGTGAAACCTGTAAGTATACCAATGGCATCGAATTGTTAATCCAAAATTTATCTGTTGCTTTGAGTGTATAAATCAACCCTTGAACTTCAGGAATGGAAATTGCTGACCATGTTTTGATCGCTGGCATAAAGCACGATGATTATTCAAGTTATAATCAGCTCTTTATTCGCTATTACAATCGGCTTTGTCTCTTTGTTTTTAAACTGACGCAGAGCTATACAGCGTCCGAAGACATTGTTCAGGATCTGTTTGTTAGGCTTTGGATGAACAGGGCAAAACTTGAAATTAAAGATAACATTTCGGGTTATTTGTATCAGTCTTCACGAAATTCGGCGCTGAATTATATCCGTGCTGAAAATAGCCGCAAAAAAACGATTGAAAATATTCCTTTTCAGGAAGAAGCGGTTGACGAAAACCTGATAGAACAGGTTGAATTCAGCGTTACTCTTTATAAATGTATCGAACAATTACCCGCCCGAAGTAAGGACGTATTTATGAAAAGTCGGTTCGATGGGTTGAAACAACAGGAAATATCTGACCAATTGGGCATTTCGGTGAAGACAATTAAAAACCAAATCTGGAAATCGCTCCAGTTTTTGAAGGCTTGCCTCGAATTGAACGATGCTTTTGAGCGGTGAGTGCATGGAGCAAAGGGCTTGGAGAACGGAAAAAGGAAAACGGAGACGGATGCTTCTGCCTGTAAACTGTGACCGATCACCGAGACTTTTTTCAAAAAAACTTTTCCTCAGATAGGACCTTTCCCATTTTGATGTGTCAATTGAGAAAATGAGCACATCATGGAGGAAAAATTTCCAAATGGAGAACATATTGTCGATTATTTAGCGCAAGAGAGTGGATGTCGGCAAACCAACAGTAGTTTAACCGATTGGGTCGAGTCTGCCCCTGAAAATCAAAGTGAATTAAATAAATATCAAAAGATATGGAACGCTTCGGCTGATGTACCTGTTATCACAAAATTCGATACCGACCAGGCTTGGTGTAAGGTAAATTCAGAAATAGAACATAAAAACTTACGCATCCGAGCTATTAGAAATATTGGTCTTGTAATCTCTGGAATGGCAGCTACCCTCCTTATTTTCTTAAGTCTTAATTTTTTTACTGATATGTTTTCTACTACCGGAGCAACAATGTCGATGACCACGACATACGGAAGTCGTTCTGAAGTTGTACTGCCGGATGGATCGGTGGTAAAACTTAATGCTGGTTCAAATATCAAATACCATTACGATAAAGTTAGCCAAACCCGAAAAGTTGATTTTAGCGGAGAAGCTTTTTTTGAGGTGGCTAAAAGTAAAAAGCCTTTTGAAATTCTGACTTTAGATGGGTTAAAAGTGAAAGTTTTGGGAACAAAATTCAATTTAAGTACTTATCCTGATGATCGTACTGCTCAAACTTCACTTTTTGAGGGCAAGGTAGAATTAAGTAAGGCTGGGTCATCTACTTTAGTTCTGGAACCAGGCGAAATGGCTGTTTTGGATAAAAACTCGAACGAAATTTTGTTTGCTAAAGGTGAAATATCGCACACTACAAGCTGGATGCAGAACAAATTGTACATGGAAAACATGTCGTTAACCGACGTGTGCAAGTACCTCGAACGATGGTACGATGTACAGATTACACTTAGTGGTGTGAAACTGGGAGAAAAGATTCACTACACGGGAGTATTAAAAGAGCAGACCGTACTGGATGTGCTGAATGCACTTTGTCAGTTAAGTGCTATATCTTATGAATTAGATGGAAAGGAGATAACAATAAAGGAGAAATAATAAAAAAAACGGAAGATGTTAGCGCATCTCCCGTCTGTGTTTTAGATAATCGGATTGCGCGCTACGAACACTCAATCCAAGTAATTAACTAATTGCATTACAAAACTATGAAAAAAAATTATGAATCCGGGAAGGACACCAGTCCTATTCCAAAAAAACTCTTGTTGGTTATGAAACTAACGGCCTTCTTGATCCTTTTGTTTACATTACAAGTAACAGCTAGTGTGTATTCCCAGAGTAAGAAGTTAACCATTGAAGCAAAAGAATCTTCAATTAAGGAAGTTCTGCAAAAGATTGAAGCCCAGTCGGAATACAGGTTTATTTATGAGAACGAAAAAGTTAATCTTGACGAGAAAGTTAGCATTAAGGTTAAGGACGAATTGGTTGAAAACATCTTGAAGATGTTGTTTGAAAAAGATGGCGTAAGTTACTCCATTACTGAAAACAATCTGATTTTGATCAATCCGTCGGGGCAACAAATGAGGAATTTGGGCAAAGAATCCAATGGTTCTCAGCAGCAAAAATCAGTATCTGGGAAGGTGACTGATTCTTCAGGAAGTTTGCTTCCTGGTGTTTCGGTTGTGATAAAAGGTACAACCGTTGGAACAATAACCGATGTTGATGGAAATTATAAACTATTGAATGTACCGGCAAACGCTACATTGCAGTTCTCGTTTGTTGGGATGAAAATGCAGGAAGTAGGTGTTGGTGAAAAGTCAATAATAAGTGTTCAGCTTATTGATGAATCAATTGGTATTGAGGAGGTTGTGGCTGTTGGATATGGCACGCAGAAAAAAGTAAATTTAACTGGTGCTATTAGCCAAGTCGATTCGAAAGTGCTTGAAAGCCGTCCGATAACTAACTTGGGACAAGGCTTGCAAGGTGCCGTTGCTAACCTGAACGTTTCGTCAAACAGCGGGGCTCCTGGAAGTGGTGTTAGTTTTAACATAAGAGGTACTACCTCAATTAACGGAGGCGATCCTTTGGTTTTGGTTGATGGAGTCCAAATGAATCCTAATTTGATAAATCCGCAGGACGTAAAAAGCATTTCGGTACTAAAAGATGCTGCTTCGGCTGCTATATACGGTGCCCGTGCAGCTTATGGCGTAGTACTGATTTCAACTAAAAGCGGTATTAAAAGCGATAAACCGGTAATCTCATTTTCGTCGAATTATTCGTTAAATAAACCAACAGTTGTGCCTAAGTACATGAATTCCATTGAATATACAAGCTGGATGAACGAGGGCTTTACCAACAGCAACGGGCGTAATTATTTCGATGACGAAACAATGCAACATGTTATGGCTTACTACAATGACCCCAAAAATAACCTGCCTGTTTTTCATCATTCATCCGATGCTACCAACTTTTATAGGTATTGCGGAAATACCGATTGGACTAAAGAGCTGTTAAAGGACTATTATCCTATGCAGCAATACAATGCAAGTGTTAATGGGGGAAACGAAAAAATTTCGTACTACACATCTTTCGGGTATTTTAACCAGAAAGGAATATCCAAACCAGGCGACGAAAATTATGATCGTTATAATTTCATGCAAAACCTGAGTTATAAAGTAAACAATTGGCTCAATTTAAGTGTGAAAGCATCTGTGAATAGCTTTAATAATAAGAAAAATCCTCAAAATAAATGGGGAAGCTTTAGTTCTGATAATATGTACATTGCTGGTGACTCAAGACCTCTTATGCCTGTTTATCAACCAGACGGCCATTATGCCGGATATTCAGGGAATGGGTATTTTACAAATATGATAGCATTTATTAAACAAGGTGGTTATCAGCAAGAAAAAGTATCTGATATATGGCTAACCGGGTCTATGAAACTTACTCCTGTAAAATCGTTGACAATAAATGTAGATTACACATACAACTCGTATAACAATGTGTATTTAATTTATATGAAGCAATACTGGGATTACGATGCAAATGGCCCGGCAGTGTTATTTCCTCATACTACTCCTAATGCGGTTACGAGAAGCAATACTAACAATAAATATACTTCATTTAATGCCTACGCCGAATACGAAAAGAAATTTAATAACATTCATTACTTCAAGGCGATGATCGGATTTAATCAGGAGCTTGGTATCAATAGCTGGTTCCAGGCACAACGGCAAAAGCTTATAAGTAACGATATCCCTTATATGAACCTTGCTTCGGGTGATCGATATGCGTATGATTCAGGATCAGAATATGCTATACGGGGTGCATTTGCAAGGTTAAATTATACTTTCAATGATAAATATTTGTTTGAGTTTAATGGAAGGTACGATGGATCTTCTCGTTTTCCTAAAAATGACCGTTTTGAATTCTTTCCATCTGCATCTTTGGGCTGGCGCATATCGAGCGAGTCTTTTTTTGAGTCTCTGAAACATACTGTAAATGATTTTAAATTAAGAGCTTCATACGGAAATCTAGGGAATCAGGCGGTCAATGCATATTATCCGTATATAGCTACTTACGGAACAAGCGAAGTAGATTATCTTTTGGGAGGGGAGAAACCAATGTCTGTCACTGCTCCTGGACTTGTTAGTCCATCATTGACTTGGGAAAAAGTGACTCAATACAATTTTGGACTCGATATATCCTTATTTGATTCAAAACTTCAAGGGACATTTGACTTATATCGTCGCGATACTAAAGATATGCTTACCAAATCCAAGTCGTTGCCTTCTATCCTTGGAACATCAGAACCACAATCGAATGCTGCAGATATGAAAACTACTGGTTTTGAAGCGACCTTCTCATATAACGATAAATTGAACAATGGTTTTAAATACGGAGTAACAGTTATATTGGCCGATGCCCAGTCTGAAATTACCAGATACGATAATCCGAATGGCATTATTTCAGATTACTATGTTGGAAAAAAGATCGGAGAAATTTGGGGGTTCGTGACTGATGGTCTTTTCCAATCTGATCAGGAAGCTACGCAACTCGATCAGTCTCAAATTTCGGGGCATAAATTTTTAGCCGGAGATATTAAATTTAAAGATTTGGACAATGATAAAAAAATTACCCGCGGGAGCCAAACATTATCCGACCATGGTGATCTAAAAATTATTGGAAACAGCACACCTCGCTATAGCTATGGAATAAAATTAAATGCTGAATGGAAAGGATTCGACTTAGTAGTATTTTGCCAGGGTGTTGGTAAACGTGATGTAAGTGAAGGTAATACTTTCTTTTTGGCCCACTACGGTAGTGAATGGTCTGTACCTCAAAGAATTAATGCTGATTACTGGTCTCCCCAAAATACCAATGCCTATTTTCCAAGGCCTCGGATTGGGAATGCCAGTGAAGTTACTCAGACTCAAACCCGATTCCTTCAGAATGCAGCATATATTCGGCTAAAAGAGTTAACTATGGGGTATACCATTCCTAAGCAGATAGTCAGAAAGATTGGAATTGAAAATTTCCGTGTCTATTTCTCTGGAAATAATTTATGGGAACATTCTAAAATGCTGGATATTTTTGATCCTGAAGTTTCTTCGACTCAAACATATCCGTTTACACGATCTTTCTCTCTGGGAATGAATATTACGCTTTAGTTTTTATAACATTTGGTAAAGAATATAGAATATGAAAAAAATAATCTCAATAATGGCTTTAGCGGTAGTTACATTCATGGCTTGTAACGACGATTTTATGGATCGGTATCCGTTAGATAAAATAAATGATGCAAATTATTGGCAAACGCCGGAGGACTTGAAAACTTATGCCAATCAGTTTTATCCTATTCTGAGCAGGATTGATTCTTGGACTACAGATAATATGAGCGATAATCAGGCTCCTGCCTCAATCAATAGTTTTACTTGGAATGAATATGTAATTCCCTCAAGTGGAGGTGGATGGGCTAAAAGTGACTGGGGCGGTATCAGAAGTTGCAATTATTTTCTGAACAGGTATTCAAAAGTAAAGGGTGATGTTACTGAAATAAAAAAGTATGTTGCTGAAATTAAATTTTTTAAAGCATATTATTATCACGAAAAAGTAAAACAATTTGGCGATGTTCCATGGTTAAGTTCTGATTTACAAACCGATTCGGAAGAATTGACTGCACCGCGTGATTCACGAAAATTAGTTATGGATTCAGTGATTTCAAATTTAAACATTGCAATTGCAAATTTACCCGAATCCGATAGTAATAATCGCTTGACCAAATATGCTGCCCTTGCTTTTAAAGCAAGAGCTTGTTTATTCGAAGGAACTTTTAGGAAGTACCATAATTTGGGAGACCATGAGAAAATGCTGCATGAAGCTGCCAGTGCTGCTTTGGAAATTATCAATTCCAAGAAGTTCTCGTTATATTCTACTGGTGATACGATCAATGATTTTTACAATCTATTCATCCAGAATGATTTGGTGGGAAATTCTGAGGGGATTATGATTCAGCGCTTTATTGAAGATAAAAAAATGCACAACAGGGTTCGGCAATTGGGAGAAGCAGGAAGCGGCTTTACCAAAGATTTTGCACAAACTTATCTTTGTAAAGATGGAAAACCAATTTCTATAAGTCCATTGTATAAGGGAGACGCTGTTTTTGCCGACGAATTTATTAATAGAGATCCCCGAATGCAACAAACCATTTATACTCAAGCTCGTCCATATCATGTTACTGCTTCTGGAGAGTATCAGTATCAAAATGTTCCCCAGTTTGATAATGGAATGTGTTATACTGGTTACCGTATAATTAAATTTTTCTCTCCTACACAGAGAGATTTTGAGTATCAGCGATGTATTCTTGATGATTTTATTTTCCGCTACGGTGAAGTACTTCTTATATATGCTGAGGCAAAGGCAGAGCTTGGTGAGGCCACTCAGGTTGTGTTGGATCAGTCGATTAATCTTCTGAGAGATAGGGTTGGAATGCCTCATGTGAATGTTAATGTAGCATTTGTTGATACGAACTGGCCCAATTGGGAAGTTTCTGTAAGTCCTTTGATCAATGAAATCAGAAGAGAACGTAGGGTGGAACTTGCTGCTGAAGGATTTCGGTTCGACGATCTCAGACGCTGGAAGGCCGGCAAGTTGCTTACCAGTGTGAAAACATATCTGGGAGCACGTGATCCTTCTACCTCTGATTACAGAGTCCTTTACCCGGGAAAAACAAGAACCTGGAATGATAAACTTTATTTATATCCGCTACCGCTCAATGAGTTGGTTTTGAACCCTCAGTTAACTCAAAATCCGGGATGGAACTAACCCAAACCCAATGGTTGTCCTGTAAATTTATAAAGTTAGGCCAGAAAAATATTAAAGGAATACACTATCTCGTTTTTCAGAATAATTGTTCGTTTATAGTTTATGATCTTGCTCAAAAATAAATTTATTGGACAACCTTATTTTATTGAATTGTCCTGATTCATTGAGAATTTTGAATATAGTCAAATCGGGTTTTGTAGAAGAAGGCTGATTATAATGAAACTGAAGATCAGCGAAGAAAAACAATTACAGTATTACAGAAACTCGGATTAATAACAGGAAAATCAATATTTTGTAAGGTTTATATTTTGTATTGGAAAGTGACTGTATCAAATCAAAAATTTATATCAATGAAATAGACCTATATGGAAAATTTATACAGATCGAAAGTGTATAAATGGCTATTCGCTTCGCACATTTCCTCTTGGTAATTTCATTTGTTGGAGTATTCAATAAAAATAAATACTAATGCGCTAACTATTTAGATTATAAACAAAAATATTTATATCAATGAAAAAAAATATTATATTAAGTTTTGCAACTCTATTAATCATTGTAATGTGTGCTTCTGCACAGCAATCTAATCTGAAAATTCCCTCAAAGGCACAGCTTGAATGGGCTGATGATGAAATGGGAGTCCTTATTCATTTTGATCTTGTGGTGTTTGAGCCATCATATAATTTTAGAGCCAATTGGAATTATCATCCTTCGCTTGAGATTTTTAACCCGTTGGAATTGAATACCGATCAGTGGATTAAAGCAGCTAAATCGGCTGGTGCAAAATATGCAGTTCTTGTGGCAAAACATTGCACCGGGTTTAGCTTATGGCCAACCAAGGCACACAACTACAGCGTTAAAAATACCCCGTGGAGGAATGGGCAAGGAGATATTGTTCGCGATTTTATTAACTCGTGCAACAAATATGGCCTGAAGCCAGGCATCTATGCAAGTACTACTGCCAATGGTTATCTAAAGGTGGATAATCCAGGGAAAGTGGTTTCGGGGAACCAGGTCGAACAGAAAAGATATAACGAGATTGTGAAAACACAGCTAACCGAGTTATGGTCAGGTTATGGCAAACTAGCCGAAATCTGGTTCGATGGAGGTGTACTTCCTCCCGAGAAAGGTGGTTTTGATGTGCTCTCGCTTTTGAAAAAATATCAACCCGACGCTATTGCATTCCAAGGTCCGTTTGGTTACGAGAACAACATTCGCTGGGTTGGCAACGAAGAAGGTGTAGCTCCTTATCCCTGTTGGGCAACAGCCGACTCCACCACATCGGCTTCGGGTGTTGTTGAAATTCAAGGACTGAATGGAAATCCGGAAGGTAAATTCTGGTGTCCTGGCGAATCTGATTTTCCTTTGAGGTTAAATTCATCCTTCCAGGGCGGTTGGTTTTGGAAAGAAGGAGAAGACCAGAAAATATTCAGCGTTGCACAGCTCATGGACAAGTATGATAAAAGTACTGGAAGAAATACCAACATGTTGATTGGGATGGTTGTCGATAAAAGAGGGCTTGTTCCGGACGCTGATGTAAAACGTCTGGCCGAATTTGGTGAAGCTGTAAAAAAGCGTTTTTCGGTCAAGATAGGAGAAACACATGGAGAGGGAAATTCACTAATTCTGAATTTTAATAATCCACAGAAAGTTGATTGTGTTGTTATTTCCGAAGATATTCGGTCGGGCGAACGGGTCAGAAAATATAAACTTTTGGGAATGAAAGATAACCAATGGGTAACAATAAAAAAAGGTGAAAGTATAGGCCATAAACGAATTGAAACTTTTCCGTCCGAAACTTATTCTAAGATAAAACTCGACATAACCGGACAAGCTGGAGTTCCGGAAATCAAATCATTGGCCTGTTATTATACGAATCAGCAGTAATCCTATGCCTTGTTGAGTCTTATGTATGTGAACAACGCCAACATCCTAGAATATTTAAAATCCATTCAATACAACAAATACATATTCATGGACATAAAGATTAACTACAAGATATTCCTGCTTTATTTAATATGCCCGCTAGCGCTTTTCAGTCAGTCTTCAGGCGAAGGAATTCTTATCCCCAACCCAGCTCAGTTAAGGTGGCAGGAATACGAGCAGACGATGTTTATTTGCCTCGATCCTTGTACATGGCAAGGCCGCGAGTATGATAATCACTCATACCCGCTAAGTAAAATAAATCCGGTTCAGCTAAATACCGACCAATGGTGCCGGGTGGCAAAGTTGTGGGGAGCAAAGCTTATTTTGTTTGTGGCTAAACACACTGGCGGATTTTGTTGGTGGCAGACAGAAACTTCGAACTATGGAATAAAAGAGACCTCCTGGAAAAATGGCAAAGGAGATGTTCTTGCCGAATTATCGAAGTCGTGCCAAAAGTATGGCCTCGATTTGGGTGTATATGTATATCCTGGCGACGAGCAGTGGGGTGCTGGAATAGGAAGTGGGGGAAAAACAAAGGATACCACAAAACAGGACGCGTACAATCAGGTTTACCGCAAACAACTTACTGAAATATTAAACCGATACGGTACCATTCGCGAGATTTGGTTCGATGGCAACTGTGTGGTTCCTATATCCGATATTATTGCTAAATATGCAGCTGATGCTGTTATTTTTCAAGGAAAATCAGCCACCATTCGTTGGGTAGGAAACGAAGATGGTTTTGCCCCTTATCCCAACTGGTATACACTCAAAAAGATTGATCTTAAAAGCGGTGGTGCAACAGCTCTGCATTCCGATGTATCGGGTGATGCCTATGCCCCGGTTGAAGTTGATGTTCCGTTGCTGAAAAATGGGGGTCATAAATGGTTTTGGGCGTCTGGAACTGACCGTTTATTGCTTACGCTTCCTCAATTAATGACGATTTATTACAAATCTGTTGGACGAGGAGGAGTATTGTTATTGAATTCCACGCCTGATACAACAGGATTAATTCCGGCTTCGCACGTTACTGTATACCAACAATTAGGTGAAGAAATAAAAACCCGTTTTTCAAAGCCAATAAAAAAAATGACTGGACAGGGAGATGTCCTTGAAATTGAGTTTTCAAAGCCGACAAAAATTAATCATGTTATTCTTCAGGAAGAACTAACCAATGGTCAACGAGTACTGGAATATGTAGTAGAAGGTTTAAACGATGGGAAATGGGAAAAACTCAGTGAAGGAAGTTCTATAGGCAATAAAAAAATTGATTATTTTACAACAGGTGAATTCAATAAAATGAAAGTAAGGTTTTTGAAATATAAATTGATGCCTCAAATCAAAAACTTTGCAGTGTATTATATCCGGTCGGATGTGGATGAAAAAGAATCAAACGAGTCGGCAGTTGCAATAGGAAACTGGCAGGCCGACACATTCACTAGGGAATGGCAGAATGTAAAATTTGAGCTTACTCCTTACATGAACGCTATTGGCGAATACGAAATATATTTTGAGTCCCTGGTTCGGGATTTTGAAAATAAAGCGCCATCTAATCTTGAGTTTTCTGATTGGAAGCTTGAGATGTATGGAAGAGAAGCTCCAGAATCTATTCGTATGATGGATGGGAGCAATGGATTTCGAATTACCCGCTCACAGCAGACATTGGATGAGTTTCCAACGATTCTTTATTTAAAAATTAGAGCGAATATGGCAAGGTCTGCTGGTGATGTTGTGTTGAGACGAATTGCTTATTAAGTTTAGAATTATGTGTAGCTTAGCTTTTGTTAAATTAATCCTGTACTTGTCCTTTTTATTTTATAACTATTTGTATTTCTATTAAGCCATCATTAAAAATATTGTCGATAAAATAATTGTTACTCTAAGTCTTAAATATAAAAGTTTCCCCTTTATCAATTCAGGTAAAGGGGCTTTTAGCTTTTAGGGGATGTGATTGAAAAGCCAATAAAATGATATATTTGAGACCTACAATTTAAAACTAGATGATTGACAAGGCTAACGATAAGACCAATATTAGGTTTGTTCTCGAAGAACTTAAGAAAGGAAATGAAAGGGCCTTCGATTTTATTTTTAGGGAATACTATAAACCGCTTAGCCAATTTTCGTATTCAATTGTAAAAGAACAAACAATTGCTGAAAACATTGTCCAGGATGTTTTCATTAAACTTTGGGAAAGAAGAGAATCGATTGAAAATGCAACAAACTTATTTTCTTATATGGTGATTATGGTTAGGAATCAATGTGTCGATTTTCTTAGAAAAGAAAAATCAAGTTCAAAATTGTATGCCAAGCTGAGGTTTGAAGAGACTGGAAATACAACCGAAGAACAGGTTTTGGCCAACGAATTTGAAGAGAAGTTTTTAAAATCAATTATGAATCTGCCTGATCGTTGTCGTATAGCTATGGAGATGAGTCGTTTAGATGGATTTTCGAATAAAGAGATCGCGCAAAAAATGCAAATATCAGTAAAAGGGGTTGAAGCTTTAATTGCCCGGTCGCTTAAACTTCTTAGAGTTGAATTGAAAGAATTTTTACCATCATTTTCTTCTCCAAAACCTGGAAATAAAACCTCTATTCTATTTTCGGCTTTGTTGTCTAAGCTCCATATCCAAAAAATTCTTTCTGCAAATCCATAATTTTTTCTCTTTTTCTTCAAAAGTCATGTAGGGTTAATCATCACCAGTTTCGTCTATAAGTTTGTAAAAGCACTCAAACTATGAATCCGGTAAACAACGAAATATACGAACTAATAGCACGGTCGTTGACCGACAGGCTCACTGAAGACGAATCATCTATGCTGGAACAATGGAAGTTAGCGACAGCAGAAAATTCTCAGGAGTATAACGACATGCTTGCCTTGTGGATTAAATCGGGATCGTTAAAATTACCTGAATCGGTTAACATTAAAACGGCGCAGAAACATATTTATACCGGGATCGGAATTTATTCGGGACGAAAACGGATGATCACTTTACTCATGCAGGCTGCTGCGGTGGTAGTACTGTCCGTTATTTTCTCGGGCGTTTACAGTTATCTCAATCACAGCAACACCACTTCAACTTCAAACAAGCTCATGTCCCAGGAAGTAAAAGCTGCTTATGGAACCCAGACAAAAATAGCATTGTCAGACGGTACGATTGTTTTCCTGAATTCTGGTAGTAAGCTCATTTTCCCGCAGAGTTTTGCCGATCAACAGCAACGTCAGGTAACGCTTGATGGCGAGGGCTATTTTGAGGTATCAAAAAATAAGGCGCAGCCATTTATTGTAAGTGCCCATGACCTTCAGATCAAGGTTTTGGGGACGAAATTCAGCGTCGATGCTTACGCGAATAACTCATCGGTTTCGGTTGCATTGGTCGAAGGAAGTGTTGAGTTACAGAACACGATGGATAATAAAACTTTAAAACTTGCCCCCAACCAGCTTGCTATTCTCGATACCAATAGTAAAACATTAGTCAAGGATGATGCTGCAGACCTAAACAAGTACACGGCTTGGATAAACGGGCGCATTGTTTTCTATGGCGATCCGATTCAAACAGTAGTTACAAAACTCTCCAACTGGTACAATATCGATGTCGTAATTTCAGACAAAAAGCTTGACAGTTACAAGTTTACCGGAACATTTATTAACGAACCTGTTGAGCAGGTATTGAATGTATTAAGCTTAACATCGAAAATGACCTTTGAAGTTGAACCTGCCGTAAAACAAGCAGATAATACAATTACCAAAAGAAGAATAATCTTAAAAAGTAAAATTTAATAAAAGGTTTGCCTATGGTGTAAATGAAAAACAGGAAAGTGTTGGTACCACTTCCCTGTTCAATTTCCTGCCACGCAGGGTTTTATTGATCTAATAATCTTAAAAACATTCAAATTTATGAAAAAAAAGAGTATGAATGGGAAATACCTGCATTGGTATATCCTAAAAAAAGCATTTCTTGCTATGAAACTAACAGCCTTAATCTTACTAATCACCACGTTTAGCCTTATGGCCGGACAAAGCTATTCGCAGGAAAAGCGGATAAGCTTAAACATGAAGGACGTACTGATTAAAGATGTTCTTCTGAAAATTGAAAACAGTTCCGAATATTTTTTCATTTATAACAATCAGCTGGTTGATGTCGATCGGAAGGTTTCGATTAGTGTCGATAATGAAAAAATATCGGAGGTGCTTCACGATATTTTTCGAGGACAGAAGGTCGATTTTCAGGTAACCGACCGAAAGATCATTATCACTCCGCTTGAGTCTGCAACAACACAGCAGCAAAAGTCGGTTTCTGGTAAGGTGACCGACTCGTCCGGATCTCCATTGCCTGGAGTGTCGGTAGTTATTAAAGGAACTACCAACGGTATTATTACGGATATCAATGGCGCCTATACTCTGCCAAAGGTACCAGCAGAGGCAACTTTGGTGTTTTCTTTTGTTGGTATGAAAACCCAGGAAATCCAAGTGGCCGGGAAAAATACTGTCAATGCAACTTTAACCGAGGAAGCAATTGGTTTGGAGGAGGTTGTGGCCGTAGGTTATGGTACGCAAAAGAAAGTAAACCTGACTGGAGCCATCGCTACAGTCAGCGGCGACGAAATGATAAAACGTCCGGTAACCAACGCTGCATCAATGTTACAAGGAAACTTATCGGGGGTACAGATCACGCAAAACTCAGGAG
The DNA here is from genome assembly GCA_937915865.1 of uncultured Prolixibacteraceae bacterium. GTDB lineage: Bacteria > Bacteroidota > Bacteroidia > Bacteroidales > Prolixibacteraceae > Aquipluma. Next base: position 14,752 of record CALGIG010000014.1, on the reverse strand, counting down.
AACCTGGAAACGAAAATATTTCTATTCGGATCAGGGGTAATGGTACTTTTAGTAGTGCAGGTTCTAACCCGTTGGTGCTTATCGACGGTGTTCAGGGTAACCTGGCCGATTTGAACCCAAGCAATATCGAAAGCATTTCTGTTTTGAAAGATGCCGCATCCGCTTCAATCTATGGGTCTCGCGCCGCAAACGGCGTTATTCTTGTAACTACTAAAGTGGGGAAAGAAGGTAAGGTGTGTATTGAATACAGTGGCAACTATGGCATCCATACTCCAACTAAAATGTTTAAACTAATTACCAACTCTGCCGAGTATATGGAATTATATAACGAAGCCAGGCTAAATTCAGGGCTTACCAATGCGTTATATACCCAGGATATGATTAATGCTTATAAGAATGCGACTGACCGTAATCAGTATCCAAATACTGATTGGTTGGATTTGCTATTCAGCCCGGCGCCTACGCAGACCCATAATTTGAGTTTTAGTGGGGGAAACAAAAATACGAAATATGATATTTCTCTGGGATATGTCAACCAAAAGGGGGTTATGAAGAGTTTTGATTATGAGAAATATAATGTTCGCATGAATTTAAGCTCGATGCTTAATGATAATGTTAAATTTGGCGGAAATATAGCCCTGAAAAAAGGTGTTCGCCAAGCCCCTCGCCAAGGTGCAGGAGACACTTTCCTTGCAGCTATGGCTCAGCCTCCTACCTACGGGCCGCAAATTGCCGATGGCAGTGGCCGATGGACTTACAAAGCTTATGATTTTGAATATAACAATAAAAACCCTATGGCCATTATTGGCAACAAGGTTTTTGCCCACACCGACGATTATGCAATTTCAAGCCAGGGTTGGATGGAGGTTCAGTTCTTAAAGTACTTCAAATGGTACACTAAAGCTGCCATGAATCTGGACTTTAGCAAATTTAATGACTATAGGCCCGTTGTGCCTTTATATAATTATCGGACTGGAGAATATATGACTAACTTGGATGTCGGAGGTCAGGGGTTAGTGGTTCAGGATAGCCAGAATTTATATAAAAACCTGTATTCTTACCTCAGTTTCGACAGAACATTTGGAGAACACAAGGTATTTGCTCAAGCCGGATACAGTATGGAGGACAATACGTATGAATACCTCAAAGGGTACAGAAAAGTATTTCCAAGCGATTTACTCCGCCAGCTTGATGCCGGTAGTCCGGCTGTCCAGTCGACCAATGGGAGTAAAAATCAATGGGCCATCCAATCGTTCTTCGGACGTGTAAATTACAATTTTAAAGATCGTTACCTCATGGAGGCGAATTTTCGATATGATGGTACATCAAGGCTTATATCGTCAAAACGATGGGGAGGATTCCCTTCATTTTCAGCAGGGTGGAGATTGAGCGAAGAAAACTTTATGAAGAGCCTCGACCTTAGTTGGCTGAATAATCTTAAACTGCGCGGATCGTATGGTGAACTTGGAAACCAGAACATCGGATTATACCCTTACCAGGCGATGCTTTCTTTAACCAGCAATTATTCGTTTGACAACGCGACATTGTCTTCCGGAGTTGCCCAAACTGCCCTAAACTATGAAAACATCATGTGGGAAACAACCAAGGTACTCGACTTTGGGTTCGACTTAACAGCATTCCAAGGCCTGAACATCAACTTCGACTGGTATCAGAAAACAACTGCTGACATTTTATGGGACACGCAGGTTACGGGGGTAGTTGGGTTACTTCCGCCGACTATTAACAACGGAACAATGAAAAATAAAGGGTTCGAGCTGTCGGTTAATTACCAGAACAATGTAAAATCGGGCTATTTTACCGGTTTAAACTACAGCGCCGGATTTAATATCGATCATTACAAAAACAAGCTGGTTAAGTTTGGGGCCAAACAGATCAGCGGGTATAATTTACGACAGGAAGGCGAAGAATGGGATGCCTTCTATATGATTGAACAAATTGGCATTTTCCAGAGCACCCAGGAAATCGCCAGTTCACCCAAACAGTATAATGATGCTACTGTTCCAGGCGACCTGAAATTCAGGGATGCAAATGGCGATGGTAAAATCAACGATGACGACAGGGTTATTATCAAGGGACGGTATCCGGCCTTAAATTATTCATTCAACCTTTCAGCCAATTGGAAAGGATTCGATTTATCGGCCCAGTTCCAGGGCGTTTACAAGGTGAAGTACTATGTTGATGGGTGGGGTACAATTCCATTTGTACAGGGAACGCCGCCTACTACCAACTGGAGGAATCGCTGGACTGAAACGAATCCATCAACTACTATGCCCCGAATCTATTGGGGATGGGGAGCACCCCAGAGTATTAGCAGAACATCTTCCTGGTATTTGCAGAACGGCTCATACATGAGGTTAAAGAATTTAACATTTGGTTATACTTTGCCGAAGAAAACTACCCAACAGATCGGGCTCGACCAGATAAGAATTTATTTCTCAGGAGACAACCTGGTTACCTTTACTAAATATCCGGGTCTTGATCCGGAACGTGGAGGCAGTGGATCTGCTGTGAACTATCCGCAAAATAAGATTTTCTCTTTTGGTGTGAATGTTAAATTTTAAATGATTGAATCATGAAACGATATAAAATATTACTAATAGTTTTATCCATCTTCATCATAGGTGGATGCTCGGATTATCTCGACAAGCAGCCTTTAGATCAAATTTCTTCCAGTACGTTCTGGAAAACAAAGAGTGATTTTAATATGGCGCTCACCGCCATTTACGGATTGAACACAACAGGTGCATCATGGGACAACCCTCCCGGAGGAGTTTTTGCTTACCACATGTCGAATTGGGACAACCTTACTGATAATAGTTATGGGCAGCACAATTATTTCAATACCAAAAGTATTGTGACTGGTGATATTAGTCCAACAACGGGAGGATATGTCTCATTGGTATATTCGCTTAGTTACCAGGCAATCGCAAGGATAAATATTTTCCTGAAACAACTCAGTGCCTACACGGGTACCGATATGACTGATGCAGAAAAGAAAGCTGCTGAGGGTGAAGTTAAGTTTTTAAGGGCTTACTACTATTTCCAGTTGTATTGCGCTTATGGAGATGTTCCATTGGTAACCGAACCATTAACTCTTGAAAATCAGTTACAACCTAAAGTAACATCCGACAAAATTTATGCACAGATTATTTCTGATCTGGACTTTGCCATTGCTAACCTGAAGACCGTGCCTTATTATTCAAATTCAGGTCATGCTGCAAAAACGACAGCACAGGCACTGAAAGCCAGAGTATTAATTTACCAGGCTTATGGTTCGACCGGTACTCCAGATGCCGGATTGTTGGGTCAAGTTAAGAACCTGTGTCAGGAAATAATGCCGCAATATGCTTTGAGCCCTGTTTTCGAAAATGTGTTTCAGGATAAAGGACAGGCTGGCAACAAGGAAATCATTTTTTCGGTGAACTACCTGGCCCCGGATAATGTGCCGGCATACGGAATCGACTTGATTTGTGGGGATTGGATTTTTGTGAGCCCATTGAGAAGTTTTGTTGATGCTTTTGAATGTTCCGATGGCCTTTCCTGGGGAACTTCTCCGCTTACTGACACAGCCAACCCGTTCAATAACCGCGATCCACGTTTAAACAAAACTGTTTTTGTTGATTACGTTGACTGGGGTGGCGGTAATGTTTATCATCCATCCAATAGTCGCCCGACTGGTTATGGGGTTAAAAAATTCCTTTGTCCGGAAAATACACCTTATACCTATTCAACGCTTAGCCAGCAGGATGTTGTAATTATCCGCCTGGCAGAAGTATTACTTATGTATGCCGAAGCCCAGAACGAAATTGCAGGGCCAGATGCTTCGGTTTATCAGGTAATGACAGACTTGAGAGCCCGCGTCGGTATGCCTTCATATCCTGCCGGTTTGACCAAAGACCAAATGCGGGAAAGGATCAGGCATGAACGAAGAATTGAACTTGCTTTCGAAGGATTGCGTTATTTCGACCTTAAGCGCTGGCATATTGCAGGTACTGTTCTAAACAATGTTAAGGACGGTATGATTGGCTACAAGTGGGAAGATAAATTCTACCACTGGCCATTGCCTCAGGAAGAAATTGACAAGAGTCAGGGAGCATTGGTGCAAAACCCTGATTATAACTAATTGGTTAAAAATGAAAACGGGAGAGAATTTTCTCTCCCGTTTTTCTTACATTGTTTAATCGTTAAATTTCTGTTCTTTTGAATAAGAGAATAGGACAAGAAAATAACCTAAATCAAAAATGAATAAAATGAGAAACCTGGTCTGCTTCGTTTCAATGCTCACAATATTTGCATTTGTGTCTTGTGGTTTACGAAATGAAAATAGTAAAATACTCAAACTCCGCCTATGGTATAAACAACCGGCCAATGCCTCAATTCCCGATCAGCAGAACGGTTGGAGTAACGACCCTGAATGGCTGAAAGCCTTGCCTGTTGGCAACGGGTTTCTGGGCGCAATGGTATACGGCGATGTGAACAAGGAGCGCATCCAATTGAATGAGAAATCCTTGTGGTCGGGCAGCCCCAACGATAACAACAATCCGGAAGCTATCAAGTCACTGGCGAAAATCCGGCAATTACTTTTTGAAGGGAAATACAAAGAAGCCGACGAACTGGCTAATAAAACCCAGGTTTGCAAGGGCGTTGGGTCAGGTTCAGGTAACGGGGCAAACGCACCTTATGGTTGTTTTCAAACCCTTGGTGACTTGTGGCTCAACTTCGGAAAAACTTCGGCATACAGCAATTACACCCGCGAGCTTGATTTGAACCAGGGTATTGCCCGCGTTTCGTACGATCAGGACGGAGCGAACTACAAGCGCGAAATTTTTGTGAGCTACCCCGACCGGGCCATCGTTATCCATTTGTCGGCCAGTAAAAAAGGGGCTCTCAGTTTCACCGCGTCGCTCAATCGCCCCGAACGTTTTACAACCAAAGCCGAAGGAAACAACCTGATGATGTTTGGTACTTTGCCGAACGGGAAAGGTGGCAATGGGATGCAATATGCCGCCCGTTTAAAAGCCGTGGCCAGCACCGGAAATGTTAGCTACACCGACAGTTTGGTAACTGTTCAGGGAGCCGACGATGTTGTTCTTCTTTTAACGGCTGCAACCAACTATAAGCTGGAGTACCCAACTTTTGTTGGCGACGATCCCAAAACGAAAAGTATGAATCAACTGTCGGCGGTTGCTTCCAAACCGTATTCAGTGTTACGGAAAAACCATGTCGATGATTTTTCTGCATTGTTCAACAAAGTGAGCCTAAACCTGGCTGGGGCAGAAACAGATACAATTCCAACAGATATTCGTTTAAAAAATCAAGCAAAGAATCCGGACGATCTCTTTTTACAGCAAACATATTTTCAGTATGGCCGCTATTTACTGATTTCTTCGTCGCGCGAAGGATCACTGCCTGCTAACCTGCAGGGCATCTGGGCCAACAAGATTCAAACCGCCTGGAATTGCGATTACCATACCAACATCAATGTTCAAATGAATTACTGGCCATCGGATATGACGAATCTCTCCGAATGCTTTTCTCCGTTCAGCGAGTTGATTGAGTCGATTGAAAAACCGGGAGAACTGACGGCCAAAGTACAATATGGGGCCAATGGATGGTGTTCTGAAACCATTACCAATGTGTGGGGTTACACCTCGCCGGGTGAAGGCGTTGGCTGGGGAATGTATGTGGCCGGGTCGGGATGGATTTGCCGCCATTTGTGGGACCACTACACCTTTACCCTCGACCGGAAATACCTCGAACGGGTTTACCCGGTAATGCTGAAAGCTGCCGAATTCTACCTCGACTGGCTGGTAAAAGACCCTCAAACCGGAAAGCTGGTTTCAGGACCGTCTACTTCTCCTGAAAATAAATTTATTGCGCCCGACGGTTCGCGATGCTCAATGACAATGGGACCGTCGCACGATCAGGAAATTATTCACGAGCTTTTTACCAATGTACTGGCTGCCGCCGGAATTGTGAAAGACAGCAATCCGCAGCTTGAAAAAATAAAGACAGCCCTGGCAAACCTTGCTCAGCCGCGAATTGGCACCGACGGGCGCCTGATGGAGTGGAGCAAGGAATTTAAGGAGTCAGAACCAACGCACCGACATGTTTCTCATCTATACATGCTACACCCTGGAACTCAAATTGATCCAGTAAAAAATCCTGAACTGGCTGCTGCAGTCCGCAAAAGTCTGGAAGCTCGTACCGACAACGGAACTGGCTGGTCTCTGGCCTGGAAAGTGAATTTCTGGGCACGCCTGAAAGATGGAGACCGGGCATACAGATTATTGCTGAACTTGTTACGCTCAACCGACAAGGGCGACATAAACATGTCGGACGCAGGCGGAACTTATACTAATTTATTTTGTGCCCATCCACCTTTCCAGATCGATGGGAATTTTGGTGGTACGGCAGGTATTACCGAGATGTTGCTGCAAAGCCACCTGGGATACATCAATTTATTGCCTGCTTTGCCTTCGATATGGAAAAACGGCGAAGTGAAAGGACTGGTTGCCCGCGGCGGTTTTGTGGTGGATATTAAATGGAAAGATGGACAATTGGTAACCGCAAAAATTTATTCCAGAAACGGAGTTCCGGCCACTGTAATGTATAAAGGCAAAACCATTGAAATTACTGATCTTGCAAAAAATCAATCAAAACAGTTAACTGCTCAAATGTTTGAAAAATAATGTGCCAGACAATGAATTCATTCAAAAATCGAATTATCACATTTGTTATATTAGTCTTGGTAATAGTCAGCAATTCGGGAACCTTAAAGGCCAAAGAACCAGTCCGAAAAAAAAGAAACGTGAACCGCGAATGGAAGTTCCAGCTTGGCGATTTCAAGGGAGCCGAAAAACCTGGTTTTGCCGATAATACATGGCAGAACGTTGGTTTGCCACACTCGTTCAGTTTGCCCTATTTCCTTTCTGCTGAGTTTTATTCTGGCTATGGTTGGTACCGAAAAAACCTTGCAGTGGAGAAAGAGATCGGCGACAGTCGGTCCTTTCTTGAGTTTGAAGGCGTGTTTCAGGTAGCCGAAGTGTTTGTAAATGGCACACTTGCCGGTACTCACCGCGGAGGATACAACGGATTTTCAATCGACATTACCAAAGAATTGCATAAAGGGAACAACCTGATTGCAATTCGTGTCAACAATATTTGGGATGCCCAACTGGCGCCCCGCGCAGGCGAACATGTTTTTAGCGGCGGTATTTACCGCGATGTGTGGCTGGTTGAAACCGCTCCCGTACATGTTGCCTGGTACGGAACGTTTGTAACCACTCCCGGATTATCGGAAGCATCGGGCAAAGTGAATGTGAAAACCGAAATTGCCAACGATGGGAGTAAACAGTCGAAGGGCACCCTGAAAACCGTTATTCTCAATCCATTCGGAAGTGAAGTTGCCTCGGTGGTGTCACCGTTTTCAGTTGATCCTGGAAAAACAATTACCGTTGATCAAACCAGCAAAGCCATTGCCAACCCTCAACTCTGGACGCCGCAAACGCCTTCCCTGTATAAAGCTGTAACTACGATTATGGAAGGAAACAAACCAATTGATTCTTACGAAACAACTTTTGGGATGCGTTGGGTGGAATGGGCTGCCGACAAAGGCTTTTTCCTGAACGGGAAGCACTACTATTTTAGAGGTACGAATGTACATCAGGACCATGCAGGATGGGGCGATGGCGTTACCAATGCCGGATTTATGCGCGACGTGCAACAGATGAAAGATGCCGGGTTTGATTTTATCCGCGGCTCACACTATTCGCACGACCCGGCGTTTGCCGATGCCTGCGACCGGATTGGGATGCTTTTTTGGTCTGAAAACTGTTTTTGGGGGATCGGAGGCTTTAAACCCGAGGGAGACTGGTCGTGCAGCGCTTATCCGACCATCGAGAAAGACGAAAAACCGTTTGAAGAAAGCGTAAAGGCCAGTCTTACCGAGATGATCCGCATCCATCGTAACCATCCTTCGATTATCGTTTGGTCAATGTCGAACGAGCCGTTCTTCTCGGTTCCCGAAACAATGCCCAAAGTGAGGTCGTTCCTGAAAGATTTGGTGGCTTTGTCGCACGAACTCGACTCAACCCGTGCTGCAGCCATTGGAGGTTGCCAGCGAGGCGAAATCGATAAACTGGGCGATGTGGCAGGTTATAACGGCGATGGCGCCAGGCTATATATGAACCCCGGAGTGGCAAGCGTTGTGAGCGAATATGGATCGACGATTGCAGATCGTCCGGGAGAATATATCGCTGGCTACGGCGAATTGCAGGACGAACAGTTTGAATGGCGCAGTGGGCAGGCTATCTGGTGTGGTTTCGATCACGGGAGCATTGCCGGTCATTTTGGCTGCATGGGCGTAGTCGATTATTTCAGGTTGCCCAAACACCAGTGGTACTGGTACCGCAACGCGTACAAAAATGTTCCGCCGCCGGCATGGTCAACGGAAGGCATTCCGGCAGCAATCCGGTTAACCGCCAGCCAGCCAACTATCGAAAAGGCCGACGGAACCGACGATGTTCACCTGGTGGTTGCCATTTTAGATAAAAACGGAAACGAAATAAGCAATTCGCCCGATGTGAAACTGGAAATTGTGTCTGGCCCGGGAGAGTTTCCAACAGGTTCATCCATCCTGTTTCAGAATGGATCCGACATCGTAATCCGCGATGGCAAAGCCGCTATTGAGTTTCGTTCGTATTATGCTGGAAAAACCGTCATCAGGGCTACATCTCCAGGACTGAAAGATGCCGAAATTGTCATCATTTCGAAAAATGCGCCGACATTTAATCCTGAAAATCAAACCGCGAGTGGAGCAAGGCCCTATCTGCGTTACCGGAATCAGGAGCAAAAAAAGCAGGTTGATGCTTTGATTAACTTGCTTGCTGAGCGCCCGACCCGTGTCAGTAGTTTTGCCGATGGGCATTCGCCTCGTCTGGCCAACGATGGCGATTTGTCAACTTACTGGCTGTCTGGCGAAGAAGCGGGCGAAAAGGCATGGTGGCAGGTGGACATGGAAAATATCTATACGCTTTCAGAAATAGACATCACGTTTAAGGAAGAACAAGCCGCGCAATACGAAATTCAGGTTTCGGAGGATGGGAATAAATGGACAACTATATGCGACCAAAAAGCCAATACCACGACTTTCAAAAATCGGAAAGATATTCCGAACGCAAACAACAGAGGGCGCTTCCTTCGTGTGAACTTTAATTCGAGCCAGGCAAATATTGCAGACATTCAGGCATTCGGGAAACGCGCTGAATAGATTTGCTTTTTTCTGGTTGATAGTGACAGTAAAAATTGCCCCTTTATCATTTTTGATAAGGGGGCTTTTGTTTTGAGGTTTCAAAGATGAATTAATAAAATGATATATTTGACCTAATATTTGAACAAGGATGATAATCAGGCGAATAATCAGACCAATATTACGTTTGTTTTCGAAGAACTTAAGAAAGGAAATGAAAGGCCTTCGATTTTATTTTTAGGGAATACTATAAACCGCTTAGCCAATTTTCGTATTCAATTGTATAAGAACAAACAATTGATGAAAACGTTGTCCAGGATGTTTTCAGCAAACTTTAAGAAAGAAGAGAATCGATTAAAAACGCAATGTTTTGCTTCAATAAGTTTATGTGGTTTAATAAATAGGTTCCTTAAATAAAAAACTTGGTAGAACAGCATTTTGTAATACTTGTTTGCTCTCAGGTATTCGGAGATTTTTAGCCTAAAATCGTATTAAAATATGGCGAATTTGATAGTTTTGGGCTATTAAAATTGTTTCTGTTTTGCTTCAGTCGAAGAAAAATGGATTATGATATGCACGCAAACCTATAACGACTATGAAAACCTTTTATTCAGTTTTATTTGTTTGTTTTTCACTCGTTGCTTTTGCCCAACCCCAAAAACTTACCTGGACTATTTCTCCTGACAAAAGTATTGTATGGCAGGTGCAAAAAGGACAGGCACATACCGATCATATCGAAATGAGTGGACTTCAAATTTCGTCGATCATAACGTATGGAGTAAACGAAACTGGCTTACTTTCCCTGAAAAAAAAGTTAGTTTTCCCGATGTTACGCACCATTCCGAATAACACCCACGCCAGTTTAATCCAAAACTTTGACGAAACACAGCAACCAGTTATTATTATAGCCAATCACGACACACTAAAAGAATATCCGGCGGAATTTAGGCATAAAGGTTTGATTACCATCAGGAGCAAAACAAATACGCCGTTGCAAATTACCCGAAAGCTTTTCCCTTCGGTAAATAAGGCAGCTTTTATAGAACAGTTTGAACTGGTAAATGCTTCGGAAAAGAATTGTCGCATTGAACTTGCTTTTTTGCCGTTTTCAATGAAAACCGATGCTGGCAAAGGCGTTTACGGCGAATATACCATCGAAGCTAATTGCACCAAAAGTGGAAAATTTATTGTGGAACCAAAGGGTAAGCTCTCTTTTGCAATGATTTATACAGGGCGGAAACCGGGCGAAGAAAAGTACCAGTATTCGTCGGCTTACGAGCTTTTGAAACGCGAAAAATTTGTGCAGGAAGTTTTCGACAACTTGGTTTTGGAAACACCAAACGATACGATTAACGAAGAATTTGCCTTTGCAAAAATACGGGCCACCGAAAGCATTTACGATAACAAAGGCGGTTTGATGCACGGGCCGGGCGGCGGCGCTTATTATGCAGCTATATGGGCTAACGATCAGGCTGAATATGTCAACCCGTTTTTCCCGTACCTGGGAAATCTTGAAGGGAACGAATCTGCTATAAACAGTTACCGGCATTTTGCCCGTTTTATGAATCGGGAATACAAGCCAATTCCGAGTTCGATAATTGCTGAAGGTGTTGATATTTGGAACGGGGCTGGCGATCGTGGAGATCAGGCCATGATTGCTTATGGAGCGTCACGTTTTTCGCTTGCCTACGGAAACGAAGAGGTTGCCCGCGAATTATGGCCTTTGGTTCGCTGGTGCCTGGAGTACCTTGAACGCAAAAAAGCTGCGAATGGCATAATTGGCTCCGATTCAGATGAACTGGAAGGCCGGTTCCCTGCCGGAAAGTATAACTTGTCAACCAATTCGCTGGCTTATGGAGCATTAATCAGTTCAGCTAATCTGGCAACTGAACTTGGGAACCCGGATACAGCCAAAATATATATGGAACGGGCAGCTAAACTCAAAAAAAACATCGAAAGTTATTTTGGCGCCAATGTGCAGGGATTCAATACGTACCGCTATTTCGATGGAAACGGCAAGCTACGTGCATGGATTTGTGTTCCGCTTACGATGGGAATCTTCGACCGAAAAGACGAAACGATTAAGGCGCTGTTTTCGCCATTCCTTTGGACCGAAAACGGAATTTTAACCGAATCGGGCAGCACAACATTCTGGGACCGTTCCACTTTGTATGCTTTTCGCGGACTCTTTGTGGGTGGTGCTACCAATAAAGTGATGCCTTATTTTAATTACTACTCTTCTCGCCGTTTGTTGGGCGATCATGTTCCATACCCGGTTGAAGCCTGGCCCGAAGGAAACCAGCGCCATCTTTCAGCCGAGAGTGGATTATATTGCCGAACGGTAACAGAAGGCTTGTTTGGTTTTACTCCAATCGGGTTCAATAAATTCAAAATTACACCCTGGCTACCTCAGGGATGGAAGTATATGAAACTCCGTAATATACACGCTTTTGGCAAATGCTTCGATTTGGAAGTTTCACTTCAAGGCAATAAACAATTGATTGTAGTAAAAACCAACGGAGAAAAAGTATTTGAGAAAATTTGGGATCGCAAAGCTGATCTTGAAATTAGCCTTTAGTTTATTTACACAGTATAACTACGAATCGAAAATAACCAATAGCGTCGATAAAATAAGGCTATTCTTCTATTCTATTTCAAATGGGTCGGCGATTGTGTTAATTTCCTGACTGCATTTTTCTTTTGGTATGTTGCTGAAGTGAAAAATGTTATTGCCAAAGTATTAACATTTAAATCGTAAACCATGAAAAAATTGTGTCTGATAGGCTGCATAATACTGATGTGCAGTTTTATAAAAGCAGACGAAAAATCAGTGTGGATCAGTGATCTGAACTTATCTCATTTTGATCAGGACATGGGACAAGCATCCAAAAACAAAACCATGATGGGTTCTCCTCTCATTGTATCTGGTACAACTTTCGAAAACGGGATAGGAGTTTTTGCCCCTTCCAAAGCATTGATTGAGTTGAATGGTGTTGGAATCCGTTTTCGGGCTGAAGTTGGCCCGGGCGAGATGAGACGTCCGGGGAGTGGAGGTCCGGGAGCTCCTACATCCCCGGCAGGCGATGCAAAAAAAACTGGAGAAAATGTTGTCCCAGGCGGTACTCCTCCAGCTCCTCCTACTCCCGAAATACGGAAACGGCCCGATGTGCAATTTTTTGTTCTTGGCGACAAGAAACTATTATGGAGTAGCGGCCCGATGAAAGATGGCGATAAGGCCAAACTTGTTGATGTTGACTTGAAAGGGATCAACAAACTGGCTCTTGTGGTTTTAACCGTTAACGGTGGAGGTGGTATGTTTGGCGGTATGGGAGTGTGGGGCAATGCTCAAATCATATATTCGGGGAATATAGCCCCTCAAACAGTAGCACAATCGTTTAGCCCTTCTTCCGAGGTTCGTATTCTTACTCCTTCCGAACGCGAATATCCCAAAATCAACTATCCAAAAGTTGTTGGTGCTACTCCCTCAAAACCATTTGTTTTTACTATTCCGGTAACTGGCAAAAAACCATTAACTGTTTCGGTGGAAGGTTTGCCTTCAGGATTGAAACTCGATGCTTCGTCGGGTATTATTTCAGGAACAACTCCTGAAAAGAAGGGAACATATACCCTAAATGTAAAAGTTAAAAATGCCTTGGGCGAAGCAAAAGACCAAATTGATCTGAAAGTTGGTGGTTTGTTGGCACTTACTCCGCCAATGGGCTGGAATAGCTGGAATGCGGGCGGCATGTCGGTCGATCAAAATAAAGTGAAAGCAGCCGCCGATGTCATTGTCGATAAATTGCGTGGTCATGGCTGGATGTTTATCAATATCGACGATGGATGGCAGGCCGAAAAACGCACGGAAAACGGTGAATTGCTTACCAACGAAAAGTTTTCCGATATTAAAGGAATGAGCGATTATATTCACGCCCGCGGAATGCGTTTTGGTATTTATTCGTCGCCAGGCCCTCAAACTTGTGGTCGCGCGTTGGGGAGCTACCAGCATGAAGAGCAGGATGTGGCAACCTGGGCAAAATGGGGAGTCGATTACCTGAAATACGATTGGTGCTCATATCGTCAGATACAGAAAGACAATTCTCTGGAAGAATTAAAGAAGCCATATTTCGTTATGCGCGATGCATTGGCTAAATCGAACCGAGACATTGTTTACAGTTTGTGTCAGTATGGTATGGGTGATGTTTGGAACTGGGGCGCCGAAGTTGGCGGGAACCTTTGGCGTACAACCGGTGACATTAACGATAGCTGGAAAAGTGTGCTTGGTACAGGTTTTACTCAAACCAATAATTACCAAAATATTGGACCGGGACATTGGAACGATCCTGATATGTTGGTTATCGGTCATGTTGGCTGGAACAAAGATACTAAGCCAACCAAACTTACTCCAGATGAGCAGTATGCGCACATCAGCCTTTGGTCGTTGCTTGCGTCGCCGTTACTTATTGGGTGTGAAATGGACAAACTCGATAATTTTACCCTTGGCCTTATTACCAACGACGAGGTTATTGGAGTTAATCAGGATACTTTGGGACAGCAGGCCCGCTTGGTAAGAAAGGGCGACGATTTTCAGGTTTGGGCTAAAGATCTTGCCGATGGGACAAAAGCTGTCGGGTTATTTTATACAGGGAAAAGTAACTCCAACGAAAAAGATCCGGTTAAAATAATCAACTGGGGCGATGAAAAGCCTGAAAGTATAAAGTTAATTGAGATCAACTTCGGTACGTTAGGAATTACCGGCAAATACAAAGCCCGTAATTTGTGGACCCAGCAAGACATTGGCATATATGAAAATAAGTTTGAAGCTGAAGTAAACTATCACGGTGTAGTTTTTGTCAAACTGCAACCCTCAGAGTAAAATCTCAATTCTCTATACATATTTTGGTGTGATTAAAAGAGGCTGTCCCAATACATGAACTGCCCCTCAAAAGTTTTATATCCAACTTTTTCTGGGGCAGTTCAACATTTTGGGTGGCCTTCTTTTTTTTGCTCTCAGGCGTTAATTTACGAAAACTGGCCAATTTTGTAGACTGAATCTTTGAAATGTCCGGTTGGTTCACTATCCGGTAGATTGACCACACTGGGGAATCTTAGGCTCTGTTTGGGTTGGTCGGGTAGAGAAAGAGAAAACTGGTCTATTCATTGCCTTCCTTCATTTGTTTGATGTAGTTAATTTTCTAAAAATAAATGAATTGCATAAATATTATATCCTCATAAAATAAAGGAAACTGCCTTTTGGGGGACAGCCTCATTTTTTTAGGTGCAATTTTAGGAGTTGGCGTAGTTTTGACATTTTTGTTTCGGGAATGCCCTGTTTTTTTTGACAAGCACGATAAAAAGACAGCTTTTCGTTGCAGGTTGTACACTACCATGGTCATTTGCACAGGGTACAGTAATGTGATTAAAAATAATTGGTAACTCACATTTATAATTGTGTCAGATTCTCAATCATGAAAAAAATCAAAA
>CALGIG010000013.1 GCA_937915865.1 uncultured Prolixibacteraceae bacterium | reverse complement strand
CTTTGGTTAGTTTTAGCCGCCCGAAGTCGTCGTACTCGTAATAGGTAGTTCGTCCGGCAGGGTCGGTTTGCGAGGTCATTCCGCTCAGGGGTTTGTATGTGTAAATTGAGACTTGATCATTACCAGCTATTCCGCTGGCGATTGCATCTTTGATTTTTTGAATGTCTGAATCGACTGAAGTTTTGTCCTGAGTACCAGAGAGGGTCAAAGCATCGACATTTGATTGCAATTGTCCAATTGAAATATTATCATTTGCGCTTTCGATTTTTGCAACCGGGTAGGTTTTGTTGTATGCCCAGATGTAATAGGTGTAAATTCCGTTTTTAGACAAAGTTTTTGTTAAATTATTTTTATCGTCATAATTGTCAAAAGAAACTTCTTTGGCGTATCGAACATTTGGAGAGAAAGACACTTTAGTACCCGAAGGAGGTAGTTTATTTATTGATCGGTTCGAGAAATTAAATGAAGTTAAGTTAATCGGTGAGTCGTTCTCTAAATTCCATTGACTATCAGGCAGTCCTTTACCTCCTATTTTGTACTTTGTAATAGTACCTGAAAGTATGTTTTGACTGGTGCCATTATCCAAATAGCTTAATTTTTCAATAGGATATGCAATTAGTCCGTTAGTAGTCATGTTATCAATAAACGACTCGCCTTCTGCATAATCCAACGGGTAGCTAGTATAATGAATAAGTTTATCGCCAGAACTTCGCTTTATGGTTTCTTTTGATAGTAATAGGTTACTATATTCATAACTGTACTCATTCGTAAAAGATACCCCTGCTAAATACTCAGTTTCTGTTTTTTTTAGTAATTCTTTTTTCCCAAATTTAAAGGTGTATGGCCCATAATCAAAAAATGTTGGAAGGCAATAGTTGTCTCTGCTTGCACAATAAGAAGAATGACCAGGGTTAATAGAAAAATTGGAAATTGGTTCATCCGATGTAGATGCAAATGGCCTAACCTTATACCCTGTTAAAGAAAAGGTTTCTGATTGATCATATTGAAACTCTTCTACTTTTAATGGATTATTATTATTGTCAAAAATAGTTTTTTTATACAGATATGGCTTATTCCAAGGACTATAAGTTAGGATATACCTTGGGTATGTTTGGTATTTCCCTCTGGGACAATTACCATTAACATACAAAGGACCCGTATTGTACAATGATCCAATGTTAAATAAATATTCAGTCTTTCCATTACCTGTTATTGAGCTGCTATAATATTCGGTGACACAAGGATATCTTACAAAGCCAGACTGACAGGCCACTATTTCGGCATCTCCCTGCATATTAGTCGAATAAGTTGTTATCTTTTGAACAAGGTTCGCATCCTCACGATAATAATCCTGAAAATTCATATATGGAGTTTCTTTAACAAATAATTTGTGGTCTACCATGAAATTTGCCTTGCCGTAGCCACATTCATTTATCCCATATTTGTATATTCGAGACAATAACTCACTTTTCTGTGGATCAGAACTGGTAATTTTGCTTATTCTAATTCCTGTTTTTTGAATAGGGCTGCTATATTCATCGGTATAAATATTTTTTTCATACTCATATTCAGTGAACCCCTTTGTAGGATAAGTTATTTTCTTCAAAGTCAGGAAAGACGGAATTTCTTCTGTAGCTCGGGAAGCAAATAGACCTCTGGCTCCGGCTATATCTTTAAGTGGATATTCTGTATGGTTAAAATCTGCCATGTGATCTTCATCAACTTGTTCTTGCACATAGAACAAATCATTCTCAAAATCACTATGGAGATATTTAGAGGGATCGCAGGACATTATATAGCCAAATTCATCTGGCAAATACTGATTTTGTGACGAACAGGGGTAATAATCAAGATTATATGTTTCAACTGGTTGATCATTTTTATCTGTTATTGTTATATGGTCTAAAACCATATAATTATTAGAGAATAAAGGACCTCCGCTGTAACTTCCACTATTATAATAGAAAACGATTTTTTTATAAAGAACTCCATCCAATGAAAATATCTGAATGTTACTGATTCTATTATTTTGACTCTGCCTGTTAAATATCACTTTTTCATAAGGCGTTGTTATTTCAGAAGGGAAAAAAGTATAATAATAGTCACTACATTTCTCTGATTCTGATACCTCAGATAGTATTCGGGCAAAAGATGAATGAGCTTCTTTTATTGTAAGATTTCTGGAACAACTATTTCCTCCGACTGTGCCCTGTACATACTTTACTTTAACTTCGTCTCCTGTTGCGGTAATAATATTTGTTAGTCCCCAGGCTGTTGACAAAAGCCCACTCATTTGTCCATGGATTTCGTTAGCACAGGTTGTTTGCGGTAAATAATCTCCAAAATAGTATTTAATACCTTGTTCGTCAGATAACCGAAATCCTTTAATGCCACTAGATGGTATACCCCCTCTTGAACAGACATCGCAATTAGCAACTATATAATCGAATTTCAAATTAGATTCAATATCGGGTCTAATTACGTGATTCGATCTATCTGTTATAACAAATCCTCCGCCAGTATTTGGAAGTGAAAAAGTAAACTCATCGAATTCACCATCAATCTTACCGTCGATGTTGGTGAAAGGATCATCATCAATAAATTGAGCGAGAATCTGATCAGTTTCTAATTTCCCATGTCCTGCCAGTAAATTGTTCCAGCCATCGGGATAATTTGCGGGCATTTGAAAAAGTTCATCAGCATATCCATGAATATTTCGTGATATACGATAACCTGGGTTAAGTACCCATCCAAGTCCTACATCACCAGATTCTTGTCCAAATTTAATTCCAGAAGCATGGTAGGTCAAATTAATGGGAATAGTTAACCCTTTTAATTTTATATCATATAAAGGAATTGATATCTCAGGAATTCCATGATATAAAGAAACTTCAAAGTTTATGTATTTTGCATACTCTGCCGAAACAGGTGAAGGAGGAATAGTACTGGGGGCCTGTCCGATTCCCCAAACAGCCATCATCATTAATCCAATAATTATTAAATATCGTTTCATTTTTTGTAAGCTTTAATTGTTTGTGTGTTGAAAGCCCCATTCAAGCCCTCTCCTGCCTAAGGCGAGAAGGGCTTAAAACCAATATGGGTTGAGGCTTTTGCAAGTATTTCCGGCTTTTGAGTCCCGGCATAGAATAGGTTTCACCCGCCGGGTGAAACCTATTCTGGTATCATTTCGGCAGGGTCATCCTTCGCGCTGTGGTGGCCTGTCTCCCCTTCCTCGGAGGGGTTGGGGGAGGTCCTTGCTTCTTATCCTGCCCATCCTTTAATCCTGAAAATCATTGTTCAGACATTTTTCAGGATTGTAAATACTGGAACACTGCCAGTGACAATTGCAAATTGACACTGGCGGGCACAACCTTTTACATATCTCGATTAGCAGGGTTTTTAAACCTATTTAGGCAGCTTTAATGGCGGCATACCTTTTTCGCCCACTAATTTGCCAATTCTTAATAAAATCTCGTATTCTTCTATAGACGTTGGCTCTACTTTTTTGAAATCAACATAAGCATGACCCGAAATTATCGGACCACTTGAATAAAGTACCTCTGGGGCATGAGTGATTACTGTTATTTTAGTCTCTGCCTCATTAATTGGCTCAAAATGCAATTGAAATTCAGCAAAATATTCCAACGACCACCAAAATTTCTTATAAACCTTTGAATAACTGACTGTCCTACCTAATGGAGTTAAATACAAATCAAGTTTGTTTTCCGGTTTTTCAGATACTCTATCACCCAGATAAAATAAATAGAGGCTAATTTCGTCTTTAACATACCATTGTTTTCTACTTATTTCCTGAACACTTTCTGAATCACGAAAATCTTTTGAACGATCTTTCGAAAAATCACAAATTATGATTTCCTTCAATCGATCATACGGTGCATGAAAAACATAATAAGTAGGGTTTTTCTCTTCAAGCTGCTTGACTCTATAGCCAATATCGGAGTTGCAAAGAATTATTGACAGAATACCAAAAGCAAATATTGATAAAATAATAGACAGTATAGTTTTCTTCTTCATCATTTCAAATTTTTAAATTTAGTACTAAATGTATCCAATAGCTTATGGTATTATTTGCCGTAATACCATTTTAAAAAGTCATCACTGTAGTATTGATCTGTACTTCTTCCCTGCTGATTGTATTTGCCTGTATTTCCATAAGCATTTGGTCTTTCTGACTCCCACAACATATCTTGTATGCGTGCATCAATAGATTTTGATCCTTCTGGTTTTTTGGCAGTAACAATAACTTCACCAATAAGGTTTGATTTGCCATAAGCCTGATCAAAAAGCTCATATAGTGTTTTCATTTCTTGAATTGCCAAAATAATATCTGGCCTATTAACCGGATCAAAATAGGCACCATCCTGTTCTCCCAACCAATGTACTGCGCCAAAGCATTCTTCTTCTTTGATGCCTTTCCATACCTGAAAACCTTTATGGGTTGGTGATGAGTTGTCCATTATTGCATGAAGCGCAAATCCTAATTCTTTAAGTCCTTCTGTTCTGCTACTTGCTTTCAATGCTAAACCAAACTGGTCATTTATAAATTTATTATAAAAGTAAATAGACTTACTAGGGGAAAGACCCTTTTGACCCATAGCATGTCGAAAAGAAACCTCTGGTCCTTGGTATTTTTGAGCATCAGCCTCTTTACTTGCCCACATAAGTGTTGACAAGTCATTTTTAGTCATTAAACTACCAATATTTGACAACATGATATTGTGAATTGCTGAAGGCCACATCCCATTGGGGTCATAGTACTTTATAGGATTGTTGAAAGAATAAGAATAAGGGCTGTGCCGGAAAAAGCTTTCAGATAACATATCCATCGAATGCCATCTCCCTAATTCCGGGTCATACATCCTGGCGCCGTAATCGAACCAGTCGATTTTGCTTCCAGCCAACACGTCGTCCTGGAATTCTTTGCCGTTATACAGCAGCTTGTTTTTGGAGGCGCCGGTTGGGTAGAAGCTGGTTTGCGAGGTCACCAGCCCGTAAGGGTCGTAGCTGGTAAGCAGGTTCACCTCGGGGCGGCCATAGCCGTGGCCTGTAAAGGTAACGCGCGTGTTTCCCAAATGGTCTTTCAGGTTATACTCGTAGCTGTAGCTCATGGCACCGTTGCTGTTTAGTGGCACAATGCGGCCCTCGGGAGTAAATATACATTTTAAAACCGAGTTTTCGTACATAAAAGGCCCCGAGTAATCGGTGCGAACCGTGCTGGCCGAGCCGTTGGTAATGGTTTTGGCCAGCCTGGTTCCTGCGGCATCGTAGGTGTACCGGGCATAGTCGTTTACCGAACTCACCAGTTGGGGCAGGTTCAGGCTGTTGTAAGCGATGGTAAAACCTTTGGAGATGTCTTTGACCATGTTGCCGTTGTTGTCGTACAGGTAACTGCCGGTAACGGCTTTGTAGCCCAACGGGCTGGCAGTACCGTCGGAAACCGATTGCAGTCGGTTCCCGTTCGAAATGTAAGCGTAGGTAAGGTTGTCCACCTGTGCGCCGTCGAGGTTACGGGTCAGGGTACTCATGTTGCCGTTGGCATCGTAGGAGTAGGCAGTACTAAACTTCCCTGTGCCGGAAGTATAGCTTGTCCCTTCGGCATAATTAGCCGAGCGCAGGCGGTTGAGCCCGTCGTAAGTAAAGCCATATCCTGCCTGTTCGGGGGCTGAGCCTGTCGAAGCCCACATCATCTGGCTGATGTTCCCGTTGAACAGTGCCGAAGCGCCCAGCGAAGTTCCGGTTTGCGGACTGTTGTAGCGCAAATCGAGGGCCATCAGATCGTTACCCAGGTTTCCCGGGGTGTTTATGGTACGCAGCCATCCTTTGGGGTTGTAGGTATAGTCAACCTGCTGGTTGAAGTTGTTTCCCGAGGCGTCGCCGTGCAGGTAACGGGCAATAACTTCGCCCAGCTCGTTGTATTTGAGCGAGGCGAGCGTAATCTCGTTGTCGGAGTTTATTTTCATCTTCGTGGTGAGCAAACGCCCCTGGTGGTCGTAAGCCAGGGTGGTTACCAGGGTTTGCTGGTACGTGTTGTTGCCCTTGCGGTGTTCGGCCACGGTTTTTACCGGCAGCCCGGCAAAGTTGTAGGCCGTATGAGTAACCTCCTTGCTGGTATCTTCCAAGTGGTTGTCGGCCACGGTTTGCACCAGCCGGCCATAGTCGTCGTAGTAGTTCACGGTAAGTGCCATTGGTTTGGCCAGTGTTTCGCCTCCCGCCAGTACTTTAGTACGGCTGCCGGTAACCAGCCCTTTTGTTTTGACTGAACGGGAAGCTGGTTCACCGGCCATGTTCGACTGATAAGCATAATCGGTTCCCGAGAGAAAGTCATAGTTGTCGTAATACGTTGCAGCCAGAACATTGTCTGTTGTAATTGAGCTGTTGTATGCAGCAGGAAAGCTTTGGTTGGTATAACCATAAAGTGTAGTGCCGGTAGTTTCGTACAACGTGCCGGTGAAGCTGGCAAAACTGTCGGCAATGGTTTGGGAGGTGGTCCCGGCAATCACCATTTCGCCGGTCATCACCGGCCGGTTGAACTGATCGTATTTGGAGAACGACCATTTGTTGGCCGGGCGTTGCACCCCGTCCTGCGAGAGTGCCAAATAGCTTAACTACATTATTTTGCAAGATTTTTTATAATCAATCAGAGATTCTTTTTAAGAGAACCTCTGACTGTCTTAGACTATATACTATTAGTTTTGTTGTTTGTTAATATCTATGAATTAAACTATTAAATATTTTTGCATTGTTAGTTATTGAAAGAACTTATGGAGTGGGTTGTGCGAGAATTCCCGCATAATGGTATTCGTACTTTTTCAGGATATTACCAGCCAAATCTCTTACCAGTTTTAATCGTCCAAATTCGTCATATTCGTAGTAGCTGGTTCTATTAGCGTGATCAGTTTGTGAGGTCATTCCAATTAGGGGTGTGTAGGTATAAAGGGTTACCAGGTAATCCTTATTGGTAAGGTACGAATTAACCAATCCCTTCAGGTAAGCAACATCGGCTTGAATGTCAGCATAAACTGTTGTCTTTTTGAGTTGGGCGTCGTCAACAGTAATGTTGATGGTAGTATTGACAGAGCTTTCGATTTTTGCAACCGGATAGGTTTTGTTGTATGCCCACACGTAATAGGTGTAAATTCCGTTTTTGCCCAGCACCTTTAATGGGTTACCGTTGCTGGTGTCGTAAGTGTCGAAACTGTATTCGGGAGTCTGTCCATAATGCGAATCTTTGGTTGTGCCATTAAACGCTGCAAAGCTGGTGCTGGCCAGTGGTGTGGCTGTTTCGAGCGAATAAACCTTATCGGGCACATAACCGCTGCCATTGACTTTGTATGTGGTTAATTTACTGGTGGTAATATTGTTGTTTACCGAAGTAGTTTCTTCAATGGGGTAGTTGAGCATATTAAGGGTGGCCATGGTAGAGTAAATGCTTTCACTAAATTCAAATGGATATTTATACCTGGATTCAAAAGTTTTCCCACGACCATTAGTTGATGTTTTATTGCTCAAAAGGTTAAGACTGTTATATAGAAAGTGAGTTGTTTTAATTAATGGTTCTTGCCCTGTTGGATTGTAGTTTTCATTAATCGTTTCTTTTGTCATGAAATATTTATATACATACCTTTTATATGGCAACCCAACATAAGAGGTCCAAAGTTCATTATTATAACATACGTATGTATTTGCTATTAAATTCAACGAACGTACAAAATCGGTTGACAAACCTTTGTATAAATAGTTATCTTGTTTTGATTTAATTCCATTTTTTGTATAAACCTCTGTTGAAAGTAATTTCCCTCGTTCAAGCGATTTACTTGAATATACAAAATAGGGAGAAATGTCGTTATATGAGCCTGGTAATGGTTTTTCATCAAAATGGGTTTGATCTTCGTTGCTGTAATTACTGTACTTGTAAATGCTATAACTGCCATCTTCTTTTTTTTCAACAACCTCCGAATAACCAAGTTGAACTCCTTGACTGTTGACACTCATTGGCAGTACACTTTGACCCGAAATGATAAACTTCTCAATCTTTTTTACAGTCGAACTATTTACTTTGGAATTGTAATTATACCAAATATACTGATTTTTGCCCCCTAGAATACCGCTTGATTCGAGCGAAGAAACATTTGCGCCAAGTGTATAATTTTTTACATAAAAGTATTCTTTTATCATGGCTGGTCCAAATACAGGTTCTGTTGTTATTTTTTTTATTCTTAAACCACCGCATTTGGGATTTCCAGAAGCGCTTTGCAAACAGTTAGGAGCTGTTCCGTCGCAGGCGGTAATATCAAATAGTTTTGAATAGGTATTCTGCTCATACTCGAAAGTTGTTTTTCCTTTAGTTGGGTAAGTAATAGATTTTAAACTACCTTCAGCAGCGACATTTATATCGTTGGTTGGTTCTCTTAAGCTGTAGTACTGAGTCAAATTGGCAGGCCCATTCTGAGTAAAGTCCCATGTTCTCAGTTGTGTTAGGCATTTTTGAGTATTCCCATTGTAGAATCCCCAGTGATCAGTGCATTCTTCAAGATAGTTAGGAATACTGATATTTGGGTCGTCGTAGTAACCAAACCTGTAGTAATAAGCTTGATTTATTGCATTGTCAATGCTTTTCTTTGAAATATAATCAAGCTTTAACCGTTCTGATGCTGTATTATTAAAATTAAGTGTATATATCCAACCAAGACTCGAATTACTTTTGTCGGATATTTTTATTGAATCCAATTTTTTCCATTTAAGTGCAGTGAGTAAAGTAGCATCATCGGTCGATTGTACAATATCATATAAAAAAGGCCAAAAAACATTGTATTCGGGCGATTGGTCAGTCGAATGACAAATCTGGCTGGGCAAAGTCTGAGAAATTATCATTTTTTGGATATCCTTATTCTTTATGTATATATCGTTTGAGTATTTTAGTTCATCACTATTGGTGCGGACAAAATCAATGGATACATTTGTTCCTTCTATCTTTGTTAGGTAAGTCGGTCGAATCAAATTGCCCAAATAGGAAGCATATCGGGGATTTATCCAGTCCGCCGTCCATTCATTTTGTCCAAAAGCGTACTGGTTCCCATAACCTCCAGATAGTATTCTATTATTTCCATTGTAATAATAGGCCTCATTCCATAAAAAATAGATGTACATATTTGATATGTAATCGTCTGGCTCGTATGTCAGTCGAATAATTTCTCCATTGGGTGAGATAATTTTAGTTAAATACCACGATGTTGCCACCCATTGCTCTGACAGTTGTTGAAAAAATGGGATACTGTACTCAATCGAATTGGTTTTGTTTTCAATCTCCTGGGTACCAAAAACATACCTTACTCCGGAATCGGTTATTATAGTAAAACCACCAAAACTTTTCATATTATCACCTCTGCGCAAACAATTCGCCTGATAATGTTTTTCTTTAGAAACAGTCAGGCTTGCAGGCAGATAAACGAAATTATCAGGATCAAATATAACCTTCACATTTTGATCAGACTGAACTGCCCATGTCCCGGCATCCGTAAGATAAAATTTACCGCTGTACCCACAAAAATTAAAACTGAATTCATCGGGTTCAGTATCTTTGGCATCTCCCTGATTATTTACAAGATTGACAATATTACTGGCACTACTCCATTGATCGGTTGAATTAACACTATGGTTAAAATAATAGCCAGCATTTTCGCCTTTTACACCTGTATCAAAATAGTTATTTATCGCATTAAACTCAGGCAACGAGCTGTAATGCCGTTTTAATGTTGTATTTGGACAATTGTACTCATCCGGCAAGTCATGTGTGATACGTGTAATTATCCCCCCGGCATTTAACGACCAATTTAAACCAACCCATCCGGGATGCTGGTCGGGTTTTATCCCCGATGCGTAATAACTCAAACTAACGGGCAACGTCAAATTACCTTCTTTTAATGTGTATAACGGGACTTCGATATTTGGAATGCCGGTAAAAAATGAAACAGGTACCTCTCCATAAACGCCTAAGCCGGATGCGTTTGGGCTTGGACTAGTAATTTCAGGTACTTTATTCTGGCAATATCCCAATTGATATATATTTATAATCAAAATATTAAGCAAAAGTATTTTTAGTGATCTCATAACATACTCGGTTATTTAATTTTAATAAATTAAGTAGGGTAATCATTTTAGACCTCATATGAAAAACACGTTATCACATCAGTTTGTGAGGTAAATAAATTACTTCTCTGATCAAATATTCTATGTTTTTAGAAAGATGGACTTCAAAAGTTTACCTTCATCATTTCAATGGAGTTTCCTCCGCACTTGTTTTCGATTGGCTTTCTTCTTTATCTATGCCCTATGATACTGAAAATTATAATTCAGACATTTAATTTAAAAAATCCCTTGAAAAAATGCTGAAATGTAATTAGCATCAATGGCTGCGGACTTTTAAGAATTCCAATGAGCGAGACTAATCTGGCATTCCAACCCAGTTTGTATCTATAGGGGAAAAATTTGTCAGCTTTGGATTCAATTTTTCGTATTCTTTTGTATTCAAATGAACTGTATCTTCATTTTCAAAAATTATATCCATTTCTGATTCTAGTATTAATCTATTTTCTATTAATGATATAGAATCATTTGACATTCTAGTAATACGGCCATTGGGAATTAAAAAAGCAACCATGAAAGTATTTGTTTTCAAATTGTATTTCTGAATCTTCCAATAATAGAAATTCAACTTCCAAGTCTCAATTGTTGGGTAATTAATTTTCGTAATTCTATATTTTTTCATTCTTTCATTAAAAGAAAGAGAATTTGAAACCTCAAAACAACTTATTAACATATCATCATTGTATTTTGAACGCTTGATTAGTTGGATAGAATAAATTGAAGATTTATTTTCCTCTTTATTTTGACAATTGATTAATGATACAACAAATATCACTAGTAATATCGTGTAATTTATTTTCATATTCAAAATGATTTAATTAACATTAAGGAAAATATTTAAAGAAATAATTGTACTTGTCACCAATGTAGCTACCATACACATTAAAAATATGCTGTTTATAACTACTTGATGTTTTTATCCAACTTTCGTGATTTACTTGTAAGTTTGTTGCTCTAGATTCCCAAGCATCAATGACATTTTGATTATTGGAATAAATTATACCCTTCAGAAAATCTGCACCATGTCCTCCTCTTTCATGAATGAATGTATTTATGAAATCCCAACGATTAAATAATGGGCGATGAAAAGCCGCGTAATCAATTGCAATCTCAAGCTTTTTCCCAATTAAATCCGTCGTTGCAATGCCTTGGAGTCTATCAGTTATTTGTACTGAATTTTCTGATCTGGTATGATTGTATTTTGGATTAAAAGAAAGTTCGTTTAAATTATATCCAGCTAATTGATAATAATAATTGGCAATTTCTACTTTTGTATTATCTGTCAAACGAATTTCACTTAGATTCTTTGCTGATAGTTTTAATATTTCAGTTGGGTCTTGATTTAATATTTTAGACGTCTCTGTTATTAGATTATAATTAATTCTATCTATAATCAATACATTGTCATTGTATTTATCCATGTCTCGACCAAGAAATTTACCCGTTAATCTATCAAAATAATCGTTTGGCCTATTCTCATACAGCCCTTTAATGTCTATATTCAATAAAGGACTGCAAAATCCATATCGATAAGGTGTCCAATTTGCTGCTAACGCAGCCAACGGATCCATTACCATCCACCTCCCTAATTCCGGGTCATACATCCTGGCGCCGTAATCGAACCAGTCGATTTTGCTTCCTGCCAGAACGTCGTCCTGGAATTCCTTGCCGTTGTAGAGCAGCTTGTTTTTGGAAGCGCCGG
>CALGIG010000012.1 GCA_937915865.1 uncultured Prolixibacteraceae bacterium | reverse complement strand
TTTCGTCGATTTTACTGTTGGCCAGTTGGATCGCCTGCCCGTCGGGTACTTTGACCTCGCGCTCTCCCTCCATGACCGTTTTGGTAATGTCTGGCGTGGTATCGTGCAGGGCATGGCGCATCAGGGCAACCCCGTCGAACAGGCGGTTTTCGCTGCGAACGCCGTATTTTTCCGTGATATTGGCGTTCCGGGAGCGGGCGTTGAGGCTGAACTCGTCGCGGCTGGAGGCATATGTTACCGTTACTTCCGTTTCAAAAAGGTAGGAAGCATAGGCGGCATAGATGCCGTTGGGTATCCATCGTTCCCCAAAGTTAAAATCCAAATCGTCGAAGTCGATAGGCTTCGGCGTGGCCTCCCGCAAAGCTGCCAGCGATTCCCCCGCAGCCTCGTGGTCGGGATGGCGGTCAATGAATTGCTGCACCTCGTCGGCTTTAGAAATGACGTTACCGGCGATGAACTTGTCGGCTATCTCATAGCTGCCCACCAGTGGATTGAAAAAAACTTTTCCTTTCAATTCCGTCAGCATGTTTTCTTCCGTTCTGCCCGTCATGGATGCCATATATTCCAGATTAACCGTCCCGTGTTTGTTGAGCGAAGCGGCCAGCGCGTCGCGGGCGTTGTCTGCATGGGTGATCTCGCGGGTATTAAACGCCACCGGCTGCTCGAAAATATCCGCCTTTACCGCCTTCCCCTTGCGGTAGCGCTCCAGGGAGAGGATTTCCCGTCCTCCGGCGTCCATCTTAATCAGGTCAAGATTCTTGGGATCGTTCAGGTTTCCGAATTTCTCCGTAAAATCGTCGTACAGGCGGTTGAGCATCTGACGCAGGGCTGGGTTTTCCCGCAGTGTATCAGCTTCGTTCAGATAGAGGTGGTGGTAGGTATCACGGATTTCGATATAAAGCGACGCCCGTTTTTGTTGCTGGGGCGGAAGCTCCAGCGGGTGAAACATAGGGCGGAAGCCCTCTAAATCGCGCAGGTAACCGATACGGTTGTCGGCGTTCGTCACCAGAGACCCTTCCTTATAATGCTTCGGTAGTCCCTGTTCCGGCAGGACAAAAGGGACGGGTTTTGTCCGTTCTTCCCGTTCCATTTCCTTTTTAAGGTTTTCAAGCTGTTCCTCCTTCCGGGCATCGGCTACCGGGGAAACAGTTGACCCCTGTTTTGCCTGCTGTTCTTTTTGGCGGGATTGCAGCATTAATTTTTCCCTCCAATCCAATGGCGCACGATCATCCTCCTTTTTTGAGGATTTCCATTCCTGCTTTGCATTGGGTTGGTGTATCTCCATCCGGCGACGGGAACGGTTGGAACGTCGCGGATTGGCTTGGGTGCGTTCCACTGCAGACAACCCGAACAAATCATAGAGCGATATGAGCGGTTGGTTATTAATGCTGTATGCTGGGTCCCCCGCTTTCGCATTCGCAGCCGGCTCCTGGAATTGTGCTGGTGGCGAAACCGGATCGGAAAAGTCGAAGCTAAACGAGGTTTGTATTCCCGGCTGAAGAGACTGTTCCTGTATTTCAGGTGTCGATTCTTTTTTTATGGCCGGATGGTCTTCTTTTGGTAGTGTTCTGGCTACGGTTTGTTCTTCCTTATTCCAAAACTCCTTTTCATCAGGGAACCAATGGTCTTCAATATCTTGCCAAAAAGGATCGAGGTCGTCAGGAAAGCGGGATTCATCCGGTTTAAGTTGCGACTTGATATCTTCTGTAGTTAAATTCTGCGGTTGCAGCCGTTCCGGTATATCTCGTGCATGGGACTGGTAATCCTGAATATCCAAATGTCTGGAAAAATCTTCCCGCAACATCCCGCGCAGTTCGGCGGCAATAGCGCCCACACCACCGAAGTGGGTAAACTCCATTGCAGGTTTGCCGTATGGGTCGGTTCCGACCTTTACACTATCGTGGATGACACGGTCGAAAGTCTGGAACAAGTTGTTAACCGAAATGCCATTAGATAACTTCCGGCTATTAATAAAATCCCGCTGTCGCTGCGATAATATTCCTCCAGTATCTTTCTTTTGGAGAATTATCAGGTCGCTGCCTACTTCCGTTCCGGCATGGTCTGTGAAAAGGTTGTTCGGGAAGCGGACGGCGGAAACAGGCTCACATCGCTGCATCAGCCATTCACGCACGGGGCGGTTGGCTTCAGAGTTCAACACGCCCTGTGAGGTAATGAATGCCACCAGCCCGCCTTCGCGGACGCAATCGACGCCTTTCATAAAGAAATAGTTGTGTATCGTGCCGCTGGCCAGCTTGTACGCCGGGTCTTTGGAGTGGAGGTAAGCCGGATCGAAAACAGCTATATCACCGAACGGGATATTGCTGGCTGCCACATCGAAATAACCGTTGTAGCGGGGTTCAATGTTTTCAAATCCTTCCACCCGCACGTTTCCGGTTGGATTCAGGTGCGAAAGGATTTTACCCGTCAGCATATCTTTTTCAAATTGCGCGGTTTCACAGCGCGGATTCAACAGCCGGACAGCACCGGAAAAGATACCTGTTCCGGCGGAGGGGTCAAGCAGGCGCACCGGCTCAACACCGTTTTCCTTCAATGCCGCCGCCAGTGTGTCCACCACTTTGGGCGGAGTATAAAAGGCGGACAGCACGGAGTTTTTTAAGGAAGAAACATAACGGTTATATTCGGCTGTGTCTTTTGATTCGCTACGCAATATTTCATGCAACTGAATAACCAGCGGAAACAGTTCGCTGTCGGTTTTCGTCCAATGCTGTATGTCTTCCGGTTTGTCGGCAGGATTCAATACGGCTTTGATTCCCCCGAAACCGCACCAGGCTTCCAATGTTTTCCGCTCGGCGGGCGTAGCCTGCCGTCCCTCTTTATCAAGGCTGAACACTAAACGGATCGCCTCGATATTGTCCCGAAGGTGGGTTTTCTTATTGAATGCCATCTTCGAGGAATGTTTGGATTGCGCCCGTCAGTTCCGCGTAGAGTAACCTGTACTCCTGACTATCGGCGAAATCGTCTGACAACGTGTATTTTCCAAAGACACTGGTAAGGCGGGGCTGTAATTCCATTGCCATCCCCTCGGCCAGCGCAGGATCTATTTCGTCCGAAAACTCGTCCCAAAGGATGTTTACAATGGTACGGTAAGGGGAGAAATGTAATCCGGCGTAAAGGGTTTGGGAGGCGACTTCTTCGGCTTCGTCGTGTGAGCCGCCCAATTTGATAATATCGCTGTACACTTGGGCTGCCGCATCACCCCGCGAGGCGATAAACTGCCTGTCGGCGGCTTTATCGGGATGCGATTCACGTAAATAAGAAAGTAGAGAGAGCCGGAACCAGGATAATTCCACGGCTGTAGATTTATTTGTTGCTTTCATCTTTTGATTTTTTTAGTGGTAAATAAAAACGGGAGGGAAAGAAAAAAGCGCCCGGAGCCTTGCCCCGGACGCCACCACTAAAAAAATCCGATGTCAGGCAATTATCCCTAATTAGCAAGTCATAGATTCTTTCAGTGGCAAAGTTAAGGAATTTACTTCGTTCTACTTTTTTTATGGCCACCCTTTTTGTTTTCGGGGAATTTGAACACAGTCTTATACTCCGCGTCAAATGCGACGGCAGCCTCGAACGTGTTACCCGTCTTGCTGCTTACAAAACCTTTAATCATGGGCGTTGCGCCATTTACCATAAGGGAAGTAAGCTGTGTGTCGGTCAAATCCTTTTTGGCAATGCTGCGGAACACAGTCAGCCCGCAATGTTCGTTATTGCACTTGGCGACTTTCTGAAAGAATACGACCTGACCGTTTTTGCACTTGGGGCAACTGCAACCGGGGCGGTCGTCTTTGCGTTCAAATAGAATGTCGAGCAATTCCGTCGTAATTTGTGAGGCGTAAACCTCTATCGAGCGGTGGAACGTAGCGGCATCCATTTCACCGGAGCCGATTTTGGCAAGGGCGTGTTCCCAGCTTCCGGTCATCGCCACGTCAGCGATTTTCTTTTCTTTCACGGCAAGGTAAACTATCAACCCTTTATTCGTGGGAACCAAAGCTTTTTTCTCACGGATAATGTATTCACGGGCAAAGAGCGTTTCGATAATCGCGGCGCGGGTAGCAGGCGTACCGATACCGGCGTCTTTCATTGCTTCGCGTTCTTCTTCGTTTTCGCACTCCTTACCGGCGCTCTCCATTGCCGAAAGCAGCGAGGCTTCGGTATGCAGCGGGCGGGGCTTGGTCTGCTTTTCCAACACTTCCATATCCCTGACGGGAAGCGTATCGCCTTCGGCGAGTGCGGGCAGCGTGATTATATCCTCGTCCTGCGCTTCTTCATCGGTGGCGTTGAACACAGACCGCCAGCCGGGAAGTAGCGTTACGCTGCCCTTTGCAACAAAGTGTACGCCGCCCGCGTCAAGCGAAACGGTGGTGTTCTCTTTGGTGCAACGATTGGAAAAAGCCTCCAGCATACGCCCCGCCACCATATCATAAATAGTCCGCTCATCTCCGGTCAATCCGTCCGCCGGATCTCCGGTGATGATGAGCGCATGGTGGTCGGTCACGTTCTTATCGTCCACCGAGCGGGTGTTTAACACGATATTTTC
The DNA here is from genome assembly GCA_937915865.1 of uncultured Prolixibacteraceae bacterium. Taxonomy (GTDB): domain Bacteria; phylum Bacteroidota; class Bacteroidia; order Bacteroidales; family Prolixibacteraceae; genus Aquipluma. Next base: position 6,927 of record CALGIG010000012.1, on the reverse strand, counting down.
CATCCCCGCCGCGTAAACGCCGAAACGGAGATGGTTTTTCAATGTGGCGATCAGGTGCGGTATTTCGTCCAGCACGTCGGCGGAGATATACCGGCTGCCGGTACGCGGGTAGGAAATCTTCTTACCCTCATACAACGCCTGGGCAATGTTCAGCGTCTTTTCCGCCGAAAAGCCGTGCTTGCTGTTGGCCTCTTTTTGAAGTGTGGTTAGGTCATACAACAAAGGCGGTTCCTGCTTCATCTCTTTCTTTTCGACAGCCGTAACGCGGACGTTTCCGGCAGCCTTCACCTGTTGCAGTATGTCGTCGGCTGCAGGACGGCTATCGTACTTATCCACCGATAAAACGGTGAATGCCGTAGCTTCTTTGGCCGTGAACAGTTTTAATTTGAAGTACGTTTGCGGTTTAAAATCCTTATTCTCCAGGTAGCGGCTGCATATCATCGCCAGTGTCGGGGTTTGTACGCGACCGAGTGACCATGATCCGCGCCCGGCAGCAATAGACAGGGCTTGTGAGGCGTTAATTCCGACTACCCAATCGGCCTGACTTCTTGCTTTCGCCGATAAATAGAGGTTGTCGTAGTCGCTACCGGGTTTGAGGTTCTGAAAACCCTCTTTGATTGCTTTGTCGGTAAGCGAGTTTATCCATAGCCGCTGAAACGGGCGGGAACAGCCTACATAATTATAGACGTAACGGAAAATTAATTCGCCTTCCCGTCCGGCGTCTGTTGCCACGACAATGCCGTCGGCTTTGGAGAACAGCTCTTTGATGATTTTAAGTTGTTTCATTACGCCGGGATCGTTCTTATACTCTTTCCCCTCTTTGATCTGGCGGGGAATCAAGATAAACTCCTGCGGGAGTATCGGCAGTTTTTCGCGCTGGAAACTCCTAAATCCGTAGGCTTCAGGCATCGCCAGTCCTACCAGGTGGCCGAACGCCCAGGTAACAGCCCAGTCGTTACCTTCCATATATCCGTCTTTCTTCGACGTTGCCCCCACGATAGCGGCAATATCTCGCGCTACGCTGGGCTTTTCTGCTATGATGACTTTCATCGTTGATTTTTTAGTGGTTGATAAATTGGAATTACAGCTTATGCCCGGCGCTTTTCCTGGGTTTGGCAGGGGACTGCCGCCCGTCCTGTTGCTTTTGATCTTTCTTCTCCTGCTGCGTTTCGGTAGGCTGCGTTTGGCCTTTCTTCAGCGGCTCGGTCGATTGTTTGGTCGCCTCGTTGGTTTTGCCTTCGTTATTTACTGCAACCTGCGTTTTGAAGCCTTCGTCGGGTTGCACCTGCTTTTTGGCCTGCACCTCTTTCCATTGTTCGGGTGGCAGGCTGGTGTGGCGGATGCGCCCGGCATCCTGATCCGGCCATACCCAGGCGTTGTACTTTTGCCCCTTTTGGTCGGTGGCTTCGGTTTGCTTCGCTCCCTGCTCCTGCTTGGGCAGTTTGGTTTGGTCGATCATGCCCTCAACAAAGACCGGTTTGTTATTCAACAGGTCTTTGAACTGCTCGCGGGTCAATTCGACGCCGCCCTGTACGGGACGCACCCACACTTCGCCCACTTTTCGGGCTTTGAGTGGCTGATTATCATCCTGTGCTGTTTTCTGCTCCGTTTTCGCTGCCCGTTCCTGCTGATGCTGCTGGCGCTGTTCGGGGGTAAACAGGAAGTCGAAGTTTTTATTCACGGCATTGTACTGGACGATGCGTGTAATCTTGCCGCCGGGTTCTTCGCCGGGGCGTTGCTTCTTGTCCATGTTTTCGACCAGCACCCCCTGTCCGTTTTTTAACTCCTCCTGTTGCTTTTCCGAAAGTTCAACGCCTTTTAGCATTTTCGGGATTTGGATTTCGGAGAGTGGAACAGCCTCGAAGCGGTTGGTGATTTTATCCAGCGAAACGAGCGCCGGGACTTTTTCGCCGCCGGGGGTCATTTCCAACTCAAAGACACGCCCGCCGTGGCCGGTATTGGTGAATTGCTTTTGCTCGTCTGGGGTAAACAGGACACCCAAAAACGGCTTTTCAAAATCGGGCTTCTCCTGAAAGGGGTGTGTTTGAATTTTGATTGTGCCGTCGGGTTGCTGTTCAAACGACAGGCGAGCTTTGGCCTGCAATTCCTTGCCGTCGATTTCCATGCGCACCTCTACCAGTCCGGGCGACTTGTGACCGTAGGACATGGCTTTAAGTGCATCCTGCAATGACTGGCCGGAAAGTCCCAGCTTGTCAGCCTCTTTCCAGTCGAGTTTGTTCAGGTCAAGCGGTTGGTACTTACCCTGCGCCTGTTCCTGCATTTTTCCTTCCGGCGTTACTCGGTACGGATCAAGTACCTTGTCGGCAGGGTCGATCTTAATAATCTTGTCGAAGAAAGCCGCCATCTTATCGACGGCTTTGACGCTCACGGCGTAGATACCCGTATGAGACGGGGTTTTTAACTGTTCGGAAAACTTCTTAAAGAAATTCTCCAATGCGTTACCGCGCGTGTCAATTTTGAGAAAGCTGTCGGCATTCTCTTTCGTGGGATCGACGGTTTTCAGTTTGCCGTCCGCTCCCTCCCCAGCAATGGCTTTCAGTTTGCCATCTTCGCCCTTTGTCAAAAGGACTTTCGGGTCTTCATTTTTAATTTTTTCGTCCATGATGAAAAATGATTTAATTATTCCGCATTAATAGCAATGCAGAACGAAATTAGGCGTAAGTGACTGAACAATAAGGGCGTTTTGGGCTGTTGGCAGCTTGTGGCGTCGATTTGGATGGGTATGGCGTTGAAGTTAGGCTGTTTCACTGCGGATTTAGTGGCGGCCTCGCTGAAGGGATTCGGCGGTACTGATAAATACAAAAAGCGGATGTAAATCATTGAGGAGTTTGGAAAGAACAAGACGTAGGTATTTACACTGCCCAATGGGATTTCATCACAAATTAAATGCGTGTTGCCCTGTTGAATACTCTCCAGAATTTGGGCTTTTACCGTCTTATTCGTATCTTTGCAGATTGAGCATAATATGTTCAAATTATAAATAAGTATAAATGAGCGCAAATTTTTTCTACGAGAAATTAGGTTATGAGCATTTGATAAAATGCTCTGAAATACCTATTTCTAATCCTGAATATCAGGAATTGGGAGAGATGGGCGCTGACAAAGTTTACTTTTCAGGAGATTTTCCCGCTATTCTTTTTAAAGAAGTTAAGACATTCAATATTGATTCTTTAAAGCAAATTGCCAAAATTCAACACAAAGCATGGAATTATCGTAAAATAATGTTCCTCTTTGTTGTATCGGATACAGAGATTAGAATCTATAATTGCCATGAAAAACCTAAATACATAAAACCTGATTCAGACTATAATAAAGAATTAAGTCCATATCAAATTTTTAGTAGCACAAAAGACGATGCGGCAAATTTAGAAATCCTAATTGAGATTTTTTCTCGCATCGGTGTTGATAGCGGTTTATTATGGACGAGCGACTATAATATTCGTGAAGGTATCAATGTTCAAAAAAGAATAGACAGATACTTAGTAGATAGCCTGTTAAAAACGGCCGATGCGTTGAAAAAAGACATTACAGATATTAACATTATTCATGGTTTGCTCATGCGTTCCCTTTTTATCTTGTATCTTGAAGATAAAGGGGCTGCAAAAGAAGCAGGATTATACAAAGAAATCAAGAAAGATGCGGAAAGTTATTTTGACATTTTAGATGATGTAGATGCTACATATCAGTTATTTGCAAGATTGCAAGAACATTTTAATGGTAATGTTTTCCCAATTGTTGAAGGCGAACAATTAAAAGTAAAGAAAGAGCATTTAGAAAAAATAAAAAACTGTTTCATTGATGGGGATATTTCGGGACAACCGAAACTATTTGAAAGTTGGAGAATATTCAAATTTGATTTTATCCAAATAGAATTACTGAGCGAAGTATATGAAAATTTTCTTGGCGAACTGGATGTAAAAAAGGAAAAAGGGCAATTCTACACCCCATACACTTTGGTGGAATTAATTCTAAACGATAAGTTGCCAATTAAGGATGAAACAAATCACAATGTAAAGATTTTAGACCCCGCGTGCGGTTCTGGAATTTTCTTGGTTGAAAGTTATAAAAGACTGATTAGAAGATGGAAGAATAAAAACCCTAAAAAAGTTATAACCTTCAAGGAACTTAATGACATACTTGTAGAAAACATCTTTGGAATAGAAATAGACCCGTTGGCTATCAAAGTAACGGCTTTCAGCCTTTATTTAGCATTAGTCGAGCATCTTAATCCTAAAAAACTCTGGATAGATAAAACCAATAAATTTCCATACCTAATAGATAATCCCAATGATGCTTCTATTAAAGAGAAAGAAGGTAAGAATTTGTGGTGTCGTGATACTATTGGGGAAGTGAATCCTGACGATTTTGAAAAAGTAAACTTAGTTGTTGGAAATCCACCTTTTGGGACTAAGAAGTTATCCAAATCAATAATGAATTATTGTGTCAAATATAATTTTGGCAAAGAAATGGTTTTACCATTCCTGCATAAATCCGTTGATTTTTGTCCTGAGGGGAATATTGCCTTAATATTCAATGCAAAGGTGCTTACCAACACAGAAAAGCCTTTCCAAAATTTTAGAAAGTGGTTGTTAAACGAGAACTATGTAGAAAAGGTATATAACCTGTCGATATTCCGGAAGATTCCGAAAAATTTTGGAGGGCAATTATTTACATCTGCGGTAGGGCCAATTTGTATTGCCTATTTTCAAAAAAATCCACCCCAAAAAATATCTGATACAATTGAATATTGGGCGCCTAAAACCTATGTTAAGTCCAATTTAATAGATGGAGTATTAATTGATAGTACAGATATTAAATTTCTTCCACGTGTTGAGTGTCAGTTGCCTGATACCAAAATATGGAAAATAGCCATGTGGGGAAATATTGCGGATTTTCATTTAATTAGTAAGCTATCGAAAATTCACTCTAACGTCAAATCTTTCATAAAAGAAAGAAAAATGTCTTTTGGGGTTGGGCTGCAGCCATTAAATAAATCGACAATCAAACCCATTGTAGATAATGATATTTCTAACTTAAAGTTTATACGACCTGAAAGAATATCAAAATACTTTACACCGGACACCTCTTTTTCTGATATAAATTCAGCAATAAAAGATAAAGAAACTATTGCTGAATATCTAAAATATTATAAGAAGAATAATATTTTAGATTTACCTCAAATAAATGTTTTTCGTAGATTGGGTAAAAAAGAGGTATATAAAGGCCCTATGTTGCTTGTTAAAGAAGGATTTAAGGATAATGAATTTTGCGCAAGCCTTGTAAACGCAAGTGTTGCATATAATAGTACAGTTTTAGGGATACACTCGGAACAGTTAGAGGACTTGCGGATGTTATCGTCTATGTTAAATTCTAAGTTAGCTGCATATTATTTGCTTATGATTTCCAGTTCATGGGGAATAGAGAGAGAGCGTATTAAGCCAAATGAAGTGTACACCCTGCCATTGCAATTTAGTGAATCGGATTTTAAAGATTTAGTTTCATTACATGAGCAAATAGAAGATACTATTAATAGCAATCCATTAATTATTAGAGATGCCGATAATGAAAAAAATATAGAAAAAATCATATTGCGCTCCTTTCATCTTTCTCAAAGAGACATTTGTTTAATTGAAGATTTTCTTTGCCAATCAATTGATATTTTTTACAAAAAAGAAAAATCAATAGCATTTCGTCGGGTTTCATCTGATGAAAATATGATTTACGCAAAAATGCTTCATCAAGAATTAAATGATTTTTATTCCGAAGCCAATCATAAAGTTAATATAACTGTATATGATGTACAGCGATATGACCCTTTAAACTTGGTGGTATTACAGTTCTGTAATGCAGAAAAACCTATTGATGTAAAGCCGACAAACGAACTATCTTCTTTGCTTAAAGAATTGGATAAGTATTCTATTCAAGAAAAGGGAAAGAATCTATACGTACAAAAGCAGTTCAGGTACTATGATAAAGATAAAATATATTTGATTAAGCCAAATCAAAAACGTTTTTGGACACGTTCACAGGCTATTGATGACGCGCTTTCTCTCATTGTCGAAATTGCAAATATGGAAACAAAATGAGTGGAAGTTTTAACCCAGAGTATATAAATAGCACATTGCAAATATTGGAAAGGCGCTGTTTGACCTTATTGAGCCAGGGATATTGCGTAACTAAATCCAATGGAAATATTTCTATTGATTGGGAAGAAGAAGATATATCGAAAGAATTGCTATTATCTCTGAATACAAACAGAAAAAGGTTGGAATGGCAAATAGATATTGTTCCCGAACATAGATTATATAAAAATGATGGCATTGCTGCTAAAAGTGCATCAAGAATTGATTTTCGTTTCTCCGGTTGGACTGCAAATCAGTGGGAATATTTTGCGGAAGCAAAAAACTTAATAGAAGTTGATTCTTTCAAAGTTGGAAGAAAAACAAAAATTTCGGCAACCAAACTTCATAAACGATATATAGAAACAGGTATTGGCAATTATGTTTCAAGCAAATATCCTTCAAATGGTTGCTTAATTGGATATATATTACAAGGGAAAATCGATAATATCATTTCTTGTTTAAATGATTGCTTATGTAATGTAAATAGGGTTTCTGAAATATTGAAACAGCAATCTTTAGGATTAGATGAATTTGATTCCTGTTATGTATCAATCCATGATAATTCCTATTGTATCAAACATCTAATGTTGGATTATACTTCTAATTAAGTCATATTGTTTGTTTGGAGCAACAAAAATTCCATCGAATCAATTACTAAAATCAGCGTAATGTTTATTCCTGTTTCGGCAGCAAATGGCGCAGATTTTCATCGTTGCGAATCCGCTCCAACTCGTCGGCGACAATTTGCCTGGCTTCGGCTTTGATGCGGTCGTAATTCTCCTTG
>CALGIG010000011.1 GCA_937915865.1 uncultured Prolixibacteraceae bacterium | reverse complement strand
CCTAAGAAAATCATTAAATTATATGCTGTTTTTAATCTGTTAAAGTAGAATTAAACAGACTCTATTTCTTTCTTATTACTTATTTTCTGAAAATATAAACACTTTTAGACTTTCTTTGTATATCTTATTATTGAAAGATTATTCAAATCAATGGATAGAACATCAAAAAACAAAGATGGAAGCAGACCATCAAAACCCAGTGTTTTTAGTTTATTAAAACCATATCGGGGAATGATTACCCTATTGGTGATGTTTGCACTGCTAAGCAACGGAATAAACCTACTGGTTCCTAAAATCATATCTAAAGGCATCGACTCATTTTCAGCCGGAAACTTCTCATTTAAAACGATTATTACCGAGTTCCTGATCGCTGCTTTTGTCATTTTCCTGTTCACTTACCTGCAAAGTGTTGTGCAAACATTTTCGTCGGAAAAAGTTGCACTTGATCTACGGAAACGTTTGTCGGACAAAATATCGCGCCAAAGTTATTCGTATATTCTAAAGGCAAACCCTTCCAAACTGTTAACCAATCTGACCTCCGACATCGATTCCATCAAGATGTTTGTATCCATGGCAGTTGCCACCATGTTTTCATCAGCTTTCATGATCGTGGGTGCCTGTGTTCTATTGCTCATGATAAATTACAAACTGGCTATCCCGATTATAGCTATTATTCCGATTATTGGCGGCACTTTTGCGTTTATTCTGCGAAAAGCAAGGGTTTTGTTCAAGCGGAGCCGCGAAATTATCGACTGGCTGAACAAGGTTATTAACGAAAGCATTATGGGCGCCGCTATTATCAGGGTATTAAATGCTCAACAAACCGAATATCACAAGTTTCTGGAAGCCAATACCAATGCCCGCGATGTTGGTTTGGGTATTCTCCGATTGTTTGCTGCATTAATTCCGATCATCACATTTACAGCCAACCTGGCAAGTTTAACGATTTTAATGCTCGGCGGGCACTTTGTAATTTCGGGATCAATGTCGCTGGGCGATTTTGCTGCATTCAATGGCTACTTGTCTTTGCTCATTTTCCCGATTATCATCATTGGCTTCATGAGCAATATAATTGCCCAGGCATCTGCATCATACAGCCGTATTGTTGAAGTTCTGGAAGCGCCTGAGATTGAAGAAAAAGGTACAATCACTGAACCGTTGAAAGGAAATATCGAACTTCGGAATGTTTCGCTCTCTTACAGCGAAAAACCAGTATTGAAGGATATTTCGCTGGAAGTAAGCGGCGGCACACATGTTGCTATTATTGGCCCAACAGCAGCAGGGAAAAGCCAGTTATTGAATTTACTCACCAACCTGATCAAGCCCGACAGCGGAAGCATTTTGTATGACGGGAAGGAAATTGATCAGTACGACATAAATTCGTTCCGAAGCCAAATTGGTTTTGTACTTCAGGACAGTGTAATATTTAACATGAGCTTGCGCGAAAACATTGCTTTTAGCGACCTGGTGACCGACGAATTGCTCGAAAAAGCAATACAGACTGCCGAATTGAAAGACTTCGTCGATTCGCTCCCTGAAAAGCTTAACACCATTGTTTCGGAGCGCGGAACAAGCCTTTCGGGCGGACAAAAACAGCGTATCATGCTTGCCCGGGCGCTGGCAATAAACCCCGGAATTTTACTGCTCGATGATTTTACAGCCCGAGTTGACCGCGAAACTGAAAAGAAGATACTGAAGAACCTGGAAGCCAATTATCCGGACCTGACATTGATTTCGGTGACACAAAAAGTTGCGTCGGTTAAGCGTTTCGAACAGATTATTTTACTGATGGAAGGCGAGGTTATTGCCACCGGAACACACCGGGAACTTATGGAAACATGTATGGAATATGTGCAGATCGAGAATTCACAACGTAGCACCAGCCATTACGAATCATGAATATTGAACTGAATAAATGGCGAAAGCTGAAGATATACAACGCGACAAACAACTGATGAAGAATTAGAAAATGAACTATAACCTTCTACAAACGGCGCCATCTGCCGATCAGAAAAAATCGACAATTGCAGCATTACGTAAATTGCTCGAATTGATTAAGGAAGAAAAGCGTACGGTTACCCTGGCGTTAATCATCATTTTAATCAATGCCGGACTTAGTTTGCTTGGCCCATACCTGATTGGGCATACCATCGATACTTTTATTCAGGCAAAACAATATGATGGCGTAATCCGTTTCAGTATTCTGTTGTTTGTCATTTACATAACAGCTTTTGGAACGAATTATCTTCAAATGAAGATGATGGGAGGTGTTGGTATTCGAATGCTATTTAGCCTCAGAAATGCTGTTTTTACAAAACTTCAGGAATTGCCAGTCGACTTTTTTAACCAAAACAAAGCTGGCGACTTAATTTCGCGCATTAACAACGACACAGATAAGCTTAACCAGTTTTTCTCGCAATCGCTGATGCAGTTTATTGGCAGCATTTTTACTATGATTGGCTCCGGAATATTCCTGGTAAGTATTAATCCCGAACTTGGCCTTGCTGCACTGATACCGGCCGCAATTATATGGATATTTACAAAATCGATTTCGCCCTGGGTAAAAGCAAAAAATGCCGCTAACCTGAAAAGTACTGGCGGGTTAAGCGCTGAGATTCAGGAAAGTTTAAATAATTTTAAGGTAATTGTAGCTTTTAACCGTCGCGATTATTTTCGGGAACGTTTCGACGAGGCCAATCGCAAGAATTACTCTACCGCCATTGGTGCCGGTTTAGCCAACAATATTTTCATGCCAGTGTACGGTTTTTCAGCCAACATAGGGCAGTTAATTGTACTGGCATTTGGTATTTACCTGATTGCCTCCGGACATTTTACAGTAGGTTTACTCATTAGCTTTTTGTCGTATATCAATAACTTTTACCATCCATTGCGCCAGTTGGCAGCGTTATGGGCTAGTTTTCAAACGGCTATGGCCGGATGGGACCGTATCTCTCAAATTCTTTCCTTGTCGACAAATTTACCTGTTATACCAGGGCATTGTATCGATAAATCGGAAGTATATCTTTCATTCAAAAATGTTTCGTTCACCTATCCCAATGGTAAAGAAGTGCTTCACCATGTGAATTTTACGCTTGAAAGAGGAAAAACTTACGCATTCGTTGGGCCAACCGGCGGGGGCAAAACAACAACCGCCTCGCTGATTGCCCGCCTGTATGACGGATCGAAAGGCTTGATTTTTCTGGAAGGGAAAGATATTCGGTCGTTTGAACCGGCTGAACGGACACAGAAGATTGGCTTTATTTTACAAGAACCTTTCCTGTTTACAGGAACAGTTCGTGACAATATTTTATACGGGAATGCAGAATATCAAAGCCTTTCAAATGAAGAGCTTTCGGAAGTTATTCGGGAATCGGGACTGGAAAGCTTATTAAGCCGTTTCGACTCAGGGCTCGACAGCAAAGTAACTACAACCGGCGACGGCATCAGCCTTGGCCAAAAGCAGCTGATTGCCTTTATGCGTGCCGTTTTGCGCAAACCTGAATTACTAATTCTGGACGAAGCTACAGCCAACATCGATACCATTACCGAGCAAATGCTGGAAACCATTCTGCAAAAATTACCTGAAACGACAACCCGCGTAATCATTGCCCACCGCTTGAATACCATTGAAAACGCCGATGAAATTTTCTTTGTCAATTCAGGAGAAGTTATTCAGGCTGGTTCGCTTGAACAAGCAGTGAATATGTTGTTACACGGTAAACTGGAAAGCTAAATTAGACTGTCATATACTGAAAATGACTTGGAATTAAACACATCATTTTGGCCTTATTTTTGAACAGATGCCTTAATCAATCCTAATAGGCCTTACTATGAAATGTAAATATTGCCAGTTCATGTTGCTCATTCTTTTTGCAACCAGTTTGACTGCACAAGTAAAATATGATACCATTCCATCAAAAAATGACGAATTAGGTTTGATGTACTTTGAAGAATCATTTGTATTCAAAGATTTCTCCTCTCAAGCATCATCCTATTTTCGAGAAATAGATTTTTCAAAAATAAATTGTTGGGGGAAAAAGGTATTTGTATCAACCGTTTTTGGAAAAGATGGAAAAATAAAAGACACTAAAATTCTAAAATCAGTAAGTCCAAACTGCGATTCCATTGCTTTCTATTTTATTGATGGACTAACGGATTGGTTACCTGGTTTAGGTGGAGGTAAATTTGTTGATATTCTCTATACTTTCCCAATTACTTTTGATACAACAACCATGAAAGATAGATGGTCAAAAGTTTTTAGTGTATCAGATATTGAATATGAGAAACGAAAAGCATATTTTGACTTTGTTTATTCAACTCAAACCGACCAGAAAATAATAAATGACTATCGTTTTTTCAAAAAGTATGTAGCTACAATGTTAGAGAAAAATAAACACACATTTATTCTAACCGACTATAGATTAAAGAGGAAAGAGTGTATAAAACTGCAATTTAATTTACCAAAGAATAAACACACACACTTACTGATAAAAGATCCACAAAAAGACTGGATATTATATGACTACACATTAAATAAAAAGAAAGTGCGCATTCCTAAAGATCACAGCTTGCTTTTGGTCGCATATCAGGAAGGAAATCCACCTCTTCTTGAAACAAAACAGATTTGGGCCAAAAAAGATACAGTTTTAAATCTGCAATTAGAAGAGTACACAAAAAAGCAATTAATCAATGAGCTAAAGAATCAATAAACATTCAATACTTTACTAAAAACCGATGGGTGGCGATATAAAATCATCCCCCTATTTTCAATAGAAATTAGTTCAAAAAAAGGGAAAGCCTAAACTTTCACATCGCACTTCTCCGCTTTCGATAAACTTTCAGTTCCATAACCCGATCAGAATCAATTTAAAAACATCTTTGATAAGTAAAATACTATTCATAACTTTAGTTGTCAATAAAATCTTTACGGAGCACATACAGTTCGCTCGACTGTTCTTATTTTAAATCAGATAATACTTTTTTAAAACAAGACTTTTGAAGGAATTTTATCTGCCTGTTTTTGTTTAACAATTAATCAATATGGAAAACCTATCGAGAAGAAAATTCATTCAGCAGACTGCACTTGCTAGTGGTGCACTGCTTCTACTTCCCGAATTCCAGTCTTGTTCGTTGCCCGGTTCAAAACAGTCGGGTAATTATTTCATGAAAGAATTTGGGATTGATGAAAAACTATGCCATAAACTTTTGGCAAAAGCTCTATCGAAAGGCGGCGACTTTGCTGACCTGTATTTTGAGTACACCGTTTCTAATTTTCTTGGACTGGAAGATGGAAAGGTAAATCGTTCTTATGGTAATATTTCGCTTGGAGTTGGTATCCGCACTGTAAAAGGCGACCAGATAGGCTATGGATTTACCCAGGAATTAACCGAAGAATCAATGCTTTCAGCTGCTGCTACAGCTTCAACATTGTGCGACATGAATGCTACTTCAGTATTCGATTCGTACAAAATCCCTAAAATTGGGAATTATTACCCGGTAGCCGTTGATTTTAAAGGAATTCCGGCTAATTCGAAGCTACCTATACTGCAAAATATTAATCAGAAATGTTTCGATCAATCGAAAGAAGTAATAAAGGTTAATGCAGGATTCCAAAGTTCGGCCAAACGAATATTGGTTGTTACAAGCGACGGTATTATGGCCGAAGACCTGATACCACACGGATACCTGTATGCTTTTGTAGTTGCCGAAAGAAATGGGAAACGAGAACAATCGTTCTATAACCTTGGAGGTCATCGCGACTTTTCGTTTTATACCGATGATGTAGTGTCTAAAATTGCCAAAACAACTGTCAATAATGTTCTCGTACAATTCGACGCCATTCAGCCACCAGCAGGTGAAGTACCAGTTGTTTTAGGGCCGGGAGTCACCGGAATTTTATTGCACGAAGCTATCGGACACGGTATGGAAGCCGATTTTAACCGTAAAAATGTTTCGACTTTCAGCACCATGATTGGTAAAAAAGTGGCAGAGCCCTTTGTTACTATTGTTGACGATGGCACTAACATGAACCTTGCCGGAAGTATAAATATGGACGATGAAGGAACGCCTGGAAAGAAAACAGTTTTGGTTGAAAACGGTATTTTGAACAGTTACCTGCACGATAAAATATCGGCTAAATTTTATGGCGTAGAACCAACAGGAAATGGTCGCAGACAAGACTTTCAGAATTATCCGATGCCCCGTATGCGTAATACATACATGATGGGAGGTTCGGCAACACCTGAAGATGTGATCAAACAAGCTAAAAATGGAATTTATGTTGAAGATGTAAGTAACGGTGAGGTAAAAATTGGTGAAGGCGATTTTGCATTTTATGTTGCCCGAGGCCGAATGATTGAAAATGGTAAGTTGACCTCGCCAATAAAAGATGTAAATATTATGGGAAATGGCCCTAAAATGCTGGCAAATATTACAATGATAGCCAACGACCTGGAAATGGATTACGGTGGCGCCGGCCAATGCGGAAAAAACGGACAGGGAGTTCCAGTTTCATTCGGACTGCCAACGTGTTTGGTTAAATCATTAACTGTAGGTGGTACAGGTCAGAAAGGAGGCAAAGCATGAGCGACAATTTAAAAATATTTCAGGAATTGGCCGAATGGACTATTGATCAGGCCAAAAAAACTGGGGCAAATGACTGTAAAGTAAGTCTGTCAAAACGCCGTTTTGTTGAAATTAACTATCGCGACAAAAAACCCGAAGTTATCAAGGAAGCTATTACACAAGACCTTAACCTAAAAGTTTTTGTAAATAAAAGGTACGCCAGCCAATCGACTCCCGACTTCAGAAAAACGACTTTAACCGGGTTTATAAACGATGTGATTGATAATGCAAAAATTATGGACGAAGATCCGTACAGGACTTTGCCTGATCCAAAATACTATGCCGGAAGATCGACCATTGACTTGCAACTGGCCGATCCAAATCAATCGCAATTAACTCCGGAGGAAAGGCATAATATGGTAAAAACTGTCGAAAACTCGTGCCTGCAACAAGGTGGCGACAAGGTGATTTCTGTTCAGGCCGGGGAATATGACGATACCAGCGAAGAATTTATAATGACTTCAAATGGCTTTGTGGGAACCACCCAATCTACCCAAACCTGGGCTGGCGCTTCGATGACTGCCAAAGACGAAGGCGACCGTCGTCCCGAAGATTACCATTGGGTAGGAAGCCGCTTCCGTAGCGATCTGCCCTCGCTCGAAGAAGTTGGAAAAACAGTTGCCAACAGAACTCTCAACCTGTTGGGCGGAAAGAAAATACCAACAGAAACCCTTCCTGTAATCATTGAAAATAGAGGCGTTGGCCGCATTCTCGATGGACTGATTAATTCGATGATGGGAAGAAATATACAACAAAAAAGTTCGTTTTTGGCCGACAAAAAAGGACATACCATTGGAAGTAAATTATTTACGCTTGAAGATGACCCATTCATAGTTAAAGGACTTGGATCGGGTTATTACGATTATGACGGTTTTGCAACTAAAAAACGAAATCTGATTAACAACGGCACACTAAATGAATTTTTAATCGATTGGTATTACAGTCGAAAATTAGAATGCGAACCAACTTCAGGGGCAATTAATAATTTGATTATTCCTCCGGGAAAAAGAAGCCTTGATGAAATAATTAAAGACCTGGATCGCTGCCTTCTGGTAACAGGATTCATAGGCGGGAATTCGAATGATACAACAGGAGACTTCTCGGTAGGTATTATCGGCAGGTTATACAGGAAAGGACAGTTTGTTCAAAACGTAGCCGAAATGAATATGGCCGATAACCACCTGAAATTCTGGAATAAACTGGCTGAAGTTGGAAATGATCCGTGGCTGTACAGTTCGTCAAGATTTCCAAGCCTTGTTTTTGATGGTGTAGTTGTTTCGGGAATTTAGGATTATTCCGTCGCAAGTATCAGCAAAAGGGAACAACGAAAGCTAAAGCTCATTGTTCCCTTTTCTTATTTCATTATCCAAATAATAAGGAGAACATTTCTGCTCTCCTTTTCTAAATTTCTTCGACTTTGAGAAACTGTTTAAAATTTTTTATTGAAGAATTTTTACCTTAATTCTATCTTCTTTGACTCACCCCAAGTCCGATAAATCGAACTTTTCCCTCTCTACACGTAGAGAGGGATTAAATTTAAACAGACTTTTAGGCTTTCAGCAAATGTGGTCTCTCATGGTAAATTTTCAGGATCAGCTCGCCAAATAAGGTATTGGCCCATGCAAACCATTTACGGCTAAATTTGGTCGCATCGTCTTTGTGGAACGACTCGTGCATAAAACCTGTACCAGCATGAGTTTTAACAAGCATGTCGAGGCAATGTTTAATTTCCTGATCGTCGATGCTGGTAATCGCGCGTAGGATAATGCTCATTGGCCATATTGTATCTGCGCCGGTGTGAGGTCCGCCAATCCCCTCGCCTGCTTTTCCTTTGTAGAAAAACGGATTGTTTTCAGAGAGCACAACTTTGCGCGTATTCAGGTAAAGTTTGCTATCAGGGGCTATTGCGCCCAGATATGGTAACGAGAGTAACGATGGCACATTGGCATCGTCCATAAAATGGAAACTACCAAATCCATTCACCTCAAAAGCAATGATTTCGCCGAATTTTGGATGCCGGATGATTCCATTTTCTTCCAGACCTTTTTTAACCTGCTGCTGCAACTCTTTGGCTTTGGCAACAATTGTATCGTCTTTCAACTGCGGAGTTGAGAACATTTCAACCAAGTAACCTAGCACTTCAATAGCGAACATGTTACTCGGAATAAGGTATGGGAACAAGGTACAATCGTCGCTTGGGCGGAAGGTTGAAACGATTAAACCACACGGCTTAACAGGGTAGCCGTATCCGCTAAGCGGAACACCATCTGTTGCCCAGGCTGTTTCGCGCTGAAAACTGTACGGCCCTTTATCGTGCCAGCGTTGTTGCTCGCGGAATGTTTGCAAAACCAATAGCATCGCTTCTTTCCATTTGCTGTCGAACATACTGGTATCGCCTGTAATTTTCCAGTAACCGTGTGCCAAACGAATAGGATAACACAAACTGTCTATTTCCCATTTGCGTTCGTGAATTCCTGGTTTCATCCTGGTTAAGTCATGTTTCCACTCGCTTTCCTTAGTAAAATCTTTATAAAAAGCATTGGCATACGGGTCGAGCAAAATGCACTTGGTTTGACGGTTAATCACTCCTTTTACTAACTCTTTCAGTTTGGCATCTTCAGTTACCAGTGGCAAATAAGGCCATATTTGAGCGGTACTGTCGCGTAACCACATGGCATCAATATCACCAGTAATCACGTAAGTATCAGGTTTTCCATCGATCATCTCGAAATCGACAGTGGTATCGAGCGTGTTCGGAAAACAATTTTCGAACAACCATCCCAATTCAGGATTTGAGATTGACGTTTTTACTTTCGCGATAGTTTTTTCAACACCTTCACTAACAAATTTACGTTTAGCCAAGGTAGGGCGCTGGCTTTCGTAAGCTGGTAATAACTGGCTGGCAAATACCGGAGTTTTGGTGGCAGCCATAATTCCAACGCCTGCAATGGCGCTGGTCTTAATAAAGTCTCGGCGGTTTGACATGAACGAATGCTTTAACAGTTATATTTAAGTTGTATTTGTGTGCGCAAAAATATCCAAATTTGAGAGCGATTTCAGTAAAACGAAAAAATAATTGAATCAATTGCAACCCTAATCAAAAAAGGTTGTCATTGGAATTGAAAAGTTTAAAATTTGAGTCAGACAGCATTCATACACCAGGATTTGATTGCCCAGTGTTTAAAAGGCAACAACAAAGCCCGTTACCAGCTGTATCAACTGTACTCCAAAGCTATGTTCAACGTGTGCTACCGCCTGATGAACAATCGCGAGGATGCCGAAGATATGCTTCAGGAGGCTTTTATTCAGGCTTTTACTAAACTGGAATCCTTTAGGCATGAATCAAGTTTTGGCACCTGGTTGAAAACGATAACGGTTCACACCTGTATTAATGCACTGAACAAACGTAAGCTGGATTTGAAATTGACTGATGATATGCACCGCTACGAAACGGCAGAAGAAGACCCGGACGAAGCGTTGTACACCATGAAAAATATCGTTGAAGCGATGAATCAACTACCTGAAGGTGGACGCATTGTATTCTCTTTATACCTGCTTGAAGGATATGATCACGGAGAGATTGCGCAAATACTGCATATTACCGAATCGACATCGAAATCGCAGTATATGCGCGCCAAACGCAGGGTTTACGAAATTATGAAACAAACAAAAAGCAAAGCAATATGAAGCGCGACAGATTGGAATCCTTTGTTGAAGAAAACAGGCACGAATTTGATTACCTGGAGCCATCTGATAAAGTTTGGGAATCGATCAACTTAAAATTTGATCAGACTAAGCAAAAGCCTAAAAACAGATTTTTTGTGCTGAAGATTGCTGCAGTCCTTGTTTTAGCAATTACCATTCCAACAACGATTTATTTCCGGTCGGAAAAGATATCGCAAACATCTCAAAGTAATGTTTTAGCTGATCCTGAAGTTCAGGAGCTGATTGAAGCTGAAGCGTATTATGCACAGGAGGTTTCAGGAAAACTGGCCGAAATTCAGAAATGCTACAAAGTCCATCCTGAACTCAAAGCACAGATTGAAGGCGACTTAAACGAGCTTGAAACGATGTATATGTCACTCAAAAGTGATTTGAAAGACAATGTTTCGAACAAGGAAGTTATTGAAGCAATGATAGAGAATAACCGCAACCGAATGAAACTGGTAGATGATGTTCTCGAACAAATAAACTGTTAACCAATTGGTTATGAATACAAGAAATAAAATAAAAGGATTGAGATTTATCGCATCGGGTTTGCTTTTACTGAGCGTACTTTGTGCCAATGCTCAATTTACCGAAACCCGCGAATTTGTAAAGCGGTTTGCTATAAAGCCTGAAACACACATTGACATTACCAATAAATACGGGCGAATTGAACTGAATACCTGGGAAAAAGATTCGGTCGTCATTAAATTCCGGATGGAGATTAATGAGAAAAAGCCAATCAAACTCGAAAAAACTATGGGAAACCTGGATTTCGACATTAGTAATTCGCAATATTACCTTGTAGTTAAAACACTGGTTGATAAAAATAAGAGCCAGCTTGAGAACGAATTTCAGAAATTTAAGGAAACGATTCTACAAACCAATGGTAGCATTCGCATTGATCTGACAGTTTGGCTACCCGACAATCATGAATTAAGGCTTGAAAATAAGTTTGGAGATATTATCATGGGCGATTACAAGGGTGAAACTCAAATTTCGATCAGTAATGGAAAGTTAAAAACAGGCGACCTGAGCAAACGCTCGACATTGAACCTTAATTTTGCAGATGCAGTATTTGGCAATCTTACAAATTCAAGGATTACAAGTAATTACAGCGACATTCAGGTTAAAAACTCCGGAGTTTTGAGGCTCGAAAGCAAGTCATCAACCGTTGAGATAATGAATTCAGAAGATTTAAGCATCGATTCACGACGTGATAAATTGCGTATCCGGTTGGCCGACAAAATAGATGGAGTCGGTAGCTTTACCCAATTCCGTATTTCAGAAATGAAAAATAAGGCCAACATACGCCTAAGCTACGGATCACTCGAAATGGAAAAGGTAATGAGCAATTTCAGCAATATCTATGTCGAATCCCGGTCAGCCGATGTAAACCTTTATTTTCAACCTGAAGCCAAATTCAATTTCGAAATCACTGAAGCTAAAACCAACCTGAAACTTGACCGTGAAATGAAAGTTGAAGACAAAGAAGTTCTTGATTCAAAAGAAAATAAAAATCGTCATACCGGTTACTTTGGTAAGAAAATGAAAGAAGACCAGCTGATTGTAAATTCAATTGGAGGCGAAGTGAATATTCTATCGTATTAAAAACTTAAAAACCTGTTTATTTCAACACCTCAGAACTGTAATTCAGCAGTAAATACTGGCAATTCAGCAACTTCTTTGCTCTGCGTTCAAATGTGATAATTTAAACTTGTGAAAGAAAACAAAAATAATTTCAAAAAAAATTCAGGAATTGCAACCCTTAAATAATAATCCTGTCTCTAAGTGAAAGTTCCAAATTTCAGATTTAAAGTTTCAGACGTTATTGCATAAATACAGAGACTGAACACTTTGACTTTTTTCAGTTTGGAGTGCCTAAAGTTCGACGTTCAGAATTAAACAATAGAAACAACAGAAACATTTTAAAAGATCTCAAAGCTATGAAAATGACCAAGATTCAAGCACTTGCGGCATTAATACTGCTCTTGTTTGGTGCAACTTCCTGTGTGGATGAATTATTTATTGAAGGAAATGGTATTCAACGAACAGAAGAACGTTTGGATGAAGGATTTGATGAAATTGCTACAAATGGTGATTTTGAAGTATACATCACTCCAGGAAACTCATATTCAGTTGAAGTTAGCGCTGAATCGAACCTTCTTCCCTATATTTCGACACAGGTTGATGGTCGAAAATTAAAAATCAGAACTACTGGCCTTCATTCACTTCGCCAAACCCTTCCGATAGAAATTTACATTACCTCACCTGTATTAAACGGTATATCACTTAGTGGCTCAGGATACATTGAAACAGGTAATTTTTTATGTGATGATTTTTATACCAACGTTTCGGGATCGGGCGACATTGTAACAAAAGTGAATTGCAATAAAATAGAAGCCAATGTTTCGGGTTCTGGAAGCATAACCATTTCAGGTGAAGCTGATTATACTCACTTCATGGTTAGTGGGTCGGGAAAAATTAAATCCTACGACCTGGAACAAAATGATTGCGACGCTATTATCTCTGGTTCGGGCGATATGTATGTAAATGTAAGTCACACAATTGATGCACATATTTCTGGAAGCGGAAAAGTGTTTTACATCAATTATCCGGCAATCCATACAAGTATCTCAGGCTCGGGTGGTGTTGTTGATAAAAATTAACGAAATTTGATAATCAGAAAACAACTAAAATACAAATGAAACACATCTATCTTATTATCAGCATCTTTATTTTTAGTTTTAGCAGTTTTGCCGAAGAGCCGATAAAAGCCGTTGGTATCCGGGGCGGTTTGTCATCAGGCTTTGAGTACCGCGTTTTTTCAGGCGATTTAACCTCGTATAAGGTACTGCTTTCAACCCGAAAACAAGGACTCCAATTAACCGGACTAAAAGAATTTTATGTCCCAGAGGCATTTAATATCGATCAGGAAGAATTCACTTTTGTATATGGTTTTGGAGCTCATGCTGGTTTCGAATCCTGGTACAGAGACAATTACTACAACGATATTTACCATACCCGGTACAGCGAACACCGTTCGGGCCCAGTTGCGGGCTTGGATGGTTTAGCCGGAATCGAATACACCATTAGGGAAATCCCTTTGGTAGTTGGAATTGAGGTTAAACCTTATTTCAATCTTTTCGGGAAAAACTTCTTCCAGATACAACCTTTCGATTTTGCATTTACTGTGAAATACACTTTTTAAATTTATAAACAGAAAACATTTAAATAATTAAAAATGAAACAATTACTTATCCTGATTTTTATCGGGCTGGGAGTTTTATGTGCTTCGGCCCAGGAAAACGACGACAACCAGATTTCAACCATTTTCTCAAAAGGCCGGAATAATGGTGGCTACGGAGCGCTTTCGTTCGAATATACTCAAATCGACGGGAAAGATGCTTTCCTGATGGGAGCACGAGGTTCGTGGATTATCGACCATTCGTTTGCAATAGGTTTTGGCGGAAAAGGTTTTATTAACGATGTAAATTACGATAACTGGCGCTACAACGACCTGGATTACAACCTGGCCGGTGGTTACGGCGGATTATACCTCGAACCCATTCTGGCGCCCCGATTACCCGTCCACATCTCGTTCCCGGTTTTATTTGGCGTTGGCGCTGTTGCCCAGGTTGAAGACCACCACGACTGGACTTACGACAACTCAAGAAGCGACGCATTCCTGGTATTCGAGCCTGCCGTTGAACTGGAATTTAACATGACCCGTCACTTGCGCCTGGCCGGAACAATTGGCTACCGCTTCACCTCTAAAATTGACATGGTAAATACAAACTCAGATGTTATGGAAGGCGCCAATATTGGGTTGATATTGAAATTTGGCAGGTTTTAAAAGTAATTTTGATTTTTCGTCAGGGCTTCACTTAAAGTGAAACCCTGACGAATTTTTATAGGCTACCTGATTGATTTTGCATTTTTATCCACCTAAATATCCCTACTTTTGCGGCTCATAAAAATGAGAAATGAAGAACAAAAGCTGGATAACTTACGGTGCCGCCCTACTTTCGATGATTTTCTGGAGTTTCTCATTTGTGTGGGTCAAAGTGGTTTACGAAGCTTATGGTCCGCTTACCACCGTTTTGTTCAGGCTTATTCTGTCGTCGGGAATGCTGCTAGCGTTTACAGTTATCACCCGCAAATTACAGCGCATTAAGTCTGGCGATTTGAAATACTTTGTAATGCTGGCTTTTTTCGAGCCTTTCCTATATTTCATGGGCGAAAGCTATGGGTTGAAGTATGTTTCGTCAACTGTAGCAGCCGTAATTGTTGCTACCATTCCGCTCTTCTCTCCCATTTTAGCCTGGCATTTCTATAAAGAAAAACTAAGTAAAACGAATCTCATTGGGTTAGTAATCACCTTCCTGGGAGTAAGTTTAGTTGTACTCGACAATTCGTTCAACTTTACGGCGCCGCCACTAGGAGTTGCGCTTGAATTTATAGCTGTTTTAGGAGCAATTGGCTATTCAATCATTCTGAAAGGCATATCGCACCGGTATAATACGTTTACTATTATTGCTTATCAAAACCTGCTTGGCGCTATTTTCTTTTTACCGTTCTGGCTGGGACTCGAAATGAGAGATTTTCTGCACATTCCATTCAACCTGAAATCGTTTGCCGCAATCGTTAAACTGGCAATTTTTGCATCAACATTTGCTTTTATTTTATTCACATACAGTATTCGGAATATTGGCATCAACAAATCGAATATATTTATTAACGTTATACCTGTTTTTGTTGCTATTTTTGCTTTTCTGATCTTAGGTGATACATTAAATTTTCACCAAATGATAGGAATTGCTATCGTAATTTCTGGTTTATTTTTAGCCCAGATTAACAAGAAACTGAAGAAAAGAATAGCAGAATAGCAGAATCGACTAATCAGGCTTAAACATTAAGCAAAGTAGTGTGTTTACAATTAGGCATGAAACGGGAAAGCAGAAATAATACTATCAAACTTGTTGTCCTTCACTTGCTGCTATTGGCTTACCCGCTAATAAGCAAAACGTTTCACGTACATCACGGGTCGCATTATCACCATGAATTTGCAACAACTGAAAATATCGACCACACGGAAAATCCTTGTCCCGTGTGTGATTTCGAATTTTATAACTTTATTTCATCTGCCACCGAGCATCATTTCGAGGCCCAATCGGTTATAAAAATCTTTATCAACCCGATTCCTCAAATCGTCTTTACTCCATTTGTCCATTATTTCTCATTAAGAGCGCCCCCTATCGCTTAATTTAAACGTTGGTTGAATACCGTTTTAGCTGAATTCCAAAGCTATTTTACAATACAAACATCGTACATCGTCGTGTACTCTTTGTGTTTTTGCAGCTTTATGGCAATTATTTTGCTGCTAAACTGCAAAAAATTAATTTCCATCTAAAAAACTGGTATTCAAAATAAAACAAAAATATAATTAACCATGCTTTGAAATATAGTTTCAAAGTTATAAATAGTCAATTCAATGAAAATCAATATATTTTTCCTGATATTGATTTGCTTTTCAGCAATCATAACAGGCTTTTCAAACGACCTGCCCAAAATAAAAAGTACAACCTTAGGCGGAAAAATTACTGACAAAACAAGCGGAGAACCTATTCCGGGCGTTAGCATATATTTTCCCGACCTGAAAGTTGGAACCATCTCGAAACCCGACGGAACTTACAGCATTGATAAACTTCCAGCCACCAAATTATTGGTTCAGATTCGGTTTATCGGCTATAAAATGGTCACTCGCCAGATCGATCTTTCCAAAGAACAAACACTTGATATTCAGCTTGAAATATCGGTTACAGAAATTAGCGAGGTTGTAGTTACGGGGCAAACCGGCGGAGTGGAAAATAACCGAACCCCCTCTCCCATTGCTGTAATCCCGAAAATCGACATGCTCCAAAATTCATCGACAAATATTATTGATGCGCTGGCACATACCCCAGGCGTTTCGCAAATAACTACAGGAACAGGCATTTCGAAGCCTGTAATCCGGGGAATGGGCTATAACCGTGTAGTAGTGGTAAACGACGGTATCCGCCAAGAAGGCCAACAATGGGGTGACGAACACGGAATTGAAATAGACGACAATACAGTGAACCGTGTAGAAATTTTGAAAGGTCCGGCAAGCCTGGCTTATGGCTCCGATGCTATGGCAGGTGTAATCAATATGCTATCATCGCCAACTTTGCCCGAAGGCTCAGTAGAAGGGAATATCAGTACCAACTTCCAAACAAACAACGGATTAATTTCTTACTCGCTCAACCAGTCGGGCAACAAAAAAGGGCTTGTCTGGGATATTCGGTATAGTAATAAATTAGCCCATGCTTATCAAAACAAATATGACGGATGGGTTTATAATTCAGGGTTCAGGGAGCAGGCAACCAGCGCCATCTTAGGCATCACCCGAAGCTGGGGTTACTCGCACCTGCACCTAGGAGCTTATGCCCTGAAGCCCGGAATTGTTGAAGGCGAACGCGATGAAACCAGTGGAAAATTCATCAAAGCTGATGAATCAGTGGCAAATTGGAGCGATTTTCATTCGTACCAGCTCGATGCTCCTTTCCAGAAAATAGCGCATTACAAAGCAGTATGGAATAGCAGCGTGTTTATTGGTCAAAGCAGGTTGGAGGCCACTTTAGGATTTCAGCAAAATCAACGAAAAGAGTTTGAAAGCGCCGACGAATATGGGCTTTTCTTTTTACTGAATACCGTAAATTACGATTTGAAATACCTTTTCCCGGAGAAGAATAACTGGAAAATCAGCGCCGGAATTAACGGGATGGGGCAAAAATCAGAAAACAGAGGAACGGAATTCCTCGTTCCGGCATACAGGCTTTTCGATTTTGGAATTTACACGATTGCCAACAAAAAAATCGGGAAACTTGATTTAAGCGGAGGAATCAGGTTCGACAGCCGCTCTGAAACAGGCGATGCGCTTTATCTGAACAGCAATGACGAAAAAACAGTAGCAGCCGATCCCGATGCAACCGAACGTTTCAAGGCCATCGATAAAAAGTTAACCGGATTTTCAGGTAGTTTGGGTGGAACCTACCAAATTAGTGGATCGGTTTATACCAAAATGAATGTTTCGCGCGGATTCCGGGCGCCAAATATTGCCGAGTTGGGCTCAAATGGAGTGCACGAAGGGACATTACGTTACGAGCTTGGCAATGAAAATCTGAAACCTGAGACAAGCCTTCAACTCGATTTTATTTTTGGTATCAATACAACTCATATCTCTTCTGAATTAGATTTATTCACAAACAGGGTAAATCACTTCATTTACATCAACAAAACCGAAGATCAAAACGATAATCCAAATTACGAAGGGTTACCGGTGTTTCAGTTCTCACAAGGCGATGCCCAATTTTATGGTGGCGAATTTCAGCTTGATTTTCACCCTCATCCGTGGGATTGGCTGCATGTCGAAAACATGTTTTCGTATGTCAGAGGTAAATTGGATAATCAGGCTGAAGACTCGGGTAACTTACCGTTTATTCCAGCACCTGTTTGGACAGCTGACTTAAAATTTGAATTGGGAAAACCTGTAAAATGGATGAATCAGTCTTATCTGAAAGTTGGGATGGACAAAACCTGGGCCCAGAATCATGTTTATTCGGCGTTTGATACCGAAACGAAAACACCAGGATATACGTTGCTGAATCTGGGGTTTGGCTCCGACTTTGAGTTCAATCATAAAAAACGATTTTCATTATATATTTCGGCCAACAATATTACCGATGTGGCTTACCAGAGTCATTTAAGCCGCTTAAAATACGCCGGAATTAACAATGTAACCGGACGCACGGGTATTTACAATATGGGGCGTAACGTCAGCTTCAAGTTGCTGATACCTATCGATTTTTCAGACTAAGTTCCGGAGAAAGAAAACAGGAAAAGGAGCAGGAACGAAACAAGTCTTGTTCCTTTTCTTATTTTAGTCGCAAAATTGACAATTGACATGCAGAACATCATCTATCAAAAGCCTGAAAAGCTGAAAGAACTGACAGCCAAACGCAAACAAGAGTTTACTGCTCTTTTTAAACGGCTGAAAGCCAAAAAACCAAAAGATTTGGATGATGTAATTCATGAGTTACACGAAGAAGCTTTCGAACAATTCGATTGTTTGACCTGTGCCAATTGCTGTTCGTCTATTAGCCCAATTGTTACCGAAAAAGATATTGAACGGCTTGCCAAACGAATGCGGATGAAAGCGGTCGATTTTATTGCTCAATACCTGTTTATCGATGAAGACAAAGACTATGTTTTTCAGCAAACCCCCTGCCCTTTTTTGATGCCCGACAATTATTGCATGGTTTATGAAGACCGCCCAAAAGCCTGTCGCGAATATCCTCATACTGATCGTAAACGAATGTATCAAATACTTAACCTTACGCATAAAAATTGTGAAGTTTGCCCTGTAGTTTATTGCATTACCGAAGAGTTGGTAAAGAAGTTTTAAAAATGTTGCGGGTCACGAGATACAAGTCTCAGGTTTAGTTCCTGTTTGAAATTTGCTAGTTAGTTAAATTGCTTAATTGTTGAATTGTCTGAAAAATTAACCAGACGCCATTCAACAGTTTAGCCGTATAACCAATCAGCCATTTATTTTCACATCCTCAAATTTCCACATCTTCAAATCCTCAAATCGCTACGCGTTCCCGCTTTAAACTTTGGTTAATAAAATCAACCCTTTTCAAGGGCTGTTAGGATGTTCTCAAGCCTTTTCCTATTTTTGTGAAAATTTTCAAAAAAACTATTAAAACCATTGATAATGAGAAAAAAAATTGTTGCCGGAAACTGGAAATGTAACACTACAGTTCAGGAAGGTGTTGAATTAGCAAAAGCTGTTAACGAACTCGTTGCAAAAGCTACCGATGCAAAAGACGTTGTTGTTGTTCTTGGAACCCCTTTCACCCACATCACAAGCGTTGTTGCTGCTGTTGACACCAACCGCATCGGCGTAGCTGCTCAAAACTGTGCTGCTGAAGCAAAAGGTGCTTTCACCGGCGAAGTGTCGGCTGCTATGGTAAAATCAACCGGCGCTCAATACGTTATTTTAGGTCACTCTGAACGGAGAGAATATTACAACGAAACCAGCCAAATTCTGAACAAGAAAGTTGCTTTGGCTTTGGCAAACGGCCTAACTCCTATCTATTGCTGCGGCGAAGCTTTATCAGTTCGCCAAGCTAACGAACAAAATGCTTTCGTTAAAACTCAATTGGAAGAAACTATCTTCCGGTTAAGCGCTGAAGAATTCGGTAAACTGGCTATTGCTTATGAACCAATCTGGGCTATTGGAACAGGCGTAACTGCATCAACCGAACAAGCTCAGGAAATGTTAGCTTTCATCCGTGGCCTGATTGCCGAAAAATATGGTAAAGCTGTTGCTGATGAAACTTCTATTCTTTACGGTGGGAGCTGCAACGCTAAAAACGCTCCAGAATTGTTTGCCCAAGCCGATATCGACGGTGGTTTAATTGGTGGTGCATCACTAAAAGCCGAGGATTTCTTAGGAATTATTACTGCATACTAAAAACCTAGCCACAAGGTAAAAGTAAAAAGTCAAAATATATTGTCAATGAAAGGCTGTCCGGTTACAGATGGCCTTTTTAGTTGAATATCGGTATATAAAAGCCTCCTATTAACACTCTCGAAACATTATAAAAATCAAATTAATGTTTTATAACACAAAAATTAATGTTCGATTAACACTTATCTCGTCAGGTCGACTTATCTTTGTATTGTTATCACATTTCATAAGTTAGGTTTGATTAGTTTTATTGGTTTAGTTAGTTTAGTTAGGTTTAGTTAGGTTTAGAGAAAGGGTAGATTTTACAATCTATCCTTTTTTATTTAATATACAGCCAGCTTATTTATTGTCCGTTATTTTCTGGATGGCAAAAACAACTCACCAAATGATCGTTTACCATCCCTGTTGCTTGCATGTGGGAATAAACAACTGTTGATCCAACAAATTTAAATCCCCGTTTCTTTAAATCAGTGCTAATTCTATCCGAAAGTTCAGTTTTAGCAGGAATTTCAGATAATTGATTCCAATGATTTACAATGGGTTTGTAATCAACAAAACCCCAGATATACGTGTCAAAACTTCCAAATTCGGCAACAATTTCGAGAAAACGTTGAGCATTATTCACTGCTGCTTCAATTTTCATCCGATTACGAATAATTCCAGAGTTATTCATCAATTCTTCTACTTTAATTGCATCATAAGCTGCAACTTTCTGTGCAATAAAATCATCAAAAGCTTTCCGAAAAGCTTCCCGTTTCTTCAAAATAGTTATCCAGCTTAAACCAGCCTGCATTCCTTCCAGTATCAGGAATTCAAATAACTTTTGATCGTCGTGTAATTGTTTTCCCCATTCTTTATCGTGATAGTCCGAGTAGATTTCACTACTAGTAGCCCAACTACATCTGTTTTCCATATAAAATCAATTAAATTATTTATAATCAAATTATTAACAAACTCAGAAATGGTCAGATTGAAAAAAAGAATCTAAAGCGAAGTTAACCAAACCAAAAAAATATTAAAATTCTTAAAAAAACAGAATCGGGGTAAAATATTATTTTTGGTATATATAAATTGCACCTCGATGAAAAAACAAATATTTTTACTACTAGTTTTATGTTCGAATCTGGCATTCAGCCAGTTAAATATCGACTACTACATGCGGGTTGGAGAAACCCGTATACAGATTGGCAATTACGTTGGTGCAATTGAGAATTTTAATATTGTCATTCGTTTTAAACCACATCTTCCCGAACCGTATTATTATCGGGGCCTTGCAAAGCATCAGCTCGAAGATTTTAGAGGCGCCATAAAAGATTATGATAAAGCTGTCGAAATAAAACCATATTACCCTGAGGCATATATGTACCGTGGGTTGGCTTACCTCCAGATTAATGATTACGCTAAATCAATTACCGATTACAATCGTGCAGTAGAACTTAACCCACGCGATGCCAACATTTACAACAATAGAGGTATTGCCAAAATTTCGATGAAAGACATCGACGGGGCTATTGCTGATTATTCAAAAGCTCTTGAAATAAACCCCAAATTTACAAATAGTTACATCAACAGAAGCAATGCTCTGTTAATGAAAAATGATATAAAAGGAGCAATTAAAGATTTGAATCAAGCCATTATAATAAGGCCTCATTATGCCAATGCATACTTGCTTAGAGGATTAGCACGATTTGAATTGAATGACTATGCTTCTGCCCTACGCGACTTTGATCAATGTATTAAACTTGATCCGCAAAGTGCATATTCTTTTAATAACCGTGGTATAGTGAAACAAAAATTAGAGGATTTTAAAGGGGCTATCAACGATTATAATATGGCATTGCAACTCGATCCGACAATGGCAAATGCTTATATGAACCGAGGGATTGCGAAAGAAAATCTGAAAATTCCTGGATTTGAGCAAGATTATGCCACAGCTGCCAAACTCGATCCTAAATTTGCATTCAACCCTAAAGAAATAGATTACAACTCATTAGCTCAAGCTAAGAAAAAAGCAAACCAACAAGGACAGAAAAATCAGCAACAATCACAGAGTCCAACACAATCAACGCCACCAACCCAAAATTTAATAGCTCAAAACACAAATCCACCAGTACAGCAAACCGACTCAATCAAGAAAAACGAACAAGTACTGGAACCCAAAAAAGAGACCAAAGAAGAAAGAGACCGTCGCAGATATCGCCTTTCTCTGGCTGATACCAGGAATTTACCAACATCGAAAAATGAAAAAGTTGACGACGGGCTGGTGCAGAATAAAAATATCATTATCGATCTTCAACCCATTTTTGTTTTGTCATCGCTCGATAAAAATTCGGATGAATATTCTCCAATACAATATTATAATTCTGATCTTGAGGCTATTAATAATTTCAACAATTACAACCCGATGATTAATATTATTAATAAAGCAGGCATCGATCAGAAAGACTATTATAAAAATAACATCCTGTATTTCGACGAGAAGATTGCAAAAAATGCTAAAGAAAGCCTTAACTTCTTGAGCAGAAGCATCTTCTATTGTTTAATAGAAGATTACAACAAAACAATAACGGATTTACAAAAAGCAATTGATTTGAACGGAAGTAATGCTCTTATTTACTTTGCGAGAGCCAACTGCCGTATGAAAATGAATGAATTGCTTGAAAAAGCAAATATGAACTCTGATTTACTTCAAATTCAGCTTAATACAGGCTTAAATCAAAAAGACAACAGCTCTTCATCAATGTTAGCCGATTATACCGATGTGATTAACGATTTCTCTAAATGCCTTCAAATTAACGCCCAGTTTCCGTACGCCTATTTTAACATGGCATACGTTAAATGTAAAATCCACGATTACCAAGGCGCTCTTGCCGATTTGAATAAGGCCATTGATATTGAAAAAGATTTTGCTGAAGCTTATTTTAACAGGGGATTAACACGTATTTACCTCGATGATGTTGATGGTGGCGCTATGGATTTAAGTAAAGCTGGAGAACTAGGCATTCAAGATGCCTATAACATCATTAAAAGGTACTGCAATTAATGTATCTTTGTTTTACTGAAAAATATTTTCGGAAATGTCATTTGCAAATCAACCACTTGCCGAACGTCTACGCCCTACTACTCTCGATGATTACATCGGGCAGGAACACTTAATTGGAGAAGGAGCTGTTTTGCGCAAAATGATTGAATCAGGCAAAATATCCTCTTTTTTGCTTTGGGGCCCTCCTGGTGTTGGAAAAACCACACTTGCCAAAATAATTGCCAATACGCTGAACCGCCCATTTTATACACTAAGCGCTATTAACTCGGGGGTAAAAGATGTACGCGATGTTATTGAAAAGGCGCAACGAACCCAGTTTTTTAATCAGCCTAACCCTATATTATTCATCGACGAAATTCACCGGTTCAGTAAATCGCAGCAGGATTCACTTTTAGGGGCTGTTGAGCAGGGCGTTGTAACATTAATTGGCGCTACTACTGAAAATCCATCTTTTGAGGTCATTTCGCCACTCCTATCAAGATGTCAGGTATACGTTTTGAAACATCTCGAAAAAAGTGATTTGCTGAAAATAGTTGAAATGGCATTAACCAAAGACTCGTACCTAAAAACAAGAAAGGTAGAACTTAAAGAAAACGAAGCTCTGCTACGGTTCTCCGGTGGAGATGCACGCAAACTGCTCAATGTACTTGAATTGGTTATTAATGCTGATGAAAATGAAGAAACAGTGATTACCAACGAATTAGTGATCGATAGGCTTCAGAATAACATGGCCATGTACGATAAAAATGGCGAAATGCACTATGATATTATTTCGGCGTTTATCAAAAGTATGCGTGGAAGTGATCCAGATGCTGCCGTTTACTGGCTAGCCCGAATGATTGAAGGCGGTGAGGATATTAAATTTATTGCCCGGCGAATGCTGATTCTTGCAGCTGAAGATATTGGCCTGGCAAATCCGAATGCATTACTTTTAGCTCAAAGCACATTTGATGCAGTGCATAAAATTGGTTATCCTGAAGCCAGGATAATTCTTTCGCAATGTGCTATTTACCTGGCAACATCGCCTAAAAGTAATTCGGCTTATATGGCCATTGACGAAGCTTTAGCTTTAGTCAAATCAACGGGTAATCTACCTGTTCCCTTGCATATACGTAATGCACCAACCAAGCTCATGAAGGAACTAGGATATGCAAAAGATTATAAATACGCTCATTCCTACGAAAATAACTTCATTGAACAAGATTTCCTTCCCAAAGAAATAAAAGATAAACGTTTTTATACTCCTCAAAACAATCCTCAAGAAGTGAAAATACTGGAACGGTTAAAAACTCTTTGGGGAAAACGATACGGAAAATAAATCCTGTTATCAACTAATATACAATTAGTTGTCGAACTAAATTATTCGTAATTTTTAACCGTTACAACTTTCCAGGTAAAAATAATTACAGCTGAAAAGTAGGGTAATAACTATCTCCATCGGAATTATTGCAAAATGGTTAAAATCGTTATTCTGAATCATTGAAAATTAGAATTTCTATTAAAATATAATTAAAAACTGAGTTAGAAAATGATTAGTTTCGAAGACTCTAACATTCGTAAAAACCTATGAACCACATACAAGAAATCATAAATCAATTTGCAAAGGTATCGTTAGCCGATTTAGAAAGGGTCGAATTAATGAACCGTACAGACATTAAATTCTGTTTTCATATAAAACTTGCCCCGACAATTTTTGCGGCATTACGAGATCATTATTCTGCCCTTGAAATTGATGGTATATCGGTATTCAATTATTACAACACCTACTACGACACACTTGATAACCAAATGTACCTGTGCCACCATAACGGAAAACTTAACCGGTATAAAATTCGGGAGAGAAGGTACAACCAAACAGGTACTAGTTATTTGGAAATCAAATACAAAAACAATAAAGGCCGTACCATAAAAGATCGGATTAAACGCCCTTCTTTTAATGCATCGTTCAACGAAATAGAATCAAGTTTTATTGAAAAGTTCTCACCATTTTCAAGCGAACAACTTTACCCTAAAATAATTAACTCTTTCAAAAGAATAACTCTAGTGAATCATAATTTCACAGAACGAGTAACGATTGATTTTGCACCCGGATTTAAAAATGAAAATGGTGAAGTAACATTGGACAACCTGGTCATTGTTGAAGTAAAACAAGACAAAGCTAATGAGAACGCTACTTTTGTAAAAATATTAAAAGCTTATAAAGTAGAAGATCAAGGATTTAGTAAGTATTGTATCGGGCGATCATTACTCGATGAGATAAAAAAGAACAACTTCAAACCACAGCTATTAAAAATAAAAAAACAATATTTAAATTAAACAGCCATGCTATCATTACACTCCCTCCTACTGGTTATTGCCGACTCCGAAGAACTAAAATTTCTAGGAATGAAACTCATAAACCCGGAAGACTTTGTGTCGCTTATAGTGAGATTTTCTATGAATCTTTTGGTAATTCTGGCTATTGTAATTGGTTTATATGCTAAAAATAGTCGACGTAAAGATTTCTATTTTAGCTTTATAGCTGTAAGTATACTCATTTTTCTTTTATGTTTTCTTTTGGCAAATGTAAAAATGGAAATGGGCTTTGCGTTAGGACTTTTTGCAGTTTTTAGCATTATCAGGTATCGTACTGATTCAATACCAATTAAGGAAATGACTTATTTGTTTGTTGTAATCGTAGTTTCGGTAATCAATGCATTGGCCAACAAAAAAATCAGTTATGCTGAATTATTGCTCACAAATTTTCTGATTGTTGGTTTATTGTATATTTTGGAAAAGATTTTGAATTTACGCCAGGAAATCATGTATACTGTACTTTATGAAAAGATTGAAAATGTTCAAGCCGGAAAAGAAGAAGAATTATTAGCCGATTTAAAGCAACGAACAGGTAAAAATGTAAAACGATTTCAAATTGAACGTATTGATTTTCTGCGTGATGTAGCATATATCAACATCTTTTTCGATCTTAACGGGAAAAAATAAGCTTTAATATATGAAGACCAAAATATTACTCTTTATTTCAGCCATTTTAATATATTTTGCTGGTTTTGCCGAATCTGGACCTTCAACATGGGCCGAATTGGAATTTAGTAAAAAAATTGTAAAAAACCTGAAGATAGAATTCAATCCAGAATTAAGGTTATTAAACGATTACAGAATGGATGCATATATTCTGGAGGGAGGATTTTCTTATAAAGTACACAAATATCTGAGTTTAGCGACATATTACAGATATGAGAAAGAATGGGATTATAAAAAAAGTTCCGGAGCTTATAAAGGTCAAGTTGAGTTAAACAGGCTAGCCTTTGACGCTAAAACCGGGTTTTCCATAAATAGGTTCAACTTTGCTTTTCGATTACGCTACACAAAAAGCATTTTTAATGATATTTCTGACGACGAAAAATCATTTTTCCGATACAGAGCAAAAGTTGAATATGATATTAAAAATTGCAAATTTATACCTTATTTCTCAATCGAAGCATTCCACGACCTCGATGCCAAAGAAATTACAAAATACAGATATACAACTGGTTTAGACTACACAATAAATAATAAAAATGAAGTTGGTTTATTTTACAGGCTTCAGGATTACACTGAGACAGATAAAGAAAGTATTAATATTATTGGCATAGGTTATAGCTTTAAATTTTGACAAAATTGTATTAAGATAAAAAACCGGAAACCTGATTGAAATAGTAAGGTTTCCGGTTTTTTTGTATTGGTTGGAACAAAATAAATTATCTTCGTGAAAAATAAAACACAATGATTCCTGGACTAAAATTCGAAGACTCAAATTTTCTTCTTTTGGCTGGCCCATGTGCTATTGAAGGAGAACAAATGGCACTTGAAATAGCTGAAAAAATTGTTGAGATTACCAATAAATTACAAATTTCATACATTTTCAAGGGGTCGTACCGTAAAGCCAATCGATCCAGATTAGATTCATTTGCTGGAATAGGTGACGAAAAAGCCTTAAAAATTCTCAGAAAAGTAAGCGAAACCTTTGATATACCTACGGTGACTGATATTCATGCAGCTAACGAAGCTGCCATGGCTGCAGAATATGTTGATATGCTGCAAATTCCGGCATTTTTATGTCGACAAACCGACATATTGATTGCTGCTGCCGAAACAGGAAAAGCTGTTAATATAAAAAAAGGACAATTTCTTTCTGCTGAAGCCATGAAATTTGCAGTCAACAAAGTTCGGGAAAGTGGTAACAATAATGTTTTTTTGACCGAAAGAGGATCGACTTTCGGTTATCACGATTTAATCGTAGATTATCGAGGCATTCCCGAAATGCAAAAAAATGGTTGTCCCGTGATATTGGATATAACTCATTCGTTACAACAGCCCAACCAGGCAACTGGAGTTACCGGAGGCCAGCCGCAATTAATTGAAACAATTGCCCGCGCAGGAATAGCTGTTGGCGTTGACGGTATTTTCATTGAAACTCATCCCGATCCTGCTAATGCAAAATCAGATGGTGCTAATATGTTGCGGCTCGATTTACTTGAAGGACTTTTAACCAGGCTTGTTCAACTCAGACAGGTTGTAAAAACATTTTAATTTCGATGGAAAACAGAAGAGATTTTGTAGCTAAAATTGCAGCCAGCATGGCTGCAACCAGTTTAATAACAGTATCCAACGCTGTAATTGCAAGTGAAGCTCCGATACAAAATACATTTGTTCACCACGTATTTTTCTGGTTAAAAGAGCCTGAAAACATGGATGAAAGAAAAACATTTGAAAAAGGATTGGCCGATTTGGTAAAAGTTCCACAGATTCAGTCGTACCACATTGGTCGACCGGTTGAGTCATCCCGCGAAGTTGTTGACGATTCGTTTACCTATTCTTATATGGCATTTTTCAGGAACAAGGAAGATCAGGATATTTATCAAACACATCCGATTCACCTAAAATTTATTGAAGATTGTCAGCATCTCTGGACAAAAGTTGTAGTTTACGATGCTATGTAATATTTTGATTAAACGTAAATTATTCATATTTTTTTCGTTTGATAAGTTTCACATTTAGGATTCGAACATCTTTTACCGGACGATCGTCATTTTTACGTGTTTCAACAGCAGCAATGCGATCAATTACGTCCATTCCTTTCACAACTTCACCAAAAACAGTATAATTCTGATCAAGATGTGGCGTACCTCCCAAGGCTTTATATACTTTTCGGTGCTCTTCTGAAATTTTGTATGGAATCATTTGTGCTTGTTCCACCTTAACTAGCTGGGTTAATTGAGCTTCCAAAACGGATAAGCTGTCATTTTTAGTTTCCGAAACACTCAACAACTGGCGTAACTTATTCACTAAGTTTTTGTTTGCAGGATTACGAACGACACTATTATATGCCCTGTAATAATTAATGCGCCTCTCCCCTACATCAATTAAACTATCAGATAACGGGTTTCGCTGAATAAATGTAAACTGAGTACTACTCGACTCCTGTTCAGGATTCTCCAAATCTCCCATTCGGGCGGCATTTACTGCCCCACGTTTATGAAAATTCACCGAATTTATTTCTTTCGGAATAGTATATGGTAATTCGCCATTGCCCAGGATAGCCTCAGACGTCGCTCTTTTGCTTTCCGGGTCACCGGTCTGAATCAAAAAATTATTAATCACACGATGAAAAATCAAACTGTCGTAAAAGCTTTGATTTACCAATTTTAAAAAATTGTTACGATGCAATGGAGTATTGTCATAAAGCCTAAAGATGATAACACCATGATCAGTCGTAAGTTGCACATCACATTTCAAATCTCTTTTTCGGACTCCTTCGGTAATAAAAGGGTTACATGCATAAAAACCTGTTATAAACAAAAGCAATATTAAACTTCGTTTCATAAATCAAAAAAAAATGGCTGCCCCCACATAGGAGCAGCCAATATAAACAGATTCAATAAATATTAATAGCCAGTATTTTGTTTCAATACACCTGGTTGAAGGTCTAACTGTGTTTGAGGAATTGGAGCCCACAAAGATTTATCAGTAACAACCGCTCCTTTTAGGAACTGTCTTGTTCTGAGATCATCTTTAGCATATTGATTCAAAACAGTTTTCGCAATACCCCATCGCCTTAAATCAAAGAAACGATACCCTTCCATAGCAAATTCGAGACGCATTTCAAATTGAACAGCTTTCATTGCATAATCTTTGCTTGGGAAAGATGTATAGGGCTGAACATTATAATTTGCAGCAGGTTTCGTATAATCTATGTTAACATTAAAAGGATAAGCAGTTGTTGGCAAAGAATATGTTGTGACTAACCCCATTACTCTTGAACTTGTTTTTGCCCTATTACGGATTTGATTAACAAGGCTTAATGCTGTAGCTAGATCGTTTTCGCTGGCAGCTACTTCAGCTCTCCACAAAAGAACATGGCTTAACCTGTAATACCTAAAATTGTTAGTACTTACACCACCTTGCCAACCGGTAGAAGGTAAAGCGGCAGTTTTTTCAGATTTCTTAAAAAAGAATTTGGGAGCAGGTAAATATGGACCACCATTGGATTGTAAGCGAATCCAGTCATTACCTCTGTTTACTCCCCAATCCATATATGGTATACCACGACGACTAACAGTAAAGTCTAACCTAGGATCAACAACATCAGTGAAAGGAACAAAATTGTCACTTGAACTCACATTCATATCGTTCTTTAAGTCAGCCTGATTATAAGTATCCAGCAATGGTAATCCGTTAGCGTCTACTTTATAAGCATTTACAAGATCTTGTGATGGTTGGAAAAACCCACAACAGGTACCAATATCACTACCCTGAGGAGCATTTAACCCAGTTCCAATATCAGCAGACCCACCATCAGTAGAGCCATTATTTATTGCACGCTGAATTTCAAAAATAGATTCTGCATTATTCCGATGAGATATATCAAAGTTGTCCATGAAGTTGGACATTAATGAAAATTTACCACTATTAATAATATTATCAAGTAATGGTTTCGCAGCCGAATAATTCAAAGTCTGCATATGTGCCCTTGCAAGAACTGCCATAGCAGCATATTTTGTAGGACGTCCTGGCTCAGCTTGTTTTGCGACATCAGGTAAATTATTCATAGCAAAAGTAAGATCCTCAATGATTGCAGGCATTGCATCAACATCGTTAGGAACCAGTGTTGCATCTGGAGTATCTTCTTTGATAATTGGTATATTTTTGAATACTAACCAAGCTTCAAAATTAAACCATCCTCTTAAAAATCGGGTCTCTGCTTCAAATTCTGTAGATTGTTCTGTTGTCAATCCTTTAGTACCATTTAGTACTTTAAGAACACCATTAGCCCGGGTAACACCCTTTAAATACCACTTCCATTTATCAGCAGCATAACCATTTGTAGTCTGAATATCCCAACGTTCTATTTCGTTGATAGGATTCTGGTCCGTTTCTGTAGATCCTTTATAAGCATCACCTCCTGCGATTGCACCAAATGTCCAATTTGTAACCGATGCTCCCCAAGTTATGTCCCAATTTTCGTAAGTATCTCCTTTTCCTCCAACCATTGCATAGGTACCAACTAACAGAGCATTAATCCCTTTAGCATCATAAAAAATATTTTCAGATGTTACCCCCAACGGTGCTTTATTTAAAAAATCTTCTGAACATGACAACACGAAAGATGTCATCATAGTCATCAATACAAGATATTTTACTTTTTTCATATTACTTGATTTTAAGTTTATTAAATTACTACAACGTTAGCCTTAATCCAAGCATGATTTGGCGTGAAGTTGGCACTGAACCTCTATCAAGACCCAAAGTTTTTGGATCTGAAGAATAGTATTCAGGATCAAGTCCGCTGTACTTTGTTATTGTAAACAAATTAGTTGCCTGACAATAAATATTCACATTTTCGATTTTAAATTTGCTTACGATTGACTTGGGTATATTATAACCAAGTTGAACATTCTTTAACCTTAAGAATGAAGCATTTTCGACAAACGCAGATGAATTCTGTTGTGAAACGGTATTGACATCGTACATTGGAAGTGTTGCGTCAGCATTGTTTTTCAAGTAAGGGCTACCCCATGATTTATAAAGTGCATCTTTACTCAAACCACCATCAAATTGGCCGTAATCAATCCATCGTCTAACATAATTGATCATTTTATTCCCATAACTTCCGTAAAATACCATATTCAAATCGAAACCACCATAGGCCAAATTGATGTTCAAACCACCTGTAAGTTTTGGATGAGGACTCCCGATAAAAGTTCTGTCACTGGAATCAATTACCTTATCGCCATTTACGTCTCTAAATTTAAAATGCCCTGGTTTATTGTATGTTCCAAATGCCGGATATGCGTCAACTTCAGCCTGAGTTTGAAAAATGCCATCAACTACATAACCAAAGAATTCAGGGAAAGCATGTCCAACTTGTGCGCGTGAATAATCAACCTGTCTTTCGCTGGCAGTTGTAAGAAACTCGTTTTTATTATTTGATAACTTCGTAACTTCATTCTTATAATGAGATAAAGTGGCATTAACTCTATAGGTGAGTTTATTACCCATCGCTTTATTTGTATACCCAAGTTCTATATCAAAACCGGTATTTTTCATGTCTCCAATATTAACGTAAGGCTGGGTTGCAACGCCTGCCACCTGAGGTTTTTGTACCTGATAAAGCATATCGGTAGTTTTCCTTTGCCACACATCAATACCAAATGTCAAAGCATTATTTAAGAACCTGCTATCAATACCAATATCAAGGGTGCTTGTTTTTTCCCATGTAACATCCTCATTTCCATATTGAGCCGGCTGAAAACCTGTAGTCAAACCACTTGTAGTTCCATCAAGCGGATAAGAAGATTGAATTTTATTTACTGCGAAAGTTGTATAGCTATTGTAGTCCCCAATACGGTCGTTACCTGACTTACCCCAGCCACCTTTTAATTTCAAATAGTTAATCACATTGCTGGTTCCAGCCATAAAATTTTCTTGGGAAATTACCCAACCTAATGATATTGCCGGAAATACACCATAACGGTTTGCTTTGGCAAACCGAGACGAACCATCGCGACGTACTACACCTTCAAACAAATATTTACCATTCATCGAGTAATTTATACGACCAAATTGAGAGAAAAGCGACCATTCAGAAACATATCCACTATTTGTAATATTAGCTTCACCTGAATTGAGCTGCATATAGTCGAAACTGTTATTAAAATATACTGCTCTGCCGGCATTTTCTTCGGTATAAACACTTGAAATGGCTTCTGTACCTACAACTGCACTGATATTGTGTACACCAAAAGTTTTATCATAACTCAAAGTATTCACCCAGTTCCATTGCATAGTATAATTATGATTTATTGCCAATGCATCGTTTGCACGTGCTTCCGCCATTTCCGGGTTTGCTAACGTAATATACTTTTGATCTGTAGTTCCAAAATCAAATCCAAAAAGTGACTTAAAATTCAAACCTTTAATGACAGTAACTTCACCATAAAAATTACCCATTGCCCGCGCATATTTGTCATAATTATTGGCATTGCGAGTTAGCTGAGCGACTGGGTTTTCAGCATTTCCAAAATTAGGTCCTGATTTTGTTCCTGCATAATTACCCATGATATCATATACAGGAATAATCGGTTGGATACGATAAGCCTGCGATATAGGCGATGCTTCACCATCATTTCCCATATCTCCTTTTTTAACAGTAAATGTTGCACTTAAAGATTGTCCAATTTTTAGCCAATCTGTAATTCTTGCATCAGAATTTGAACGAAAAGTGTATCTTTTAAAATCAGTATGAATCAGAATACCCTGCTGATCGGCATAACCTGCAGAAAAAGCATAAGTAGCCTTTTGCGTACCTCCACTTATCGAAAGATCATACTCCTGATTTATACCTGTCCGATAAATTTCATCATACCAGTTTGTACCTAATTTATTTGCTTTTGTTATCACATTCGAACTGGAGTAAGAGGCTGGGTCTGTTCCTGGATCACCTTCCTTCGCACCTACCGGAGTTAAATAATCTGGCAAAACAGGTGAAGCGCCCGTTCCATATAAGGCAGAAGGTCTTGTCACACCCTGATTATCAGCCCTCAACCAAACAGATTGAGCATATTCCTGAGCATTCAGCATGTCATATTGATTTGTAGCATTTGATATACCAACTCTGGATGAAAAAGTAATAGTTGGCTTATCACTTGCCTTACCTCTTTTGGTTGTAATTAAAATTACTCCATTTGCTCCCCTTGTTCCATAAATGGCTGATGACGAAGCATCTTTAAGAACAGATACAGATTCAATATCATCCGGATTTATAGAAGAACCTGGGTCTCCAGGTACACCGTCAACCACGTACAAAGGTTTACTGTCATTAATTGTTCCCATACCACGAACGCGAATAAATGCATCACCTCCTGGTGTATTTGAATTAGTAACAGTAATACCAGCAACCTGGCCCTGCATACGACTTATTACGTTTGTTGAACTTGAAATCTTCATTTGTTTTTCCGATACTGTCGAAATAGAACCTGTAAGTTCTTCTTTTTTACGGGTTCCATACCCAACAACGACAACTTCATCAACACCAATAGTTTCAGAAACCAAGGTAACATTGAAAACTGTTTGGTTTCCAATTTCAAACTCTTGAGTCTTCATCCCAATGTACGAAATACTCAATATTTTAGCTGTTGCAGGAGCATTGAATGTGAATTTACCATCCATATCGGTAATTGTACCGGATGTAGTTCCTTTTACAACTACAGTAACTCCAGGTATTGGCGCTCCGTCTTCACCAATCACTTTACCGGATAGCGTTTTTTGTTGTGCGAAAGAGGTAAGAGCTAAAAAGCAGGAAAAAATCAGCAGAACTGAATTTCTCCAGAAACCTTTTAATTTACTTTTTTTCATAAATTTTAATGTTAAATTTGTGGTAATTACGTGATTTTAAATAACTTGATTAAAGAAAGTCATAGCTTGACTTCTGAATTCTTTAACTTTAGGAGATTTACATAGGCACTTAGTTTATATGAATAACTTGTTTTAATTCTTGTTTGTAAACCCTATTTAGGGCTAGTAAACCAAATGCAAACATCAAAACATGAAAAATGACCGAACGGCCTGAAGTTTTTTAGATAAGAAAAGACTAATATGACTGCGCGTGAAATGACATAAAAGCCTGATATTAAAAATTATCAGATTCGTTGATCCTGTTTGTGTTCGCGTATGTTAATTAATTTTTGCGTGATTCAATTAACGATACTAAGGTATATAAAAATGCAAAGAATTGTTAATGTTAATATGTGTTAAAAAATATGTACTTCCAACTAGTAGATTTTTTTTAGTATGCTGTCAGAAACGAAAAAAGGGATAATTACCAAATTTCAATCTGGCAACCATCCCTGTATTTTTAAGAAATATTCTCTATGTTATTCAGGCAAATCGTTTTCTCCTTTTACATATCCAAAGTTTGCCAAAATTCCCCCATCGACATATAATATATGACCGTTTACAAAATTACTTGCTTTTGATGCGAGAAATAAAGCAGCATTTGCAACATCTTCTGGTTCTCCCCAGCGTCCGGCAGGTGTACGGGTCATTACCAAATCATTAAAAGGATGGCCGTTTTCACGAATAGGACCAGTTTGCGAAGTAACAATATAACCAGGACCAATACCATTAATCTGAAGGTTATATTTAGCCCATTCGCAGCACATATTTGCAGTTAAAAGTTTTAGTCCGCCTTTTGCCGATGCATAAGCAGAAACAGAATTACGTCCGTAAACACTCATCATAGAACACATATTGATAATTTTCCCCGAACGTTTAGCAATCATTGATGGTGCAACACGTTTAGAAACAATTAGCGGAGCTACCAAATCTACATCTATAACCTGTTTATAATCGGCGATAGGCATATCTAAAATTGGAATACGTTTGATTATCCCAGCATTATTTACCAGAATATCGATTGTACCAACTTCTTCTTCGATGATTGAAATTCCGCGATCAACATCCGCTTCATCTGTTACGTCAAAGAGAACAGTAAAAACATCAATTCCTTCGGCCTTGTATTGATCTTTGCAGGCATCAAGTTTCTCCTGATTTAAATCGTTCACACAAATTTTTGCTCCGGCTTTACCTAAAACCTTACCAATAGCCATTCCAATTCCGTGTGTCCCTCCTGTAATAAGAGCTACCTTACTTGATAAATCGAATAATTCATTCATAACTAAATATTTAGATTAATAAATTTCACTCACTAATTGCATGATCTGCTTTAAAATCCTGACCTTCCCAAATCTTTTTTGATGTCCATCCTACAGACGGATTTTTCCAGAAAGGATCGCTTTCAGGTAATCCAAGAGGCAACAATCCAACCGAACACAAATAAAGGCTCCCCGTCGATATGTATCCCTCGCCAATACTTGGCTGATGTCCGAGAAAGCCTATTTGTAGCCATCCTTTTCCATCGAAAACCCCGGGAGCTTCAACCATACGTTTAATTACTACAGATAAAGCCGAACGTACCTGCTCTGGAAGCAAGTTTTCTGAGAGATTATGTTGCAAAGCCATTTGAGCCAAAAGTTGAAATGCGCCAAACCGATAAGGTAATGAACGTCCAATAGCCGGGAATGTACCTTCAGGCGAAATTAGTTTTTCCTGGATATCAGCATAACGTTTTGCACGTTTCAACACAACTTCAAAAGTCTTCTCATATTTCTTAGTGCGCTTTACCAGTTCCGCTAAAATGTCGATTAACATAGGTTGAATCACAAAGCTGTTGTAATAATCCCAATGAAAATCAGGTCCATCACCATATAAACCATCTCCTTTGTACCATTCCATGTGCTTTCTGATGGCTAAATCCATCCTCAACTCGTCGTATTGCTCTCCGGCAAAGAGAAGAAATGCTTCAACCATAGCACTAAACAACAACCAATTATTATATCCGGGAGTAATAACCCGACTGCTTTTCATTGCAGAAACCAACTGTTGTTTGGTCTCTAAATCCAACTGTTTCCAAAGAACATTTGGAGCCCTTAAAATAGCGTGTGACAAAAATGCGGAATCAACTAACGGTTGGCCACCATCATTAAAATTCATAAAATCAGCCGATTGAGGATCAACAGCCATTTTCATGCTCCTTTGAGCCAGGATGATGTATTTCTTTCTTAATTGGCCTTCTGTTGTCCTATCCTCACCAAGTTCGAGCCAAGGAGCCATTCCTGCCATTAGCCGTCCAAATGCCTCCAAATGAGTCACTTTTCGTCTGTCGGCTTCACTTCCTGTTTTGCATTCAATGGGCATATTTTTATGGAGCTCACCCTTTGACAGTGAACCCAACAGTGGATCAGCAATTTTGACGAGCACATTTACCCAGTATTTTCGGTCAACAACTTCAGACTCTTTAACCAAAGATGCCGCTTGCAATCGAGGGGCAAACGGAACTAATCCGGCCAGGGTAATATATTTGAATGCATTGCGTCTATCCATCTTCGCATGTTACTTTAACTGGTTAGGCTGAACAGCATCCATGTCAGAATAGTCAAGGTTTTCGCCAGCCATACCCCAAATAAAAATGTAATTGCTCGTTCCTGCAGCCGAGTGAATCGACCAGTTTGGAGAAATAACTGCCTGTTCGTTTACCATCCAGATGTGACGGGTTTCTTGTGGTTGCCCCATAAAATGACAGACCGCTTGTCCTTCAGGAACATTAAAATAAAAATAAACTTCCATTCGGCGACTGTGAGTATGCGCAGGCATGGTATTCCAAACACTACCAGGGCGAAGCTCAGTCATTCCCATCTGTAGTTGGCAGGTTTCAATCACTTTGCTAATAAGTAATTGATTGATCTGCCTTTCATTTGATGTCAACTGTGAGCCCATTTGTAAAACATTGGCATCTTTCATCGTAATCAAACGGGTTGGCAGTTCTTTGTGAGCTGGAGTTGAGTTGATGTAAAAATGCGCTGGCTTGCTTGCATTTTCCGATTTGAAAACAATCTTTTTAGTTCCTTTGCTAATGTACAAAGCATCTTTGTAATCAACCACATATTCAATACCGTCCAAAACAATCGACCCTTTGCCACCAACATTGATAACACCTACCTCGCGACGATCGCAAAAATGTTCGGCTTTCAAAGGTTCAATTGCCGTTAATTCAAGCGGTCCATTTTTAGGAACCGCACCACCGGCGATGTATCTGTCGTAATGCGAATAAACTAACCGAATTTTGTCTTCCTCCATTACCTTTTCAATTAAAAA
Source organism: uncultured Prolixibacteraceae bacterium (assembly GCA_937915865.1). Lineage (GTDB taxonomy): Bacteria > Bacteroidota > Bacteroidia > Bacteroidales > Prolixibacteraceae > Aquipluma. The sequence goes on along the minus strand of CALGIG010000011.1, from coordinate 160,334 downwards.
ATGCTCACGTAATTGAGCTGTGTCATACTTTTTCACATCGCTGTAATGGGCGGCAAAACGTTCTTCAAAAATGATTGACATGATATTACAATTTTATAGGTTTAATATTATGATGTATTTTGAACTGATAGTAAAAATTAACAATCGACTCAAAACCCATACAAAGATAAGAGATATTTGCAAATGCGCAATCGATTGCATTTATATTTGATTTCGAAATATAGAAAAGAAATAATTACCATATTTGCATAAAATATTTTGCGTGTATGAATAAAATTAAAACAGCCGATCCAACCATACATGATATAGCTCGTGAACTGGAAATATCAGCCTCAACAGTGTCGAGGGCTTTGAATAATAATCCTCGGATTAGTTTAAAAACAAAGGAAAAAATTAAAGCTGTTGCCGATAGTTTAGGTTATCGCCCAAATACCCTGGCCTCTAACCTCAGAAATAAAAAATCGAATACAATAGGAATTGTGGTACCGCTTATTAACAGGTACTTTTTCTCATCAGTAATTAGTGGTGTTGAAGATGTAGCTTTTAAAGCTGGCTTCAATGTTGTCATTTCGCAATCAAACGATATGGCAGCTAAAGAAATAAGCATTGTGCAATCAATGTTTCTGAATCGTGTTGACGGGTTAATCATTTCAATTGCCATGCAAACCTGTACATTCGATCACCTTAAACTTTTCAGGAAAAAACACATTCCTCTGGTTTTCTTCGACAGAGCAGTTCCTGAAATTGAAACTGATAAAATTGTTGTTGATGATTTTTTCGGAGGATTCAGAGTCACCCAGCATTTAATCGATCAAGGATATAAGCGAATTGCGCATTTAGCTGGGCCATTAAACCTGACTACTTACCAGGACCGAAAAAACGGATATATTGAAGCTTTACGAAAAAATGGTTTGGAATACGATGAAAAGCTGGTGATTATTAATACCTTAACAAGTGATGAAGGTGCTCCAGCCATAGAACAATTGATGAACCTCCCTGATCCGCCGGATGCGATCTTTTGTGGAAACGATACAACAGCGCTCAGTGTTATGATTTATCTGCGGGAAAAAGGTGTTAGAATTCCTGAAGATGTTGGTATCGTTGGATTTAGCAATGAACCCTTTTCAAAAGTTGTATCTCCCTCAATATCAACAATAGCTCAACCTGGCTTTGCAATGGGACAAAAAGCTGCCGAACTTATTATTCAGAAAATTGAAAATAAAGAAAGAACTTTTCAAACAATTGTATTACCAACAGAACTAATAGTCAGAGAATCATCGAGAAGAAAATAAAAAGGCGCTAAAAGCGCCTTTTTATTTTATCTAACATCTACGACTTCAATTCCTTTATATTTCTTTGGATCAAAAACAAAATCAGCATCGCTAAATACACCATCAGTTTTATATTGGCTTACAGAAATAATTACAGTATTTCCTTCTTTTCCATTCAGTACTGCTCCATGTATGAGCATCTTTTGCTTGTCAATCATCAATTTAATCTTTTGAATATCTCCAGTGGGTTTTTGAGGAATCAACTCAATATTATAAACTGAAACTCCCGCATCAACGCTCTCATTCAGAAATTTGTAATTATAGCCATGTTCATAAATGGTGAAGATTTTTGATGGATCCATGATTTCGTCAGCAGCGTCATCGAGATTTGAAATAGTTACTTCATTTGAATTTACCATATACGACCAAATTGTTTTTCCATCACAGGTAACCTTCATCCCCATTTGAGGAAGATCAAGTTTGTACTTTTTATTCTTAAGGATAATTGATCCTTCACTTTTATCTTTAATATTCTGCACCTTATTGTTCATCTCAAAAGAAAACTTCGCATCAAGCGATGCAAATGATTGAGTTGTCTTTGTAACTCTCTCCAAAATTTCTTTAGCTTTTGCATCCTGTTGCGAATATCCTGTCCAAGCAATAAGCGCAAATACAGTAATCAGTAATAATTGTTTCATTTTAAGTTTTAATTTTAATTCTATTTCATCCCATTCAATAATTGTTCCAAAGCATATTCATCCTGAATTAAAACCTGACGAGCTTTACTCCCTTCGCTCGGGCCAACAATTCCGGCAGCTTCAAGCTGATCCATTAAACGCCCGGCTCGGTTATATCCAATTGAGAATTTACGCTGAATCATCGATGTTGAACCAACCTGGTTCGCTACAATCAACCGTGCAGCTTCTTCAAACATTTCATCCCTGTTCTTTAAATCAACCTCTGGAATCCCACCATCCGTATCGCCAACATAATCAGGCAATAAGAAAGCAGTTAAATATCCTCTTTGGTTTGATATGTATTCACAAATTCGTTCAACTTCAGGTGTATCAACAAACGCACACTGCACTCGGGTCATTGTACTGCCCGAAGAAACGAGCATATCACCTTTCCCAATTAACTGATTGGCACCCGGCGTATCTAAAATGGTCCGAGAGTCAATCATTGACGCTACTTTAAAAGCAATTCGCGTCGGGAAGTTAGCTTTGATGACACCAGTAATAATATTAATAGAAGGACGTTGCGTGGCTATTACCATGTGGATACCTACTGCACGTGCCAACTGAGCGATACGGGCAATAGGAAGTTCAATCTCTTTTCCAGCAGTCATAATTAAATCAGCAAACTCATCAACAACCACAACAATATAAGGTAAGAAGCGATGACCTTTTTCAGGATTTAACCTTCGTCCGATAAATTTGGCATTGTATTCCATAATATTCCGAACATGAGCCTTTTTCAGCAAATCATACCGGGTATCCATCTCTACATTTACTGAATTCAATGTATTTTTAACTTTTTGAATATCAGTAATTATCGCATCTTCTTCATCTGGCATTTTAGCTAAAAAGTGTTTTTCGAGTGATGAATAAAGGTTTAACTCTACTTTTTTGGGATCAACCAAAACAAATTTTAGCTGAGAAGGATGTTTCTTATATAATAATGATGTTATAATTGCATTTAGCCCCACAGATTTACCTTGTCCTGTGGCACCAGCGACCAAAATATGTGGCATTTTGGTCAAATCAACCATAAAAGTTTCATTCGAAATAGTTTTTCCAAGAGCCACAGGTAACTCAAAGTTTGTTTCCTGAAATTTTTTGGATCCAATAATTGAACGCATGGAAACAACCTCTGGTTTTTGATTGGGAACTTCAATACCAATAGTACCTCGTCCAGGAATTGGTGCAATTATTCGAATACCTAAAGCTGAAAGACTCAAGGCAATATCGTCTTCCAGGTTTTTAATTTTGGCAATACGTACTCCGGGAGCGGGTACAATTTCGTATAAAGTAATTGTCGGGCCAATGGTCGCCCGAATTTTGGTAATTTCAATTTTATAATTTCTGAGTGTTTCAACAATCTTGTTTTTGTTCGAAATAAGCTCTTCGTTACTTACTTCAGCGTTCCCCGACACATGATCATCGAGTAGTTCGAGGGTTGGATATTTATAACTCGACAAATCAAGCGTTGGGTCATAGTCTCCCATTTCAGGAACGATTTCATCTTCTGCAAGTTCATCTTCTATCTTTTCATTAATATGTAATTCAGGTTCAGCATTTTTGGCCGGAACACTTTTGGCCATAGGTTTTGCTGGTTCAACCTTATTATCAAAAAGCATTTCTTCAATACTCAACTCAACATCTTTCTGTGAAACAGTATTCTCAATTTCAAAATCATCGTCATCAGGTCCATCCGGATTGAAAATGGTCTGAATTTTATCATCTTCATTAATAGTTTTTGATATAGACGAATCCTCAACCGGCAGAACCGGAGGAGCTGATATTTTAGCTTGTTCTTCAGTATTTGCCTCAACAGCAATAGTTGGTTCTTTTTCCTTTTTTGCAATGACTTTTGATAACCAAGGTAAAAACTGTCGGAAAGTTACAACCAACAATACAAAAAGAAGAAAAATCAGTATTAAGGTGGCTCCAATTGTTCCAAGAAATGAAGTAAACAAACTTGAGAAAATAAAACCATACATTCCTCCCACATAAAGAAAATCTGTACTTGAAACAACGTTAAGTAATAAAGCCAATGTTACAGAAAACCACAGCATCCAAAGCACTGAAAATAATACTGTTTTCCAAAAACGAATTTCTTTATATCCAAATAAGTGCAAAGCTCCAACGATCATTATCAAAACAATAAAAAACGAAGGCAATCCAAATCCCTGATTAATAAACTGTTCGCTAAGCCATGCGCCACCTTTTCCGGCAAAGTTCTGCACCTGAACACCCGGGTCGACTAATTCAGAAAACGACATGTCGAGTTTACTCTGATCGGCAGCTCCTGAAAAAATATACGACATAAAGGCAACAGCCAAATAGCCACTAAAAAGTAAAATAAATGCCCCGAGGGTATACTTGAAATGATTACTTTTCAGAAAAACGATAAAGCCTTTTAACTTTGAAGGCTTCTGAACCTTAGTTGGTTTCTTTGTAGATTTTGCAGTCTTTTTTGCCATTCGTAAGAAAATTCGTGCGCAAATTTAACGATTTTAACCATCATATATTTTAACTTTCGAGACTAAGCTCGCATTAAATTTTAAGTAACTGAAATATCTGTTTATTTATTATTTAATAGTTACAATACAAAAATTTAGCTGTTTTATAGCATTGAAAGCAAAATATAGTTAAAACCTTGATCATACTTAAAATTCAATCCTTTTTTTAAGTTTGTTGATTATCCATCTGTACTAAACTAACGACAATAAATTTACAAACAACTAATTTTCAATGTATTATTTTCACGAGTAAATTTCAGCAAATAAAACTTATTAAATATGCTAACTCAAAAAAGACTGTTATGACAAAAATTGCAGTTGTTGCTCTAGGAGGAAACGCTTTACTGCGTGAAAACGAAACAGGAACCATTGAACAGCAGGAAGCAAATACAACCGATACACTTGAAAATCTCATATTTCTTCTTAATGCTGGTTATGAGCTAGTTATTACTCATGGAAATGGGCCGCAAGTTGGCAATATCCTTATGAGAAACGATGCAGGACATCAACTTTATGATATTGCCCCAATGCCTTTAGATATATGTGTTGCCGATTCGCAAGGTGGTATTGGGTACATGATTGAGCGTATGATGCGCAATGTTCTTCATAAACATGGCATTCATAAAAATGTGATCACCATTGTTTCAATGACCTTAGTAGATCCAAACGATGCGGCATTTCAAAATCCAACTAAAGGAATTGGTAAAATTTATTCAGAAAAAGAGGCTTCAAAACTTCATGAAGAAAAAGGTTGGATTTTTAAGCCTTCATCAAAAGCTAAAGGAGGGTGGCGTCGAATGGTTTCGTCACCCCAACCTGTTGAAATTATAAATTGTAAAATTATTGAAAACCTGGTTCGGGACGGAAATATTGTTATAACTGCTGGTGGTGGTGGGATACCTGTATATTTCGATGAGAACAATGATCTAAGAACTCTTGATGCAGTTATCGACAAAGACTTAGTATCAGCCCTTTTAGCATCTCAGATTGGAGCAAACGAATTTTATATTTTAACCGACGTATCGTTCATCTATAAAGATTTTGGATTACCAACACAGGAAAAGCTTGAATTTCTGAATTATAATGATACAATTAGTTACCTTGAAGCAGGAACCTTTTCGGAAGGAACAATGGCACCAAAAATAAAAGCATGTCTTTTTTTTGTTAAAAATGGTGGAGAAAAAAGTGTGATAACTGAAGCTAAAAAATTGGAAGATAAATCTTTCGGATCAAAAATAACTATGGAATACGATATTTGAGTTTCAAATTCCAGATTTCAAATTAATGTATTAAAACCATAGCATATAAAAATTACAACATTCAAAAAATAAACTATGGAAATCAATTTAAAAAACAGAAATTTCCTGACCCTACTCGATTTTTCAACAGAAGAAATTTCGTATTTAATCGATTTGTCAGCTAAACTAAAAAAAAATAAAGCAATGGGGCTCGAAGAACAAATGCTTATTGGGAAAAGCATTGCTTTAATTTTCGAGAAAGCGTCAACCCGAACCCGATGTGCTTTCGAAGTGGCAGCATACGATCAAGGAGCACATGCCACATATCTTGGACCAACTGGATCTCAAATTGGGACTAAAGAATCAATAAAAGATACTGCCAGGGTCTTAGGCCGAATGTACGATGGTATTGAGTATCGCGGATATGGTCAAAAAATCGTTGAAGAACTGGCAAAGTATGCCGGGGTTCCTGTTTGGAATGGATTAACTGACGAATTTCATCCAACTCAAATTCTGGCCGATATGCTCACTATGAGAGAACATTCGTCGAAACCATTTTCTGAAATAAAATTCTGTTACCTGGGCGATGCCAGAAATAACATGGGAAATTCACTCATGATTGGAGCCTCAAAGCTAGGAATGGATTTCAGGGCGGCAGCTCCTGTTAACTGCCAACCTTCGGAAGAGCTTCAGAATATCTGCAAAAAAATAGCAATTCAAACCAAAGCTAAAATCCTTATTACTGAAGATTTGAAAGAGGCCGTGAAAGACTGTGATTTTCTTTATACCGATGTTTGGGTATCGATGGGCGAACCCGATTCGGTTTGGAATGAACGAATTAAACTACTTCTACCCTACCAGGTAAATAAAAAAACAATGGAATTGACCGGTAATCCAAATGTGAAATTTCTGCATTGTCTGCCGGCTTTTCATAACAGGGAAACCAAAGTTGGAGAAGAAATTTTTCAAAAATATGGACTCGACGGACTTGAAGTTATTGAAGACGTTTTTGAAAGTGAAGCTTCGATTGTATTCGACCAGGCTGAGAACCGTTTACACACCATAAAAGCAGTAATGGTTGCAACATTAGGATAAAAAAAGAGGCTACCAAACATTTCTGCGGTAGCCTCTTACTTTTTCAATATTACCAAATTGATTGAAATTTTATCAAAATTAGAACCGAGCTGAAACTCTTATCTGTAAAGGTGAGGTTACAATAGAATATCCTCTTGGCGAAAGCTGGAAGAACAGGTCACCACGGCGAAAGAAGATATTTCCATTGACATAAACCCGTTCACAGTCAGTAGGTAAAGTTCTGAAATATACATCTCTTGGAGGTTCAATTATGCAATATCCGACTCCTCTTCTATAAGTATAAAAATGATCGCCATAATAATAGTAGTTTTCTCTGTCGTTATGAAAGACAACGGGATCATAGTCAAACCGTTCGTATACTCTGCCATATTTAGGATGCTCAAAATACCTTGGTTCATGTTTATTTCGACTGTAATAGCCTGAACGATAAATCATTCTATCGTTATGCCTTTCATCATTTCTATAGGCATAATCCTGATTTTTCTGACCCTTTTTATCGTAATTTCTGGTTTCATGATCATTTCGTTCCCGATATTCATTCTTACCTCTTTCATTTTTGTCTTTTTTCCAACGGTTTTGAGCACTTATATTAGTTGTTGAGAAAAGTATTGTTGAAAAAAGTAGAACCGGAAGAACTTGCTTTAGATTATTAATCGTTTTCATGGCCTTTAGTTTTTAAGGTGAATAATTAATTGTTTGAACTCTGTTACCGGTAAATTCTATATCGGCAAGTCAAAGCCTATGCCAAAACCTTAAAAAATACAAGAAATTTAAAATGCCTGTATATTCAACGAAATAAATGAATGATTAACAAAAGAGTGAAATGTGCATTATTAATTTGGATATTCCAATGGTTTAATTTCACCATTTGCAACTCTTAAAGCGTTTGAAGCTAAAGCTTCCAGCTCGTCTTCTCCCGGATATACATACACTGCTGAAATAAATTCAACTTTTGCTGTAATATAATTCGTCAAATATTTATTATGAGCTAAACCACCTGTTAAAATGATAGCATCAACGTATCCATTTAAAACCACAGCCATCTCCCCTATTGCTTTTGAAACCTGGTAACCAAGAGCCTCTTGAATTTTTGAAGCATTTTTATCACCATTTTGTACCCGTTTTGCAACCTCCTGGGCATCATTTGTACCAAGGTACGCAACATATCCGCCCTCGCCAATAACCATGCGCCTGATTTCGTCTTTCTGGTATTTTCGACTGAAACACAACTCAATAAGCTGTCCAACAGGTAAACTGCCACTGCGTTCAGGACTAAAAGGCCCCTCACCATCGAGTGCATTATTTACATCAACTACACGTCCTTTTTGGTGTGCCCCAACAGAAATTCCTCCGCCCAAATGAGCTATAATAAGGTTCATTTTCTCATAAATCCGTCCAACTGCTGCTGCGTGTATTCTGGCTATTGCTTTCTGGTTTAAAGCATGGAAAATGGAACGACGTTCAAATAGCGGATGCCCAGTAAATCGGGCAATTTCATCAAGTTCATCAACAACAACAGGATCAGCAATATAGGCTTTTGCTCCCGGAATTTGTAATGCAATATAATCAGCTATTAAAGGGCCTAAATTGCTTGCATGAGAGCCATAAATACCAGCTCTCGCATGTTCAAGCATTCGGTTATTCACCAGATAAACACCTGATTTTAGAGGATATGTGAGGCCTCCGCGACCAATTATATATTTAATTTTATCTACTTCAAAACCTTCATTAACTAAAGCATCTATAATCAACCCTTTTCGGAAATCAAACTGATCAATAATATCCTGATAAAGTGATAATTCTTCAATAGAATGACGAAGGGTCATTTTCAACTTACACACAGAACCAAAATAAACTGCAAATTTTGTTGAAGTAGAACCTGGATTAATGGCTAATATTCGAATGTCGCTCATAATTAAAACTTATTTGCTTAACAACGCAGCAAGAGCAATAGAGTTCAGTTTTGTCCTGATACTATCTCCTCGGGATGATAAAACAACAGGGGCTGTTGCACCCATTACAACAGCTGCCTGATCTGCATTACACAGTTTGGTATTCATCTTATAAAAAACATTCCCGGCATCAATATTCGGAAAAAGCAGGCAATCGGCATCACCAGCAACAACCGATGTGATGCCCTTAATCTGGGCTGATTCAAAATCAATTGCAACATCTAAAGCAATTGGACCATAAACCACTGCTGGTTCAAATTGGCCAGTTTCAGCAGCCTTCATTATTTCAACAGCATCGACACACGCTACCAAAGAAGGCAAAACCTGTTCAGTTGGAGCAATTAAGGCAATCTTTGGCTGCGAAATTCCCAGATCCAAAGCCATTTGTTTCAAATAGTTTGCCATCGCGATTTTCTGCTGAATGGTTGGATATGGAATAATTGCCACGTCGCTTGCAATGAGCAACTTGTGATAATTTGGATTATCAATTACCGTAACATGGCTAAGTACACCACCAGAAGGAAGTAATCCAAATTCCTTATTCAGAATTGCTTTCATAAATTTATCGCTACTGATTAAGCCTTTCATCAAAATACTTCCAGAAGTTTTCTTAACCTCGGCAACAGCTAGTTTTGCTGCCGTTTCTTCTGTTTCTGCATCAATTATTTGGAAAACCTGGTGATTAATGCCATTATCTTTGCATAACCTGATAATCTCAGTTTTATTTCCAGTAATAACTCCTGAAACAATTCCCATTTTTATTGCTTCGAACATTGCTTCAATCGTATGTAAATCAACTGCATTTGCTGCAATAAGAGTTTTTCTTTGCAGATATTTAGTGTAAACAAATAAATCAGCAAGTCTTTCGAGTTTCATACTTTCGGGTTTTAACCGCAAAATTACCAATTCAATACAGATAAACTCCAAACAAACCTCAAATTCAATAATGTTTTTAAGCTGCTGAAAAACAAAACGTCCGATGTTTTTCAACACCAGACGTTTCATTATAGTTATCAGAGAAGATCTGTGCTTTTAATTTATAAAGAGATTGAATTAATATCTTACAATTTTTTCCCCTCAGAAACAATTTGCTCAGTATCAAGAGCAATCATCAGTTCCTCGTCAGTAGGAACGACAATTACTTTAACCTTCGAATCAGAAGAACTTATTAAGCCTTCTTTTCTAAAGCCTTTATTCTTTTCAAAATCAATGTTTATTCCAAGATATTCTAATCCGCTCAAAACGCCTTCTCTGGTTGTATCAGCATTTTCACCAATACCACCGGTCATAACAAGAATATCCAGTCCTCCCAAAGCAGCAATATAAGAACCAATGTATTTTTTAACCCTATAATTATACATTTCAAGGGCCAAAGTAGCCCGTTCATTTCCATTGGCAGCAGCCATTTCAATTTCGCGCATATCCGACGATATACCTGTAATCCCTAACATTCCAGCATGTTTATTGAAAAGAGTACTTGCCGATTTTATACCTATTTCCTCCTTTTCCATAATGAAGTGTACAACACCTACATCGAGGTCGCCAGAACGAGTACCCATAACCAAACCTTCAATTGGAGTAAATCCCATTGAAGTATCAATTGATTTTCCGTTTTTTATGGCTGTAATTGATGCTCCATTACCTAAATGACAAGTAATGATCTTCTGGGTATAATAGTCAACTCCCAAAACGTCACAAGCCCGTTTGCTTACATAGCGATGGCTGGTACCATGAAAACCATAACGACGTATTCCATATTTTTTATAAAGTGTATAAGGAATTCCATACATATATGCTTTCGGTTCCATCGTCTGGTGAAAAGCTGTATCAAATACTCCAACCTGGGGAATACCCGGGATAAGCTCTTCCATAGCCTGAATACCTCTTAAATTTGGCGGATTATGCAAAGGAGCAATATCTATACATTTTGTTACTTCAGACAATACTTCATCGGTTAAAAGAACACTCGAATTAAAACGTTCTCCACCATGAACAACACGATGACCAACCGCATCAATTTCAGAAAGAGTTTTCAGACATCCATGTTTTGCACTGGTAAGAACTCCTAAAATATATTCTACACCAATTTTATGATCAAGAATCTCACCTTCAAAAATTACAGTTTGACCATCATGACGGGTATGTTTCAGAAAACTACCTTTCATTCCAAGCTTTTCGATGCCACCTTTTGCAATTACCTTGCGATCGATCATATTAAAAAGCTGGTATTTTATTGAACTACTACCGCAATTTAAAACCAGAATCTTCATTCTATTGTATTTAATTCTTCAATTAAAAAAACTAACAGCCTTTCCGATCAGAAGTAAGAATTCGCCTACTATTCTCATCGTATTTGTAAAAACCTTCGCCCGATTCCACACCAAAATGTTTAGCTCGCACCAACCTTCTCAAATATGGGTTTGGTTTATACCGAACATCACCAAATTCATTATATATATTATCCATCCAACGCAACACTTTATCTAGCCCCATTTTATCAGCTAATTCAAACGGACCTAGTCTCATTCCGAATCCAATACGCATCAGTTGGTCAACATCTTCAATATTGGAAATACCTTCCATCAAAACTTCACATGCTTCATTGAGCATTACAACGAAGATTCGTACACTAACCAAACCTGCCGATTCTTGTACAGGAATGATCTTGCGGTTGATCAATGCAACAAATTTACATACCTTCTGGTAAGAATCATCGGTTGTATACAGACCCCTAACAACTTCTATAATTCTAGCTTCCTGATGATTAACAAAGAAATGAAGGCTAATGCAACGATCTCGGTATTTAAGATCGGAAGAAAGTTCAGTAATTACAATCGTTGTTGAATGTGTTGCAATGATACACTCAGGATCGACAACCTCTTCTATTTTTCGAAAAATTTCCTTGCGTTCCTTTATTTTTCCACCTCTGTCAACAGCTCTAATAGCTTCAATTACAAAGTCACAACCTTTCAGATCATGATAATCAAGAGTTCCTTTTATTCTCGATAAAATAGCTCTTTTTTCGCCTAAAGTGATTCCCCAATGTTCAATTCGTTCATCCAAAACCTTTTCAATGTTTTTATAGGCCTCACGAATCTTTTCTTCATTAACTTCTATAAAAACAACTTCAATTCCATAAAAGCTGGCAACGCGGGCAATATTTTGGCCAACTAAACCACAACCAACGACACCAATTTTAGAAAAAAGTGTTTTATTTCTGCTTCTTTCACTTAAACCAAAATCTTCTATTGGTTCATAGATAACTTCACTTGGCATAATCCTATCTTTTGATTTATTATTCGAAAAGTGCTGCAGCCTGGTTTGCAGTAATGGCAACCATATTTACAATATCACTTACAGAACATCCGCGCGAAAGATCGTTGATAGGGGCAGCCATTCCCTGTAAAACAGGTCCAATAGCTTCGGCTTTACCTAAACGTTGTACTAACTTGTAACCAATATTGGCAGCTTCGAGTCCTGGGAAAACTAATATATTAGCCCGACCGGCAACTTCGCTATTGGGTGCTTTCAGGCGGCCAACCTCAGGAATTAAAGCGGCATCTAATTGCATTTCACCGTCTATTTTCAGGTTCGGATCAAGTTCTTTTGCGATTCGGGTTGCGTTTACAACTTTATCAACGAATGGGTGTTGTGCGCTTCCCATTGTCGAAAAACTCAACATGGCAACACGTGGGTCCATCCCTACAATTGCCTTTGCTGTTTTAGAAGTTGTGACAGCTATTTCGGCCAACTGCTGTTCATTTGGATCGGGCATAACAGCACAATCAGCAAAAACTAATATTCCTTCATGTCCAAAATGCGGATCATTCACGAACATTAAAAATGCTCCGGAAACAACACTTACACCAGGCATAGTTTTTACATATTGTAACGCTGGGCGCAAAACATCTCCGGTTGCATTAATTGCACCAGCAAGCTCGCCATCTGCATCTCCATTTTTGATCATCAATGGAGCAAAATAAAGCGGATCGTTTAACAAATTAAGTGCAACTTCGTGGGTCAATCCTTTTGATTTACGCATCTCGACCATCAAATCGGCATACTTTTCCCTGCTTGCATCGGTCTTTGGATCGATAATAGTAACACCATCTATATTTACACCTATTTCGTTAGCTGCTCGATGAATATCTTCAGGATTCCCTAAAAGAATAAGCCTGGCAAGTTTTTGATTCAAAATAATTTCAGTTGCACGCAACGTTCTTGGTTCAGCTCCTTCAGGCAAGACAATTCTTTTCTGATATTTTTGAGCATTCTGAAAAACACGTTTTAAGATTTCCATTGATGATTTAAAGTTTAAACTTTGAAGTAAAAAATTCGACTCAAAAGTACTCAAAATATGCCCTGATATTCATATTAATGATAGAAAATTATTGACTATTTTGACATGGTACATACACAAAATGACTCTGCTAACAAGTTTATCAACTAGAATACAATCGATTGCACATTATTTATCAGGGTATATTTTTTTATATTTTTGAAGAAAATTTTTGCATGAAACCATCTGATCCATTCTTCTCACTAAAACAATCGCTTGATGGCGATGTATACACCGACCAGGTTCAGAAAATATTATATGCCACTGATGCTTCCTCCTATCGTGAAATTCCACAAGCTGTTATACGACCTAAAAATAAAGGCGACATTAAAAAGATAATTGAGTTTGCTATTAATAATAATACGTCAGTCATACCCCGAGCTGGAGGTACTTCACTTGCAGGACAGGTCGTCGGCTCCGGAATTATTGTTGATGTTTCGAAGTATCTCAATAAAATAGGAGAACTTAACATAGAAGAACATTGGATAGAAGTTGAGCCGGGTGTTATACTTGCCGAACTAAATCAATACCTTTCAGAATATGGTTTACAATTTGCACCAGAAACCTCAACAGCAAACAGGTGCTGCATTGGAGGCATGTTGGGCAATAATTCCTGTGGGTTACATTCATTAATATATGGTAGTACTCGCGACCATATTCTTCAGGTAGAAGGAATTCTTTCCGATGGGTCAGATGTTGTATTTATGGCACTTACAAGTGAAGAATTCAGGAAAAAATGTAATGGAAACGATGATTTACTTGAAACAAAAATCTACAAAAATGTTAATGAAACACTTTCCGATCCGCTCAATCAAAATGAAATAAGAAATGAATTCCCCGATTTGAAAGTAACCCGAAGAAATAATGGATATGCCATCGACATTCTTTTAGAGACAGATCCTTTTACCGAAAACGGAAAACCGTTTAATTTCTGTCATTTATTAGCCGGATCAGAAGGAACTCTGGTTTTTGCAACTAAAATCAGACTAAACGTGGTACCCTTACCTCCAAAGTTTCAGGGTATTATATGTGCTCATTTCAAAACACTGGAAGAATCATTCTATGGAAATTTGATTGCTTTACGTCATTTTCCTGATGCCATAGAACTAACTGATGATATTATACTTAATTGTACTCTTGAAAATATTGAACAACGGAAAAATCGTTTTTTTATTAAAGGTGAACCAAAAGCTATTTTAACTATTGAGTTTTCCTCCGATTCAGAAGAAAAATTACAGCAAAAGGCAAGAAGGTTGGAAGATGATATGCGAAAATCAGGTTATGGCTACCATTTTCCATTCTATTCTGATAAAGAAAGCATAAAAAAGATATGGGAATTACGCAAAGCCGGACTTGGATTACTATCGAATATTCCCGGAGAAAAACGAAATGTTACTGTAATTGAAGATACAGCAATAGCGCCGGATTACATACCTGAATATATCCGAGAATTTGACAATATTATAAATAAGCATGGCTTAACTTGCGTATATTATGGTCATATAGCGACCGGCGAATTGCATTTGCGTCCTTTATTAAATCTAAAAGATCCGGCTGATATTGATATTTACCATTCGCTTGCAAAAGATGTTGCGTTGTTAGTAAAAAAATTTAAAGGATCGCTTAGTGGTGAGCATGGAGATGGACGGTTGCGTGGAGAATTTATACCGCTAATGTTAGGTAAACACAATTATGAATTAATAAGAAAACTGAAATACACGTGGGACCCTCAAAATATACTGAATCCGGGAAAGATTGTTGATACACCGCCAATTACCAAAGACTTACGGTTAATGATGGGGCAACCAACCTTTGATGCAGATACATTTTTTGATTACTCACCTCATGGCGATTTGCTTCGTTCAGTTGAAATGTGCAATGGATCAGCTGATTGCCGAAAAAGTAGCTTGATAGGCGGTACAATGTGCCCAACTTATATGGCTACCCGCGATGAAGATAAATCGACGCGGGGCAGAGCAAATATCTTACGCGAATACCTTACGTATCCTCAAAAGTATAATGTATTTGATTCAAAAGATGTATTGCATGTTCTCGACCTTTGTTTATCATGCAAAGCTTGTAAAGCTGAATGCCCATCGAATATTGACATGGCAAAATTCAAAGCTGAATTTCTACAACATTATTATGACATTCATGGTATTCCATTACGCGCTTTATTAATAGCGTACTTACCAAAAATAAACCAAATAGGAATGCTTTTTACGCCAATAACCAATATAGTAACTTCTTCCATCCATTTTAAACGGATAATTGGTTTTGCGCCTGAACGAAATATTCCTAAACTATCGAAACTTAGTTTAAAAAAATGGTTTAAAAAAAATGTTACAATAGAACAGGTAAAAGGAAAAGTTTATCTCTTTGCCGATGAATTTACAAATTTCAATGAAAGCCATATTGGTATAATGGCCATCTTACTATTAAATAAACTTGGCTACGAAGTTATTATACCAAACCATAAAGAAAGTGGCAGAACTTATCTTTCGAAAGGATTGCTTCGGAAAGCCAAACATATTGCTAATTTTAATGTTGCTCAACTTGCCGGAATTATTTCCGAAGAAACCCCTTTAATTGGGATTGAACCATCTGCAATTTTAGCGTTTCGCGATGAATATCCACAGTTGACAGATCAAGCTCTTCGACCGCAAGCTCAGAAACTGGCGAAGAATTCGTTGTTGTTCGAAGAATTTTTTGTTCGGGAAATTGAAAAAGGGAACATTATTCCCGATCAATTTTCGCAGGAAGTAAAAATTATCAAATTACACGGGCATTGTCAGCAAAAGGCCATAGCCTCTACCCTACCCACCCGCAAGATGCTCGAATTACCAACAAACTATTCGGTACAGGAAATCAAAAGTGGTTGCTGCGGAATGGCTGGCTCTTTTGGTTACGAAAAAGAACATTACGAATTAAGCATGCAAATTGGAGAGATGAGCCTCTTCCCTGCCATACGAAAAACTTCGATTGACGAAATAATTACCGCTCCGGGAACTTCGTGCCGGCATCATATTGAAGATGGGACAGGACGAAAGGTTTTTCACCCGATTGAAGTTATTTCAGATGCACTTCTTCTGTAATTTCAGAAATAAAGGAATTTATTAAAATTAGACCTACAACTCAAAATACTCATTTACAGCAATATAATACAATTGTATTACAAATTTATAGTCGAGATGAGATTTTTGAAGGCGTTCTTGTAATTCTCGCCAACCGGTACAAACGTTTTTCCGATAACTATGCGATTTCGCTGAATTGAATCTATTTTAGGTAGCGACACAATAAACGACCGGTGTACGCGAATAAACTTTGATTCAGGCAATATTTCCTGTAATTTTTTCAAACTATTAAGTGTCAGGATAGTTTTACCAGTCAAATGTATTTTGATGTAATCTTTAAGTCCTTCAACAAAAAGGATATCATTCAGATTAATATTGATCGTGTTGTACCCAGTTTTAACCATTATAAAATCCGACTGAGTTTCTTTTTCAGGCAACGACTGAGACTTTTCTACAGATCGTTTTTGAATCCGGTTAAAATTGTATGCTTTGTTTACCGCCCTCAAAAAGCGATCAAATACAAACGGTTTTAATAAATAGTCTGTTATTTCTAAATCATACCCGGCCAATGCATATTTATCACTGATGGAAGTAAAGACTACCATAGACCTTGATTGCAGGCATTTTACAAATTCAACACCTGTTAAATGAGGCATTTCAACTTCAGTAAAAATAAGATCTATCCTATTCTCATGTATATAAGTAAGCGCCTCGATTGGATTTGTGAAGGTTTTGTCAAGTTTAAGAAAAGGTATCTTCTGAATATACTCTTTCAAAATATCTAAAGACGATTGGTCATTATCAATGGCAACGCAGATCATATTGAGTTTTCTTGATCAATTAACAAATTTCAGGATACATGCGCCTAAAATTCGGGGTTAAATATAAACTTATCTTTTAGTAAAAACTAGAAGACAAAATTCATAACCGGATCTATGCCTAATTTTTTTTTGCGGGTTATAAGTTGTGGGTTACAAAAAGCCCCCTTGGGGAGAAGCTTCAGCCCGCAATTCAGCTGGGCAAAAAACAAAAAAGCTGCCTCATCAGAAGCAGCTTTTTAACCTATCTTTTTCGAAAATCAATTGTCATCGTCATTCAATTCTTCGTATGGCCTAAATTCCCACACGTCATCATAATAGTAAGAAGTCCCCGCCTCGCCGGTTGTAACAATCGCCTTGCCGTCGCTAAACGAAAATGCCACTGCATATTGACGTGCGCCACCCTCAAACTCATTTTTCTCGTTCCAGGTATCATTGGCAAAATCATATTCCCAACAAGTTTTCAGGTTTGATGAATTCTGACCGAGAAACACATATGCTTTGCTATCTATCACGAACGAAGAAGCATTTTCGCGGGTAATTGTCCAGTCGCTATCGTCGGTTATCTTAGTTTTTTTTGTCCACAGGTCAATTGACGGATCATATTCATACATGTTTTCAGCCCTTGTGTTATCGGTAATCCCTGTACAAACATAAGCTTTGCCGTTATACACAAAGGCGGTAGCCCCACGGCGTTTGTCCCCAAGGCTGGCAACCTTAATCCATTGTTTGCCTGCCACGGCCGTTGGGTCAAATTTATAAAACTCATTTTTATCAGAACCGTCATTAGCGCTCCCTGTTCCAACATAACCATAATTGCCTATCGTAAATGCTACGGCATACCTTCGGGCGCCTCCGGCATAATCATCTTTTTGAGTCCATTTATCAGTAGTAGGGTCATATTCCCAAGTATCGGCCAGCCTATTATCTCCATCCCACCCGGTGGTAACGTAACCTTTGCCGTTTGCAGCAAAAGCAACCGCATTTGTACGCCCCGCTCCAGGAAACCGGGCTATGCTGGTCCAAGTGTCGTTTGAGGGATTATACATCCAAAAATCTTTTTTGTACCCTTCGTTGGAAATATTAGGGTCACCAGTTTCATAATCAACGTTATATCCAAGCCCCACATACGCTTTATCCCCAATAACAAAGCTCACTGCCTGTCCCCTGGGTGCCCCTTCAAAAGCAGATTTTTTCACCCAGTTTCCCAAGGTATCGGTGTTGTTGTTCCCGCACCCAACCAATAAGAACAATCCTAAAATTATTGCCCAAAATGTCTTCATAGCATTTTTTTGTTTACAAATTGAAACCCAAAACTAAATTCCACTATTTTGTAGAAAAAGTAAATTCATGCAGACACAATATTTTTACAGACGTAAGAGATTTTTTTATCTATGAAAAAGGTTTATCGATTATAATAAGGTGTTAAAATGAGTTAAAACTTACATTTTAAATTGAATATCAATGTATTGATGAAAAATATATGAGATCAAGTGATACGTTTGTCGATTAATTTTAACGATTTATATATACATACAATATCTGATTTGAATTGCAAACGACTTATTTTTAAAATTTTAACTAAAAAGAACATCTTGCTTTTCCAGGCACTCTATGATGTTAAAAAACTAAAAATTTCCCTGATTTGAACACAAATGAATTGGACTGGAAAGGGAAATGATTATTTTTACCCGCCTTTTTAAAGACAAATTTTATATGAATCAAAATAAAACGTTTTTGTTTTGTTTGCCCAGAAATATAGAAAACTATAAACAGATGAGAAATTTTCAAGTTCTTTTATTATTGCTTGTTCTGCTGGTGGTGGCATCATGCTCGAACTCTCCCCTGGAAGAGTTTGTTGTTGGCAAAAATTTCCTTAAGGACCAGGCCGGTATTGTAAAAATTGACACACTATCCCTGCAAAGTTCGGTTGTTAAGATTGACTCGGCAATTTCCAGTTCGAGCGGGAAACTGCTGATTGGGAGCAATTACAACAATTTTTCAGGATACAAAGCTTCAAGTCCCTATTTCACGTTAAAATTTGATGGTTCTATCGACAATACAAAATTTGTGTACGATTCGTTATGCCTCCTGTTAAGCTACGATTCATATTTTGCCGGGGATACCACCGTTTTGCAAAAATTCAGTGTCCACCCCCTGACCGAAACCTTGGCCGTACCATCCAAAAGAAATGACAATTATTTATATACAAACGATAAATTCAGCTACGACGCCACTCCTCTGGGTTCGGTTGAGTTTAAGCCCCGGCCACGCTCGAAAAACCAGCTAAGCATAAAGCTCTCCGATACGTTTGGAAACAGGCTGGCCGACATGATAAAGGCAAAAAGGGACACCATCACCTCCTCCACCTTGTTCCTCGATTATATTTTGCCGGGGCTTGTCATCAGGCCCGAACCCAATGTTGCAGGCGCAATCCTCCGCTTCCGCACAGCTGACGTGGAAAAGGATACCAAAAACAAAAACCTGTTGAAACCTGAAATGAGGCTGTACTACCACCTAAGCCCAAACCCGAGCGAATTGAAAGACCTTTACTATAAATTTTCGTTTAACACCGATGGTACCTATTTTAACCAGATTGAAGAAAATAACAAGAACAGCGCTATTGACGGAATTGAATCTACGCGAAATGAAATGAACTCGAAGTATACCGGGAACCAAACCATCGTTCAATCCGGGATACAGGTATTGACAAAAATACAGGTCCCCTATCTCCGAAACCTGAACGGAAGTTCTAGCAATCCGGCAGTTGTGGGCGCAATATTAAGACTCTTCCCCGTTAAGGAAACTTATACAAAAGCAAGCGAACTACCCGACTCGTTGTATATTTACAGTGCGAACAAAAATAATCAGCTATTGGGGCAGGTAACTTTACCCGGACAATCGGACAAATATGTTTTGGTTCAGCTCGCCAGGGATGCAAACCGGAATATTGCGCTCGACGACAAAAACAGGGTTTATTACGAAGTTGATGTCAGCGCGTATATCGAATCGGAGCTGGCAAGCCTGGCAAAAACCACCAATTCTCTCATCATTGGCTTTGGGTCAAGTAGTTACATAAAAACAGCCGGGCATGTCATAATTGGCGGTGTCAACTCGGGAAAATATTCGCCCGCTTTAAGTGTATTTTACTACCACAACTAAAAAATTGAAAATGAGATATATATTTTCTGCTTTAATTTTATTTTTATCAGGGGCCAGTCTTATGGCACAAAACAGTACCAGTTCTCCTTATTCAAAATTTGGTATTGGTGAACTTGAGATGGCATCAGGAGGAAGAAATGCTGGTATGGGACAAACAGGAATAGCCTTACGTTCGAATTTGTTTTTTAACTCGGCTAACCCAGCTTCATTAACGGCCATAGAACCCCAATCATTTTTATTTGATATGGGTTTTAATTATAAATACACCCATTTGGCTAATACTGGCAAAAGTGCAAATGTTACTGATGGTAATATTAGTTGGGTACAAATGGGTTTCCCTATTTCAAAGAAATTATTCGGAGGTTTCTCTGTAAACCCCAAAAGTAGTGTGGGTTATAGTATATACACCTTAAAAACAATTTATGGAACTACAGTTGAATATCCTTCAGTTTATGAAGGCTCTGGCGGTTTAAGCGAGGGAGCTTTATTACTTGCGTGGAAAATAAGCAAAAATATTTCGTTGGGCGGTAAAGGTGGATATATCTGGGGAAATATTACACAGACCATTGATCAAAGTATAGCGGTTTCCAATACAACGTATGAAATTTTACAAACTGACAATGTGCATTATTCTGGTGGATATTTTAATGTTGGTACTCAACTCACAATACCTTTAAATTCAAAATCGAGCATAATACTTGGTGGACTGGCCGGGTTAAGCAGCGATATGAAAGCTAAAACATCAACAACAATTACCAAGTCATATAGTAGCAGTTCTGAAGTAATCTCAACAACGACAAAAAATTCATATTCAAAGAAACTACCTCTTGATTTAGGTTTTGGTATAAGTTTCCTTTACGGACAAAAATGGGTTGGATCATTTGATTTTAAACAATCGAATTGGAATGATGCTAACCTGATTTTTGATTCAAGTAAACTAACTACAAACAACAGTTTCAGGGGGGGGATAGAGTATGCTCCAAAAGAAGAAAAACAATCCTTCCGTCAAACAGTTAGATATCGTTTAGGTTATCGCTACGAAAGTGGTTACCTTAAAATATATAACAACCAAATTCACGAACAGGCATTATCTTTCGGATTTGGAATGCCAATAAGAAAGGATAAAAGCTTTGCAAATTTTTCGATTGAATTAGGCACCAGGGGAACCAAAGCGTCAAACCTTGTTAAAGAGGATTTCATCAAATTTAATTGCAGCTTTAATCTCTTCGATCGTTGGTTCTATAAACGCCAAATCGATTAATGCTTTATTTGTAATTTGGATAAAAGTTTTATTAGTCAAACTTTTTGCCATTCCTTATCCATCTCAATAATCCGGGATTCAATTAATTCAATCCAACCTGGAGAATTAATTGCTATCCCGGTTTTTTCAGCATACACCAACATTTGTTTTGATGGATACTTATTTTGTTGTTTTATCTAAATTCACAAAGTTTAACTTGCTTAAGCTTCTTTGGCTGAGACATACTTTGTCAGGGTCAAACGTTATTACTTGCAATCAAAGTACCGTTATCAACGGCCTGATGAATGTTGGGAAGATTGAAACAACTTCAGTGTTTAAAAGTCGAAGGTATCAAAAACAATCATAGTTCCCAGATTAAGTGATTGTTTAACATTTCAAAATACAGAGAGATACTATTCCTAAACAATAGATTCCAACTTCATAAAGTATTTTAATGCTGTCGTCCAGAATATTTTTATCCTTATACATTAAAGTTTAGTCAATTTCCGTGTTCATTCTTTTGATTTTGAACACTTGTGAAGAAGTTTATGGTTTCCATAAACTCTTTAAAGGACCAAGGCGCGAACTTAGCTCAAAAAAAGTCGTCTCGATTAAATTCAAGACGACCCAAGTATTTATATCTGTATCAAAATCATTTATTTCGCATAACTAATAGCTCTCATTTCACGAATAACTGTGATCTTAATTTGACCAGGATAAGTCATTTCATCCTGAATTCGTTTTGCAATATCAAACGAAAGTTGTTCCGATTCTTTATCACCAATCTTATCACTTCCAACAATAACACGCAATTCACGTCCAGCCTGAATAGCGTAAGTTTTTAAAACCCCAGGATAAGAAAGAGCAAGTTCTTCAAGTGTTTTTAACCGTTTAATATACGATTCAACAACCTCGCGTCGTGCGCCAGGTCGTGCACCAGAAATGGCATCGCATACCTGAACAATAGGTGCAAGCATTGAAGTCATTTCAACCTCATCGTGATGCGCCCCGATGGCATTACAAACTTCTGGTTTTTCTTTGAACCGCTCAGCTATTTTCATACCTAAAACTGCGTGCGGCAATTCTGGTTCATCATCAGGAACCTTACCAATATCGTGAAGTAAACCAGCACGTTTAGCTGCCTTTGCATTCAACCCAAGTTCCGAAGCCATAATGGCACAAAGATTAGCTACTTCACGTGAATGTTGTAACAAATTTTGTCCATAAGATGAACGATATTTCATTTTACCAATCAAACGAATCAATTCTGGATGTAATCCATGAATTCCGAGGTCGATAGTAGTACGTTTTCCTGTTTCAATAATTTCTTCCTCGACTTGTTTGCGTACTTTTTCAACAACTTCTTCAATGCGTGCAGGATGGATACGACCATCGGTTACCAGCTGATGCAAGGCTAAACGTGCAATTTCCCGACGTACCGGATCGAAACCGGAAAGAACAATTGCCTCAGGTGTGTCATCAACGATTATTTCTATTCCTGTTGCAGCTTCCAGCGCACGAATATTTCTACCTTCACGACCAATAATACGTCCTTTAATTTCGTCATTTTCTATATGGAATATCGTTACAGAATTCTCAATTGCAGCTTCAGTAGCAACACGTTGAATAGTCTTAACAACAATCTTTTTAGCTTCTTTATTTGCCGAAAGCTTAGCTTCTTCCATAATCTCGTTAATGTAAGACATGGCTTCAGTTTTAGCTTCATTTTTCAACGACTCGACCAATTGAGCCTTGGCCTCTTCAGCCGATAAACCAGAAAGTTGCTCTAATTTTTCAAGATGCTGACGATGAAGGGTTTCAACCTCATGTTCCTTTTTATCTAATAATTCAAGCTGGGTATTTAAGTTTTCACGAATCAATTCAACTTCATGCTTCGAAGTTTCAAAATCTTTAACTTCACGATTAAGCTCATCTCTTCGTTGATTGATAGAAGCTTCGCGCTGTTTTAACTTTGCTTCAAAATTATTGACTTTGCTACTCTTTTCATTTATATATTCCTCGTGTTCCGATTTTAACTGCAGAAATTTCTCTTTAGCCTGAAGTATTTTATCTTTTTTAATTACTTCACCCTCAGCAACAGCTTCATCTATAATTTTTCGCTTTTTATTTTTTAGTGCCTTATCCCACATAAAATATGATAGGAATCCACCTCCAAGCAAGCCAACAATGGCATATATTATCTCCATTTTTCAGTTTATTAAATTTAACGTTATAAAAATAAACCCACACTTTTGTTTAAATGCCAGATATACATTTTTGATTCCGGAATTTAAACAAAAAATGCGGGTTTCTATAATATGATGATTATTCCTTTACCAATAAATATTCACTCAACTCTTCATCAAGCTTTTTCAGGCTATCGAATAACGGAGATTGATCAACTTTATCCTCTAGCTCAAGGTTTTTCACTACAAACTGAAAAGCGGCCATTGCTAAAAAGTCCTGTGAATCGCTTTGAGCATACCGATGACGGTATTGAAGAACGATATCGTTAATTATCTTTGCAGCTTTCCTGTACTTTTCTTCATTCTCTTTTTCAACCTTCAACGGATAACTTCTTCCGTCTATCTTAATGTTTATAGAAAGCTTGTCTGTCATTTATTCTTTGCATTACTTGTTAAGTAGAGCAATACACTTATCAATTTCCCGCACAATTTTTTGTATCCTGCCTTTTGCATCTTTATTTTCTTCTTCAGAGGCAACAAGCATCTTGGCAAGTTTCAAATTTTCGTACTTCTGCGAAATTACCTGATTTTCATCATGAAGTTGATTTATTGATTTTTCCAAGTCTTTAATCCTTCCTTCAAGTCGATGCTTTTCTTCTTTCAACGCTTCGTGCCGGGATATTATCTGTTTAACTTTTAACTCGAAATTTATCAGTAAATTTTTCTCCTGATCAGTCATCACAATACACTTTCTTCAAAAAATACATTTATAAAAATAACCACTATCAATAAAATTTTCGATAAAAATCTAAAATTCACACCTTTAATGGTAAATTTTTATCAGTCAAAACTTGTTTGTTCGACAAAATTAACATTTTTGACCAATACACGAAATTTGAAGGCTTTTTATTTCGTTTTAGTAAGTTTGCATCATTTGGGCAATTTAAGTTTCTATTTTAGCAAGTCAAACAATAGCTATGAAATTTTTTATACTCATGTTTCTCAATACAATACTGGTAATCAATGTATTTTGCCAGACTCGTAATGGAATTGACTCTCACTATTATATGTGCCCTGTCAAAATACCGGTATTGCTTGCCGGAAATTTTGCAGAATTAAGACCAAACCATTTTCATGGGGGAATCGACATAAAAACCCAAGGGAAAACAGGAATCGAAGTAGACGCAGCTGCTGATGGTTATATTTCACGAATTACCATATCTCCTACCGGTTACGGACGCGCTTTATATATTGATCATCCAAACGGAACTACAACCGTTTACGGACATCTGGAAGGTTTTGCTCCTCAAATTGACGACTATATAAAAACAATACAATATCAAAAAGAAACCTTTGCAATTGACCAAACTGTTCCGCCAGGAATTTTACCTGTAAAAAAAGGTGAACAAATAGCTAAAAGTGGTAATGCTGGAAGTTCGGCAGGGCCACATCTTCATTTTGAGATAAGACGTACTAAAGAAGAAATAATGTTGAATCCGTTAATGTTTAATTTGCCGGTAAAAGACAAAATAAAGCCACTTATCCAAGCCCTAATGATATATCCCTTATCTGATGATGCCAATGTAAACGGAAAGCATACTTTTCAACGTTTTGAGATTATTAAAACACCAACTGGTTATCAACTTAAGCTAAATAAACCAATTAATGTATTTGGAGAAATTGGTTTTGGAGTTCAAACCTTTGATAAACTTGACGGTAGCCCGAACCAATGCGGTATATTCAAACTAAAGCTCACAATTGATACTTATCCGGTATATTCGTTTACATTAGACGAAATCCCGATAAAAGATACCAAATACGTTAATTCCCAAATGGATTATGCATTAGCAGTAAAAACCGGTCAACGGCTCTACAAAACATGGATTGAACCCGGTAATAAATTAAATATTTACAGTAACGTAGAAAAACATGGTATTTTTCAGGCTGATGATGGTAAAATTCATGAGGTAAAATATGAAATAGCCGACGTTTTTGGAAATACATCAAGCCTCTCATTCAAAATACAATCGAAAAAAATAAAGGTTCCTGAGATACCAGTAAAAGGTAAATTGTTCAAGTATAACCATCACAACGATATTAAAGATGATGGTATCAGGTTTTATATTCCGGAAGGTGCTTTATATACCGATGTTGATTTTCAATACACAAAAATACCTGCAACCACTAAATTCAATTCTTATATATACCAGCTACACAACCCATTAACACCATTACATATTGCCTGCAACTTAAAAATAAAAGCTGATAACCTTCCAGTAAACCTTCAAAGCAAAGTAATGCTGGGCCAAGTCGATCCAGTTACAGGTAAAGTTTATTCAGTAACAGGTAAATTTGAGGATGGATGGGTGGAAGGAAACATTCGCACTCTTGGTTACTACACACTTGTAATTGATACGAACGCTCCTAAAATTATCCCATTGAATGGAAATGATAAAAAGAACTCGACCGATCCTAATTCAATTAGGTTTAAAATTACCGACGATCTATCTGGTATTGATAATTTTAGAGGAACAATTGATGGAAAGTGGGTGTTATTTGAATATGATTTAAAAAACAATCTACTATCATATACTTTTGACAAAAAACGCTTTAACTTTGGAAAAGAACATCAGTTAATTCTGGAAGTTACTGATTTTAAAGGAAACACAAACGTTTATAAAACCAACTTCCGCAAATAACTATGGATAATTACATAAGCATTGGTGTTATGTCGGGTACGTCGCTTGACGGACTTGATTTGGTTGCCTGTCGTTTTTCGAAAAACGATGCTTGGTCTTTCGAAATAATAAAAACAGTAACCATTCCTTATTCACATAAATGGATAACGAAACTTATCTCAGCCAGCGAACAGAATGCTTATGAAATTGCCCTTTTAAATATCGATTTCGGTAAGTTTATTGGGAAACGAGTAGCTGAATTTTGCACCGAACTTCAATTAGTTCCCGACTTGGTTTCATCACATGGGCATACGATTTTTCACCAACCTGAAAAACAACTGACCATGCAAATTGGCTGTGGCGCTACAATTGCTGCGTATTCAGGCATTAAAACAGTATGTGATTTCAGAACACTTGATGTCGCTCTTGGAGGCCAGGGAGCACCGCTGGTTCCAATCGGAGACGAGCTTTTATTTAGCGATTACGACTTTTGCCTCAATTTAGGGGGTATTGCAAATATTTCGTTTAATGAGAACGGGGAAAGAAAAGCATTTGATATTTGCCCGGTAAACATGGCTCTGAATCTGTTTACTAAAGAACTTGGATTTGAATATGATTTAGATGGGAATTTAGGACGTACCGGAAAAATTAACCATGAAATGCTGGAATTATTAAATGATTTGGATTTTTATAAAATAACAGGCCCTAAATCGCTTGGACGAGAATGGTTTGAACTTGAGTTCCTTCCAAGGGTTAATTCTTTTCAATTATCTATTGTTGATATCCTCCGAACAATTTATGAACATATTTCTGACCAATTATTTATGGCTGTTGAAAAATATCCAAAAGGACGAATATTAACTACCGGTGGAGGAGCTCATAATGTGTTTCTTATCGAACTCCTGAGCGAAAAAACAAAACATAAAACAGTAGTTCCATCGCAGGAAATTATTGATTTTAAAGAAGCTATAGTATTCGCGCTTTTAGGAATTTTAAGATTAAGAGAAGAGAACAATTGTCTTAAATCAGTTACAGGGGCAATAAAAGATAATTCAGGAGGAGCCATTTACCTTCCATAATTTAGCTTCTATCCTATTTCCTGGCATACAATATAGAATTAATTTACCGGAGATTTATACTACATTTAAAGCCCAAAACAATTGTATGAATTACACACAAATAAGCTTCAAGCTAACACCTGATAACCTGGAAAATAGGGAAATTTTAATTGCAATGCTGGAAAGTTTTCCATTTGAAAGTTTTGACGAAAATGAAGAACAACTGATGGGATATATCCCTGGTGAAACCTTTGACTTAAATGCGATTAGTGAAATAGCTGGTTTCCTGCCATTTACTTTTTTATGTAAAAGTGAAATAATTCCAGATAAAAACTGGAATGAAGTTTGGGAAATGAATTATTTTAAACCACTTCTTATTGGTGGTCGATGTTTGGTAAGGGCACCATTCCACACTGAATATCAAACTTCAGAATACGAATTAGTGATTGAGCCCAAAATGGCTTTCGGTACCGGGAACCATGAAACAACGACTTTAGTGGCTGAACAAATTCTTAATATTGACCTAACTGGCAAAACGGTTCTCGACATGGGTTGTGGTACTGGCATCCTGGGAATGCTTGCTTCGTTGAAGGGGGCAAAAGCAGTAACCGCAATTGACATCGACAGTTGGTCGTACGAAAGTACGGTTGAAAATGCAAAACTTAATAGAATCAATAATATTGAGGCTAAACAAGGAGATGCAAACTTATTAGGACAACAGCAGTATGATATTATTTTTGCCAATATTCACAAAAATGTAATAATTAATGATTTGCCCAAATACACTAGCGTTTTGAAGCCTGATGGAATCATTTTTCTGAGTGGGTTTTATACGAACGATATGCCTGAAATAAAGCAAAAAGCAGAATCATTAGGTTTGACCGAATCTGGTTTTAAAGAAAAGAACAATTGGGGGGTCTATATTTTCAGGCGTCAATAATAAATTCTTAATTATCGCGCCATGAACTTTGTTTTGATACCTTCAAATCGCGTAACATAGCAGAACTGGCTGATAAGGTGAAACTATAACTTTTACGGTCGCCAAACGGAACAAAGTTAAACGCCATACTCCAGCAATGCAATGATCGTGTGATGTTAACAGTCGTAAACGAAAATTTCATTTTCTGAATATCAAAGTTGGTAGTCATATCCATTTGCCACTTTTCGGTTATACTAAGCCTGCCGCCCATGTTCAAACTCTGGTAAATAGTAGGTTTAGTATCAGGTTTAAAACTGTTGCTATATGTTAGTGAATAATCGAACCTGAAACTCCATGGCATAGTAAATTCGACATATTCATCCTCATCCGTTTTTTCCTTTGGCTTATCCGGGGCTTTTTTGTCGCCAGTAGTTTGTGGTTTATCTTTTTTCGAGTCGAAATTCATTCCAAAAGATAAGTTTGCATTTGTCAGACGACCCAATTTACCAAATCCGCTTTTGTGCTTCCATACATAAGAGTCAATAAGATCGCCTTCAGAATTTACCATGTAAGGATTCAAATTGGCCCCCATGTTAACATTAACTCCTTTAATTGTTGTACGCGCCGAAAGACTGATCGTACTCAATTTAAATGAATCAGCAATCATATTATATGATGTATTTGCCGAGAAATCAAGAATTTTCAGCTTTTTGTATTGAAGCTTCCCATCTTTTTTATTAGCTATCGAATCGTTGGTATCCAATATCTTAGCCTCAATATTATTATTCAATGAAAAACTAATCGATCCATTTTCGCCCATTCCGGCTGAACCAAAAACTCCACGTTCAAAGTGATTATAATACTGTTTTTTTCCACTTCCATCAATGTAATATCCCCAAAATCCATACTTGGGCTTTCCAAAATCAGGTGCATAACTAAAGCTAATCTGAGGCGTTATTTTATGCCTGATTTGTTTCAATTTCCAATTTGGATTACTCATTATAAAATTCCCATAAATATTGGTCGATGCGCTTAAACTATAGGCGTAATTGTAATTTCGCCTGAAAGAATAAACAGTATCAATCGCAATATTATCTTTTAAAGTTGGCACATGCAGATTATTTGGCACATAAGTCTTGTTTATATAACTA
Organism: uncultured Prolixibacteraceae bacterium; assembly: GCA_937915865.1. Taxonomy (GTDB): domain Bacteria; phylum Bacteroidota; class Bacteroidia; order Bacteroidales; family Prolixibacteraceae; genus Aquipluma. The sequence continues at coordinate 130,909 of CALGIG010000011.1, read as the reverse complement.
GTATACCAACGTTCAGAATAGCTAAAACTAGGACTTAAATTTATATATTTCAATAAATTAAACGATGGTAATGTTATTGGTATATTGTGCTGCCAACCATTTTGCCAATCTTTAATTAGCGACTTTTTAAAAAACTGGTTTTCTTTTACATTATCAATCGAATTTTTTATGTTGGCAGTATAGCTGAAACTAATTTTCTCGTACCATTTAGCCGGACCAACCCGGTTTTTTACTTTGAAAGGATTGATTTTCGAAACATTAAAAGTTAACTCCGGCAAACTCATTGAAAGTGTAGTATCTCTTGAATTTTGGGAATGCCTGAAACTCATATTCAGGTTAAATGGTGTATTCTCAAATTTTTGAGAATAAGTAATACTCGACGATTTCTGAGTTTGAAGGTAAGATTGTACCGAAACAGCAGTATTCAAATAAGTATTTTGTTTATCGTATGAAGAAGTGGACATATTAACACTTGCCGAAAATGTGCGATTGGGATTTGCTTTAGTATCCTGGGAATGAGACCAGGTAAGACTAAAACCTCTGTTTACACTATAATCGGGCAATGGTTTTTCAGAAGTCTTATTAAGGTTATATCTAAAATCGAAACTTCCATTGTATTTATACCTCACCCGGTAATTTGTATGAATGTTAGCACCCCAAGAACCTTTAGAGTAAATTTCACCTTTAAGCGCCAAATCAAAATACTCACTAGCAGCCCAATAGTATCCGCCATCGCGTAAATAAAAACCCCGTGTTTGTTCCTCCCCATAAGTTGGAATCAAAATACCTGAAGTATAAGTTGATGAACTTGGAAATAAGCCAAAAGGAATCATTGGAAAATAAATCGGAAAATCTTCCAATACAAGATAAGCTGGTCCAGTGATGATCTTTTTGTTGGAAATTACTTTAGCTCTAGTCATTTGGAGATAAAAATGAGGATGTTCAGCATCACAGGTGGTATATTTACCATTCCTCATTATAAATTCATCTTTACTTATCTTCTTTGTCAGGTTACTATGTACAATTCCATCGCCCTGATTAGTTTTAACATCAGAAATAATACCCTTTTGAGTTTCAAAATTGTATCGCATTGTTTTCGATTCAAATTCATCGTTTCCATCTTTAAATACCGGATTACCAACTATAGTACCAGTAGAATCAGGCAATCCCTCGGCATAAACTTCTTTCCTTGCCAAATCGAGCATAATGTAATCAGCTTTTAGTTCAATATTTTGATAGTTGATTACACCACCTTTATACATATACATTTTTTGATTTTCAAAATCAGGAATAATTGAATCGATGGCAGAATAAGTAATAACAGATTCAAGGACAGGCTTCTTTATTGAATCAGCAACTGCTTTTTCAGGAGTGGCACCAATAGAATCGTTTTTTGCGATTTTAATAGTATCAGTATTTAAAACCGGCACCGGTACAGGAATTTCCGAAACCTTACCTGGCGCCTTATTTAGCTGGCCAAAAGAAATTAGGGCAACTAATAACAATATATTTGCTAACAGACTTTTTATCAATACCACAGTTTCCAGTAATAAGAACACGTTTTACGTCCGGTGTGCAAAAATACAAATAAGGGATATACCTAAACGTCAAGAAATGTAAAATAATTTTAATATTTATATTTTTGCCATCATGTTTTACAATCCTGATATAATACAGAAGAATAAGTAACAGAAATTGTATAAACAGCAAACAACTGAAAATTCACATAAAAATGGATATTCAAAACTCAGGTCTGACTAGAGAAAGATGCTTACTCAAATTGAGAAAAAGACGATTGTTACCAATAAATCAAATAATTAGGATTATTCTTATTCTCACTTTGTCAGTTATTCTAAATAAGAATACGATATCATCGCCAATTACAAACCGAAGTAAATCTTTTGTTGTAGTTATCGACCCAGGACATGGAGGAAAAGATCCGGGAGCAATAAGTAAAGGAATTCAGGAAAAAGATGTGGTCCTTTCAATTGGATTAAAACTGGGAAAGTACATAAACGAAAACTATCCTGACGTTAAAGTTATTTATACACGTAACACAGATGTTTTTGTCCCATTAATTGACAGGTCGAGGATAGCTAATAAAAATAAGGCCGATCTTTTTATTTCGTTGCATGCAAATACTTGCGGAACGTCATCAACCGGCGGAACTGAAACATTTGTTTTAGGGCTCCATAAAACTAACGAAAACCTTGATGTGGCCAAAAAAGAAAACTCGGTTATCCTTTTGGAAGATAATTACAAATCAACCTACGAGAATTTTGATCCAAACTCATCTGAATCGTACATTATGTTTGAATTAGTGCAAGATAATTATCTCGACCAGAGCCTTTCGTTTGCCGACGATATTCAAAGGCAATTCCGAAATCGGTTAGACAATCCTAATCGAGGAGTAAAACAAGCAGGATTCCTTGTTTTGCGTCAATCCTCGATGCCAAGTGTTTTGGTTGAAACCGGATTTGTTAGCAACCAATCCGACGCTAATAAACTTAAAAGTGACGACGGACAATTAGTTATCGCCCATTCTATTTTTGAAGCTTTTAAGAGATTCAGGGCTAAAAATAATGGAACTTCCATTTCTCAAAAAGCTATAGTTGAAGATAAGCCAAGGGAAGACACATCCAAACAAGCAGAACTTTCCATAAACAAACCAGAAAAGCCTGAAGCTGAAGATAATCAATCTTCTGCAATCGGAACAAAAGATTCAGTTAATGAATCGGTAAAAACAGAAATGCCTCAAACAAGTTCAAAATCTGCCACTTCGGAAAAACAAGAGACTAATTCCTACTATAGCATTCAAATTGGTGCAAGTACAAGTTCGGTTGAGCCAATTGCAGCAAACTTTAAAGGGATAAAAAATGTCAGAAGAGAAAAAACTGATAAATATTACCGATATTATGTAGGGAAAGAAGATTCTATTGAAAAAATAACTCCACTGTTAAACCAGTTAAAAGTAAAGTTTCCACAAGCTTTTATTGTCAATTTTACGGATAACAAGCGAACAATTATTAATTCTGGACCAAAATAAAATAACAATTTCGGAACTCGAAAAAATATTTGGTATACTGCCATTTGCTCCATAGCTTTGCGAATGAAAACAGAAACAACAACCAAATGATAAAAATTTCGAAACACACAAAATTGGGCTTTCTTTTATTAGTATGCCTGGCAATACTTATTTGGGGTATTAATTTTCTGAAAGGTATTGATTTATTTAAAAGAAATTCGACTTATTACGTTGTTTATGACCGTATTGATGGGCTACTCGAGTCAAGCGCCGTTTTGGTCAATGGTTATCAAATCGGTCAAGTATCAAAAATTCAACTACTCAGCAATAATTCGGGCAAATTATTAGTAACCTTATCACTACAAGGAAACTTTAAAGTATCAAGAGGAAGTTCCGCTAAAATCGTTTCCAGCAATTTGATGGGTGCCAAATCCGTGAAATTAATGATAGAACGATCATCTGAATATTATAAAGCGAATGATACAATACCAGGGGACATTGAAAGTGATTTAAAGGAACAAGTTAGTATGCAGGTACTACCTTTAAAGCAAAAAGCTGAAGAACTTTTTGCATCACTCGACTCGGCATTAACAGTTATTACCTCAGTGTTCAATGAAAAAACAAAGAATAACCTTTCAAAAAGTTTCGAGAATATAAACCTTACACTGGCCAATCTCGAATCTGCCTCTGCTGAATTGAATAAAGTAGTTTTAAGCGGAAAAGTAAATTCCATAGTTACAAATCTTGATGGAATAACAACGTCAGTAAATAAAGAGTCAAAAGAAATAGGATCACTTATAAAAAATCTTTCATCAATATCGGACTCTCTTGCTAAGCAGAATATCACTCCATTATTCGCTAAAATTGATTCAACCATTGGGGGATTAAATCAAATCGTCGAAAAAATAAACTCATCTAAAGGATCTGCCGGACAGTTACTTAACGATCCAGCATTATATCAGAACCTAACAAACCTGACCAATAGTTTAGATTTGCTTTTAAAAGATGTTAAAACTAACCCTAAAAGGTATGTGCACTTCTCAGCTTTTAATATGGGGAAAGACGTATATATTACTGCCCGACAAACTGTGCCAGAAGAAAAGAACCAAATAACTTATAAAGTGCATTTAATTTCGAGTCCCTCAAAAATATCAACCGATTCACCTTTGTTTAAAGATTTGGGCAAAGTTGAAGAAATTAAAGTCAAAGAAAATTATATCTACATGGTTGGAAAAACCAATGATTTTAATAAAATATCCGATTTATTACAAACTGCCCGTATCAATTTTCCAGAAGCCACTTTGGTTGCATATAAAAAAGGAAAAATGATAAAACTTGAAAAAGCATTAAAAACTCAGCTCAACTAATTATAAACATCGCAAAACATTATTGTTAATGATGCTACAAGCCTTTATTAACAAGCATTTAAATTAAAATTTGTTTAAATGTTTGATTTTCAATAAGTTAAATAAATTAAAAAAATATTAAAAAATTTATTTTTTTTAAATGCCTGAGTTTTAATCCACTTAATGTATTTCGGAAAAAGTCAAGCAAAAAATGATTTTTTTTATACATTTTTTTTCTCAAAATTTGTTTCAGGGAAAATAAATCAGGTAAATAGTTTTGTCAAATTTTATAACATCTGACACCAAAATGATTACGGATCATCGTTTGGTTTGGGATCATTGTCTGTCAATTATTCGCGACAATGTTCCAAGCATAAGTTTTAAGACATGGTTTGAACCTATCGTTCCAGTAAACCTGGAAGACGATATATTAACAATACAGGTACCAAGTCCGTTTTTTTATGAGTATCTTGAAGAACAGTATATTGATCTTCTGAGGAAAACTCTACGAAAAGAACTTGGGATTGGGGCCAAACTTGAATATGTTGTTGTTATGGGTAACAATCAAACAAATTCGCAGCCTTACACTGTTAAATACCCAACTAACAACAACAGCAAAATTCAAAACAAACCAATGAGCATTCCTTTAAAAGTTGAAGGAAAAGCATCAATAAAGAATCCATTTATCATTCCTGGTATTCAAAAGATTCAGATTGATCCACAATTAAGACTTGACAATACTTTTGAAAACTTTGTAGAAGGAGAATGTAACCGTCTTGCCAGAAGCGCAGGTTATGCTGTTGCACAAAATCCCGGTGGAACCGCTTTTAATCCATTAATGATTTATGGAAATTCAGGTTTAGGAAAAACCCATTTGGCCCATGCAATTGGTATTGAAGTAAAAGAACGTCACCCCGACAAGGTAGTTCTTTATGTAAATGCCAACAAATTCCAAACACAATTTACCGAAGCTACCCGAAATAATAATAGGAACGATTTTCTGAATTTTTACCAGATGATCGATGTTTTGATTTTAGATGACGTTCAGGAATTTGCAGGTAAAGAAAAAACACAGGAAACGTTTTTCCACATTTTTAATCACTTGCATCAAAGTGGTAAACAATTGATTCTAACCTCCGATAAACCACCAATTGAACTTAAAGGATTGGAACAACGCCTTCTGTCAAGGTTTAAATGGGGGCTGACTGCCGACTTGCAGCAACCAGGTTTTGAAACCAGGATGGATATCCTCAGAAGAAAAACCTACAAGGATGGTATAGTTATTTCTGATGAAGTGCTGGAATATATTGCTTCGCATATTACAACCAACATACGTGAGTTGGAAGGAGCATTAGTATCACTTTTAGCCCAATCGACCTTAAACCGAAAAGAAATAACAATTGAATTAGCCAGTGAAATGGTTAACAAGCTTGTAAAGAATTCGAAAAGAGAACTATCGATTGATTATATTGCCAAAGTTGTTTGCGACTATTTTAACATGTCGGTTGATGCGCTTCAGGCAAAAACAAGAAAACGTGAAGTTGTACAGGCACGCCAGCTAACCATGTACTTTTCCAAAAATATGACCAAGTCTTCTTTGGCTTCAATTGGATCGCAGGTAGGGCACAAAGATCACGCAACAGTATTACACGCTTGTAAAACAGTAAATAACCTGAAAGAAACAGACAAGGCATTCAGGCTCTGCGTTGACGAAATAGAAAAGAAATTGAAATTTTAAACGATAAAGCAGGTCCGAAACGATCTGCTTTTTTTATTTTATTGGAATGACTTACCTACTGCTAAGTATTCTCTGTTCTACCTCTATATTTCTGATTTTCAAGATTTCTGAGAAGTTTAAAACAAACCTTTTAAAACTTATTATTATCAATTATTTGGTTGCGGCTTCACTTGGTTTCTATTTCAACAAATATTCAATATCAGTCACTACAACAATAACATCAAACTGGTTCAGATATGCAGTTATTATTGGAATATCGTATATTCTGATGTTTTTTCTAATTGGTTATTCAACCAGAAAATCAGGAATTGTCGTTACCACCATTGCCAGTAAACTATCAATGGTAATCCCAATCCTTTATTCAATATTATATTTCGGAGAAAAGAATTCATTTTTGAAAATTACAGGATTGACAATGGCTTTGGTTGCTGTTTTATTAACTTGTTATCGTCCAATTGATAAAACAAAAAATGTTACACTCATTATTCTTCCTATTATCATTTTTATTGGTTCAGGAGTTACTGATTCGTTGGTAAAATATACACAAAATGAACACGTTAGCAATAATATAAGTTTGCTTTTCTCTGCAATCGTTTTTTCTACAGCTTTAATCGCTGGACTTACCATCTCATCTATTAATACAAAAGCTTCATTAAAACACACTACCATTTCTGAATTTATTGGTGGAATTACTCTAGGAATAGTAAACTTTGGTTCACTTTATTTTTTTATCCTCGCTTTGAATACCAATATAATTGACAGTTCAATCATATTTGGACTAAATAATCTTTGTATTGTTTTATTTTCGGTTTTTTTAGGGCTTATTTTATTTCAAGAGAAATTTTCGAGGATTAATTTTGCAGGAATAATTATTGCTTTTGCTGCCATTTTGATACTAATGAGTTTTTAATGGAAGACACTTATAGGACCATATTACTACCAACTGAAGGACTTTTTAAAGATAAGGGAAGTAAATTTATTGCTTACGCTTATCCGGTATATTCTGAGGACGAGATAAAAGAAATCATTCAAACCATAAAAAAAGAACATTATTCAGCACGACACCATTGCTATGCATGGAGATTAGGATATGAAAAACTACATTTTCGGGCAAACGACGATGGAGAACCGTCTTCCACTGCTGGAAAACCTATTTTGGGACAAATTCAGAGTTACGATCTTACAAATATTCTGATTATCGTAGTCCGTTATTTTGGAGGGACCTTACTAGGTGTTAGTGGCTTAATTAATGCCTACCGAAATGCAGCCCAAAATGCAATAAACAATGCTGAAATAATTGAAAAGCTTGTTGAAAAACAACTTTTTATAAAATTCGATTATGGTGTAATGAATGAAGTAATGAAAATATTCAAAGATGAAAAACTCCCGCAAATCGATCCTCAATTTGATCTTAAATGTTCCATAAAAACGAAGATTAGATTAAATGATGCTGAACGAATTGAACTTGCACTAACAAAAATTGAAGGACTGAAAATCAATTAATTAATACAATATTTGTGTTAATAACCTTTTTATAACTATTAAACTGAAATTTTGAACAACCTAAAAAAACATACTAATTTTGGATTTTGATGGAACACCTGATAAAACATTATCCTAATTTTTTTGATGAATCTCATCATCAGGAACAACATTTTCCCTATCTTCTCATCAATTTCCATCATTTTGAAGTTCTAATTCACAAAATTTTCCCGAAATGCCGGGCTCACATCACAACCAACAGAACAAATGTTTCTGTTGGTTTTTTTTTGTCATATTATTTTAAAAAATCATATAAATGAAGAAGAAAGACTTAATTTCAATCACAGATTATTCAAAAGAAGATTACTTACGCATACTCGAACTTGCGGCCTATTTTGAAAGAAACCCCAATCAGCGATTGCTCCAGGGAAAAGTAGTAGCATCTTTATTTTTTGAGCCGTCTACACGAACCCGATTAAGCTTTGAAACAGCTATCAACCGTTTAGGTGGAAGAATAATTGGTTTTTCAGATGCGGGTTCGTCGAGCGTTTCTAAAGGCGAAACCCTACACGATACCATCAAAATGGTAAGTAATTATGCTGACCTTATAGTAATGCGCCATCCGCTTGAAGGTAGTTCAAGGTATGCCTCAGAAGTATCTGATATTCCGGTAATCAATGCCGGCGATGGGGCTAACCAGCATCCTACGCAAACACTTCTGGATATGTATTCTATTTTGAAAACCCAAGGAACGCTTGATAATATAAACATTTGTATGGTTGGCGATTTAAAATACGGAAGAACTGTTCACTCGCTGCTGATGGCCATGTCGGAATTTAAAAACCCGGTTTTCAATTTTATTGCTCCCGATGAGCTGGCTATGCCAGAAGAATACAAACTATTTCTGAAAGAAAAAGGGATAAAGTACTATGAACATACCGAAATTAACGAGAACATCAACTATGCAGATATTGTTTATATGACAAGAGTTCAAAAAGAAAGATTCATGGATCCGATTGAATATGAAAAAGTTAAAAATGTTTATATTCTGAAGAACAACATGTTAAAGAATACAAAATTTAACATGCGAATTCTGCATCCATTACCCCGTGTAAACGAAATACATACCGACGTTGACAACAATGAAAAAGCATATTATTTTGAGCAAGCCAGAAACGGTGTTTATACCCGCGAAGCAATTATTGCTCATATCCTCAACCTTAAATAAAATAGCCATGAGCGATAGTTTAAAGAAAAAACTCAAACTAAAAGTAAGTGCCATCAATAATGGTACAGTTATCGACCATATTCCATCCGAGAATTTGTTCAAAGTTATATCAATATTAGGGCTTCAGAATCTAAAAACTCAAATTACCTTTGGAGCTAACCTGGAAAGTGATAAACTTGGCAGCAAGGCAATTATCAAACTTTCTGATGTATTTTTTGAAGATGATGAAATCAATAAAATTTCGCTTATTGCACGCAATGCCAAGCTTAATATTATCCGTGACTATGAGGTCGTCGAAAAGCGGGTTGTTGAAGTGCCCGATAAAGTAATAGGAATTGTTAAATGCTTTAATCCCAAGTGTATTACAAACAACGAAGATATTACAACACACTTTACTGTCATTTCGAAAAGCCCATTGGATCTAAAATGCAAGTACTGTGAGAAAATTACCCACGAAGATCAAATTGCAATTAAATAGATATAAATCAATTATATGACAAAGCCAGATTTTGAAAAAGTATTTCAAAAAATAGAAGAATTGGTTAGTACTGGTCAGGAGGATATATTATACCAGGTTTGCCATGTTTTAAAGAGTGAGGTTTATCATTACGACTGGGTTGGTTTTTATCTATTGGATAAAGCAGAAAACGAACTCGTTTTAGGGCCTTTTGTTGGAAAACCCACCCAACATACTCATATAACTGTTGGAAAAGGTATTTGTGGACAAGTTGCAGTAAGTTGTCAAACGATGATCGTTCAGGATGTTACTCAAGTTGAAAATTATATCTCCTGTGGACTGGAAGTGCAATCGGAAATTGTAGTACCAGTCATTAAGAATGGTAAATTTATTGCCGAAATAGATATCGACAGTCATTCTCCGGCACCATTTACAGAAGATGATCACATCTTTTTGAGTAAAGTGTGCAACTTAATTACAGACAAATTCTAACGGTATTTTAATAAACAATTACCTGAAATAGATTAAATTTCCCATACGAATTGTTTAGTATATGCGCGATGGTATAATTTACTGTAACTTTATACCGCAACGAATTATACTTTTTTATTGAATAAACCAACAGAACCAAAATGCTTGATGTCATTCATCAAATACTATTTCACACCAATGAGGCAATTTTCAACCTTGTTTCGGAAAATGTATGGGAAGCTTATATTGTTTTATTCCTGATTATTTTTCTTGAGACAGGACTAATTGTTTTTCCATTTCTTCCAGGTGATGGCTTGTTATTTTCAGCAGGAGTTATAGCAGCAGCATCTGAGTTAAGTATATGGGTATTACTGCCATTATTAGTAGTTGCAGCAATTTTAGGTAACCATTTCAATTATCAGATAGGACTGGCTATCGGACATCGAATAGAACATAGTAATCGCAAACTTATTCAAAAATACCTGGTGCCATCAATTATTAAAACAAGGTTATTTTATCAGACGCATGGCAAAAAATCAATTATTATCGGAAGATTTTTCCCGGTTATACGAACTTATATTCCTTTTTTCGCCGGAACAGTATCGTTTGATTTTCAAATATTTAAACAATACACCATATTGGGATCGGTAATTTGGGTACCTTTTTTTGCCTTGACTGGCTATTTTCTTGGTGAAATTCATTGGGTTAAAGAAAATTTCGAATTCATTTTTCTTGGTCTAATTGTAGTAACATTGATCCCGTTTTTTTACGCCATGTTAAAAACAATTTTCTTTAGAAAAATTTAACTAAGTGACAGTTTATTGTCAAAACCCTTTATTTCTCAACAAAAAAGCTATTTTTGATAGATCAAAATTTGAATTTATGTCAAAGCTATTTACCACGAAACCATTATCCCAACTCATCTCAGAGTCAACCACCGATCAAGGGCTGCGAAAATCACTTAGTGCTTTTAATCTGACAACCCTTGGAATTGGAGCTGTTATAGGTGCCGGTATTTTTGTACTTACCGGCCAGGCGGCTGCGCAATATGCTGGCCCTGCTATAGTTATATCATTTATAATCTCTGGACTAGCATGTTTGTTCGCTGGCCTGTGCTATGCCGAGTTTGCATCCATGATACCAATTTCAGGAAGCGCTTACACCTATGCTTATGCGACTATGGGCGAATTTATTGCCTGGATTATCGGGTGGGACCTAATTCTTGAATATCTTTTTGCAGCCTCAACGGTAGCAGTTGGTTGGTCGGGATACGTAGTAAGTTTTCTGAAAGATTTCGGAATAAATATTCCGGCTCAATTAACAGCAGCAGCCGGAACAATCATGATCGATGTTCCACAGGCTGGTTGGAAAACTTTGACTCCTGAATTAACCAAAAGTCTCACTGAATCAGGAACCTTAGTTGACACTCTTCCTCACCTAACTGGTATTATCAACATTCCGGCTATGTTTGTTATTGCGGTTATTTCCTTTTTGTTACTGATTGGCATAAAAGAATCAGCCCGGTTTAATAACCTAATGGTCATTATTAAAGTATTCGTTATTCTCCTGTTTATTGGTATTGGATTCATGTTTGTAAACAAAGCCAATTGGCACCCGTTTATTCCTGAAAATACCGGAGAATGGGGACATTTTGGATGGAGTGGAATATTTCGTGCTGCAGGTGTTATTTTCTTTGCATACATAGGCTTTGATGCTGTTTCAACTGCAGCTCAGGAAGCTAAAAACCCTAAACGCGATATGCCTATTGGGATTTTAGGGTCACTAGGTATTTCAACCTTGTTATATATTTTCGTTGCTATTGTTTTAACAGGTATCGTTAGTTATACGTTGTTAAATGTTGCCGATCCAATAGCTGTGGGTGTTAATGCAATGGGACAAGGGTTGTTTTGGTTACGTCCGATTATAAAAATAGCAGCTATTGCCGGCCTTAGTTCAGTAATTCTTGTTATGCTTTTAGGACAGCCCCGTATTTTCTTTTCGATGGCGAAAGATGGCTTACTCCCTTCTGTTTTCGCAAAAGTACATTCAAGATATAAAACTCCATACGTAAGTACAATTATTACCGGATTCGTTGCCATGATAATAGCCGGAATTTTACCAATTAACATACTTGGAGAGTTGGTTTCGATTGGCACATTACTGGCCTTTGCCATCGTTTGTATTGGTGTTATTGTTTTGCGTGTTAAACGACCAGATATGGAACGTGCATTTAAAACACCATTTGTCCCGTTAGTTCCAATACTTGGAGCTGTTATTTGTATTGCCCAGATGATCTTTCTTCCATTCGACACATGGTTACGATTAATAATTTGGATGGCAATAGGCTTTCTTATCTATTTTACTTATGGCATAAAGAAAAGTAAAATCCAGAAACAACATCAGAATCAGCAATAAACTGAAAGTAAATACGCAAAAACAGGTTGTTTGTTAATTGATACAGACAACCTGTTTTCCATTGTATAAATAAAAGAGATTAATTTTCTGAACTCCAACGATTTTTACATCAATTTCATTAGCCTCATTTTCTGAGAAACAATCTTTTCTGATGTATTTTTTCACGTGGCTATTGAAAGGCTCAAAATAGTTAGTTTTTATTACATTCGCTTTAAAGAGTATCACATGTCGCACCAAAATTCATCTGTAAAATCAATTGTTTTTGCCCTTTTGGCAAATCTTGGTATAGCCATAACCAAAACCATCGCCGCAATTATAACAAGTTCGGGCGCTATGCTGGCCGAATCTATTCACTCATTTGCCGACTGTGGTAACCAGGGATTATTATTTCTTGGATTGAAAGTATCGAAAAAAGGACCATCACCCGATCACCCACTTGGACATGGAAAAGCTATATTTTTCTGGTCGTTTGTTGTTGCGTTGATTCTTTTCAGCATGGGCGGTTTATTTTCGATTTACGAGGGGATACACAAACTGAACTCAACTGACGAAATCAGTAGTCCTTTTGTTGCAATTGGGGTTCTATCGATTAGCATGATTATGGAAGGGGCATCATTATGGGGATGTATTAACCAAATTAGTAAAATAAAAGGAAAACAAAGTTTGTGGAAGTGGACTATTAACAGCCGAAAAAGTGAACTTATAGTGATACTTGGCGAGGACGTAGCGGCTTTATTTGGATTATCGTTTGCATTATTATCAGTTGTTTTATCGATGGTTACAGGAAATCCGGTGTTTGATGCCATCGGAAGTATTGGAATTGGTGTTTTGCTGGTATTCGTATCAATTTTTCTGGCAATAAAAACTGAAGGATTGCTAATTGGTCAAAGTGTTGATCCTGAAGTTAGGTCCGATATTGTAAATTTTCTGGAAGCCCGGCCCGAAGTTGAAAAAGTACTGAATTTAATAACCCAGCAATTGGGCGAAAAAATAATGGTAGCAGTAAAAGCAAAGATGATCCAAACCTCAACCGCAGAAGAGCTTATCCAGAATATAAACAGATGCGAAGTAGCTTTGAAAAACCACAACAAAGCCATACAGTGGAGCTTTTTCGAACCAGACATTGAAGATTAAACACGCTGTTCAACAAGCAGTTCAACATTTTTTCCAATAATTACCAATGCTGGCATTGGTGGTTTCTGTTGGGATAAAAGCTTTGCAATTGTACCCAGGTTACCTTCAAGTACCGATGATTCTGATTGCGATACTTTACTCAAAATCTGCACCTTAACATCTGGAGAAACAGATTTTTCCATCAAACGGGTTGACAAATGAACCAACTTACTCAAACCCATGAAAAAAATTATTGGTGAACCTGATTTTAAAACTGAGACAAAGGATTCAAGGTCGCAGAAATCACCATTACAATAACTTCCGGTTCCAAATAAAACCATGCTGTTTTTTCCGCGTTCAGTAAGCGGAATACCGTACAGTGAAGCAGCGCCTAAGGCCGAAGTTACGCCGGGAATAACCTCATAACTCAGTTTATTTTCAATGCAAAACCGTATTTCTTCGGCTCCGCGGCCAAATATCATCGGATCGCCCGATTTCAACCTGACAACTTTAAACCCTCTACGCACCAGATCAACCAACAGATGGTTAATCCAGTCTTGTCTTTCAGCCTGATCCTGACCATCATGATATACTTTACCAACATAAATACGTTGAACATCAGACTTTGCCAAATCTAGTATTTCATTGCTTACCAAGGCATCGTGCAACAAATAATCGGCCTCCTGAATTCGTTTTAGAGCCTTCACTGTAAGCAATTCAGGATCACCAGGACCAGCGCCAACTATTGAAATTAAACCGGACATGTATTATTTTACCAGTTATGAATCTTTTAAATAATCAATTGGACTCAAATATTTAAATGAATAGTCCAACATTCGAATCAATTTGCTACTATCAACTATCTTATAGTTTCCATCTTCTTCCGAAAATTCAGGGATTGTAAGTCCTGAAATTTCAGCAGCTTTACCGTAAAACTCCTTTTTCAATGGGTGTTCAGGGCAACAGGCATTCAGTATTTCGCCCCAAATTTCCTTTTCAATTACCGAAACAATAATTCCGATACAATCATCTATGTGAATAAGGTTTACAGGAACATTATCTACCTTAGTTTTACCTTTCAGCAAAAAACGGGCTGGATTCCTGTCTGCACCAATCAAACCTCCAAACCTTATAATTGTTGTTTTAAATCCTGAATTTCCCATCAACATATTTTCAGCAAGAACAAGTGCTTCACCACTTGGTTTTTGAGGCTGAAAAATTTGATTTTCAGACACAATTTGCTTATTTTCAGGATAAACCGAAGTTGAAGAAATAAAAATAACTTTCTTTATTCCAAATTTCAGGATATTAGGAACAAGCTGACGAATTTGTTCAGGGAAAATTCGTTCAATACTGTCAATACGGCGTGGAGGTATGGAAATGATTAAAACATCGGTCTCAAAAAAAGATAGGTCATTTATTTCCAAAGAATTATCATTCAGCAAAAGACGATAAGGTTTTATTCCAGAAAGTTGAAGCGCATCAAACTTATCAACGGAAGTTACCGATCCGCAAACCGAATAACCATACCTGATCAATTCTTTACCAAGCGGCATTCCTAACCATCCACATCCTAAAATCGAAATACGACCATTTCCCATTCAAATACTATTATTATTCTCCTGTTTCCATCGTTCAACCGAATATTGGACAAACGAAAGTTCTTCGTGATTGGGTGAAAGATACACCTTGTTATCCAATACCCGCCAGGCTTCCTGAGCAGTTGTATTTTCATTAGCTAAAACTAACGATTTCGGATTGGTAAAATTACCGGATGCTTTAAAATTATCAATACTCATCGGGTTGAAAAACAGGTAAGCATCAAATATTCCGTTAACAAACTTTTCAATCGGTGTATTTTTATAAACCTCAATTTCAGTATATTGAATATTATATCCGGCGAAAACAGAACTTATTTCGCTATGTAACTTGTCGCCATGCAGAAATAAAACCGATTCGCCCCTGTTTTGAGTTGTAACATTTTCGACCAACTCCAAAACATTTGAGAATGAAGATACGGCTACCGGTAAATTGAGTTTTCCCAACACTATAGCCTCACTTTCCGACCAGCAATACAAACGGTCGCGTTCTGTTATTCCAATTTGTTCATGAAACCTTAATAACCAATGCGCTGCATATACGCTGGCAATAACCCATTGTTTCGGCGAGTTTGCCATTGTATTGAAAAATGCCAGATTGGGTTTTTTGTACTCAGTACGTAGAAATGGTTCTTCAATAAACTGAACTTGTTGTTTTTGCAACCACTGACGCGTAGCTGCCGACAATTTTTCTCCTATAAAAAAAACTGGTGTTTTCATAGTCAACTATTTTAATGTTTAAAATCTCTTCCTTTCTTAGTTTCTGTCACATATTGTTTGCGGATAACAAAATCGCCAAACTTCTCATCTTCCAGCCTGTTTTGGGCATAATTGGCAATAATTGGAGTTAGTTCAGTTAAAATTTCTTCTTCAGTGAGTGTTTCTTTATAAAGTGAATTTAATCGTGTCCCGTTAAAATTTCCCCCAAGGTAAAGGTTGTAATGGCCTTCGGATTTTCCGACAAGGCCAATTTCGGCAAGATAAGGACGGCCACAACCATTGGGGCAGCCAGTCATCCTAATCACGATTTCTTCATTTAAAAGATTAAATTTTTCAAGAACCAACTCTATTTTAGCGACTAATGTTGGTAAATACCGCTCAGCTTCGGCAAAAGCTAAACTACAAGTATTCAGGGCGACACAAGCGATTGAGTTTTTACGTATTCCTGAAATTTCACCTGGTAAAACGCCATTTTTTTTCAGTATTTCACTTACCTTTTTCTTTTCTTCCAAAGAAATGTTAGCAATTATTACATTTTGGTTTCCGGTTAAAATAAACTGGCATGAAATGTTTTGTGCAACTTCCTTCAATGCCGTTTTCATTTTTAAACCATTTCTGTCAGCAACTCTTCCACCTTCCACAAAAAGAGTCAGACTCCATTTCGAATCTTTACCTTTTTTCCAGCCAAGGCGATCTCCATTACGGATAAACGTGAAGGATTGAGCCGCCTGAAGCGAATATCCCAGGTACTTGTGAAGCTCATTTTTAAAACCTTCAATTCCTAGCTTGTCAATGGTATATTTCAACCTCGACAACTTCCGGTTTTGACGGTTTCCATTATCCCGCTGAACCAAAACAACTTTCTCTGCAACATCCACAACCTGCTCTGGCAAACAAAAGCCAATTACATCTGCTAAACGTGGATAAGTCTCGGGCATGCCAAATGTTGTACCCATACCACCGCCAACAAGGACGTTGTACCCAACAATTTTATTATTTTCTACAATTGCAACAAAACCAAGGTCTTGCGAGAAAATATCTGAATCGTTATATGGAGGAATTGCAACTGCAATTTTAAATTTACGTGGCAGGTAACGATCGCCATAAATGGGTTCAACATCCATCTTGCTGTCGGCAACCAACTTTTGATCGAGCCAAATTTCGTGATATGCCGTAGTTGAAGGCAACAAATGCTCGCTGATTTGACGTGCTTTTTCTGAAACCTCGGCATGTAAATCAGACTCAGCCGGGTTTGGGTGGCACATCACATTTCGGTTTACATCCCCACATGCCGCAATGGTGTCTAACAATGCTGCGTTAATACCTTGAATGGTTTTCTTCAAATTTGTTTTGATGACACCATGAAACTGAAACGCCTGGCGTGTCGTCAGTTTTAAAGTCTTATTTGCGTATATATCTGAAAGGCCATCCAATTGCAACCATTGCTCGGGCGTAACAATACCTCCGGGAACCCTCACACGAATCAGGAATGAAAACGCAGGTTCAAGTTTTTGTCTTTTACGTTCCTTTTCCAAATCGCGGTCGAACTGCTGATAAATACCATGAAACTTGGAAAGCTGCGTATCCGCATAAGCAATAGAACCTGTAATTGGGTCATGCAGACTTTCTACCAATGTCCCTCTCAGGTAATTACTTTCATACTTAATTCGTTCTAATTCAGAAAGTTCACTCCAATTTATAAAATCACTCATTCTTCTAAATTTTTATACTGACGAATAACTAAGTATTTATACCACTAAAATAAGTATTTATACTTACATTATTCTACCCAATATTCAGTTTGTTATTGATATTTAAATTTTTTAACAATGCTACTCAATAAACATCCAACTGAAACCGCTTTTCTTTTTTGAGCGTTTTCAAGTACTCAAGTGCTTTTTCAGGCGTCATTCCACCTTGCGTCTCAATAATCCGAAGTAAGGTTTCCTGAACATCACGGGCCATTTGTTTCATATCGCCACAGATGTAAATATGTGCTCCATGGTTTAACCACTCAAAAACCTCTTGCTGTTTTTCGCTCAAACGATGCTGTACATATACTTTTTGCTCCTGATCACGCGAAAAAGCAACATCAAGTTTCTCCAAATAGCCGTCTTTCAACAACTTTTGCCATTCCAGTTGGTACAAAAAATCGGAATGGAATCTCCTTTCGCCAAAAAATAACCATGAATTTCCCTTTTGATTGTTGGCTTCGCGATGTTGCAAAAACGACCGGAATGGCGCCACTCCAGTACCTGCTCCAATTAGTATCAGCGGAACTTCATTATTATCAGGTAGTTTAAAAGCTATATTTTTTTCGACAAATAACGATACCTGCGAATCAATTTCAATTTGGTCGGCCAGGTAAGTTGAGCAAGCCCCTCCCCGCTTTCGACCTTTTAGCGAGTAACGAACAGCAGCAACCGTAATATGAACTTCGTCGCCAACGGCAGCCTGGCTTGACGAGATAGAATACATACGCGGAGGAAAAATCCGCAAAGTTTCGGTTAATTCCTGTGCTGTAAATGGGAATGGAAAATCTTCAAGCAAGTCCAGAATATCGTGTCCATAAAGATATTCATCTAAAAGTTGATCATCTTCAATCACCTTTTTAAGCTCTTGATTTTCTGATATTTTTTGATATTTTAAGATTACTTCCTGATTTAGGGTTGTAATTTCCAAACGCTCAAACAAAGCTTCCTTCAAAGTGAAGAGTTCGTCTTTGATTTTAACTTCTTCATTGCCTGAAAACGAACCTTGCTTCAAAATTTCCTCAACTAATTCAGGCGGATTATTAGCTAAAATTCCAATAGAATCGCCGGGTTCGTAGGTAATCCCAGACCCTTCAAGCGATAGTTCAACATGATAAACTTCTTTATCCGAAGTTCTTCCTGTAATCTTTACTTTATCAATAACAGTAGCTTTAAACGGATTTTTTCGCGTATAAACTTCACTTTTCGGCAATAATGAAGTAGTAGCTAATGTTGTTGAACCTTCAGAGCTTTCAACAAAAACATGTGTAAATTCACGAATCCATCGTTCAGCATCTTCCTCAAAATCAACATCAAGGGTTAAAATTGGAAATATTGCTTTTGCACCAGCCTTGGATAAAGCCTGATCAAAATCAATACCGGTTTTGCAAAACTGTTTATAGCTCTTATCACCAAGGGCTACAACCGAATAGTTTAAATCCGATAATTTTGGCATACGTTTCCCTGTAATAAAACTGTAGAATTCCTCGGCCATTGCAGGTGGCTCTCCCTCGCCATGGGTGCTTACAATAACAACAACATTTTTTTCAGTAGCCAATTGGCGGATCTTATACTCATCCATACCAATAACCATCACCTCAACACCATGTGAATTAAGCGTTTCGGCCAATTTTAGTGCAAGCATTTTACTTTTCCCGGTATGAGTTCCAAATAATATTTTTAACTGTTTTTTACTTTCGGGAATATTTGTAATCGTTGTATTTTCGCCAGTGGATGCCAGCAAACCCTGGAAATATCCATTAAGCCACACCAACTGGTCGCGGCTTATTCCGTTGGTCAACTCAGTTAATAGCTTGACTTGCTTTTCGTTTAATTGGTTAAACTGAATGCTCATATTTTGTTTGTATTTAAATTTTCGAGATATTCCTGAATGATATTTCGCAGGCGAATAGTTTCATAAACATTTTCGCCATTAGAGCTTACAGCTACCGAAATATTATTACTTCGGTAAATTGCAGGCGAAACAAATTGGCAAAGTGCCGGTTTATCGTGTACATTGACCAAAACACCGGCATCCCTCCCATCCTTTGCAATCTGCTTGTCCAGTTCCTCATCGTCGGTACAGGCAAATAGCATGAAGTAACCATTCAAATCGCTTGGTTCATAAGCTTTTTGAAGGCATTTTACATTCAGCGCCAAAATTTCATCGCTAAAAGAATCGGAAAGCACTTCGATTATTGCTTGTGCCAAAAGAAGTATTTTTATTTTCTTCAAGGCGCTTGATCCACCTCCAATAACCAAAATTTTACTTTCGGAAATGTCTATGGCAATGGGCAAAAAATTCTTTTTTATCATTGTTTATATTTGATAGTCAATTTCTGTTGATTTAACTTTTCCAAAGTTGATCCTGTTCCAAAGCCTCTCGTGAAAAAAGTACAGAATCATCTTTGTAAAAACTTCAACTCCCCCAATCGACAAGGCCAGGGTCGGTTTCCCGGTTATCAACAACGAAACGATTATAGTGTCAATGGTTCCGACAGTGCGCCAGGAAATTGATTTGAGAATACTTCTGTACGATTTTTCTTTCATAAATTGTAATAAAAAAAGCCCTCCTGGTGACCAGAAGGGCTTGGTATACTTTTTAAGATTTCACACAATTATATAACAACCTCCTTCGGCAAAACTGAGCAGACCCACATACAACACATACACATGTAGAAAAAATTTGCCATTACGATTTGCTGTTATGAATTAAGATTTTATAAAAAAGATTTACCGATCTTTAATTTCTATTTATTGCAAAAATAGAGTCATTTTTTACAAATCAAAACTTTTCGACGTTTATTTTCCGTTAATTCATCAAGTTGGTAAAATTGAACTTTATTTTTGCACGTGATTCAAAAAACAGATAAATGCCAGTAGGTAATGTTTATTATTTCAACCCGACCTGTGAATTAGCTGTAGCCAACGGTTCGTTCAGCTACCAGCCTCCATTGCTTTTGCAACAAATGGAAAAAGATTTGGCAACCTTGCCATTTGTTTTTTGTTCGGAAACCGATTTTGTATTAACAGAGAATAAGCCAGACGAGAAATTCATCGAGAACTTAAGTAACGCTGGGTTTCAAGTTCCACACTTTAGTACTCAAGAAGAACTTGAATCAATGCCAGACGGTTCATTTAACGAAATAATTCCATGGGGTTGGAGCCCTGCAACACATTATAAATTAGCAAATCTGAAAGAAAAATGTTCAGCTGAATTTAAAAATAGCCCAGTTTTTAATTGGTGCGAGACACATAAAATGCTTTATGAAAGAGCTACTTCATTATCACTTTTGAACACGCTAATTAATTCTGAACCAAACAAAAATTTAATACCGACAGAGTTAACCGGAACAAAAGTTTGCACCATTAACGAAATAGAATACCAACTTAAAATACATAAGCAACTTGTAGTAAAAGCACCTTTAAGTTCTTCCGGGAGAGGTATACAAATGATTCGAAAACCTGAACTTGACAGAACGCGAAAACAATGGATTTCTGGAATTATAAAACAACAAGGTTACCTGGTTGCAGAACCATATCTGAAAAAAAAACTGGATTTTTCATTTCAATTCAAGATCAAGTCGAAAAACGAAATTGACTTTTTAGGTATCTCTTTTTTTGAAACAAATACAAATGGGCAATATCAGCGTACTTTTCTAAATATTAAACCAGACATATTAAACCCAACAACCAAGATCAATCAGGAAAAAGAAATTCAAATAATAGCTGAACTAATTAAAAATAAACTAGTTAATTCGATTTATTCAATAAATTACAGGGGATATATAGGCATTGATGCCATGATGTTTGAGTATCAAAACCAATTGTTTATTCATCCTTGCATTGAAATAAACTGTAGAATGAATATGGGAATTTTAGCAAAACTTTTAGAAAATAAAATTAACCGGGAAAGTAGTGGAAAATTTGAGATTTTTCATGGTGATTCCCAAATGCTATATTCAATGATAAATCAAAATTTAGCTTCTACTCAATTAATAAGCAAATCAAAAATAATATCCGGTTTTTTGCTACTAAATGAAGCTAAAAATAATACCAGATTTAGCGCTTATATCAAAGTAGTTACGCCTAAATAACGATTAATTGTATCAAGTAAATATTTCAGCCGAATAGGTTTTGTTATAAACTCATCGCATCCGGCTTCCTGACACATTCTTTCTTCTCCCGATAAAATAAATGCAGTTTGAACAACTACTATTATTTTCGGATAAAGTTTCTTAATAAGCCGTGTAGCTTCAATACCATCTAATTTAGGCATATTAATATCCATAAGTACCAGATTAATATTCTGGTTCTTTTTTACTATATCAATTGCCTCCAAGCCATTCTTAGCCCATAACAAAGTTGTTTGAGTTTTCCTTAATGCAGCCTCAAAATAAATATTGCTGGTTTCGTTGTCCTCAACTATAAGAATTGTTTTACCGGGCCATAAATAAGTAATATCAGAAATTTCCATATTTCGAATATTTCAGTTTTCAACTTTTATCCCATTGTTGGTACAGGCTTTCAAAAAGATTTTCAAGATCCTTACCATTAAATGGTTTACTTAAATAAGCATTCATCCCAGCCTTTAAACACAACTCTTCGTCATGAATATTGGCAGTCATAGCCACGATAGGAATCGGTGATACAATATTATTTATTTTTTCAAAATCTCTAATCATCATAGTAGCCTCAATTCCATCTACTTTAGGCATTTTTATGTCCATAAATATTAAATCCGGATTTTCGGTTTTGTAAATATTCACAGCTTCTTCTCCATTGTTTGCAATTAAAATATCGTGACCAAACTTCTGAAGATTTAACATTGCCACTTTTTGATTGATTGCGTTATCATCAGCAAGTAATATTTTCATTTTCGGAACTGAACAAGTAAAGTTTACTTTTTGATTTTTAACACTTTGTAAGCTTTCTTCGGAAACACCAAATACCCCATCAAAATAAAAAGTGGCCCCTTTCCCTTCTTCACTTATTATCTTAATATCCCCCTCCATCATTTGAACCAGATTCTTCGAAATAGCCAAACCGAGACCTGTTCCTCCAAATTTACGTGCAGTTGAGGCTTCAGCCTGAGAAAATAATTTAAATAGTTTTGATTGATTTTCGAGCGATATTCCAATTCCAGTGTCTTTAACTTCAAAATTTAACCTAACCTTATCGCCCTCAATTCTCACAAAACTAACTGCTACATGCACATAACCTTCAGAAGTAAATTTCAACGCATTGGTACACAAGTTAATAAGTACTTGTTTTAATCTTAGCGGATCGCCAATCAAAAAGTGGGGAATTTCTGAAGAAATTGTACATGAAAATTCAAGTTTTTTCTCTTTTGCCTTGTATTTAAGAATCTTAATAACTTCATTAACTTCTTCGTACAGATCAAATCGGATATGCTCAAACGAAATCTGGCCAGCCTCAATTTTGGAAAAGTCCAGTACATCATTTATTATCATCAAAAGGTTTTCACCTGATATTCCGATAATATCAACATACTCGTTTTGTTCGGTTGTTAATGTAGTATTTTTAAGGATATCAATCATACCAATAATTCCATTCATTGGAGTTCTTATTTCGTGCGATATGTTAGCCAAGAAACTCGCTTTTGACTTGGCCGTAGCCTCAGCCATTTCTTTTGAATGAATTAATTCAAGTTGGTATTTTCTCAATGTTAAATGCAGGTTTACCCTGGCCAGCAATTCTTCTCTGCTGAATGGTTTAGGTATATAATCAACTGCACCTAAATTAAAACCCTTAGTAATGTTATCGTTCTCTTTATTCGCAGTTAAGAAAATTACCGGAACATCCTGAGTCAATTGATTTGATTTCAAAATAGAACAAACTTCAAAGCCATCAATATCAGGCATGACCAAATCGAGTAAAATAAGATCAAACTTATGAGCTTTTGCTTTGGCAATAGCCGATCTTCCATTTATTGCTGTAGCAACCTGGTAACCTTTCTCCGAAAGAATCTCTTTCATTAATTCAAGGTTTAGTTGAACATCGTCAACGATCAGAATTTTTGTTTCCTGTATGCTATTTGCCATTTATTAAAACAATGAGTTTAACCAATTTACCAAATCATCAGGATTGCCAATCACTTGGGCAGCATTTAATTTAATTGCTTCTTTGGGCATTCCGAATACAACACTCGATTTTTCGTCTTGCGCAAATGTTTTAGCGCCATTGTTGCGTAATTCAAGCAACCCTTTAGACCCGTCGGCACCCATTCCGGTAAGCAATATTGCAACTATATTTTTCCCTGAAAACTTAGCCGCTGATGAAAAAAGAACATCAACAGACGGTCTATGCCGGTTTACAAGAACACCTATTTCCAATTTACACCTATAACAACTACCATCGTTAACTAACTGAAGATGATTAAAACCATTGGCAATATAGACACAACCATCGTTTATTACATCGCCATCTTCGGCTTCTTTAACAAACAAATTACTTTCGGTATTTAATCGTTTTGCAAAAGCTCCGGTAAATTCGCCCGGCATGTGTTGAGCAATTAAAATACCTGGCAAATCTGTTCTTAAGTGTTTCAGAATCTTTGAAATTACCTCTGTTCCACCAGTAGATGCTCCAATTAAAATTACTTTTTCGGATAATACCCTGGGGCGTTTCAAGTCGTCGGTAGTTTGGTCAACAGAAATTGCCAGATTATTGTTTTTTCTAATCCGTGCAATATTTTCGCGCATTTTAACCGACAAAGCTGAGGCTTTAATTGCATCAGTAATTTTAATACTATATTCATCGAGTTGTTCAAGCGTTGCCAGTTTGGGTTTGGTAATGATTTCGCTGGCTCCCAGGTTCAATGCCCGTATACCCTTATCCGAGGTTTCATCGGCTACCGACGAAATTACTACAACAGGTATTGGATGTTGCTTCATTAATTTACTTAAGAAAGTTAATCCATCCATTCTGGGCATTTCAATGTCAAGCGTTATAACATCCGGAACATTCTGGGCAATTTTAGCAACAGCCTCGTAAGGATCAGTTGCAGTACCAATCACTTCAATTTCAGGATCGGCCGATAGTATTTGCCGAAGCACATTTTGTACGGAAACAGAATCATCAACAATTAAAACTTTTGTCTTCCTGATCATCTTGCTTCGTTTAAGTTACTCTTTGTCAAATACTTTTGTAAAACTTCGCCAGTTTCAGTATTGAAATGAATTTTACGTCCTAATTTACCTCCAGTACTCGAACTAATAATTAAAATACCTAATTCTGTCACCATTTTATAGGCGAGTTCAATATTTCGTTGTCCAACATTAAATACTGAGGCTTTCTCACTTAAAACTTCTGCCCCTCCAAATATTTTACACACAATATCCTCTTTTTTTGCACCAAATTCAAGCATCTGCCTATATAACTGCATTATTGCTATATTTCCATATTTAGGTGATTCCAAACCTACGCCATTCCAATAAGGTATCATGTAATGGTTTATACCGCCTATCCCTTGTTTTCGATCAAAAAAGCAAACAGCAACACATGACCCTAAGACTGTAGTGACCCATAATGGTTCCTTACTAATGCAAACAGATGACGGATGTAGAAAAAAATAATTCAACATATTTTTAGTCATCAATAACTCGATTCAGAATCAAGTATAAAACCATCCAAATCATCCCATGCTTCTTTGGGTGAACTTTCAGGCAAAATTACGCATAAAGTAATTCCTTCTTCAATATTATCAATTAATTCTACATTCCCTCCAAGCATTTCTGTGTAAGCTTTTACTATTGATAATCCCAAACCATGCCCTGTGTTTATAGAATTAATCTTTTCATCCAGTTGTTTGAAGCGATCGAATACAATTGCTTTATCTTCAATATGTATTCCTTTTCCGTGATCAGAAATCTCAATTTTTAAATTGTTTTCAAATAACGAGAAATGTACCTCAATAGTTGAATTCTCTGGACTATATTTTACTGAATTACTAACCAGATTCTTAAGAATTAATTCGAGCTTTTGTTTGTCTGTAAAAAAGGTTCCTGAACAATCCAGAAAATGTATTAAGCGAATTTGTTTCCTTTCAAGCAATGGAAAAAAGTAATCTTGTACAGTTTTAAACAAATCAATTAAATTAACTTCGGAGCTCTGAATTTCCTCCTTCCCAGCTTCAAGTAATGCCGCTGCAAATATATTTTTCAGCTGAAAATCAAGATGAAAAGCCTCATCAAAAATTAGAGAAGCCATGTGATGTGCCAGAGGCATTTCATCCCGATTCAGTTGTTTTATACCTTGAGAAAGAGCCACAATACTTGAAAACGGATTTACAATTTCATTAGAGACATTGCTAATAAAATGTCCTTTTAATTGTTCCGATTCAAGTAGTTTCACATTTACTTTGTGCAGTTCATCGTGTAATTCAGCATTTTCTTTCTGAAGTTGTATTCTTTGTAACTGACATTGTTCCAACTCATTTTCGTATTGGTTATCAATATTTTTCATTGTGTTGAATTTTTAAATAAACGCTTGGGGCAATTGACTTTATTGGCAACTGAAGATTTATAAGCGACTCCGAATGGCCTATAAATAAATAACCACCAGTTTTAAGGCATTCAAGTACTTTAGTCAATACCGTTACCTGAGTTTTGGGCTCAAAATAAATTAATGTATTTCTTAGAAAAATTACATCAAATCTATTTTTAAACGGGTATTCATCGTCCATAAGGTTCAAATAACCGACAGTTATTTTTTCCCTTAGTTGTTTTATGACTTTGATTTTCTTTTCATCCGGATTTTTGCTTTTCAGTAAGTATTGTTTTTTAAGTTCCATGGACATTCCGTCGACATGGCTCATTGGATAAATAGCTTCTTTAGCCTGTTTTAACATTTTTCTTGAAATATCGGTGGCTAAAATAGAATAGTTAAAATGAATTCCACTGACACGAATAAACTCTTCGATCTGTATTGCAATGGAATAAGTCTCTTGCCCGTTGGAACAACCTGCCGACCAAATTTCGAGATTACCTAAGGATGAAAACCGTAGATTTTTTAAATAGACAGGTAAAATTTGCTCTCCAAGTATTTGAAAATGATCTTTCTCTCTAAAAAACTCTGTTTTATTAGTCGAAATAAAATCAGCCAGCAGATCGAACTCATCAGTGGTTTGGTCTCCATTAAACAAGGTTGGAATATACTCATCAAACGAACTTAAATTTAATTCACGTAAACGCTTTTGTAACCTCGCCTGGAACATTATTTTCTTGTCAGGTGGCATTTTAATTCCGTACCTAAGCGTAATTACTTTTGCAACCTGAGCGAAAAGTTCATCCGATATTTCAAAATAATCCAGTTTCACAAGCAATTATAAATCAAAATCGTTCAAATTCCATATCATTGCCATCCGGATCATCGAGTTCAATGATTACACCTTTCTTTGTTTCGTGCCTGGCAACCATTCCGAGTTTATCATCAATTGTATCTATCTGATTCGAAATAATTTTCGGATATTCTTTCCCAATATTGAAAAAAGAGATAATTTCCTTCAAATGTTCTGCCTGAGCTGATAGTTCAACCGCATTTGTTGACAATTCTTCGGAAGTGGCTGCATTTTGTTGTGTAACCATATTAAGCTGCTGAATGGCCGAGTTTATTTGTTCAGCACCAGTGCTTTGCTCACGGCTTGCAGAAGCTATTTCCTGAACAAGCTGCGAGGTTTTTTGTATTTCAGGAACTATTTCATTCATTAATTTACCAACTTCTGCCGCATTTCGTACACTTGTATTGGTAAGTTTTTCTATTTCCAAAGCAGCGATCTTGCAACGTTCAGCCAATTTACCGACTTCTGAAGCCACCACACCAAAACCTCTTCCATGTTCACCAGCCCGGGCTGCTTCAACAGCAGCGTTTAACGCCAAAATATTAGTTTGAAAAGCTATATCACCAATTATTGATGTTTTTTCGGCAATCTCTTGCATAGCATTTATTGTTTGGTGCACTTTTTTACTTCCAACCAAAATATTCTGCTCGGCAGTAATTGCAATTTGTTCAGTAATTTTAGCGTTTTCAGTATTTTGCTGAATATTTGCAGCCATTTCTTCAATTGCCGCCGATACCTCTTCTGCTGATGAAGCCTGCTCTGATGCACCTTGCGAAACAATTTGTGATGTAGAACTTAATTCGGAACTGGCAGCTGACATATTTTCGGCTGTAGATGAAACGTATGTCACCACTTCTCTGAACCGGGTGCTCATGGTCTGTAAATTATTACCTAAAATGCCCAGTTCATCATTTTGATTTACATCAAGTTCAACAGTTAAATCTCCTTTAATCAACTTTTTGGTGAATTCAATGCCTTTAACCATTGGTGCAGTTAACAATCTGGAGATGTAGATTATGGCAAACAGAGCAAATATTAATGAGATTACAACTATCACAAAAGTAAAGAACATAGAATATTTCATTGTATTCTTGAAGTCAGCCGTAATGGTTGAGGTATAACTAATTACCGATATATCCAGTTCTTCAGAGGCTTTTCTTAAATTGGCCAAAAGGACTCCATCCTTTGTTTTCATTTCATCGAGTAATTTTCCCTTTTCAACAATTTCGGCATTTAGTTGATCAAATTCTGTATTAGGAACTTGCTGACTTGAAATTTTCTTCTTTGTTTTGGCGTTGGTAATTTCTGGTTTAACTTTTTCCTGAATTGATTTCAACTTAGCCTGAAGCATATCTATCTCCTGGAATAACTTAAACGACATCATAGCTGTTTGTTCGTGTTGCGGGACCAATATCTTCGCTTCACTTAAACTTTGTTCCAGCTTATCCAATTCTTTCGATTTACTAAGAAGTATTTCTCCGCGGTCCAACGATGCTTTAAGAGAATCAAGTTCCTTCCTTGCTTTTTCGAAATAACCTGTTTTGCCAGTTAAAAAATAACCTTCCATATTTAAAGCCACCATTTGCGTTTGGCTGCCAATACTATTTGATATTTTCAACTGTGGCAAAAATTCTTCTGAAAACCGTGTTATTTTTTTATCGAACGAAAACAGAGTCACCAAAGTATCAACCGACATTAAAATTGCCGTCAAAACCAAAATACCAAAAGCTATGGCAAGTTTTGTCTTGATTTTCAAGTCAATAAATCGCATAAGTTATTATTTATAAGGTTATTAAACCGTTGCTATTATTTCAATTTCTTCTTCAGAAAATATGCGTTCAAGGTTAAGGATAATAACGAACTCATTTCCAAGCTGTACAATTCCATGTATAAATTCATTATTAAAACCTTTGCCAACAATTGGTGCGGGTTTTATTTCTCCTGGTTCAAAAACCAATACTTTCTCTGCCGAATCGACAATAATTCCAGAGCTAACAATGTTTCCGTCAAGCTCAAAAATCAAAATCAGGATACAATTCTCGCGTGTTCTCTCCATTTCAGGAAAACCAAATTTTAGTCGTCCACAGAATACTGGAATCACCTCTCCAAAAAAATTTATTATTCCTTTGAAATATTTTGGGGAGTTTGGTACCTTGGTAATTTCAGTAAATTCAAGAATTTTAGTTATTTGCCCTATATTTACAGCAAAAAGTTCTCCCCCTATTCTGAACGTGAAGTATGAATTAAGTCCGTGAATTATTTCAGAGGCCATAGACTTACGAATATTTTTGAATCAATTTATTTGTATCAATTACAAGGGCCAGATCGCCTGAACCCAAAATATTTGCTCCCGAAAATATTTCCTGAGCTTTTAAAAATCGACTTATTGGCTTTATAACTGCTTGATATTCCTTAACTATATCATCTACAATCAGACCGAACAACTGATTTTCATAATTTACAGCAACCAATTGTTGCTCATCTGGTAACGGAAGATTAGGTTCAAATTCTTCTCTAAGATTTAAATACGGAAACTGAACATCTTCAATCTCGATAACCTGACGAAAATCTTTCTTTAACTGATCTTGTTTAACAGCAAATAGTTTGCTTACAACCGAAGAGGGAATAACAAAATAATTGTCACCAACGCGAGTAAGTAATCCATCGATTATAGAAAGAGAAAGAGGCAGTTTAATGCTAAATCGTGTGTATTTGCCTCTTTGAGTCGTAACAACAACCGTACCTCGCAAATTTTGGATACTTTTTCGTACTACATCTAAACCAACCCCGCGTCCTGAAATATCGGTAACATGATCGGCTGTGGAAAAACCTGGTGCAAATATGAGTTGGATAACCTCTTCCTTTGTCAACTTTTCAGATGCTAATATCAACCGGTTATTGAGAGCTTTTTCCCTGATTTTATCTTCATTCAAACCTTCACCATCATCCTCAATTTCAATTAAAACATAACATCCAACAGTTGAAGCTTTTATGAAAATTTTACCTACCGGATTTTTATTAATTGACTGTCGTTGTGACTTTGTTTCAATCCCATGGTCAATTGAATTTCGAATTATATGTAGTAATGGTTCTGTCAGACTTTCAATGATATTTTTATCCAACTCAGTATCAAGACCTTCAGTTTCGAGTTCAACCTCTTTATCAAGCGATTTTGATAAATCAAAAACAAGCCGTTTAAATCTTATTTCAAGACTTTGTAAAGGGACAAGGCTCATTTCAAAAGCATTATCCCGTAATTGTTTATTTAACTTTGCCCAAGATTCTGAAATGGCTGTCAATTCAGGATTTCTGATTACAGATATTACCTGATCGAGCCGTGATTGAGTCGTGATAAATTCACTAACCAAATTCATATAACGATCTATTTTATCCGAATCAACTCTCACCGAATCGACAGTTATTTGGCCAAAAACTGCGGATTTTTCTTGTTCCTGTTCAATTTTCAATAAAACACCAGGTTCTTTGCTGTTCCCATTTATATCTGTGGTGTTTTCTTCATGGGCTATTTCGTCTATTTCCCAAACATCGTTATTACTTTTGGTATTAATAAACGCAGCTAAAACTGATTCCTGTTGTATCACATTTTTGTTTGAAACTTTTTCTATTTCAATTTTAGAACTTTCTGCAACAAAAAGAAATACATCTCTAAGCGTTTCAACATTTTCGGATGTGGCAATAAACAAGTACCAATGCAAATAACATTTTAAAGGATCAATCTCATTTAAAGAAGGTAAATGATCCGTCGAAACCTGGATATTACACTCACCTAAAGCATTTAACTCATCAATAAGATAAAGAGGATTTGTCCCGTTTCTAAGTATATCTTCATTGGGAACAAAGGATATAAGATATGTTGCTTTGAGTTGAGCACTACTTGATTCAGAATATATTGACTTCGTATCGATTTCTTTCTCAGAAACTTGCTTTTTAAACCGTGTTATTTGTTGAACTGTTTCAGCTTTTAAAGTTTTGGCTAATAATTGATGATTTTCAGTTGGTTCTTCGACAAGCAAATTCCTGATACAATCGATTGATTTTAATGTAAAGCTTATTACTTCTGAATCAATAATCTGTTCTCCTGACCTAAATAACTCGAAGAGAGATTCAAGATCGTGGGTAACATCACTTAACAAATCGAAGCCAAACATTCCACCGCTACCCTTCATGGTATGCATGATCCTAAAAATTTCACCAATTATTTGTTGATTTTCGGGATCATGTTCCAGCTGAAGTAAGCCAGATTCAAGCCTTTCGCAATACTCGCCAACCTCAATCTTAAACTTTTCAGAAAATGAATTCATTATCGGATAACTTTTCTCAAAGTTTGAATAAGTTTTTCGTTACTAAAAGGTTTTAACAACCAACCCGTTGCGCCGGCTTCACGAGCTTCCCGAACAATATCTCCTTGTTTTTCGGTAGTTAATACCAATATTGGTAAATATTTGTAGGTATCGGTTTGTCGAACCTTTGAAATCAGTTCCAGTCCATTTACATTAGGCATGTGATAATCAGTTAATAACAAATCGATTGATCTGCCATCGAGGTAATTATAAGCTTCGCGGCCATCACTTGCTGCCAATACCTGATAACCAGCCCTTTCCAGGCTAAATGTTAAAATTTCACGAATACTTTCAGAATCGTCGGCAATTAATATTTGCTTAGGCATATTTAATTCAAAAATAACTCATTACTAAAACCTACATTTTCAAGCAAAGTTTGTAATTCGGCAGTAAGACTCCAACCGAATTTATATAATATATGATTATCGTCCAAATAGTTAATAAAAGCCAGGATAATCTGAATAAAGGTAATATCAATTTCCTGAACATCTTTAATCTCAATTCTTATTTTATTATTTAAACATTGTATTACATTAAGCAACTCATTTTTTATTTTTTCCGAATTATCAAGAACTAACATACCACTTAATTCAAGTATTTCGACCAGCCCTTGTTCATTCGTTGTTTTCTTAAAAATAAAGTCTTCCATTTATCAATCGTTGAATAGAATAAAGATAACTGAATTTATCAAATAATTGCATATTCGGGTAAAAGTACCTTAGCCAAAGTTCTTTTGCATTTTTTATACACGTTTAAGAATTTTTAAAATTCAATTACCTGTTTAGTTATTATTTTTGAACTAAAATTTAATTTAAAAGGTATGAAACGCTTTGTTCTTATTTCGTTACTCAACTTTTGCTTGGTTTTCAGCCTGATGGCTCAAAACCAAAATCAGATTAAGAAACAGAATCTACCTAAAGAGAATTCGAAAGTTACCCGCGAATATGACGAAAAAGGTAACCTTATTAAGTTCGATTCGGTTTATACTTACAGCTATTCGAACGATACGACGCTTATGAAAGATTTTTCATCTAAAGATTTTTCTGATTTTTTGGGGCCTGACTTTGGTTTTACGAATGACAGTACATTTAGTGGAAAATCATTTTTTGATGATTTCGATAAAATGTTCGACTCTCCTTTTGGCCATTTTGATGCTAAACATGACTCCACATTGATGAAACAGTTTGACCAAATGCACCAATTTCATCAGTTTAGCAACAACGATTCAACAACTTTTAGCTTCGGAAATTTTGGTGATGTATTCAATCACTTTTTTGAAGATGAGAAGGATAGCACATCTGTAAAAAAACGGGGTAAAATTGCTCAAAAATCACAACCAAAGTCAATGGATGAAATGATGCAAATGTTTCAACAACAGGTTCAGGAGATGGAAAAAAGGCAACAAAAAATTTTAGAAAATAGCAAAAAATTAAAGCAGTTTTAAATAATTTGGAATACCATAGTTTTATTGACCTCATCCTTTTATATTTGCTGAAGCAAAAGATAAGGATGAGGTTTTTTTGTTGCATATTATCCATTTACATTATTTTTCTCACGTCACTGCCGTGTATCGATGAGCCTTTGCACAAACACATCGATAAATCAGAAATAGGAGGAGAAACGCATCATCAGCACCACGACGGCGACGATTGCTCACCTTTCTGCACCTGCAATTGCTGCGGGACACCAGTAATTCAACAATATTTTTTCGTCCATTTCGACAATTTTACACTTCTTCAGGAATATGATTTGCCCGAATACGTTTCGGCAGTAACTTCTGATTATCTAAAATCTATCTGGCAACCACCTCAGTTTTGTTAATGAAATTTTACAGGAAAAGTGTGCCTTATCGGGTCATTTTTTCTAAAGCAAGTCGGATTTTGACTCTGACTTGAATAACAGCTTTATTTCATTAATAAATTGTATATCAAAATGATCGAACGTATCATTCATTTTTCAATAAAGAATAAATTTATTGTTGGTTTGTTTATTGTTACGCTCATTGGCTGGGGTGGTTATTCGCTCTACCGGCTGCCAATCGATGCCATCCCCGACATAACCAACAACCAGGTGCAGATTATCTCAATCGCACCTTCGCTTGCCGTCCAGGAAGTAGAAAGTTTTATCACTGCACCTATAGAAGTAGCAGTTGCCAATATTCCCGATATTATTGAACTTCGCTCTATTTCGCGCCTTGGCTTGTCTGTAATTACCGTCGTTTTCAAAGACGATGTTGATGTTTACTGGGCTCGACAGCAACTAAACGAACGGCTGAAAGAAGCTGAAGATTACATTCCGTCCGGCCTTGCTAAAATTGAACTGGCTCCAATTTCGACAGGGTTGGGCGAAATCTTTCAGTATAAACTGACAGTTGACAAAGGGTTGGAACACAAATACGATCCGATGGAACTACGTACCTTGCAGGATTGGGTGGTTCGCCGCGAAATGCTTGGCACGCCTGGTGTGGCCGACATTAACAGCTATGGTGGCTATGTGAAACAATACGAAATTGCCGTAAATCCTGAACGCTTGCGTGGAATGAACCTCACATTAACCGATATTTTCAATGCGCTTGAGAAGAACAACGAGAACACTGGAAGTGCTTACATCGATAAAAAACCGAACGCTTATTTTATTCGTGGAATTGGTTTGGTAAAAACACTCGATGATATCGAAAAAATAGTGGTCAAATCAAATAGTTCCGGAATACCTATCCTGATTAGAGATATTGCCAATGTTCGTTATGGAAGCGCTACCCGTTATGGAGCTTTTGTGGTAGACACTACCGAAGCTGTTGGTGGCGTGGTAATGATGCTCAAAGGAGCAAATGCCCACAAAGTCATTGATAACGTACAAACAAGGATTGAGTCGATCCAGAAGTCGCTGCCCGACGGTGTGAAGATTGAACCGTTCTTGAACCGCTCCGATTTGGTTGGACGGGCCATAAATACAGTTACCCGCAACCTGGCTGAAGGGGCGTTAATTGTTATTTTCATTCTGGTGTTGCTGCTTGGCAATTTACGTGCCGGCCTGATTGTGGCATCGGTTATTCCACTTGCCATGCTTTTTGCTATTTCGTTGATGAATTTGTTCAGCGTCTCCGGAAACCTGATGAGCCTCGGCGCTATCGATTTCGGTCTGATTGTAGATGGCGCTGTGATCATTGTTGAAAGCGCGGTACACCGTATTGGAATGGGGAAATTTCACAGGCAGGGGATCATGCGGTTATCACAGGAACAAATGGACGAAGAGGTTTTTCAGGCTTCGGGAAAAATACGAACAGCCGCTGCATTCGGCGAAATCATTATCCTGATTGTTTATCTGCCGATTCTAGCCTTAATTGGTATCGAGGGGAAAATGTTCCGACCCATGGCCCAGGTGGTTTCGTTTGCTATTCTGGGTGCGTTTATCCTTTCGCTCACTTATGTACCAATGGCTTCAGCCCTATTCCTGAGCAAAAATACCGAACATAAGCGAACCATTTCCGATCGTTTGATGGACTGGATGCACAAAATATTCAATCCGGTTCTCGATTTTGCCCTTCGATTCAAAGGTTGGGTTTCGGCAACCGCCATCGTCATTTTCCTGATCAGCATTTTTGCCTTTACCCGATTGGGTGGCGAATTTATTCCACAGTTGGAAGAAGGCGATTTGGCTGCTGGAGTAATGACTTTGCAAGGAGGATCACTTTCGCACACCATTGAGATGGTTGAAAAAGCCAACAAAATATTGCTCAGTCAGTTTCCTGAAATTAAACATGCCGTTTGTAAAATTGGCGCAGGCGAAATCCCAACCGACCCAACGCCCATGGAAACAGGCGATTACATCATTACGCTGAAAGACAAAAGAGAGTGGACTTCGGCCAAAACCCGCGAAGAGTTGGTTGAAAAAATGGAAGAAGCACTCATTCCGCTAGCTGGTGTAAAATTCGAGTTTCAGCAACCGATTCAAATGCGATTCAATGAGCTGATGAGTGGATCGAAACAAGATGTAGCCATCAAAATTTATGGAGACGACCTGAATACGCTGGCACAGAAAGCATCGGAAGTGGAACGAATCATTCAAAAAATAAATGGCGTTGAAGACATCAATGTTGAAAAAGTAACCGGTTTGTCACAGGTTCAGGTGGATTACAACCGCGACCGCCTTGCACAATACGGACTGACTGTTGAAGATGTAAACCGTGTGCTTCGTTCCGCTTTTGCCGGAAGTCAGGCTGGAGTGGTTTACGACGAGGAAAGGCGTTTCGGACTAGTCGTCCGGCTCGATAAAGATTACCGCCAAAGCCTCGACGATGTGAAAAACCTGTCGGTTGCACTCCCAGGCGGCGGACAAATTCCGTTTGAACAAGTGGCTGATATTTCCATCAAATCAGGCCCGGCACAGGTGTCGCGTGAAGATACTAAACGCCGTATTACAGTGGGTTTCAACGTTCGTGGTCGTGATGTGCAAAGTGTAATCAAAGATGTATCGCGTCAAATCGACACCAAAGTGAAATTTCCGCCTGCCTATTATGTGGCTTACGGAGGCCAGTTTAAAAACTTCGAAGCTGCGAAAGACCGCCTGATGGTTGCCGTTCCGGTAGCTTTATTGCTCATTTTTGTGTTGCTTTATTTCACTTTCCACTCGGTAACACAATCGTTGCTGATTTTTACAGCCGTGCCCATGTCGGCCATTGGCGGCGTGTTTGCCCTTTGGATGCGT
Organism: uncultured Prolixibacteraceae bacterium; assembly: GCA_937915865.1. Taxonomy (GTDB): domain Bacteria; phylum Bacteroidota; class Bacteroidia; order Bacteroidales; family Prolixibacteraceae; genus Aquipluma. The sequence continues at coordinate 95,139 of CALGIG010000011.1, read as the reverse complement.
GGCATGAATTTCTCCATTTCAGCAGGAGTTGGCTTTATTGCACTGTTTGGTGTGGCTGTGCTCAATGGAATTGTGCTGATTGCTGAATTCAACCGACTCGAAAAAGAAGGAATAACCGATATTTACGAGCGAATCCGGAAAGGTTTGCACACCCGCCTACGCCCTGTAATTATGACTGCTGCCGTTGCTTCGCTCGGATTTTTACCAATGGCTTTGTCAGCTTCAGCCGGAGCCGAAGTGCAAAAACCGCTGGCTACCGTTGTTATCGGCGGATTGATTACTGCCACACTCCTAACCTTGATTATTCTCCCAATTTTCTATATTTATTTTTCAGGAAATAGAAAGAAAAAAAGCAAAAGTATTGCCGGGAAAAACATAACTGTAATTCTTGTGCTGTTTGCAGTATTCTGTGCAAATCAGGCAAAGGCTCAGGAAAAGAAAACAGTCAACATGAAAGAGGCTATTCAAATGGCGCTCGACAGTAACCTCACAGTTCGTTCGTCAGGTTATTCGCTCGAAGTACAGAAAGCCTTGAAAGGAACTGCCTGGGATTTTGGAAAAACCAATATCGACGGACAATTCGGGCAATTCAATTCGTATTCCAAAGACAACAGTTTCACTCTTTCACAGTCGTTCGAATTTCCTTCGGTGTACGCTAATCAACACAAGCTGGCCAAAGCCAATGTGAAAAGCAGTGAATGGCAACTGAAAACAACGCAACTCGAAACGGCTACTCAGGTGAAACAAGTCTATTGGCAACTAGCCTACTTGTACTCAAAGGAAAAGTTACTGAAATATCAGGATAGTTTATATTCCGGATTTATGAAGGCTGCTGAAATGCGTGCCAAAGTGGGCGAAACCAATAAGCTGGAAATGATTACTGCCCGCTCGCAAAGCATGGAAATCAAAAACCAGTTGCAGCAAATTCAAGCAGATAAAACTATTTTGACCCGCCAACTTCAAACCTTGCTGAATACGAAAAGTCAGCTCATTCCGGCAGACACAGTTTTAAAGCAAATCGATTTTCAGCAAATTTCTCCAGAAAACAATCTGGCCGAAAACCCTTCGCTCGGTTATGCCAATCAGCAGGTTGCCGTTTCTCGCATTGAAAAGCAACTGGAAGTGAGCCGCGCTCTGCCAGATTTTTCGGTAGGTTACTTTAGTCAAACCATGAAAGGCGAACAGGAAGTAAACGGCATTCCGAGAAGTTTTGGCCCAGGCGACCGCTTTAACGGCGTTCAGGCAGGAATCGCTATTCCGCTTTGGTTTTCGCCTTTTGCCGCCAAAATAAAAGCTGCCAAACTAAAAGAGCAGGTTGCCAATACCAATGCTGAAAGCTACTCCAAAACATTGCAAAACAATTATCAATCGCTGTTTGACCAATATCAGAAATACCTCAAAAGCATTGAGTATTACCAGAAACAGGCCATTCCTGAAGCAAAACTGATTATTAGTCAGGCTACGCAAAGCTACAAGGCGGGCGCACTTGGGTACCTTGATTATGTGCTGAGTTTGGGTCGCGCGCTGACCATTCGCCAGAACTACCTCGACGAATTGAACAACTGCAACCAAACGGTTATCAACCTTGAGTTTCTTTCAGGAAAAATATATTAACAATAGCCCTAACAGGTTTTAAAAACCTGTTAGGGCTCTAAAAAAATAAAATCATGTCAAAATATAAATACATTACAGCTTTGTTCCTGATCGCTTTATTTGCGTGTAACGGAAATCCAAAGAAAACCAAAGAAAGTAAAACCGAAGAGGTAATTCCGGAAGATATTGTTGAAATGCGCGAAGACCAGATCAAACTGGCCAATATCGAAACCGGATCGATTGAAATGCGTGCAATGAGTGGTACGCTAAAAGTGAACGGAATCATTTCGGTTGCACCACAAAATATGGCCACCGTTTCAGCGCCGCTGGGTGGTTTTATCAAAAATACAACCTTGATGCCCGGAAATTCAGTTTCGAAAGGTCAAACGCTGGCTATTATTGAAAACCAGCAATTTATAGACATTCAGCAAAGTTACCTCGAAACCAAAAACAAGTTCGAATTTGCTGAAGCCGACTATAAACGAAGTTCCGAGCTTTACAAAGCCGACATTTCTTCAGCCAAAAACTTCCAGCAAATTAACAGCGACTACAAAACGCTAAAAGCACAACTGAAAGCTTACGAGGAAAAACTACTCCTGATTGGAATAAATCCTGCAGGTTTGAATGAAGATAACATCAGTAGTTCGGTGGCGTTGAAGTCGCCCATTTCAGGCTTTGTAAAAACCGTTGACATTAACCTTGGAAAATCGGTTTCACCAACTGATGTTTTGTTCGAGATTGTCAACAGTAGCAAACTTTTCCTGGAATTGACGATGTTCGAGAAGGATGCAGATAAAGTCATGCAGGGACAAAAAATCAGGTTTTATATCAACAACGAAACAGAGCCGCACGATGCAGTTATTTCACACCCCGGAAGATCGATAAATGCCGACAAAACTTACAAAGTATATGCAAACGTAACCTCCGATTGCAAAAATGTATTGCCCGGTATGTACGTGAATGCCATTATCGAAACTTCCGGAAACCAGGTTGCCGCGCTCCCATCGGATGCCATTGTAAATTTCGACGACAAGGATTATATCTTCATTTTCGACAAAAACAAGGAAGAAGATGGAAAGCCGTTTACTGAATACAAAATCATTGAAGTTCGCAAAGGCGTGACCGACAACGGTTTTACTGAAGTTATTTTGCCTGATGGATTCGATATTTCAACGACCAAAGTTGTTGTGAAAGGTGCCTACAACTTATTGGCCGCCAAGAAAAATGCTGGAGAAATGGCTTGTTAATGCAGTTTTAGTCAGGGCGTGACTTCGAGTCACACCCTGACTTCACTTTCAATACTGACATTGAGCTATTTGCAATTATTAACAGCCCTGCATTTTCAGCAAAACCAAATAATCCTACCTTTGATCAACATTTTGTTGGATTAAGTGTTTCAATTTAAGAATGAAAAATATCCTTTCCATATCAGTCGCTTTACTCATGCTGCTTTCGGGCTTGCAGCTTACCATTTCGCGCCATTATTGCGGTGGTGAACTAGCCGATGCGAAAGTCTCACTGATCGGACACATCGCATCCTGCGGTATGGAAGGCGAAACTGACGAATGCACACAACCCGGCAACCATGTTGAATCAAGTTGTTGTAATAACCAGGTTTCGGTTTATATTGTCGATCACAATTTTGCTCCGTCGTTTTCCGTATTTAAAAACTTTGAGCAACCGGTTTTGCAGGTTTTCATTCTTCCTGAAATCCAGCATTTCAACGTATTAACTGCATACAACAGCATTTACACTGATGTCAGTCCGCCACCAAATCTACTGGTTAGCGACGTAAATCTATCCGACATTGGTGTTTTCCGGATTTGATGTTTTTATACCGTTGTTTAAACACAAAGACACCAAGACACTAAGTTTCATTTAGAAAAATAATTTCTTCGTGACTTTGTGCTTTCGTGTTAGGAATAAATTAAAAACATCAAATTCAATACAAAATGAAAACATTAGTAAAAATCACCATCATAGCCTTATTGGCAGTCGTATTTTCGTCAAATAACAGCGCTTTCGCTGCTAATCCAAAAACTGAAACCCTTAAAGTTTCGGGCAACTGCGACATGTGTAAAGCGCGTATTGAAAAGGCTGCCAAAATCGACGGTGTAACCAAAGCCGAATGGAATAAGAAAGACAAAATGCTGACAGCTACTTTCGACCCATCTAAAACCAACATCGACGCCATTGGTAAAAAAATTGCCGAAGCCGGACACGACAACGAAAAAGCCAAAGCCACTGACGCTGCCTACAATAAACTTCCTGGTTGCTGCAAGTATCGGTAAAAAGCCAATAGCTCCCTAAATCCCCCAAATGGGGGACTTCATGCACCGCATATAAAATCATTCGCTCATTAAAGAGCAAAAACTTAAGAATTTCCATTGCCCAAACTCCCTTCCCCATTTGGGGGAAGGGTTGGGGATGGGGCTAACACTTTCTATATGTTTAACCGACTTGTCAAATATTTTCTCGACAACCGGCTCGTGGCGTTTATAATCCTGTTTTCGTTTATCGGTTATGGCTTGGTCACCATGCCATTCAACTGGAGCACAGGATTTCTGCCGCGCGATCCGGTGCCTGTCGATGCCATTCCCGACATTGGTGAAAACCAGCAGATTGTGGCTACCGAATGGATGGGCCGTTCGCCCAAGGACATTCAGGATCAGGTGAGTTACCCGCTTACCACTGCCCTGCTTGGTATTCCAGGCGTGCAAACCATACGCAGCACGTCGATGTTCGGGATGTCGTTCATCTACATCATTTTCAAGGACGACGTCGACTTCTATTGGAGTCGTTCGCGTATCCTTGAAAAGCTCAACTCGTTGCCTGCCGGTACGTTGCCTGATGGCGTTCAGCCTACGCTGGGGCCCGATGCCACAGCGCTTGGACAGATTTTCTGGTACACGCTCGAAGGCCGCAACCCTGCCACCGGCGAACCCTCCGGAGGCTGGAACCCACAGGAATTGCGCACCATTCAGGACTTTTACGTCAAATACAGTTTATCAGCAGCCGAAGGGGTTTCCGAAGTAGCTTCTGTTGGCGGATTCGTTAAAGAATACCAGGTAGATCTGAATCCTGAAGCGCTGAAAGCATTTGGCGTTTCCACCATGGACGTGATGAATGCCGTGCGCAAAAGTAACCTCGACATTGGCGCCGAAACTATCGAACTGAACAGCGTTGAATATATCATTCGCGGACTGGGTTATGTGAAAAATCTGGAAGACCTCGAAACTTCGGTGATTGCAGTTCGCAACAATGTGCCAGTTCGCATTAAAGACGTTGCCAATGTATCGTTTGGTCCGGCCACTCGTCGCGGCGGGCTTGACAAGGCGGGTTCCGAAGCTGTTGGTGCGGTGGTAGTTGCCCGCTACGGCTCCAACCCGATGGAGGTGATCAACAACGTGAAAGCCAAAATTACTGAAATTGAAGCCGGATTGCCACAAAAAACTCTGGCAGATGGCTCGGTTTCAAAGGTGACCATCGTGCCCTTTTACGATCGCACCGGGTTGATTAAGGAAACCATTGGAACATTGGAGTCAGCGCTTTCGCACGAAATTCTGATCAGCATCATCGTGATTATTGTGCTGGTAATGAATATGCGGGCTTCAATCATCGTGGCTGGGCTGCTGCCCATTGGCGTGTTGATGACTTTCATTCTGATGCGCTTTTTCGGTGTCGATGCCAATATTGTAGCCCTTTCGGGTATTGCCATTGCCATTGGCGTGATGGTCGATATCGGAATTGTGGATGTGGAGAACATTCTCCGGCACCTCGAAATGCCCGAAAACAAAGGCGCACGTGGTAAAAAACTACTGGCTGTGATTTATAAAGCTACCACCGAAGTACGCGATGCTGTGGTTACGTCGATTGCCACCACAATCGTGAGCTTCCTGCCGGTTTTTGCCATGGAAGCCGCCGAAGGAAAGCTGTTTCATCCGCTGGCATTCACCAAAACATTCGCACTGATTTCAGCCTTTTTGCTGGGTATCATCGTGTTGCCAACGCTTGCCTATTTGCTTTTTTCCATTCGGTTCGATACGGGTAAAATCAGGAAAGTCTGGAATGGAATTTTGATTGGCGCCGGAATTGTTTTTGTTGTCATCTGGCAGGTTTGGCCGGCATTGGCGTTGACAGCAATCGGTATTAATAATCTGCTCGATTACCGCTGGCCGAATCACCGAAAAGAGTATCCAAACTACATAAACATTGCAATCGCCGTTCTCGTGGCCGTGTTCTATCTGGCTGAAGAATGGCTTCCGCTTGGCGCACATAACAGCCTATTAATTAATTTTCTATTTGTCGCAGGAATAGTTGCCGTTATTTTGCTGGCACTGCTCTCGATGGTTCATTTTTACGAATCGATTATGCGCTGGAGCCTCGAATACAAGTGGAAATTTTTGTTGCTTCCGGCTTTTACTTTGCTCTTCGGATTGCTCGTCTGGCAAGGAACCGAGCGTATTTTCGGTTTTGCCGCCAATGGCTTTGAAAAGCTGGGTTGGAGCAGTTTCAGGCAAACTGCGCTCTGGCAAAAATCGATCAAAGCATTTCCCGGAACCGGTAAGGAATTCATGCCCTCGCTCAACGAAGGTTCTTTCCTGCTGATGCCTACCTCCATGCCGCATTCGAGCATCGAAATGAACCTCGACTATATCGAAACGCTCGACAAACGGCTGTCGGCCATTCCTGAAGTGGAAGTGGCTGTGGGGAAATGGGGCCGCGTCAATTCGGCGCTCGATCCGGCTCCGGTGCAGATGTTTGAGAATACTATCAATTACCGGCCCGAATATATTTTGGATGAAAACGGTCACCGGCAGCAGTTTAAAACCGACCGCGACGGCAGTTACCTTCTGAAAAACGGCGGAAAATACAATCCGGAGAAGGAAACATTCAGATTAATTCCTACGGATAGCCTTATTCCGACGACCAACGGTGATTATTTCCGTCAGTGGAGGCCCCACATCAAAAAGCCAAACGACATCTGGAATGAAATCGTAAAAGTGACCAACATCCCTGGACTGACCTCGGCGCCTAAATTACAGCCAATTGAAACCCGCTTGGTAATGCTTTCCACCGGAATGCGCGCCCCGATGGGACTGAAAGTTTATGGTCCCGATCTGGAAAGCATTGAGAAAGCCGGATTGCAATTGGAACAGGCGCTGAAAGATGTTCCGTCGGTAAAAGCCACCTCGGTGTTTTACGACCGCGCGGTTGGTGCGCCTTACCTCGAAATTAAACTAAATCGTGAGGCGATGGCCCGTTATGGCATGAGCGTGAGCGATGTGCAGGAAGTTTTGCAGGTAGCTGTTGGCGGAATGACGCTGAGCAATTCGGTGGAAGGACGCGAGCGTTTTCCGATGCGGGTGCGCTATGCCCGCGAGTTACGCGACAATCCCGAAGACCTCAAACGCATCCTGATTCCGGCTATGAACGGTGTACAAATTCCGCTCAGCGAAATTGCCGATATCGACTACACGCGAGGCGCACAGATGATTCGCAGCGAAAATACTTTCCTCGTTGGATACGTGATTTTTGACAAGACAGAAGGCAAAGCCGAAGTGGACGTGGTGGACGAAGCCAATAAAATCCTGAAACAAAAGATAGATTCGAGACAACTGGCTCTTCCTAATGGTGTTACTTACAAATTCGCCGGAAACTATGAACATGAAATGCGGGCAACGAAACGCTTGTCCATTGTAGTTCCGTTGAGTTTGCTGGTGATTTTACTGTTACTGTATTTTCAGTTCCGCACTGTCACAGCTTCGTTGATCCATTTTTCGGGCGTTTTTGTGGCTTTTGCAGGTGGATTTATCATGTTGTGGTTCTACGGACAAGATTGGTTCATGAACTTCTCCATAGCTGGAATAAACCTGCGTGACCTGTTCCAGATGCACCCGATTAACCTGAGTGTTGCTGTCTGGGTGGGTTTTATCGCCCTCTTCGGAATTGCCACCAACGATGGCGTGATCATGGGAACCTACATTCACCAAACGTTTGAGCAACGTCATCCCCAAACCGTTCACGATGTCCGTGAGGCAGTAATTGCTGCCGGATTGAAACGTGTCCGTCCTGCCATGATGACTACTGCAGTAGCCATTATCGCCTTGTTACCAGTGCTCACATCTACCGGAAAAGGCGCCGACATCATGGTTCCAATGGCTATTCCAACCTTTGGCGGAATGATCATCCAGGTGATGACCATCTTCGTGGTGCCAATGTTCCAGTCGATGTGGCGGGAAAATGCAGTAAGAACGGGTTCAACACAAAGACACAAAGACACGGAGGAATTATAAAAACTTTGTGGCTTAGTGTCTTCGTGTTTAAATTAAAAAAAGATGAAAAAAATACTAATAATCGCAAGTATCATAACACTCGGCTTTTCCTCGTATTCGCAGGATTCACTGATGAATTACCTGGAAATCGCAGCCAAAAATAATCCGACCGTTTTGCAAAAACTGGCTGAATATGAAGCTTCGCTGCAAAAGGTTCCACAGGAAGGCAGTTTGCCTGATCCTGAATTGAGCTCAGGAATTTTTCTGAGCCCAATGGAACTGGTTAGCGGGAAACAAGTTGCCGACATTCGTTTGATGCAAATGTTTCCGTGGTTTGGAACGCTGAAAGCAGCCAAGGATGAGATGAGCCTGATGGCCAAAGCCAAACTGGAAACCTTGCGCGACGCCAAGTTGCAGGTGTTTTACGATGTTCAGCGTACTTATTTCGAACTGCAGAAAATCGATCAGTCGATTCGCATTACTGAGGAAAACCTGGAGATTTTGCGAACTATAGAACGGTTGTCGCTGGTCAAATTCAAATCGGCAGCCAGTAGCAGTTCTGTCGGTACTTCAGGAAGCGGAATGTCAACTGGATCCTCTTCTGCTGCTACATCTGCATCTGGAATGGGTGGAATGGGCGGAAATCCAGGAGCTAATTCCAGTCAGTCAAATTCTGCAACAAGTAACAATTCTGCACCGATGAGTTCTTCAGGAGGATCGGGATTAGCTGATTTGTACAGGGTTCAAATGGAAATCGGAGAGCTTGAAAACAGTATTTCGTTGCTCAAAAATCAGCAGCAGACGGTTGCGGCTCGTTTCAACAGTTACCTTAACCGGAAGCCGCAAACACCTGTGCAACTTGCAGAAAAACTATCAGCCGACTCGCTGAACATTTCGCTGCAAACAGTTTCTGACAGCATGTTGCAACACAACCCGATGCTCGGCATGTTACAGTTCGAACAACAGTCTCTCGACGCCAAAAGGAAGATGGTCACTAAAATGGGCTACCCCATGGTAGGACTCGGCGTGAACTATTCGCTAATCAAAACAGATCCGGCTGCCATGGCCCCTGAAATGAACGGAAAAGACATGGTGATGCCGATGGTGACGGTTACTCTACCCATATACCGGAAAAAGTACAAAGCCATGCAGGAGGAAGTGAAGTTGCAAAAGTCGGCTACTGAACAGGGATTTCAGGCAACGGCCAATGCGCTGCAAACTGAGTATTACGAGGCCATTCAGCTTTACCAGGATGCGCAGCGACGGGTGAAACTCTTCCAGAATCAGGCTGATCTGGCGAATAAATCGCTGAATATCCTGATGAAAAGTTTCTCGGCTTCGGGCGCCGGACTGACTGATTTGCTTCGCATTCAGCAGCAAATGCTCGATTACAAAACCCGGCAAATTGAAGCCATCGCTGACAATAACACAGCCATTGCATGGCTAAAACGGCTGATGGCTAATTCGCAAATTCAGTAAAAATGACAATTATGAGCAAAATATTTTCAAATCAATACGTCCGTGGCGGCCTGTTTGTCGCCGCCGGATTATTCCTGGGCTGGCTGTTTTTTCATGCTCCGGGAAAGCACGAAGAGGCTCACAATCATTCAGCCGAAGAAGCAAAAAAGGAAGTGTGGACCTGCTCAATGCACCCTCAAATTCGGATGGATAAACCCGGCAAATGCCCGATTTGCGCGATGGACCTGATTCCGTTAAGCACTATGAGTTCCGGCGGAACCGATGAAATGGCCATTCATTTCACCAAAGAAGCAGCACAACTGGCCAATGTGCAAACAGCAGTCGTTTCGAACCAAAATCCGGAGAAAGAATTGCGTTTGTATGGAAAAGTGCAGGCCGACGAGCGTTTGCTTCAAAATCAGGTAGCCCATATTTCGGGCAGGGTGGAAAAACTCTTTGTGAATTTCACAGGCGAGCCTGTTCGCAAAGGACAAAAGCTGGCTGCAATATATTCGCCTGAACTGGTGACTGCCCAGCAAGAACTATTAGAAGCTGCCAAGACCAAACAAACTCAGCCTGAAATTTACGAAGCAGCCAAAGAAAAACTGCGTCAGTGGAAACTTTCAGATGCTCAGATTTCCACAATGGAAAATTCACATAACATCCAATCAAACATAGATATAGAGGCAACAACTTCAGGTATTGTTACAGCCCGTCGCATCAACATGGGCGACTATGTGAGCGCCGGAACTGTGCTTTATGAAGTATCTGATTTGTCACACGTTTGGGTGCTTTTCGATGCCTATGAAAGTGACCTGCCATTCCTGAAACAAGGCGATAAAATTAGTTTTACGGTTCAGGCTTTGCCCGGAAATACGTTCGACGGAACCATCCGTTTTATTGATCCGGTGATTGATCCGGTGAATCGTGTGGCCAAAGTACGAGTAGAAATTGGCAATCAGGGAGGAAAGCTGAAACCCGAAATGTTCGCCACCGGAATCGTAAAATCGAACCTTACAGAATACAAAAATAAGCTGGTCATCCCTGCTTCGGCTGTACTGTGGACCGGTAAACGTTCGATAGTTTACGTGAAACAGGCTGGTGACGAACCGATTTTCCGCCTCCGAGAAATAGAATTGGGGCCAAAACTGGGTGAAAGTTTCGTGGTTTTGAATGGACTGAACGATGGCGAGGAAATCGCCACACAAGGCGCATTCAGCATCGACGCTGCTGCACAACTGGAAGGCAAGCCAAGCATGATGAATCAGGAAAGTCTATCGGGTAATACTGAGCAGGTGACTCGAAGTCACCTGCTCAGTAAAGCGTCGGGAAATGCACAATTCAAGGTTTCAGGGAACTGCGACATGTGCAAGGAACGCATTGAAACCGCTGCCAAATCGGTTGTTGGAGTCGCTTCTGCTGAATGGAGCACTGAGACTAAACTGCTACATGTCAGTTTTGATGACAGCAAAACCAACATCGACACCATTCAGAAAGCCATTGCCAAATCAGGGCACGACACCGAAAAGTATAAAGCGCCAGATGATGTATACAAATCGCTTCCTGAGTGTTGTTTATACAGGCAATAAAGATTGTTAAAATTTAGCAGACCTGATGAACAAAACCATCAGGTCTGTTTGTTACTTTAGCTGAACTATTCGATTAAAAAACTCAAAATCAAGAAAATTACATTTTTAGGCAGACAACTGTCCAACTTGAAGAACGAGATTAACGAATTAAATTAAAAGCTATGAAGTACTACATCACAAAAAAAATCGACGCCACATTTGAGCAGGCAATTGACCGCGTAAAAGAATCGCTGGGAACTGAAGGATTCGGGGTTTTGTCCGAAATCAATATTCACGATAAGTTCAAGGAAAAGCTAAACATTGATTTTAGGAGATACACTATCCTGGGTGCCTGCAATCCGGCTTTTGCTTACAAAGCGTTGCAAAGCGAAGACAAAATCGGCACCATGCTTCCGTGCAATGTAGTGGTTCAGGAAGTGGCAAATAATGTAATTGAGGTTACTGCTGTTGACCCGGTTGCATCGATGATGTCCATAGAAAACCCGAAACTTGCACCCATTGCTGAAGAAGTAAAAGGGAAACTAAAACGTGTTATTGAGTCGCTGCACAGCGGTGTGGAATCGTTTGGCCTTGTCTGATGACCAATAAAGTGCGAACGGAACCAAAATTTCGGTAAACTCTAAATCAAACAAAAATGACCTCAACAATTGAATTTCAAAAATTGCCTGAATACAAGCAAATAGTTATAAAAAGTAGTTACCACAACTCTCTCGAAACAATCTGGAACGCCTTCACCAAAACCGAAGTGCTGGAAAAATGGTGGGCGCCAGAGCCATACAAAGCCATTGTAGTAACTAACAACTTTGAAAAAGGGAAATCATTATTTTATTACATGCTTTCGCCGGAAGGACAAAAACATTACTGCATCGCCGAATTTCTGGAAGTCGACCCGTTGAAATCGTACGAAGTGCTTGACGCTTTTTGCGATGAAAATGCGGTCATCAACACTGAATTCCCGAGAATGAAATGGCTGAATACCTTTAGTTTTGAAAACGGAATTACCACTGTGACCAACACAATTACCTACGAAAAGGCCGAGGATATGGCCCAAATACTTGAAATGGGATTTGAGGAAGGCTACAAAATGGGACTAAATCAACTCTATAATCTCCTGAATCAAAAGTAGGTTGTTCCAAGTTTTTATTAATTCGTTGGCAACTACAGTGTAAAATCAGCTGATTTTTGCAGAAAACAAGCTGGAACAACTACCTTTATAGAGGTATGTAAAAAACGCCACGCTATAGAATGTGAAAAACGATGAATGTTACTGAAGCAAAACTATATCAAAAGGCTTATCTGTTAAGCCTTTTTACCATTTTCTACAATGTGATTGAGGGCGTTGTTTCGATGTTTCTGGGATACGAAGACGAAGCGCTAACCTTGTTTGGATTTGGTGTTGACAGCTTTATTGAAGTGATGTCGGGAATTGGTATTGCGGTGATGATCCAGCGCATCCGTCAAAATCCGTCGAGCCCCAAAAGCGAATTTGAAATCAGAGCATTGAAGATCACGGGAATTTCATTCTACTTGCTTTCGACAGGATTATTGGCGGGTATTATTGTGAACCTGGTCAATCAGCATAAACCTGAGACAACACTTTGGGGCGTGGTTATTTCGCTGATTTCAATTACGGTAATGATTTGGCTGATGAACGCCAAAAAATCAACAGGCAAAAAACTGCACTCCGACCCTATTATTGCCGACGCCAATTGTACCAAAGTATGCGTTTATATGTCGGTAATACTGTTGATTTCGAGCCTGATATACGAACTGACCGGCTTTGCGTATGCCGATGCTATTGGCGCTGCCGGTTTGATCTGGTTTTCGGTTGCCGAAGGACGTGAAGCATTCGAAAAGGCTAAAGGGAAAAGTTGCGATTGCTGCGAACATGATTCAAAATAAACATATCGGTTGTATGAAGCAAAAGATCGACATCGAGGAGTATTTCTTCGGCATTCCGAATTGTTCGTACACCACTCCGAAGCAGTTTGCGAGGGTCGCAAACTGCTTCGGAGTGGTGTAAATGATCTTCGGAGTGACAAAGCAAAGCTTCTGAGCAATGAATAATTGCTTCGAACATGCGTTCCTTGTATCCGTTGTGACGAACCAATGAAACTGATCTCCGGGAACAACTTTAAATTCTTATATTACTTATACTTGCACAATAACATGAGCTATTTCATCAAAAATATGGTTTGCCCACGCTGTATCATGGCAGTCCGACAAATATTTCAGGAAATGAATTACGCTCCTATCGATGTTGTATTGGGCGAGGTTGAAACCAGCGAACCTGTCTCTCCTGAAATGCTTCCTGTTTTGCGCGAAAAGCTTACCAGTTATGGTTTTGAGCTAATTGACGACTCGAAAAGTCAGTTGATTGAAAAGATCAAAACGCTGATCATTGAGCTGATTCACTACAGAAAGGACGATCTGAAAGTGAATTACTCGGAATTTATTGCATCGAGCCTTGGCAAAGATTATCATTACCTCAGCAACTTGTTTTCTGACGTAACCGGCACCACTATTGAGAAATACATCATTGCACAGAAAATTGAACGGGTGAAAGAACTGCTTGTTTATGATGAATCAACGCTTAGCCAGATTGCCGATGACTTGGGCTACAGCAGTGTGGCGCACCTTTCATCTCAATTCAAGAAGGTAACAGGCCTCACTCCCGGGCATTTCAAACAAATTGGAAACAACAAGCGCAAGCCGCTCGATCAGGTTTGACCTAATACTTCCTATCCAGCAAAGATTCAGTATAAAGAAAATTCAGTAGCGGAAAAGCTTATCTTTGTTCAAACAATACTTGTTATGGATTTTAAAATACTGACATCACAACTTCTCGGCGACTTCACCAAAATGGTGGACGAATCTCCGCTCGACAAATTAAACAGAGTTGAGAAGTTTGAGATACCCGTTGATTATTTCCAATTTTACAAATCAGTTTCGTCGGTGTATTCTTCCAAAATTGAAGGTGAAGATATTGACTTTGACAGTTACTTCAAGCATAAATTTCTGAATGTAAAATTCAGGCCCGACTATACCCAAAAGGCTGACGACTTGTACGCCGCATACGATTTCATCGACAATCATAGGTTGAATCTCAAAAATGTACGAAAAGCCCATTCAATCCTCAGCTCAAAGCTTCTTCCGAAAAGCCAGCAAGGTTTGATCAGGGCAAATCCAATGTTTGTCATTAACACTAGCGACCAGATTGAATACGTAGCTGCAAGTCCTGAAATTGTAAAAATTGAAACCGATAAATTATTCGACGACATTGAGTTACTGACCTTATTAGATTTAAACCCATTCGAAGTTTTTTATTACGCCGCATTAATTCATTTGGTTTTTGTTAAAATCCATCCATTTCAGGACAGAAACGGAAGAACAGCCCGGTTAATAGAAAAATGGTTTTTAATAGAAAAAATCGGCCATACGGCTGCATCATCAGTACAACTGGAAAAAAATTACTACAGAAAAATTAAAGATTACTACACCAACATTAAGAAGCTTGGACTAGAATACGAAGCTTTAGATTACAACAAAAGCTTAGATTTTCTACTAATGACGGTATCCTGCATTGGCAAAACAGAATAGTTGCAACAATTACCTTACCAATTACCAACTCCAGCACCAAAGCAGAATATTTCTGTAAATCCTGTAAATCATTTTCAAAATTGTGTAAAACTTTACTCCTGAAGGTTGGTTACTTTTGCATGTGAATATTTTGATCAAACACGAAGACACCAAGACATAAAATTGAATAAAAAAATGACCCTTTGTGTCTTTGTGACTTTGTGTTTAAACTAAAACTGATATGGCAACTATCAAAAATAATTTTCTGGTTACCGGCATGAGTTGCGCGGCCTGTGCTGCGAGCGTGGAAAGTATGCTGAATAATCAACCCGGCGTAATTGCTGCAACCGTGAATTTTGCCGCATCGAGCGTTTGGGTCGAATATCAAACCGGGGAAACCAATCCATCCAAATTCAGGGAAGCTTTGCAATCGGTTGGTTATGATCTGCTTTTCGACGAGAACGAAGTCAGCAAACAAGCTGAAATCAAGCAGCATGAATCGGTTATCCTGAAACAAAAAACCATTTTTGCCGGGCTGTTTGCATTACCTGTTTTCCTGATCAGTATGTTTTGGATGAACATTCCTTACGCAAACTGGATCATGCTTATTTTTGCAACACCTGTTGTTTTCTGGTTCGGACGCGGTTTCTTCATTACTGCCTGGAAACAATTGAAGCACGGCAAAACCAACATGGATACCTTAGTGGCTCTAAGTACCGGAATCGCTTACTTTTTCAGCCTTTTCAATACCATTTTTCCGCACGTACTGATGTTTGGCGACAGTCATCCTCCGGTTTATTTTGAGGCTTCGGCGGTGATCATTTTTTTCATCTTGCTGGGCAGAACTCTTGAAGAACGCGCTAAAGCCAACACTTCCTCAGCCATCAAAAAACTGATGGGATTGCAGGCCGATACAGTCACTTTGGTTGAAAATTTTGGAATTGAATCGGTTCAGCACATTTCTACGGTTAAAATTGGCCATAAACTACGGGTGAAACCGGGAGAACGTGTACCGGTTGACGGTATTTTACTGGAAGGTACTTCGTTTGTTGACGAAAGTTCAATTACCGGAGAACCAATTGCTGTTGAAAAAATTGCCGGAAGTTCTGTTTTTGCCGGTACCATCAACCAGAAAGGTAGTTTTGTAATGGAAGCGCAGAAAGTTGGCAGTGAAACCTTGCTTGCCCGCATCATCCGTAGGATTCAGGAAGCTCAGGGCAGCAAACCTCCGGTACAAAAGCTGGTTGATAAAATTGCATCTGTTTTTGTCCCGGTAGTGATTTCAATAGCAATTATCACCTTCATTACCTGGATGATATTGAATGGAGAAAATATCTTGCCACAAGCATTGCTGACAATGGTTTCGGTGCTGATTATTGCTTGCCCGTGCGCTTTGGGATTAGCCACACCAACAGCAATTATGGTTGGAATGGGTCGTGGCGCCGAATTAGGCATTCTGATTAAAGATGCTGATGGTTTGGAACTGGCTCATCGCATTGACACCTTGATTCTGGATAAAACTGGCACAATCACCGAAGGAAAACCGGTAGTAACTGACACAATCTGGAATAGTGAAAATCGGGAACTTCTGAAATCGGTTTTGCTAAGTATGGAAATACAATCGGAGCATCCGCTGGCCGAAGCCATTGCAAACTCGCTTAAAAATGAAGGTATTCAGCCCATATATATTGAAAGTTTTGAAAGCATTACCGGACGCGGAGTTTCAGCAGTTTTTGAAGATAAAACTTATGTGGTTGGCAATGAGCAATTGATGGCTAATTCAGGAATTACGCTATCAGAAAAAGATATTGAGACTGCCAAAAACCTTCAGGAGCAAGCAAAAACTGTGATTTTCTTTGGTGAGAACAGCCAGATTTTCGCCATTTGGGCTATTGCAGATCAAATAAAACCTTCGTCGAAAGCTGCAATTGAAACGCTAAAACGCAATGGAATTGAAGTAATCATGCTCACCGGCGATAACAAACAAACAGCCAAATCGGTTGCACAACAAACCGGTATAAGCAACTTCAAGGCCGGGTTGTTGCCCGAAGACAAAGCCGAATACATTAAAACGCTTCAGCAGCAAGGTAAAGTGGTGGCAATGGCTGGCGACGGCATCAACGACTCGCACGCCATGGCGCAGGCCGACGTGAGTATTGCTATGGGTAGTGGCTCCGACATTACAATGGATGTAGCCAAAATGACCATCGTTTCGTCGCGGCTGGAAGCTATTTCGTCAGCCATTGAATTATCGAAACAGACCTTGAGGACGATCAAACAAAACCTGTTCTGGGCATTTATTTACAATATTATTGGTATTCCCATTGCAGCAGGATTGCTCTATCCATTCACCGGTTTTTTGCTTAACCCGATGATTGCCGGTGCAGCCATGGCTATGAGCTCTGTTTCGGTGGTAAGTAATAGTTTGCGGCTGAGATTCAAAAAGCTGGAAGGAAAATAGTTATCAAAGTTGTCGTTGTTGTAATAGTTGTCGTGATATTCGCAAACCAAATAACCATAGAAACCCAGAAACTTAGAAACAATAGAAACTTTAAAACACATTAAAATGAACACATTAAAATTTAAAACAACCATTAAATGTGGCGGATGTATTGCCACCGTTACTCCATTTTTGAATAAAATTGAAGGCATTTCTAACTGGAATGTGGATACCAATTCTCCTGACAAAATTCTGACTGTTGAAACTGAAACTGTTAGTCCTGATGAAATTACGAATATACTGAAAAGCGCAGGTTATCAGGCAAATCTGATTTAATCTGAACAAACGGACAAGTAAATTGGTATGCGTGGCTTTAACAAATCGTATGATCGCTTGTTTAATTGACCAAAAACAAGGTGAAATGCTGAGAGACATACGGACCAATTACGAAAAATTTGAACTTTTAGAAAGCGGGATCAACCAGGATCCGTTTGAACAATTACGTTCATGGCTTGAAGAAGCCATTTCTGGAAAAGAAAAAGAACCAACCGCAATAGTTTTATCCACTATTGATGAAACTGGGTTCCCTGATTCGAGGGTGGTACTTCTGAAAGAACTAAAAGCCGACGGATTGGTTTTTTATACCAATTATGACAGCAGAAAAGGCAGACAAATTTTAATTAATCAACATGTTGCGGCTAATTTTTTCTGGCCGGGACACGAAAGGCAGGTCAGGATAAAAGGTATTGCTGAAAAAATCGACGAAACCGAATCTGTTGATTATTTCATATCACGCCCAACCGACAGTAAGATTGGTGCATGGGCTTCACCACAAAGCCAAGTGATTGAAAACAGGGAATTTCTGGAAGAGAATTATCGCAGTTATCAGGAATATTTCAAAAACCGCCAAATAGAAAAACCACCTCATTGGGGTGGCTTTCTAATTCATCCTCAATATTTTGAATTCTGGCAAGGACGCTCGAACCGATTACACGATCGTTTTGAATTTTGTCTGTCAGGCAATGAATGGATTATTCATCGTTTGGCACCTTAACCCAATGTCTTATTGGGTTTGAATTTCAGAAGCACGCTTGTGTAAACGCTGAAAGACAGAATCAAGAGTCCATAATCCTAGTGATGAAATAACTATGAGATAAGCAACCGGAGGAATTGTTGTAAAAATTCCCATTCCGGCTTTTAATGCACTTGTTGCACCCTCATTATTTAATGTGCTAACTTTACCAAAGAAATTCGACAAAAATCCGGTATTGTTTTCGGGGCTACTTTGTCCTGAAGCGATAATATAAACCAGCAATAATAGAAAAACGGTAACTATTATTATCCAAGCCCTTTTACTTATAACTGGCTGATAATCTTGCAATACTCGTTTAGGTTTCACAGCAGCTTCGGCATAAACACGGCTCATCACCTTTACTATAAAATCTGACGAAGGTGATTCAATGTTCATCCCTTTCATCATTTCTTCGAATTGTTTATCCAGCTTGTTCATATCTTTTAAATTATTAGCCCCACCCTAACCCTCCCCCAAAGGAAGGGAATTATGCGGTGTGCATATTTTTATCATTTTCTATTTTCAACTTACTTACTTCTTATCTTCAAATCCCCAAATTTTCACATCTTCAAATTATAACAACGAATATACTTCTTCATTCAACATCTCGTACAATAAAACCTGCATCCGTTTACGGGCACGGTGTATTTTCACCTTTATATTACTGACTGTCAACCCAGTGATCATACTAATTTCGTCCATCGACTGGTTTTCGTAATAATAAAGTGTTATCAAAACCTGATCATCCCCGGGCAGCTTTTCCATCGCTAAAGCCAGATATTTCTCCTGATCTTCTTTTCGGTTTCCCCGGTAATAATCATACATTCGTTGCTCATCCTCATCAGAAACCTGACGATCATCCAACGACTTGAATTCAATTCTTCGCTTACGCAGTTCCGAAATGCAAGCATTGTATGTTATACTGTACAGCCAGGTCGAAAACTTTGATTTTCCTTCATAGCTGTCAATTTTATGAAAGGCTTTGATAAATGTATCCTGGGCCATTTCCTCAGCTTCTTCGGGTTTCTTCATCAGTTTCAATGCCAACGTATATACCATTTTCTGATATTTTTCCACCAAAACTGAAAACGCCTGTACATTCCCTTTTTTAACAGCTTCGATATGGTATAAATCGTTGTTTTGTTTCATTATATACTCATAGACGCAGAAATTGCAATGCGGTTACAGTCACCGTTATAAATTTTAATAAAGTGCCATTATTTCTATTCTAACGAACAACTGTTTCGAGTTGCGTGATACGAATTGTTTAAGCATGCAACTCAAAACGCATAATCCATAACATTTTTTTTAAATTTTGTAACCGCCGAAAAAAACCTGCGTCATACAGCCGAGTTCGAAAAACAATTAAACTTTTAAAAACTGAATATTATGCAAGTAGAAATTTTAGTTCCGTTGGCATTTTTTGCACTGGTTTTTGGGTCATTGTATGTTTATATTACCACCCGGAACAAAGAACGTTTGGCCTTAATCGAAAAAGGCGCCGATCCTAAATTATTTAAAACCAAAGATTCAGGTTCTGCCTTTAGCACATTGAAGCTTGGTTTGTTTTTCATTGGAATTGCCATTGGCATCATTGGCGGATATTTCCTTACCGAAAGCGGAATGGAAGAAGAACCAGCCTATTTCTCAATGATCTTCTTATTTGGCGGAATTGCACTGGCCTCCTCATACTTTTTGCAAAAAAAACACCCTGAAAATTAATATTCAGGAACAGTTTTAGTTTGCTGGCTGCTGGCTTCCGGATGAATCCTGAAAGTCAGCTTTTTCATTTTCTACAGAATGATTATTAAATCCAGCGTATTTTCTCTTTCCTGTTTCCTTTCGCTTTTTTTGTATTTTAGTGCAAATTTTAGCCCTATGACCAAAGAAAACATACAGAAACGGATTGAAGAACTCCGTCAACAACTCGATGAGCACAATTACAACTATTACGTTCTATCACAGCCTGCAATCAGCGACTTCGAGTTTGATATGTTGTTGAAAGAGCTTGAAAAACTTGAAAAAGAGAATCCTGAATTTTTCGATGCAAACTCTCCTACCCAACGCGTTGGAAGCGATTTAAACAAGGAATTTGATCAGGTACGGCATCAATATCCGATGCTGTCGCTGTCGAACTCCTATTCGGAAGAAGAGTTGCGCGATTTCGACCAGAAAATCCGTAAGTTGACAGACCAATCGTTCGAATACGTTTGCGAATTGAAATATGATGGAACATCCATCAGCCTTCAATATAAAAATGGATTGTTACAACGCGCTATAACCCGTGGCGATGGTACATTTGGAGATAATGTTACGGCCAACGTGAAAACAATCAGAAGTATTCCATTAAAGCTAAAAGGGACCGGTTACCCTGAAGAATTTGAAGTTCGCGGCGAAATTCTGCTGCCTTTTGCCGAGTTCGACCGCATCAACCGGGAACGCGAAGAACTGGGCGAAGCTCCGTTTGCCAATCCGCGCAATGCGGCGTCAGGAACGCTGAAATCGCAAAAGTCGTCGGTTGTTGCTGAGCGAAAACTTGATGCGTACTTCTATTATTTACTTGGAGAAAACCTGCCCAACGACGGGCACTACGAAAATATTCAGGAATTGGCCCAGTGGGGTCTTAAAATATCGCCCGACACCGAAAAGTGCGCCAACATTGATGAAGTGATTGAATTCATCCGTAAATGGCACGACAAGCGTTTCGATTTGCCAGTTGCTACCGACGGAATAGTGATCAAGGTTAACTCTATCCGGTTGCAGCAATATCTTGGTTTTACAGCCAAATCGCCACGCTGGGCTATAGCCTATAAATACAAAGCAGAGCAGGCTGCCACAACTCTTTTATCGGTTTCATACCAGGTTGGCCGTACGGGCGCAATTACACCGGTAGCCAATCTCGAACCGGTACTATTGGCCGGAACGACCGTAAAAAGAGCTTCATTGCATAATGCCGACATTATTAAAAGCCTTGATTTGCATTTGGGCGACACCGTTTTTGTTGAAAAAGGCGGCGAAATCATACCAAAAATTGTAGGCGCCGATCAGGTTTCGCGACACCCTATGGCTTTACCTGTTATTTTTATCAAGACTTGTCCTGAATGCGGAACAACTTTAATTCGTAAAGAAGGCGAAGCTGCCCACTATTGCCCTAACGAGGATGGCTGTGCACCGCAGATCAAGGGAAAAATGGAGCATTTTATTAGTCGTAAAGCTATGAATATTGATGGATTGGGTTCTGAAACCATTGATTTGCTTTACACCGAAGGACTAATCAAAAATGTAGCAGATTTATACGAACTTAAAAAAGAACAGATTAGTCAATTGGAACGGCTTGGCGATAAATCGGCAGAAAGGATACTAAAAAGTCTGGAAGAGTCGAAGCAAGTCCCATTCGAAAAAGTACTTTTTGCCTTGGGAATCCGTTATGTTGGCGAAACGGTAGCAAAAATTCTGGCTAACAAGTTAATTTCAATTGAACAAATTGAATCAGCAACCTTAGAAGAACTAACTGAAATAGACGAGATTGGCGGTCGGATTGCTGAAAGTGTAAAAATCTATTTTTCGAATCCAGAAAACGTTGCACTGGTTGAACGGCTGAAGAAGGTTGGTTTACAAATGCAGCTCGACGAATCAAGCCTGGCAGGTCGGTCGGAAAAGCTGAAAGGATTACAAATCATTATTTCAGGAACTTTCGAGAAAAACTCACGCGACGACCTAAAAAAAATGATTGAGCAGAACGGAGGTAAAAATGTGAGTTCCATCTCAAAAAATACCAGTTACATGCTGGCCGGAGCCAACATTGGCCCCAGTAAACTCGAAAAAGTTCAAAAACTAAATATTCCAATAATCTCTGAAGATGAATTCTTAAGAATGATCAATTAGAAGTTACAGATTATCATTTTATCAAGCTAAAAAATATCAATCTAAAACTTTTATTCTTTTCAAACATTAAAAAACAAACAAATTGTTATTTTTGCAGCAGCTATGCGTTTGAAATCGAAACTTGCAAACAGGATATTGAATTCGAAACTGAAAGCTCTATCCAGAAACAAAAAGATTTTTAACCTCGACTCGGCTCAAACAGCGGGTATTCTTTGGGAAATTGGCCAGGAAACTTCATTCCGAAAAATTGAAAATGAACTTCAAAATTCAGGAGTTAAAACAACCGGACTATGTTACTTTCCTGCGAAAAAAACCGTTATCCCTCAGGGGATTAATGGTTTTACCCGGAAACAGGTTAGTTGGTGGCTCGAAATTCCAAAGGCAAAAGTTTCAGACGATTTCATTCAGCAAAAGTTTGATATTCTGATTGATCTGAGCAGTCAACAGAGTTTTCCAATTGTTTATCTCACTGCATTGTCGAATGCATCGTTTAAAATTGGATATTCTGGAACCGCTGTGAATTGTTTTGATTGGAACATTGAATTTGCGGAGTTGCCCGAAACGGAACAATTGGCTGAACAAATTTTATATTACTTGAAAAGAATTAATAAAACGACATTAGAATGAGACATCCATTTACAGGAGCCGGAGTTGCGTTAATCACCCCTTTTAACGAAGACAAAAGCGTTGATTACAGTGCGTTGGAAAGATTAGTCGAAGATCAGATTTCCGGAGGTATTGATTATTTAGTTGTTCTGGGAACCACCGGAGAAACTCCTGCCCTTTCGGATGCTGAGAAAAAAACAATCGTTCGTTTTGTCGTGAAACAGAATGCCGGTCGCCTGAAAATTATGCTTGGCTTAGGCGGCAATAATACGATGGCTTTGGTTGAAACAATTAAAAATACTGATTTCAACGGTATTGATGCTATTCTTTCGGTAACGCCCTATTATAACAAGCCAACACAGGAAGGGCTTTTCCAACATTTTAAAGCAGTGGTCGATGCCAGCCCTGTACCAGTTGTTTTGTACAATGTACCAGGACGCACCGGAGTAAACATGGAGGTCGACACAACCCTCCGGATTGCTCACTTGTCGGGAAAAGTGATTGGCATTAAGGAAGCGTGTGGCGATTTGAGCCAGTTTACTAAAATCGCGATAGGCGCTCCCGATTATTTCAAAGTCATTTCGGGCGATGACGGTTTAACTCTACCTGCTATTGCTACCGGATCAATTGGTGTTATTTCGGTACTTGCCAATGCCATGCCCGAAAAACTGGCGCAACTAACTCATGCCGCTCTCAACGGAAACATGCCACTCGCAACCGAACTTCATATACAATTGTCCGAAATGATAAAACTTATTTTCAAAGACGGCAGCCCTTCAGGAGTAAAAGCCTTGATGGAGATTCAGGGAAAAGCAAAGCACCAGGTTCGGTTGCCATTGGTGCAAGTTTCTAATGCAACTTACAGGTTGATTGAAGCAGAATGGAAGAAATAGGATTAGAAAAATAAATAATTGCGATAAAACACTGATTTAGATTATTTGCTACAATTTCCAAGTAGAATTTTGTCTTTCCTGAAGTTTAGGTTAATCGAAGTAAAAATGAATTTGCTTTATTCTTATCAATTTTGTGTGGCATAAAAGTCTTAGTGGAGCTTCATAGTAAAGCAAAATATTGGGTTTGTTTACCAATAAACCAGGAAAGTTTCAGTGCGGTTATAAACTGTTTTTAGCTATCATGAGAAATGCCGATTTCGATTGGAATTGTGTTAAGTTTGTAGTGTCAGCATAATCATACAAAAATGCTACAAAACACTAAAGACTTAACTTATGAGCGTTTTAACTTCCTCGTTACTTGTACTTGCCAGTATACTCGCCATTGTTTACCTTACTTCAAAAATAAAGCTGAATGCTTTCATTTCACTTTTCCTGGTATCGCTTTTCCTGGCATTCGCGGCTATTCCGAATTCCGATATTTTGAAAATACTGAAAAACGGGTTTGGCTCAACAATGGGCTCCATCGGGTTCCTGATTATTTTTGGGGCTGTAATTGCTATTGTACTGGAAAAAAGCGGCGGAGCCCTGAGTATTGCAAATTATTTACTCTCGAAAACAGGCGAAAAAAAAGCCCCGGCAGCCCTCGCGATAACCGGGTTCCTGGCCGGATTACCTATTTTCTGCGATTCAGGATTTATTATTCTCAGTGGTTTAGCAAAATCATTTAGCGCCAAAACCAAAATTGCTATGCCCTACATTGCTATTGCTTTGGCTTGTTCGTTGTACTCGGTACATTGCATGGTGCCTACTCACCCAGGAGCCCTGGCAGCTTCTGGAATTATGAATGTTAACATTGGTAACTTCATTCTTACGGGAATCTTATTTGCTATTCCCGGAGCTTTGGTAGCCTTTCTTTGGACCCGTATGATGACCAAAAACAAAGCCTATCTGCCGGCAACCTTCAATTCAGTTAACGTAGAAAAAATTCAGGAACAGTTACCTTCTCCTTTTCTTTCGCTTATGCCTGTTATTGTTCCGTTGGCATTAATAACTATTGCTTCGTTGTTTGGCGTACTGGGCTTGAAAGATCAAAACCCGTTTTTTAAAAGCATAACTTTGGTCGGACAGCCTGTTATCGCACTTTTTATCGGAATGTTTTTATCGTTTGTATTACTGAAGGGCATCGATAAGAAAAAACTAAACGGAGTTTTTGAAACAGCCATTGAAAAAGCTGGTCCTATCCTGATTGTTACTGCAGCCGGGGGAATGTTTGGTTCGGTAATTAAAGAAACCGGAATTGGCTCCGAAGCAGGTAGTTTCCTGAGCAAAACCGGGTTGGGCCTCGCTGTTCCATTCCTCATCGCTTTTCTGATGAAAACAGCACAAGGGTCATCAACAGTAGCTATTATTACAACAGCTTCGTTTGTTGCTCCCATGCTTTCGGTACTTGGCTTGGATTCGGAAACAGGTAAATTATTTGCAACCCTGGCTATGGGCGCCGGCTCGATGATGATTTCTCATGCCAACGACTCTTATTTTTGGGTTGTCAGCAAATTCTCCGACATAGAAACGAATATAACCCTGAAAATCTATTCAACAGCAACAATTGTTATGGGGATAACAGTTTTTGGATGCATTTGGGTTTGTTCACTTTTTGTACTTTGATGAACTGGTCAACATTTACACTTCCCATCAGGTAAATATTCGTACTGAAAAGTGGTGTGCCCTATACCAAATTGTGTATTCAACAGTTGTTTTGCTTTTAGGGTAATATCGAGCGTATTGGCAACCCGAATATTATCATTCAAAACGAGGTGGGCTTCGAAATAGATTTTATCGTCGTCGAGCTGCCACAAATGGATATGATGAATACTCTTAATCTCCTGAATTTCATGTAAAACAGCGACTATTTCTGTTTGGTCGATAGTAGCTGGGGCAAACTGCATCAGGATTTCAATACTTTCTTTCAGGATTTTAAACGTATGCACAAAGATATAAATGCTAATCAGCACGGTTACCAGCGGATCGATCCAATATATCTTGAACAGCCAAATGCAAACAGCCCCGGCAATTACGGCAACCGAAGTCATAGCATCGCCAATTAAATGTAGGTAAGCAGCACGGATGTTCAGGTTTTCGTCCTTGTTCCGGTGTAACATTACTACCGATAAGCCATTGGCCAAAACACCAAGGAACCCCAAGCCAAGCATCCAGTAAAAATCAACTTCTTTCGGATTCAGAAATCGTTCACCGGCTTCAACCATCAGGTAAACCGAAATGGCAATCAACGAAATGGCATTGATAAAAGCGGCCAGAATTTCGGCACGTTTGTACCCAAATGTTGATTTTGTTGTTCGTGGTAATTTTCCGATGCGATGGGCAATCCAGGCCAATACCACTGAAATTACATCGCTCAGGTTATGAATGGCATCCGAAATCAATGCCAAGCTGCCAGAGATAAAACCGCCAATAAACTGACCAACGGTAATAACACTATTCAGAATTACCGTAATCGCCAAATTTCGGCCTGTATGTTCATGATCGTGCGACATATTTTTTATATTTAACAATCAAAAAATAGAGATTGTTCTCAAGAGGAATACTCTGCTAAAAATAACTTTTTATGAGGACATGCATAGTTTTTATGGCTCTTATTATTTATTCAATAAACGTTTTGGCGCAAAACGAACGGAATTTAAAAAAGATTCAGGATAAAGTGATGAGTGAAAATATGCACAATGGTAATACGCAAAGGTATTTATCACCTTCAGATATTGGAGGAAGTCCTTATCTCCGAACCGATTTCCAGAAATCGTATATCTTGAAAACCAATGGAACAGAGATTAAAGATATTCCTTTACGGCTAAACATGTACCGGAATACTATGGAATTCTGTAAAGACGGGAAAATACTGGAAATAGCGTTTCCGACAGAAATACAACGGATTAATATGAGTGGCGATATTTTTATTTACGCCAGATTTATGTCTCGGAATAAAATTACACATGGATACTTCCAGGTTTTATACGATGGCGATTACAAGCTACTGAAAAAGCACAACGTTATACTCAAACCGACTGATTCAAGCAGTTCAAAAGACTCGTTACACTTTGTGGCTCAAAAAGCGCAATACTATTTAAAACATGGCGACAGCATGCCCCGCCTTATAATTTCGCGCAAGCAACTGATTAAATTGCTGCAACCTGTACACCAGCCTGTAATAGATTTTATTAATACCATAAAAATTAATGCAACCGATGAACCGAAATTAATTCTTCTGATGAAATTTCTGGAAGAAAATGAGAATTAGCCGACTTTTTTTATTCTTTCCCAGAACTTTTTTCAAGTTCATGCAACATCGCAAGGTCGATCGTCGTCATTAGTCCGAAAACAAAAAAGAACGTTGGAAACGGTTTACCAAAATATCCATCAGGAAATAATCGACAGGTGTCGTAAGGGCGATACAAAAGCGCAGTTTGAAGTTTACAAATTGTACTACAAGCCTATGTACAATGTCAGTTTACGAATGGTGGGAAACGATGTGGAGGCTGAAGACGTGATGCAGGAATCGTTTCTGAAAGCTTTTACAAAATTGGATACCTATCGTGGCGAAGTTAGTTTTGGAGCCTGGTTGAAAAAAATAGTCATCAATCGGTCGCTCGATCAATTAAAAAAGCGAAAAGTAAAATTTGAAGAATTGAATGAGAAAATTCCTGATGAAGAAACAGTACAGCTAAGCATTTCTGAAATACAAATGGAAAAGTTAAAAAAGTCGATTTACAGTTTACCCGATGGATACCGTGTAGTACTTAGCCTTTATCTGTTGGAAGGATATGATCATGAAGAAATTGCGCAGATACTGGGTATTTCGAACGGATCGTCGAGATCGCAGTTTCTGAGGGCTAAGCTGAAACTCAGGGAAATGTTGCAAAAGGAGGAATTGTTTGAATACAATTAGGAAGCCTCCCCAACCCCCTCCGAAAAAGGGGGCTTAAAGAGGTGAGATAATGAAAGACGTTTATTGAAAAGATGATACTATGAATATTTGCAACCAAAAGTCTCTCTCGCTTTAAGCGAGAAGATTTAGAGGGGGCTTTTAACTTTAAAAAGCTATGAACGACGAATTAGAAAGATTAATCATAAATAACCGGAAATCGTTTGATGACAGGGAACCCCGGGATGGTCATTTCGAACGATTTGAAGCCAGGCTTCAAAAAGCGTCGAAACCTAAGCGCTCCATCAATTTCCGGCCTCTATTCAGAATTGCTGCTATTGTTGTTTTTGCATTGTTGGCTGTTAATCAGGCGCGCCTCTGGCTGGCTCCCAACAAGCACGACAACATTTCTCTCGGATCTATTTCGCCTAAATACCGCGAAGTTGAATTCTACTATACTACATCCATTCAAACTGATATGAAACAACTAATAATGCTCGAAAACGAAGGATTGATCAGTGATTCAGAAAAACAGATGTTCCAAAAAGAACAAAAGGAATTTGACCAGATGTACCAGAAATTACTCGAAGACCTGAAAGCTAATCCAAACGATGAAAGAGTAATTAATGCCATGTTGGAGTATTATCAGGCAAGAATGAATGTTTTATCATTAATTGTCAACAAGTTAAAAGAAGTAAAACAACATAAACGTTTACAAAATGAAATCAACCTTTAGCTTAATTATTGCACTCCTGCTTTGCTCTGCCACTTTGGTTCGGGCAGTTGGAGCCGATTATACCAAACAATACAAGAAGGGATGGTCGAAAAATGGAATATCAGGTATCCAGATTTCCAACAAATTTGGAGAAGTAAAAGTGAATGATTTGGGAGGCGATTCCATTACCATTAAAGTATTGATTACCATTGACAATGCTTCAGAAAGCAAAGCCAGGGATATGATGAACCGTATAAAAATCACTCTCCAGAAAAATGGAGACATGATAAATGGAAACACCGATATAGAAGACGGATTTAAGGGAAATAATTCGTTCTCTATTGATTACCTGATTAATGCACCTAAAGATAAAAATCTGTATATCACCAACAAATACGGTAACGTAGTTGTCGGCGATCTGTATGGCAATGGTTCGTTTGATGTAAGTTACGGGTCGATGACAGCAGGCAAATTACACAGCCCGGCCGGGTCTCCTGTTAAAATATCGGTTGCTTATGGGAAAGCTGATATCGAAAGCGTTAACGATGGAGAAATCGATATAAAATACTCGAAACTTTATGCCAACGAGATTAACAATCTCCAGTTAACAACCAAATATTCGGGTATTAATTTCCATAAAATTGGCAAACTAAACCTCGACTCAAAATACGATGGTTATACAATCGACGAAATCGATCATCTGAAATCGGTATCAAAGTATACTAATTACAAAATCGATTTACTAACCGGCGATCTCGATTTGGATACAGAATACGGTTCAGTTCGAATTAATAAAGTTGATCCGAAATTCGGGAAAATATCAATAACGAATAGTTATGGCGGTATAACCGTTGGACTTACAGGCTTAAACTATTCGATTGATGCAAGCTGCGATTATTGCGATATAAAATACCCTGAGGGCAGGTATAAAGGCAATAGAATAAAAGACAACCATAAATTTAAACTTGAAGGTAATGTTGGTTCGGGCGGCGGAAAAGTAAACATCACGAGTAGGTATGGCGGAATTAAACTTGACGAATAAAAAGAGGTGAAAAATTTGAAAATGAAGAAATTAAGTTGAACCTGTTAAGTTTATAAACAGTTAAGAAAGAAAAATTTAATAGCGCCTTCCCAACTCCTTTTCACGGTGTGGGCTTAAAAAGTCGGGACAACAAAAGAAGTTTATTAAAAGAAGGTAATGTGAATATATGTAACCGAAAATTTCTCTCGCTTAAGGCGAAAAGATTTAGAGGGGATTATACGAACCACGAATTGGTTGCCAATTCGTGGTTTTTCTTTTATATTTAGGTAAAATTTAAGAAGTGGAAAAAGCTCTTCAAATTGTTGCTTTCAATATCCCCTACCCACCCGACTATGGCGGAGTAATTGACATTTTTTACAAAATAAAAGCGTTGGCCAAATGCGGAGTTTCCATATATCTTCACTGTTACGAGTATAATCGTCCGAGGGCAACTGAATTGGAAAAATATTGCATTAAGATATTTTACTATCCGCGTAAAAAAGGATTATTGTATCAGTTTTCATTCAAGCCCTATATTGTAGTTACCCGAAAAGACGATCAATTGCTCAGAAACCTGGAGTTAAACCCAGCACCCATACTATTCGAAGGTTTGCATACCTGTTACTTCCTGAACAGCGAATCTTTGAAAAAGCATCTGAAGTTGGCTCGTACCCACAATATTGAACATGACTACTATCAGAATTTACAGAAAGTTGAACGTAATATCTTCAGAAAATTATTCTTTTGCATAGAAGCCTGCAAACTCAGAAACTACGAAAAAATCCTGAAAAATGCAGATCATTTACTTTCCATTTCGCCAAACGATAATTTGTATTTTGACAGAAAATTTGGCAATTCACACTTTGTTCCGGCATTTCATCCGTTCAACCAAATTCGGTCACAAGAAGGAAAAGGTGATTACATTTTATTCCATGGAAATCTTTCAGTTGCCGAAAACAAGCAGGCTGTCAATTTCCTGATTGCAAATGTGTTTCCGAAGCTTCAGCAAAAAGTAATTGTTGCCGGAAAAAATCCGTCGGGAGATATAAGCAGCAAAATTAAATCGTTGCCCAATGTTGAGGTAATTGCCAATCCTTCAGGAGAGAAAATGGATGAATTGATTGAAAATGCACATATCTGCCTACTACCAACGTTTCAGGATACAGGCTTAAAACTGAAATTACTGGCATCGTTATTCGCCGGAAGGTTCTGCATAGCCAATGCTCCAATGATTCACAAAACCGGATTGGAGCATTTGTGTTACCTGGCCAATACTCCTGAAGAAATGATCAACGCCATTCATCAGCTTTTTCAGCAGAAATTTACTTCAGAAGAAATTGAAAAGCGAAGGATTATTCTGGAAGACGAATTTTCGAATAAACGAAATGCGTTGAAAATTCTGCAAATTATGAATGCCTGACAATTATAATTTCATCGGCTCGGGAATATTCAACTACTTGCAAATTATAACCATTCTGTCCTTTTTTCACAATCAACGTAAGTTTCGTAACTCCGATTTCAAGGATTTACACCAATATAACAATCTCATTTTTAAAACATCTCGATCTCTTCTATCGCTTCTTAGCCGCCCGTTTCTTCAAAACGCCACGATTTACAGGTGCCTCTTTTTTGGGTTTACGAACGCCAGGGCCACCCAAATTAACCTTTTTGTTTTTTTCCTTCTTTTCGTGAAACGCTCCTTGTGATTCAGAAAAGTTAGGCGTTTTACCCAGGTAATCTTTATCAAATAGCACCGGACGTTCCTCGTCGGTGAAAATGTTCGAGATTTTTACCTCATACGGAATTGGCTTTTCTTCCAAATCTCGATCCATAAATTTCTCGATCGAAGCAAGCCTTTTCATATCAGGTTCATTCACAAAACTTATGGCATTCCCGCTTTTCTCCGCTCTTCCGGTTCGGCCAATCCGGTGAATGTAGTCCTCGGGCAACTCAGGAACTTCGAAATTTATAACATGCGAAATATCGGGAATATCTAAACCTCGTGATGCCACATCGGTTGAAATCAAAATACGCGAAACACCATTTTTAAATCGTTCCAGCGCATTAATCCTGAAATTTTGCGACTTGTTGGAATGAATTACACCTATCTGCTCCGGAAATTTTGAATCAATCATTTCGAACAAACGGTCGGCAACCTGCTTGCTCTCCACAAAAACCAAAACACGTTTAAATTCATTGGTATTGCAAAGCAGGTTTTCGAGCAAATTCACTTTGGTATTGAAATTAGGTACAAAATAATAGTATTGACCTATTTGCCCAACCGGGGTCTGACGACTTGCAATTTCAATGGTCACCGGTTCATAGAAATAATCGTTGATTAGCTGCGCAACCTCATCTGTCAATGTAGCCGAGAACATCAGGTTTTGGCGGCGCTGCGGTAAACTATCCAGAAAATTCATCAGTTGTGGCCTAAATCCCAGGTTCAGCATTTCGTCGACCTCGTCAATCACCAGTTTCTGGATCGAATTCACACGCAAAACTCCGGTATAAACCAAATCGACCAAACGCCCGGGAGTGGCAACCAAAATATCCATTCCGTTGTAAACTACCTGTTTTTGAGTATTGATATTCGTTCCGCCGTATACTCCGGCAACACGTACGTTCATGTATTTAACTAGTTTTTCAACTTCGCCAATCACCTGCAAAACCAGTTCACGGGTAGGCACAATAATTAATATGCGCGGATGCTTTTGGTCGGAGAATTTAAGTTGTCGAAGTAAGGGCAGCAAATAAGCAAAAGTTTTACCTGTCCCTGTTTGGGCAATGCCCACAGCATCGCGCCCCGACAAAACTATAGGATATATTTCCTCCTGAACAGGTGTCGGATTCTCAAAGCCCAAATCCGACAAAGCATTCAATAACGAATTGCTCAAATTTAATTCCTGAAAAGTCACAATGCAACGTTTTAATTCGCCGCAAAGATAGCTGAAAAAGTATGCAGTCGCAGTGTTCAGGTTTCAGAGACGAAACTCTACTGAACACAGCGACTGATCACAATTTACTCTTTCTTATCTTCTTCGCGAATTTGTACGCGGCGGATTTTTCCACTGATTGTTTTTGGCAATTCGCTTACAAACTCAACGATACGCGGATATTTGTACGGAGCAGTAACCCGTTTCACATGCTCCTGGAGCTCTTTGGCCAACTCGTCACTTGCTGTGTAGTTTTTAGTCAGGATAATGGTTGCTTTCACCACTTGGCCCCTATCAGGATCGGGAACTGCAGTGATGGCGCATTCCAAAACAGCCGGGTGTTCCATCAGGGCGCTCTCCACTTCGAACGGGCCAATGCGGTAACCCGAACTTTTAATTACATCATCTGCACGGCCAACAAACCAGTAATAGCCATCCTCGTCGCGCCAAGCCATGTCGCCGGTATAATAAATACCATCGTGCCAAACTTTTTTCGTCAAAATTTCATCGCGATAATAGCCATTAAACATGCCTACTGGAACACTTTTATCAGTATAAATTACGATTTGCCCTTCCTCGCCTACTTCGCATGAATTGCCATCTTCGTCAACCAAATCGATGGTATAACCTGGTGATGGACGACCCATAGAGCCTGGTTTTGGCTCCATCCACGAATAGGTTGCCAGCGAGACAGTCATTTCTGTTTGGCCATAACCTTCCATCAGCCGAATTCCGGTTGCATCAAAAAATTGCTTGTATACTTCAGGATTTAATGGTTCGCCCGCTACCACGCAATATTTCAGGGCACTCAAATCAAATTTAGATAGATCTTCCTTGATCAGGAAACGGTAGATTGTAGGAGGGGCACAGAAAGTTGTAACCTTATATTTTACAATTACGTCCATCAGGTTTTTAGGAATGAATTTATCGAAATCAAAAGTCATTACTGCGCTACCAGAAAGCCATTGACCGTATATTTTTCCCCAGGCCGATTTTGCCCAGCCCGTATCAGCAACTGTAAAATGCAAACCATTATCAATCACATTTTGCCAGTATTTGGCGGTAAGAATATGTCCCAGCGGATAAATAAAATTGTGGTTCACCATTTTAGGCATTCCAGTTGTTCCCGAAGTAAAATAGAGAAGCATTATATCATCGTTTTTTGTCGACAAGTTGCCAACAGGACGGGAAAAATTTTCAGAACTGCGTTCAATCCCTTCACTTAAATTTAACCAACCTTCTCTATTTTCACCAACCACAGCTTTTACCTTGAAACTTTGCGATTTAGATTCTGCCTCTTCAACATGGTGAATTACTTCAGCTTCAGGCACACATACAATCATTTTAATATCGGCTGCGTTGTTCCGGTAAATAATGTCTTTCGTGCTTAGCAAATGTGTTGCCGGAATGGTAATTGCCCCTATTTTATTGAGGGCTAATGTACAAAACCAAAACTCGTAACGACGTTTCAGTATAAGCATTACCGGATCTCCTTTTTTAATACCTGCTGACTGAAAGAAATTTGCTGCTTTATCACTGTATTTTTTCATATCAGCAAATGTAAAAATCAGCTCCTCGCCCAAATCGTTACACCAAACCATAGCAATTTTTTGGGGCGATTTCAGAGCTATTTCATCAACAACATCGAAAGCGAAATTAAAATTCTCAGGAACCATTACTTTATAATTTTCAGCAAAATCCTGATAGGATGAAAAATCAATTTGCGAAAGGTATTTATCAAGAACCATAGTTAAAATTCGTTTGAAGTTAGATTAAGTTATACAATGATGGCCAGAAACTGCGCCGGTTTATCGTTTAAAGCTTTCATAGCGTGCTGATAATTAGCATCGAAAAAAATGGAATCACCTTCATTTAAAGTAACTTCATGATTATTAACAATAACAATCACAGCACCGGTAAGTACGTAATTAAATTCCTGGCCTGGATGGCTGTT
The DNA here is from genome assembly GCA_937915865.1 of uncultured Prolixibacteraceae bacterium. Taxonomy (GTDB): domain Bacteria; phylum Bacteroidota; class Bacteroidia; order Bacteroidales; family Prolixibacteraceae; genus Aquipluma. The sequence continues at coordinate 61,192 of CALGIG010000011.1, read as the reverse complement.
GAATTCCAATGGAGCATCTGGTTCTACTGTTACGATAAAAGGTTCAGCTTTTTTATGCACAAAATTAGAAGCAAGACTTTCATATTTATATTGTTTCCGGCGATCAACATTTAAACCTTTTCCCTTACGGGTAACTGAGTAAACATGAAGTTTAGGCTCATCGCCTCTTAACAAAGCCGAAAGTTCGAGATTAAAACGATGGGCTACCTTATACAAAAAACCTACAGGAATATCTATTTCACCTTTCTCAAACTCAAGCAAAAGCCCTTTTTCGATATCCAGTTCATTTGCAAAGCTTTCTGCCGAGATACCGGCAATTTCGCGCAATTCTTTTATTCGCGAAGCAATTTGTTGAATTTGTTCGTTCATAACTCTGGTTTTTTTTGTTTTCAAGATACAGATTTTATTTTTTCTACAAATTCAAGAATAAATTTTATAAACAACATTCTTTCAATATTTTAATAATTTATCAAAAAGGTTTTACCATTTCGAACAACCTATCAGCTCCTGATTTGTTATCATTCCAACTGATTTCTTTTCATTTCTGAATAATTTCAACCATGAATTTTACAATTAACCAATACGAATTTGGGCTACGACCGACTGTAACACTACCTTCCGCTGAATTTTTAAAGTTGATGAAAGAAGAAGGTATACGTAAGCTAGTTAGCGATCATTACGATTTGTTAAGTAAGAGCGAAATAAAGCATCTATTCCCAAGAATTGAAGAACAGCTCGACAAAGCCAAACAACGTTCATCTGACTTTTTTATCCAGATTTGTGGAGGATATCCTTATTTTAATGAAAATCGTGGAAAACCTATGCTCGCTTCACGACATGCCCCATTCGAAATTACGGCTGAAGCCCGTATTGTTTGGCTCAAATGCTACATAGAAGTGCTATCAAAACTTAATATCCCGGAGCAAGTTATTCAATCGTTTTGGAATTATATAAATGTTTTCTCTTTCTGGATGGTGAATTCGCTGAGTAACAAAACTTAAAACGACTTAAAAGAGATAAAATTGGAGATTATGTGCTTCTTAAACATATTTGATCGCCAACTATTATTTCGTATATTTTATTCATAAACAGAATTCCCAAAATAAGCAATATGGATTGGGTTGAAGGCATGGATATTATTGAAAGTTCATTTAAAAGTAATGAACTATATCGCCTTCTTTTTAAAAATGCAGATCAAGCAATCATTCTTTTATTCAACGCTAAGGTTATTGATTGCAATGATGCTACTTTAGCCTTACTAGGATATTCCTCCAAACATGACTTGATCGACTGTCGATTTACTGATTTATGCCCTGATAATCAAAATGACGATATAATTACGGACGACAAAATTCAGGAGATAAATCGAAAATTAAAAACAACTGATTCAATTAAATTCAGCTGGAAATTCATTAAAAAGAATGGTACCGTTATTGATACAGAGGTTAAGGGGAATCTTTTTAGATATGAGAATACAGATTATAAGCTATTTACTATTAAAGACTTATCGAAACTCAAAAGCAAGGAATTTGAATTAGATCAAAAGGAACTTAAATACAAGAAAATATTCGAAAATATACAGGATGTATTTTACAGAACCGATCTGAATGGAATAATAACTGAAATTAGCCCTTCGATTAAACGATATTCAAAGTATATCCATTCAGATATTATTGGGCAACCAATCGAAAAATTTTATGTCAATCCTGATACCAGGCTAAACCTTATCAAAGAAATTCGGAAAAGCGGAGAAGCGCTTGATTTTGAAGTCATACTAAAGAACAAGGATAATCAGGAAATTTGGGCTTCGGTAAATGCTCATTTTACATTCGATGAATTTGGGAAAAAAAACGGCATTGAAGGAACTATCCGTGATTTAACAGAACGTAAACTAACAGAAGAAAAACTGAAACAATCGCTTTCCGTATTACAAGCGACACTTGATTCGACCAGTAACGGAATTTTAGTTGTTGACCTCAATGGGAAAATAATAAGTTATAACAAGCGTTTAAAAGACTTATTTTACTTAACCAACGAAATACTGGAATCAAGAATTGATTCAACAGCAATTAAGTCAGTATTACCACTCCTTAAACATCCGGATCAATTTATTTCGAAAATAAAGTTTTTGTACGACAATCCTGAAGTTGAAAGTCATGATCAAATAGAATTGACCGATGGACGTGTTTTAGAAAGATATTCAGGCCCGCAAATGATAGAAGGTAAACCTGTTGGGCGAATCTGGAGTTTTATTGACATTACGGAAAGAGTAACATCTGAAAAACAAATACTTCTGATGGCTCACGCAATTAAAAGTATCAACGAATCAATAAGTATTACAGATACTGAAAACCGAATATTATTTGTTAATGAGGCATTTTTAAAAACTTATGGATATAATGATATTAATGAATTAACGGGGAAAGACATTACCATTGTTTGCTCTCCAATAAATAATACTGAAGTTATAAATGAAATATTTAGAACAGACATAGGATCAGGTTGGCAAGGTGAAATATTGAATAAAAGAAAAGATGGAACTGACTTTCCAATAGCTCTTTCAACATCAATCATCCAAAACGAACAGGGAGAAATACTAGGAATGGTTGGAGTTGCCTCCGATATTTCATACCGAAAACAGGTGGAGGAAAAACTTCAAGCTAAAGAAACTCAATTAAGTACCTTAATAAAAACAATTCCTGACCTGATTTGGCTCAAGGATATAAATGGCATCTTCCTTACCTGTAACTTGATGTTTGAAAACTTTTTTGGAGCTACGGTTGACGAAATTTCAGGGAAAACCGATTACGATTTTGTGGATAAAGAACTTGCTGATTTTTTCAGAGATAACGATAGGATAGCTATCAGAGCAGGAAAACCGACCAGTAATGAAGAATGGGTAACATTTGCAAGCGACGGGCATAACGCATTACTTGAAACTATTAAAACTCCGATGTACGACAATAAAGGAAATTTAATTGGTGTTTTAGGAATAGGCAGGGATATTACTGACAGAAAAAATGCCGAAGAAAAGCTTAGACAAAGCGAAATTAAATACCGTAATTTAATTGAAACAATGCCCGATGGATATTACCAAAGCACACCTGAAGGAAAATTTGTTGAAGTTAATGATGCTATGGTTAAAATGCTTGGGTATTCGAATAAAGAAGAACTACTTGCAATCGACATTAATACCCAACTATACTTTAATATTGAAGATCGTGTTAGTCATAATTTAGAGGAAAACAAAGGAATTCTTGATATTTATGCATTGAAGAAAAAAGATGCAACAGCTGTTTGGGTAGAAGACCACGGCTGGTACATAAAAGATAATAGTGGAAAAATTATTTTCCACGAAGGTGTAGTCCGGGATATAACTGAACGCCGGATGTCAGAAATTCAGCTACAAAAATATTCCGAAGAATTAAAGGAACTCAATGCGACTAAAGATAAATATTTCTCAATCATTGCACATGACTTGAAAAGTCCATTTAACAGCATAATTGGCTTAAGCGAAATAATTAAAAATGAAGCCCAGGAACTTGAGGTTTCAGCTATTTCCCAATATGCTGGAATTATTAATACGACATCGCTAAACACGTACCAATTACTCGAAAATTTACTGGATTGGGCTCGTTTCCAACAATCAAAAATGCCTTTTCAACCCGTAACGTTAGTTCTAAAAACAGTGACCAATGAAATTATCGGACTTATGATTGAAAAAGCAAATAGCAAAATGATTGCGATTATCAATTATATTCCAGACAGTATAATTGTAACAGCTGATAAAAATATGGTTGAAACAATATTAAGAAATTTGATTTCCAATGCTTTAAAATTCACGTTCAACCAGGGCAAAATTGAAATAAGAGCAATAGAGACCTATTCAGAAATACAAATTTCGGTTACCGATACCGGAACTGGAATAAAACAGGAGGATATTGACAAAATATTTAAGGTTGGAGTGAATTACTCCAAAAAAGGAACTCAAAACGAGAAAGGAACAGGACTTGGGCTTCTCCTGTGCAAAGAGTTCGTTGAAAAGCACAATGGCCGTATCTGGATTGAAAGCCAGGTTAATGTTGGAAGTACATTCTATTTTACAATTAGTAAAAATTTACCTAAAGGTCAATAATGGCCCTTTAACGAACTTAAATGTCAACCTTTTTTTGCCGGCAACTTAAATTCTAGCTCTCTTATTCTCAGAATAAATGCCATTAATACCGCGTAAAGAATTTAAAGTCAACCTACTTTTTCTTCTTAAAACCACGAAACGAAACCAAAACCACGGCAATAAATAAAATAAGAACTACTATTAAGTAAAAATTATAATCTGATTTCACAGTTAAATTTTGCTTTTCCGCTAATGTAATTTGCGCAGTAACAGGTTCATGAACTTTTAGTCCGCTAAACCATCCAGCTAATTCAACCTTACTTTCAATTCGGTTCTCAAGTTCGTCAGGAAGCTGGGAGAAAAAGTCAATCCCTGTAAGTTTCTCTAAATCATCAACCGAAATCACAAAATCAGACAATGGACGATCGCTTTTCTGATTAGGCAAAACAAAAGCTATAATTTCAGGCTGAGGAGATGTAGTATAAAGAACTTTATAAAAATAACCTGGAATTACAACCTGATCTTGTCCTATTTTTCCCTTATTTTCTGAAAACACCGGACCTGTTACAATAAATAATTTGTGCTTTGTCCTGGCCCATCCACGAACTGCCGACTCAAGATCTTTCCATATACCTCGATTAAAATCGGGAGCTTGAGGACAAATATTCGACATCAGAAAGCTCTCTTCCATTGCAACCGGGTTAAAATCCATATCAGCGGCAGGGCACAAATGGCCCCGATCGTAACCACTTTTAGTATAATCTGATGACTTTGCTGAACCTGATGGTACCAGGGGATCAATTTTGAACTTATTACTCCTTTCCTGCCCGCCCGCAATTACCATGCTATCAGTAAGTACATAATATACCCAGTTAGCCTGTTCATATTTCTCGTTGTACGACAATGTATAATAGGTATGATGCACCAATTCGGTTGATGGAATTGGTAAATATGAAACAGAATTGGAATATGTCAGGTTACAAAATCCAACTATAATTAGCAAAAACACTCTCTTCATCTGCAAAACATTATTTTTGGTTTTTATTGAAATTTACCATGAGAAACACTTGTAAAAATAAAAAGTATCGTTCACGACTAGTTTCATGATAATATTGTGGTATTAAAACATGAAATCAAATATAGCCTTTCGTAAAAACTAAATTACATTTGGAGAAAAAAAGATAATCTCTATGAGTTATAATTTGAGTGAAAACGATCGGATTTTTTACTTTGATGGTTATAAGCTTGCCCAATCGGCAATAAAAAATGGACTGACAACTGAAACTCTATTTCAAGCAATAGAATCTATATATCAGGCAATTGATGGATTAAATGATTCAATAATTGCCCTGGCAACGCGGCAAAACAAGAAAGTTACCTGTTTAAAAGGATGTCAATGGTGCTGCCATCAGCCGGTTTTTGCAAATTCTTATGAATTACATTATTTAAGCGAAAAGATAAAAGAAAATTTTTCAGAAAAAGATTTGTCTAATATTATAAAACGCTGTGAATCAAAGAATAAAATCATTTCAGGACTTAATGAAAAGCAGATACTTAATTACAAATCGCCTTGTCCGCTTCTAAGTAATGGAGCTTGTGCAATTTATTTTGCCCGACCAATGGCCTGCCGAATTTACCTTTCTACCAATTTGCAAACTTGTCTCGACTTTTACAGTCATCCTGAGAATGAATCCACATTTCCGGCTCTAATTGAATTTCCCTTGCGAGCAGGAAGAATGATGAATGAAGGATTTATGGCAGCATTAAAAGAATCCGGAATTGAAACAGCCGAATTCAGACTTGAAGAAGGATTAGAAATAGCGCTTAAGCAGAAGATAAATCTTCAATAAATCAATGAATTACACAATACGTTTCAGATTAAAGAGCTGAATTTGTATTTGTCGAAAATGTTCATAAGTATTTCGAAAGGCAAAATATTTTAACATATCATTCAGTATATAAGCTACTTAAAAGTTATCAACAATTGTTAATAACTAATGAGATCAAAGTATTCATTCTTATTTACAAAAACACTTGACTTTGGTGCATCCATTTTATTAATTTTATATCATCAGACGAGCGATAAAAAGTTGCTAATAGGAACGGAAAGGAAAAATGATACTTAGTTGAATCAGAAAACCGATCGTACGAATTAAAAATTCGCGTTCTGAAAAAGCTGAAGTTTGAGCCGTAAGAAATGAGGTTCGTCAACAAAGTTGATCGTATAACGTTCATTAAATGTTGATTCTGTATGACAGAGCGAAAAACAATTTCGGTTGTATAAAAGCTAAAACAAACTAATCTTCGGATAAAGTAGTTTTTCCAGGAACTCGAAAGAGCAAAAGGAAGTCAGAACAGGAACTTTGTTCGGGAAGACAATTCGCAGGAAACGTCGAACGAACGGCTGAAATGTAAAACTGTAACAGGTTATACAGGAAAGCTTAAGGTTGGGAAAAATGGTTGAAGAAACCGGATGGAACAGCCAGCTTTAATAACCGTAGTCTGGCACTAAGGAAAACCTAAAGGTTAACCAAAGGTGAATGGGAACATTCCGACAAGGTTTGTTCCCATTCGTGTTTATAAGCCAAAACTGTTCTATTCTTTATTTACATCCTTATATTTTATTACTTTTGTGCCCCGAAATGATAAATAAAGTTTCGAAAGATGAGTAATATAAGATCAAAATATTACTAGTTATCAGTAGTTTATAAACTATGAAAAAAAATTAGTATACATTGATTTTCTGCTATTTAATTAATAAATCAATGAGAAAAAATAGTTCTGATCTTGCAAATAAATTGAAATTTGCAGGAAATTTCAAAACAAAAAATATCAAGAAAAAGAATATTAATAAAACAAAAGCCAATTATAAAGTCATTTTTCTACTTAATTGATCGTCAGTATATTACAAATCAATTAAGGTTAATTAATAAATTTTACAGGTAGGGTTTAGTTTTAAATATTAACTTTGGAACTTACCAAATAAGGATTTTTTTATATGGGAAAAGTAATAGCACTTGCTAACCAAAAAGGCGGAGTAGGAAAAACCACAACTGCAATTAATCTGGCAGCGAGTTTAGCCGTTTTAGAGTATAAGGTTTTAATAATTGATGCAGATCCACAGGCAAATGCCACTTCAGGAGTCGGATTCGATGTCAAAAATGTAAAAACAAGCATATATGAGTGTATAGTTGATGAACTAGATCCTCGAAAAATTATTTTAAATACAGAAATACAAGGATTAGATATCATACCATCACATATAGACTTGGTTGGTGCTGAAATAGAAATGCTCAATCTTCCCAACAGGGAGAAAGTACTTAAATATGTAATTGAGAAAATTAGAGCCGATTACGATTTTATTTTAATTGATTGCTCTCCCTCGCTGGGTTTAATAACTGTAAATGCCTTAACTGCTGCTGATTCAGTAATTATTCCTGTTCAGTGCGAATATTTTGCACTTGAAGGATTGGGAAAACTATTAAACACAATTAAAATCATCCAGTCAAAACTACATCCTGAGCTTGAAATCGAAGGCTTTCTACTGACGATGTACGATTCGAGGTTAAATTTGTCAAACCAAGTTCAGGAAGAAGTGAAAAAACATTTTCAGGATATGGTATTTGAATCGGTCATTCAACGCAACATTAAATTGAGTGAAGCTCCAAGTTTCGGGCAACCTGCAATTTTGTACGACGCAACATCTAAAGGAGCAACAAGTTACATGAGTCTTGCCCGTGAAATTTTACAAAATAACGGATTAACTAAAGTAAAAAATTCTGAAAAAATATAGATCCTATTCATTATGGCAAAAAAGAGTGCTTTAGGTAGAGGTTTAGGCGCTTTAATTGATGGCGCCAATGAGATTCCGGTACCAGTTGTGGCAGGTTCTTCAATTAATGAAATTGAAATTTCAAAAATTGTTGCAAACCCTTATCAGCCCAGAACCAAATTTGACGAAGAAGCGTTGAATGAATTGGCTGGTTCAATTAAGGAAATTGGGATTATACAACCTATTACACTTCGTAAAATTGATGATGATCAATATCAGATTATAGCTGGGGAAAGACGATTCAGAGCATCGAAAATTGCCGGACTTACCACTATTCCTGCATTTGTTCGTACTGCCAACGATGACGCCATGCTTGAAATGGCCCTTGTTGAGAATATTCAAAGAGAAGATCTTGATGCGATTGAGATTGCATTAAGTTATCAGCGATTAATTGAAGAGTGCAAACTTACGCAGGAAAGCCTGAGCGACCGTGTAGGTAAAAAACGTTCGACTGTTACCAATTATCTCCGTTTGCTAAAACTTCCTGCACGAATTCAGAAAGGAATAGTAGAAAAAAGCATATCAATGGGTCATGCCCGTGCATTAGTTAATATTCAGGATACAGAAATGCAATTGATGATCTATGATGAAATCATAAAAAATGATTTTTCGGTACGCCGAGTAGAAGAGATTGTAAGAAATTATAATGAAAGCGCTGCCGGATTTCAATCTTCTGATAAAAATAAAACACCTAAATTTCCTTCAGAATATCAGGATTTAAACAATCACCTAAACCAACATTTCCAAACAAAAGTTGATTTTAGGATGGATCAGAACGGAAAAGGTAAAATTGTCATTCCGTTTAATTCATCTCAGGATTTGGAGCGAATTTTAGGAATCCTTGATAAGTTAGATGCATAAAAAGAAAGAAACGATACTATTTAACCGGCTATTTATCGGGCTATTTTTGATCCTGTTTTTTGCAACAGGATTTTCTGCCTATAGCCAAAAAAATGTAGCTGATTCGCTTGAAATAAAAAAAATAACTGCCAGGCATTCGCCCCGAAAAGCTACTATATATTCGGCTATATTGCCCGGCCTGGGCCAGATTTACAACAGAAAATACTGGAAAGTACCATTAGTTTATGGAGGCTTTGTAACTTTCGGATACTTTATTAACTTTAACAACGATCAGTATGTGAAATATAAACACGCTTACTCTGATATTATTGACGAAGACCCGAATACGAATTCGTTCAAGAATTTGGATGTAAACCCAGTTTATTTTGAAGATGGTAAGATTACTCAATTCACAGCCACTCTCAAAGATGCAAAAGACGCCGCAAGGCGTAACAGAGATTTAGTCATAATTAGTACTGTTGCATTTTATGCAGCTAATATTATAGATGCAAGTGTTGATGCCCACTTCTTTAATTTCGATATCAGCGATAATTTAGCCATTAATTGGGTTCCTGCACCAATGATGTGCGCTGATCAGAAATTATTTGGCATACATTGCATTTTCACTTTTTAATAAGAGCTTATGAGATTATTTAAACTGACATTGGTCTTACTAACAATTGCCGGACTCAGCTCTAATGTGTTCGCATCACGAAAAGAAAATATCAGAAAGGCCTGTACCATTAATGTAAGCGCTATTGATACGCTTGATGGCTACGAAAAGTACTACTCAATTCCAGATGAAACACTGAATAAAATCTTTTCGGATAAACTTGACAGTTTGGTAAATAGCTGGTATGTTCAAAATGCCTTTTTACTTGACAGCACCGAACTAGCTGAAGCCGACACCCTTAAACAAACACTTCCTGATTCGACTTACATACAACGATTACAATCGTTACAGTCGGCTGTAAGTATGTCGTATAACAACACAGTAAAAGGTTTCATTACCATGTATACTGTACGTAAACCCAAACTGGTTGCTATTATGCTTGGGCTTGCGAATTACTACTTCCCTCTGTTCGAAGAAGCCTTAGCCAAATATGATTTGCCAATGGAGCTAAAATATTTGCCAATCATTGAATCAGCTTTGAATCCTATAGCTAACTCGACAGCCAGTGCAGTGGGTCTTTGGCAATTCATGTATTCTACCGGTAAAATGTACAAACTTGAAATTAGTACATTCGTTGACGAACGGCGTGACCCGATTAAAGCAACCGATGCAGCTGTACGTTATTTACGCGACCTCTACAACATATATAAAGATTGGCATCTGGTTATTGCTGCTTATAATTGCGGTCCAGGGAACGTGAATAAAGCTATAAAAAGATGCGGAGATGCTAAAGATTATTGGAAAATTTACTATCGTTTGCCCAAAGAAACCAGAGGATATGTTCCTGCTTTCATTGCGGCAAATTATGTGATGAATTTTTACCAAAACCATAATATTCTGCCCAAATCACCTGATTTTCCTATAATTACTGATACCTTGATGGTAAACGACTATCTACATTTTAATCAGGTTTCCGAAGTATTAGGAATACCCGTTGAACAGTTAAGAAGTTTAAACCCACAGTATCGCCGGGATATTATTCCAGCAAGCAAAGATCGACCGTATAGTTTGGTAATTCCTCAAGACGAAATTTCTGCATACCTTGAGAATGAATCGACAATACATGATCATCGACGTGCTGAATTTTTCCCAAATAATCAAATTGTCAATCCTCAGGATAATTTTGCCAGGTACATCCCTAATGTCAAAGGACGTGATAAAGTTTATTATACAGTAAAAAAAGGAGATAATTTAGGACTGATTGCCTCTTGGTTTAGAGTACGAAGCTCTGATATAAAATATTGGAATGGAATTCATAAAAACTTTCTCAAAGCGGGACAAAAATTAGTTGTTTACGTGCAAGAGGGACAAGGTGAATATTTCTCAAAACTTGATAAAAGAAGTTTTGCTGAACGACAGAAATCGTTAAAAGAAAAACCTGTTACAAACAATAATAAAAAACTAGCAACTAAAAACACTACGCAAACTAACACAAGTACAAATACTGCGACAGCATCAGACAGCCAGCAACCTTACGTTAAACCAATAGCTCAACCAGAAAATAAACAAGATGTTATTAGCAAAAATAACGCTCAAAACGAAAAAGCTGAGTATGTTTATTATAAGGTTTGTAAAGGTGATAATTTCTGGACTATTGCTAAGAAATTTCCTGGTGTTACCAACAACGATATAATGAAACTTAACAATATAACCAAAGCCACTAGTCTTAAAGTTGGACAGATATTAAAAATATTACCTAAAGCTTAAAGACTAAAAATAAGTAGAAAAGGCCGTCTATACTGTTTTATCGCAGAATAGACGGCCTTTTTTTTCGAATGATCACTGATCTTATAGTAATATTTTTTCCATTATTTCTTTTATTCAAGTCTGACAACAACCATAAAGAGACATTCATGAATGCTGAAAAGTACCAACGAAATGGGCAAGAAGTTTTTTAGTGGATTTGTGAATAATCTAGCTATCTATGAGAAACATTCATTAAAACAGAAACTTATCTATCGAACTTGGGTTATACATCGAACGAAATAAAATATAGTTGTAAGGCATAAAAAATGCTGCCAAAGAAGCAGCATTTTCAAGTATTTATAATTTGATTTTATTTTCCATACACGCGTCCAAATGTACCGGTAGAATCGCCATTAGTACAATTTATCCTCTTGTACGCAGAGAATTTTCTCTCATGGCTTGTTCCACTAATTATTTTCTAGGTTTTATTCCCTGCTGTTTGGACATATCTTCCAGCTTTTGCTGAAATTTTGATTTGACTACCGGTTTCTTTTTATTGATCTGGATTTGTGCTCTGATTTTTTCCTCATCAATCATAAATCGGAAAGCATACATCTGTCCTATCGTAATAACATTCGCCAAAAAGTAATAATAACTTAGACCAGATGCATATCCGTTCAGGATGAATAAGAACATGACAGGCATCAGATACATCATTGTTTTCATACCTGGCATAGCCTCAGTACTCTGAGTTTGCGAATTCATGTAGGTTGAAATAATGGTAGTGATTGTCATTAACAAACAAAATAAACTTACATGATTTCCATACAACGGAATGTTAAATGGTAATGTAAAAATTGAATCATAAGTTGATAAATCGTTTGCCCAAAGGAAACTTTGTTGCCTTAATTCAATAGAAGTGGGAAAGAAAAAGAACATAGCGACCAAAACCGGGAACTGGAACAACATTGGTAAGCATCCGCCCAACGGATTAACCCCGGCTTTTTTATAGAGATTCATCGTTGCCTGTTGCTTTTCCATTGCCTTATCGTTCCCATACTTAGCGTTGATCTCGTCAATTTCGGGCTTTAAAGCCTTCATTTTTGCCTGAGAATGGTATGATTTATAGGTAAATGGAAAAATAAGCAACTTAATAAAAATAGTAAGTAACAAGATAATTATACCAAAATTGTTGATATACTGACGTAAGAAATTGAACGTTGGGATAATAATCCATTTATTTACAGGTCGAACAATGGCATAGCCAAGATTTATCTGCTTTTCAAGAGAAAGCCCATATTGCTTAAGAGTAGAATAATGGCTTGGTCCAAAATAGAATTTCATTTTTACGCTTTCCGAATCCTTTCCTTCGTAAGGCAACGAAATGTCGGCTTTAAAATTACCTACATACAGCGGGTCTTCCTTTGTCAGCTCAGTATTAATATCAGCCGAAGGAAGCGGCGTTTCTGCAATCAAAGTCGAAGCAAAAAATAATTGTTTAAAGCTGATCCATTGAGTTTTAGTTCGTAAACTTTCAGAACCGGATTTGCTTGTTGAAAGTTTTTCAACATCATCGTCCTGAAATTTGTAATATATTGTAGAATAATTGTCTTCGCCATATTTTGACTGTCTTTCCTGACGTGGCATAGCAATTGCCCAGTTAAAACTTGGTGAATTTGAAGTAAGAGTAATTAAATCTTGCATACCTTTCGTATTCAGCTCAAAACCAATTAAATATGAGTTATAAGCCAATGAATATTTATATTCAAGATATTTACCATCACTAATAGGAAGTCGCATCGTAAAGACTTTTGATTCGCCTTTATTTTTTATATTATAATCCTCTATACCTTCATGTCCTTTTTTAACAACAGGACCACTAATCACTTGGTTTGCAGCAGAATCAGAAGGAATAAAGTAAAACGACTCGGTTTCAATACTTTTGTTTTGTGAAAAGAAATTTAACCCAAACTTACTGGTATTTCCTTCAAATAAGATAAGTGGTTTTCCCTGGTAGGTTTTATAATTTTTCAATTCAACTGAATAAATCCGACCTCCCTTATTCGAGAAAGTTACCTTTATCAAGTTATTCTCAATGGTATAAAATTTTTCTTTTCCAACTGAAACTGAGGCAAAAGCTCCAAATTTTTCTTTTCTGGCCTGATCAACTGCAGTTAAAACACTATCGCCATGCGATGCTGTCGACATTGTTGCCTGTGTTTCATCCAGCTTCTTTTCCTGAGCGATTTCCTTTTCCTGTTCAATACGAACCTGCTCTATAGAATCGCGCTGATGTTTAGCTGCGGCAATTTGCTGTTCGGAAGGCTTGTTGAAATAGCTAAAGCCAATTAGAATTAAAAAAATAAGAATTACACCAATTATCGAATTTCTATCCATATAAAAATGTTAATTTAATTACCGAGCGCTGCTTTTATAAAAGCAACAAACAACGGATGAGGTTTTAAAACTGTACTGCTATATTCAGGATGAAACTGCACACCAACAAACCATTTATGCGCAGGTATTTCAATAACTTCAACAAGGTTAGTATCCGGGTTTAATCCTACAGCTTTCATTCCTGCGTTTTGAAAATCAGCCAAATACTTGTCGTTAAACTCGTAACGATGACGATGTCGCTCTTTAATTTCATGTTTTTCGTAAGCTTTATAAATGTTAGTTTCATTATCTGAAATAATACATTTATAGGCTCCCAGCCTCATTGTTCCACCTTTTTCTGTTATGCCCTTTTGTTCTTCCATAAGGTCAATAACCGGATATTCGGTTTTGTCGTTCATCTCGGTCGAATCGGCATTTGCAAAACCTAAAATATTACGGGCAAACTCAATCACTGCAATTTGCATTCCCAAACAAATACCAAAGAAAGGAATATTATTTTCACGGACATAACGAGTAGCAATAATCTTTCCTTCAATTCCACGGTGACCAAACCCAGGGGCTACAATAATTCCTTTCAGCCCCTCCAGTTTTTTAGCAACATTTTCTTCAGTTATTTTTTCAGAATGGACAAACCTCACTTTAACTTTACATGAATTAACTGCCCCAGCATGTATAACTGCCTCACTAATTGACTTATAGGCATCCTGAAGTTCTACATATTTTCCAACCAGACCAATTTCAATTTCATGATTCGGATTTTTTAACTTCCTTAGAAATTCGTTCCAATCGTCAAGTTGGGGTTCTTCTTTTGATGAAAGACCCATTTTGCGAAGAACAATTTCATCTAAACGCTCTTCACGCATCTTATTAGGGACATCGTAAATTGTTGAAACATCAATAGATTGCACAACCGCATCGCGCTCAACATTACAGAAAAGAGCAACTTTTCTGCGCAACTCAGTACTTAACTCATGCTCTGTTCGCAAAACAAGTACATCTGGTTGAACTCCATTTTCGAGCAAGGCTTTTACTGAATGTTGGGTAGGTTTTGTTTTTAATTCGCCTGAAGCAGCCAGGTAAGGAACCAATGTGAGATGAATGACTAATGCATTAGAACCCAATTCCCACTTTAATTGCCGAACCGACTCGATATAAGGCAACGACTCAATGTCGCCAACTGTACCTCCAATCTCGGTAACAACAATATCATATTTACCTTTTGAACCCAATACCTTAATTCTACGTTTAATTTCATCGGTAATATGAGGAATAATCTGTACAGTTTTTCCAAGATAATCGCCTCTACGTTCCTTGTTAATTACTGATTGGTAAATTCTTCCGGTTGTCACATTATTGGCCTGCGAAGTAGGAACGTTCAAAAAACGTTCGTAGTGGCCCAAATCCAAATCGGTTTCGGCACCATCATCAGTCACAAAGCATTCTCCATGTTCGTATGGATTTAAAGTTCCCGGATCGACATTAATGTAAGGATCCAACTTTTGTATTGTAACAGAATAACCTCTTGACTGTAATAACTTTGCCAAAGAAGCGGCCAAAATTCCTTTTCCAAGTGAGGACGTAACCCCTCCTGTAACAAAGATGTACCTAGTTGCTGACAAAACTTTAAATTTTAATTGTTTTTAAAGCGAGCAAAGTTAATTAATTAAACTTAGCTCGAAAAAATGTTGAAAAATTTAATGAAGGATTAACAACAAAAAACCCGCCTTAACAGCGGGCTTTAGTATAAAGACTATTCATCATCTTCCATCGCATCCATAATCCTGATTTTTTCTTTCAGGAACTCAATTTTTTCTTTTGTACTTGCTATCTTCTGATTAACATCGTCAATCAGAGCCGAAGCATTCTTAGTATTGGCGAAGAAACCAATATTGTTATCGAGTAAGGCTAAATCGGTCTCCAACTGTTTTAACTTGGTCATATATTTTTCGCGTTCGAAGCGATTTTTGCTCAAGCCTTTCCCTGTTGAAGTATTATTTGCTACTTTATTCTTGAATTTCATCAGGTTCCGACGTCTTTCATCAACACGCAATGTATCAAAATGCTTGTTGATTACTTCACGAAACTCATTCTGAATAGCATCTTTTTCTTTAAACGGAACATGTCCTATTTCAGTAAACCTTCTTTGGAAATCTTTTAACTTATCCAAATCAGCACTATCATCACCTGTTAATGCAAATTGTTTAACCTCGATAAGAAGTTCTTTCTTCAACCTCAAATTTTCGAGTTGTTCATTATCTATCGAAGAGAAATGTTTAGCCTTATTTTCAAAGAAATAATCACAAGCGGCACGGAATCGTTTCCATATTGAATCGGAATATTTACGAGGAACTGGCCCTATTTCTTTCCAAGCTTTTTGAATAGCAATAAATTCATCTGCAGTTTTCTTCCAATCAGTACTGTCTTTCAAAGCTTCAGCCTGAATACATAAATCTGTTTTCAACTGAAGGTTATTATTTTGCTCTTCCTTATTCTGATTATAAAACTCACGTTTTCTGTCGAAAAACTTATCTGAGGCTAAACGAAAGCGTTCGTAGATTTTGTTATTATCTTTTTTGGGAGCGAAACCAATAGTCCGCCAAACTTTCTGTAATTCAATAAGTTCTTTCGATCTTTCATCCCAATCGCGATGAGAATCAATTTCAATATTGGCAATTTCCTCAACTTTTTCGCACAAAGCTACTTTAGCGTCAAGATTTTTCTTCTGTTCGTTCTTACGGCCCTCGAAATAATCCTGATGTTTTTTATTAATTATTGAGGTTGCAGCTTTAAAGCGTTCCCACAATTCATCTTTTTTATCGCGTGGAACTGGTCCAACTTCACGCCATTGCTCATGATACTTTTGTAGAACATTGAAAGCCTTAATGATAGAGGGCTCAACAAGTAATTCTTCAGCTTTTTCACATATATCAATTTTGGCCTCCAGATTTTTTTTCAGGTCAAGGTCACGTAATTCTTTGTTGATTTTAATGAAATCATAGAAGTTTTCAACGTGATGATGGTATGTGTCCCATAAATCTTTTAGTTTAGCTTGCGGAACAGACCCGATTTCTCTCCATTTATTCTGTAAATCACGAAAATCCTGGAATGTTTTGTTGATCGATTCCTTATTATTGATAAGAGCTTTGATCTCTTCAATAATTTCGTATTTTTTCTTTAAATTATCTTCCTTAATTTCTTCAGTCCGTTTGTTATGCTCGTTACGTTTATCCTGATATTTTTTCAGGAGGTTCCTCAAATCTAATTCATACGGATCAGATTCTACTTTAAATTCTTCAAGCTTACCACCAGCTTCAACAAATGCAGATTTTTGGGCTTCAATATTTATACGGTAAAGACGGAAAAAACTAAGCTTTATCGCATCAACATCACCACTAATAGCCTCAAAATCTTCACCCTCAAGTAATTCACGTAGTTTATTTATGAGTTCCAGTTCAGATAAACTTGAATAATCATCTATCTTAGCTTTTTTACTACTCTCATTATCAACCTCCTCTTCTTCCGAAAGCAGCTCTTCTTCCGAAACTTCAATCAGTTCTTCAATCGTAGGAATTTCTTCTTCGGCTACTACATTAACTACTTCCTCAGCTACAGGCTCTTCAGTAACTTCAGGTTTAATTTCTTCAACAACCGGTTCTGTGTCCGATGCAGTTACTTCAGGCACTACTATTTCAACAGTTTCGGTAACAGCCTCAGCAACAGGACTCTCAACTTCTTCTACAACAGTTGCTTCAGGCTGAGCTACAGGCTCTTCAGCAACAACTTGATCATTAACAGTTTCTGGCTCAGCTTGTGCACCACTTAACTCTACTTCCGAGTTTTTTAGATCTTTAGGTTCCATAACAATTATTATTACTTAGTAAAATAAGAGATTTATTCTCTTTGAGTTTACGAAAATAGATATTACCAGCTAATACTCAAACATTTTAAGAAATAAATCTTAAAATGATTTGAATAGCATATAAATAAATGCCTCAAATACATACAATTTTAATCACACTTGAATATAGTTTTATACTTTTTTTGAATGTAGTAATTACTTTTGCAAAAAATCAAATTATGCGCATCGATATACTTACTGTTGTTCCTGAATTGCTTGAAAGTCCGTTTAAACACTCTATTATTAAGAGAGGCCAGGATAAAGGCCTGATTGAAATTCAGGTGCATAATATTCGTGATTTTTCGACTGACAAACACCGGCGAACTGATGACTATGCTTTTAGCGGAGGAGCTGGAATGGTAATGACTATACAACCTATTGAAAGCGCCATTAATTTTCTGAAATCGCAAAGAGAGTATGATGCAGTGATTTATACAAGTCCAGATGGTGTCCAGTTATCGCAAAAAGAGGCAAATAAGCTTTCTCTCCTAAATAATATCATTATTCTTTGCGGACATTATAAAGGTATCGACCAACGTGTTCGTGACCACCTGGTTACAATGGAAATTTCGATTGGCGATTATGTGCTTACCGGAGGAGAATTGGCGGCTGCAGTAATTGTTGACGCCGTTGCGAGGTTGGTTCCAGGTGTGCTTTCCGACGAAACCTCTGCCCTCACCGACTCATTTCAGGACAATTTGCTAAGCCCGCCGGTTTATACTCGCCCTGCCGATTATAACGGGTGGAAAGTCCCCGAAATATTGCTTTCAGGCAACGACAAAAAAATAGCTGAATGGCAGGAACAACAAGCATACGAGCGGACCAAACGGTTGAGACCAGATTTGCTGAACGAGTAAAAAGAAGTGCGGATTGCCTATAGTGAGCTAAAGTGCGGAGTTGAAAAATGGATAAACTGTTAAATTGTTAATCGCTCTTTTATCTATAAAGCCATTTGACCATTAAGCTATTCATCTTCAAATCTTCAAATTTCCATATCATCTCCTCATTTTCATCTTCTGCAAATTTTATTGTATGGGCAGTAACTGCATTTTTGCGAATCTTTTACCTGGTCGTAAATGGTTTCAGGGTTAAAAATGTCGGTTAAAACTACAGAAAATATTTCCCTGAATTCGCTGATATAACATTGGTAAATAAGCTTTGTACCATTAATAATTACAGAAGGATTAAATTCCTCGTCAAATAAGTTATCGAGCTTATAAATGGTTGGTAAAATCGGTTGATTTTCCGTTCGATTAAGGATGTCAGAATAAATTAAGGTTTGGAAAATTTCTTTTCTTCTGTCACTATAGTTCCTGTCAGTTAACTGAGACCAGTTTTTAAAATCAAGCTTAATGTTCCTGCCTGTTTTGTAATCAACAATTCGGATTCCATCAGCAGTGCGATCTAAGCGGTCAATAATACCGCCAACCTTAATTTTAATAAATTTATCTCCTGATTGAACTTCAAAATCTTCGACATAGTCTTTTTCAAGCGACAAAACTTCGAACGGAGCAAACCTGATATCGTTTTTAATTAACTGAACAACATACTCTCGAATGTGATTGGCAATTAAAATACTCTGGCCTGAAAGTTTTACGTTTCCGGTTTCCTCAGGCTTCATTTGAAAATATTGAACAGCAACAGCTTCCAGAACTTTTTCATCAATTCTTTTTCGGTTGGCGGCCAATAATTTCAGGGCATGCTCCTCAACTGTTTTACCAACAAATGGCTGATACAATTTCTCAATGGTATAATGAAACAGGTTCCCGAATAAAACGGCATCAATTTCTTCCTTCAGTTCTTCCTTTTCCTTAATTCCGGCGAGGTATTTAAAATAAAATTTCAGTTTACAATCAAGCCAGGTATTTATAGCGCTTGGGCTCAATTTTGAAGTAGAATATTTAGTAATTAATTGCTTAATATACTTTTCATTGCCCCGAATTGAAATGGGTTCGTTACTGGTACCTTTAAAATTAAAACTTAGGTTTACTTCCTCGATTTCAAAATCAGAGTCGAACTGAAGCTGGTGCAAAAAACGGCTTTTTTCAGAAAACGAAATACCTTCGGTAATGGAATTATATACAATTACTGTATTCTGGTTGCGTTGTATTAACCTGTAGAAATAATAGGCGTACATAGCATCGCGATCTTCGTAGGTGGGCATACCAAAACCCTTGCGAAGATGGTACGGTACAAACGAATGTCCGGCTGCAATTCGCGGTAAAAAGCCTTCATTGGCCGAGAAAAGTATTAAATTTTCAAAGTCGAGGCAACGTGTTTCAAGCAATCCCATAATTTGCAAACCGGTAAGTGGTTCTCCTTCAAACGGTATGGATATTCGCTTCAAACTCTGATCGATCAAACGAAACATAATTTTGATCGAAAATTCAGGAATATTCAGCAAGAGAAGAGAATCTTTTAATCGCTGTATGGCCAAGTAAGCCTGAAAAATGTATTCCGACTCCAACTGGTGTTGTTCATCTTCCGCAGGATTAAATTTCAACGAAAGTTCTTTCAATATATCCAGAAAATAATCCAGAATATCGGTCCAACTTTCAGGGCTTGAAAATAATTTGGAGATAAACACATTGATTTTCAATTCTCCCGCATTGATGTAAACTTTGTTTCGCCGATGAATTTCAGAAACAAATTCCTTAATTTCGTTAGAAACTACGAACTGATGGTTAAGCAAAGCTACAACTGGTTTGTAATAAAAAACCGTTGATTTGGCCGAACGACGAATGTTGCGCTGTAAATTGATCAGTTGCAAAATAAATCCATAAACAGGAGTATTTGCAAATGGATAGCCCATAGTAATGTTTATTCCCTGAAAATGATTTCCGACAGATGAAATTACCGGAATCAGAAGATTTTCATCGGCCAATACAAATGCAGTATTGTCGAAGCGTGAATTAATGTCAAAACTATCAATTACTCCAGGAAGATTTAGTGCCTGCGCCTGGGTAATGTTACCGGGCACTGCAACCAGTTTAATTTTTCGCTTTGCTGTATCCGGCTCCTCAATCTTAAAATCTTTAGGTTGGGAAAACTGGACCATGTTTGTCCTCAAAAAACTCCCGGCTTCATTTTCAGTATCATTTAGGTAAAACTCAGCATAATCCCAGAAAAACATTGCTTTCTTCAGTTTTTCCAATTTTCTGAAAATCGCTTTCTCGCAATTATTTAGCGCATTAAATCCTACGAAAACATATTTCGGGGCAGGCAATTCGGATAGTTGGCTATCGGATAAAGCTTCAGCAACTTCACGATAAATCATGCCGGAATATGCGATACCGTTTTGCATAAGCAATGCTTTAAACCGATGATAAATTTCGGCCAGCTTTATCCATATACCGATAAACTTTTCTTTATTGAACGAACTGGGTACTTTTTCAAGGTTTCCCCAGAAATCTTCAATAGCTTTTCTTTGTTGGTCAGTCAGGTAATCAAACTGATTTTCGAGTTCCTTCAAGTCGGCAATGTTTCGGAATAAATCATCAGCATTCAGCAAATATTTGTCGATGTCGTCGAAATCGCCCAGTAAAATTTCACCCCAAAAAAAGAATTCGTCCAGTGATTCGTTGTGTCCTGTAACTTTGCTGTAAATTTCCTGAAGCTTTAAAACCAGCGAAACGGTGTCAGCTTCCTGAAGATTGGTAAACCGGTATATCAATTCGTTGATGGTAACTATTTCGGGCGAAAGCATTGGTTTTTCGATCAACTCATTAAGGTAAGCCGTAAAAAAAACACCGGCTCTGCGACCCGGAAAAACCAGGCAATAATCACTGAGTTCGTCGCGATGATAAGTATATAAATAGTGAGCAACCTGCTTTAAAAATGGATTCACTGGTTAAGATTCAAAGTTTGAAAATCATAATTCAGGCTTAAAGGTAAAACTAAATCTGCTGTTCCTGAAAAGAAAAAATGAACATCCGTAGTAAACCAATCAAATTTAGTATTTTGGAGTTCTCTAATTTTTCAAGGTATGAAAACAATCCTAACCACTATTTCACTGTTCGTAACCTGTGTGTTGTTTGCCCAGGATCGTATTACCGGACTAACATTTGCGACTCGTTCAGAAGTAATTGCCCAACACGGAATGGCTTGTACCAGCCAACCACTGGCCACTCAGGCGGCGCTCGATATTTTAAAAGCCGGTGGTAATGCGATTGATGCCGCTATTGCTGCAAACGCGGTACTAGGTTTAGTTGAGCCAACCGGAAATGGTATTGGAGGAGATTTGTTTGCCATTGTGTGGGATGCCAAAACCCAAAAATTATATGGACTGAATGCCAGTGGACGATCTCCCTACGATTTGAATTTGCAGTATTTTATCGATCATGGTATAAAGAAAGTTCCATCGCATGGGCCATTGTCGGTTTCGGTACCCGGTTGTGTTGATGGCTGGTTCGAATTGAATAAAAAGTTCGGAAAATTATCGATGCCTGAAATTCTGAAACCAGCTATAACTTATGCCAGCGAAGGATTTCCGGTAACTGAAGTTATTGCCTATTACTGGAATTCAAACTCAAAGCTTCTGGAAAAATACAACGGTTTCAAGGAAATTTATATGCCAAACGGCAAAGCGCCTGATAAGGGTGAAGTATTTAAAAATCCGTATTTGGCAGCCACGCTCGATAAAATTGCCAAAGGTGGCCGCGATGCTTTTTACAAAGGTGAGATTGCCCGAAAAATTGTGGATTATGTCAGAGCCGAAGGTGGTTTTTTGAGCATGCGCGATTTTCAGGAACATCATTCCGATTGGGTTGAGCCCGTTTCGACCAACTACCGGGGCTACGACATTTGGGAGTTACCGCCGAACGGACAAGGTATTGCGGTGTTGCAAATCCTGAATATTCTTGAAAACTATGATATTAAATCGATGGGATTTGGCAGCGCTGAATACATCCACACTTTTGTTGAAGCTAAAAAATTGGCGTTTGAAGACCGTGCCAAGTTTTATGCCGACCCCGAATTCAATAAATTACCGATAAAAGGATTGATTTCGAAAGAATACGCGAAAGACCGGATGAAGCTTATTAATGCAGATAAAGCTGCCAAAATTTACCCTGCCGGAAACCCTGAGCATGGAAATACCATTTACTTAACCACTGCTGATAAAGAGGGGAATATGGTTTCGCTCATACAGAGCAATTACCGTGGTATGGGTTCAGGAATGACTCCCGGGAAACTCGGATTTATACTTCAGGACCGAGGCGAAATGTTCTCGCTCGACCCCGACCACTTGAACAAATTTGAGCCGCACAAACGTCCGTTCCAAACCATTATTCCGGCATTTATTACTAAAGATGGCAAACCTTTTATCAGTTTCGGGCTGATGGGCGGATCGATGCAACCACAAGGACACGCACAAATAGTAGTTAACCTCATTGATTTTGGCATGAATCTGCAGGAGGCAGGCGATGCACCGCGTATTTGCCACGAAGGATCGAGCGAACCAACTGATGAAAAAATGACTGATGGTGGAATTGTGTATCTCGAAAGTGGAATTGATTATTCAACCATCAGAAAATTACTGGGGAAAGGCCATGTAGTACAGTTTACCAACGGAATTTATGGTGGTTACCAGGCAATAATGTGGGATGATAAAAATAAGGTTTATTTCGGCGCCTCCGAATCGAGGAAAGATGGACAAGCTGCGGGATATTAAAAAATACATCGAATAGATTAAAATAAGTTCCTTTAATCCGTAGTGTGAAATTTTTTATCGTGAAAATTTTTCGGGCTTCACACCAACCGTTTTTTGAGTGCCCGGAAAATTTCAATGTCGTTGTAAACTGTTTTTTGAGAGTCCTGAAAGTTCCAACGTCGTTATAAACAGTGTTTTTGGTGCCTGAAAAATACCAACGTAGTTATAAACTGTTTTGGGGGAACCTGGAAAATTCTGACATCATTTTGAACGGTTGAAAAACGCTCTGGAAAATTCCAACATCACCATAAACAGTTTTTTGAGTGCCCGGAAAATTTCAGTGTCGTTGTAAACTGTTTTTTGAGAGTCCTGAAAGTTCCAACGTCGTTATAAACAGTGTTTTTGGTGCCTGAAAAATTCTGACATCATTTTGAACGGTTGAAAAACGTTCTGGAAAATTCCAGCGTCATTATAAACCGATTATTGTCGGTTTTGTGGAAATGGGGAAGGAATTTTTTTGTTAGAGAGGACTAAACACCGCATCAAGCTTGATACAAGTCGCAGATTTCCGATAAGTCCGAAAAATTAATTGATCAGTTAATAGCCTCATTTCACCTAATGGGTTCTTTAAATGTTTTTTTTAAAGCTAGATTGGTTAGCTGATGTAAGTTTGGTGTATTTTCGCGGCATAATAAAAATAATAAGCCATGAGAGGATTTTTAACCATAATTCTGCTGATTCTTTCCAACTCGTTTATGACATTGGCCTGGTATGGGCATCTCAGGTTTGCTGAAATGAAATGGTTCAACAAACTAGGGATTATAGCTATCATACTGATTAGTTGGGGAATCGCTTTGTTCGAATATATTCTCCAGGTACCGGCAAACCGAATTGGCTACAAAGATAATGGCGGACCATTCTCACTTCTGCAACTTAAAGTAATTCAGGAAGTAATTACTCTAATCGTTTTTACTGTATTCTCGTTGATGTTTTTCAAAAACGAAAATTTCAGGATGAATCACCTGATTGGTTTTGTTTTCCTGATCTTTGCCGTTTATTTTATTTTTAAGAAATGAGGCCAGCGATTTCATCAAATCTTTCCAATAGCAAATAGATTAAGGGCTACTGATTTATTGCCGCTTCATTTTTCCTTGTGTAAAATTGCTGAAGTATTGAGCCGTCATTCGCTTCTTTCGAAAGCGACTCGATTGTATTTACAGGAACATCACACAAATCAAGTACGATCAAACCATCAAGACAATTATTAAATTTCGGATCAACATTAAAACCTATAATTTTCGCATTCAGCTTAATATACTTTTTCAGGAGAACTGGTAAGCCTGAATTTGATTCATCAACATCATTGATCAATTTATCAAGTGAATTAATGTCGTTATCCATTGTCTCCATAACTAAATTAAGGTCCTCATCTTCGGTCTTAAACTTGTACGAATTTCTGGGAGTAATACTTCTGGCAAGCTTCCAGTCGAAATGATGGGTCATTATAAATTTAATTATCATTTCCTTTGAAGTAGTCGAATAATCGTCAGAAACACTTACCGGCCCCATCAGGTAACGATATTCCGGATTTTTTAACGTGAAATAAAGGATTCCTTTCCAAAGTAAAAATAATGGCATTGGCTTTCGCTGATATTCTTTTACAACAAACGAACGGCCTAATTCCATAGTTTCGTTTAGCATACCCTGCATGTTGTCCTTAATTTTAAATAAACTTTGGATGTAGAATCCACGAACGCCATACTGATGTAAAATATCAGCTCCTTTTCCGATCCGGTAGGCCCCAGCAATCATCTCAGATTCTTCGTCCCAAATAAACATCTGATGGTAATACA
Source organism: uncultured Prolixibacteraceae bacterium (assembly GCA_937915865.1). Taxonomy (GTDB): domain Bacteria; phylum Bacteroidota; class Bacteroidia; order Bacteroidales; family Prolixibacteraceae; genus Aquipluma. The sequence goes on along the minus strand of CALGIG010000011.1, from coordinate 36,249 downwards.
AATCAAATTCGTCAAGATCAATACTTCGATTTGTCCCTTCACCTACCTGACGAAAGGTTACTTCTCGTAAGCGTCCAATTTCGAGCAAAATAATCGGAATTCTTTTCGTTGGAACGCAATAAACCGCATAGTTTTTTAATCTGAACAGTAAAAATTCACTTCCCAGACTTTTTAATTCCTCCAAAACTTTTTCATGAGGAAGCGGTTCTGCTACTGGTTCTATTTTTTGCTGCCGTTTCAGTGAATAATTAAAAAAACGTTTCACTTCAATTTTCGAACATAACAAATATGTTTTTACTCTCAAGTAGCGGCCATACTGGTATATATCATTGAATTTATCCTGATCGGTGACCGGAATAGGATATCCAACCCTTATTTTAATTGGTTTCCGGTGCTGGTACAGAATTTCTGTTGGAAGTTTCATTTCTTTCAGCGAAGGTAAAACATTACCCATCAGGTAAAAAAAACGGCTGTTATTTCCCTGGAAATGAATTGGGACTACAGGTACTTTTTGTTGTTTTATGAATTTCAGAATAGAATAATGCCATTCCTTATCGGTTAAAACACGGTATGCATCAAACTGAGAGACCTCAGTTGCCGGGAAGAAACAAAGTAATCCTCCCTTTTCCAGGTGTGCTGATGCTTTTTCGGTACTTGCATCAATGGCAATGTTTTTCTTCAAAAACGATTCTTCTTCAATAAAATAATCGCTGATAGGATTAATTTTCTGAAGCAAATGTGTCGACATTATTTTAACATCTGACCGTACCTGGCTTAACATTTTAATCAGCAAAATACCTTCCAAACCGCCAAATGGGTGATTGCTAACAACAACAACTGAACCAGTTTTCGGGACACGTTTGAGCAATTCTTCATTGTCGTACAAAAAGTTTATTTCCAATATATTAAGAAGCTCGTCTACAAAAGCCAGACCTTTTTTATCGCCAATTTGATTGTAAACCCTGTTAAGCTTATCAAAACGTAGTAGGAGCATTAAAAAACGCGCAAAATGTTCGCCACCAAGAAAACTAAGCTTAGGATTTGCTTTTAAAATGTCTTTGGGTTTAAAAAGTTCCATGTTCAGTCAGAGTTAATTAATACTTCCAGCAACGTTCGGAAGTGCAAATTTTTAAGTTTTCAAAAGAAAACTTAAAAATGAACATTTTTTTTATTCAATTGTAAATGGTTTGACTTATTTCGCATTAAATTTTTATCACATTGAATCTACTTTATCAAAAATACGACATTACTAAGTGGCTTCCAACCTCGAAAAAAGAAGTTGAGGCCAGAGGATGGGATTCGCTCGACGTTATTTTATTTACAGGTGATGCCTATATTGATCACCCCTCATTTGGTGCAGCCGTTATTGGCCGGGTGCTTGAAGCTGAAGGTTTAAAAATAGCTATTATACCTCAACCTAACTGGCAGGATGACTTACGTGATTTTAAAAAACTAGGGCGGCCAAATCTATATTTTGCAGTTACTGGCGGAAATATGGATTCGATGGTAAACCATTATACTGCCAATAAACGCCGCCGTTCTGACGATGCCTATACGCCAGGCGGTCGTCCGGGACAACGGCCAGATTATGCTACTGTGGTTTATTGTAACATTTTAAAGAGTTTGTTTCCCGATGTACCCATTATAATAGGTGGTATTGAAGCCTCGTTACGCCGTGTGACTCATTACGACTACTGGAGCGATGGGCTTAAACCTTCAATATTGGTTGATTCTAAGGCCGATATACTTTTTTACGGAATGGGTGAGAAATCAATAATAGAATATACACAACTTGTGCAGAAAGGTATCGATCCGCAAAAAATTACCAATGTGCATCAAACAGCCTTTCTGGTTCCAAAAAACAGTAATTATGCCACCAATAAAAAGTGGAACAGCCTGAAATTGTATTCGCACGAAGAATGTTTAGTGGATAAGAAAAAATACGCCAAGAACTTTATGCATATAGAGGAAGAATCGAATAAAGTTGAGGCGAATGTGATTATCCAGGAAGTTGGCAATGAGCAGGTTGTGGTAAATCCGCCCTGGCCGCCACTTGAAGAGAAAGAAATCGACCGTTTTTATGATTTTCCATACACACGGCTCCCACACCCACGTTACAAAAATAAAGAAGAAATTCCGGCCTATAACATGATCCGTCACTCTGTAAATATTCACCGTGGATGTTTTGGCGGCTGTACATTTTGTACCATTTCGGCTCACCAGGGGAAATTCATTTCAAGCCGTTCCGAAGAATCGATATTGAAAGAAATTGATAAACTGGTGATGATGCCCGATTTTAAAGGATACATCTCGGATTTAGGTGGACCATCAGCCAATATGTATAAAATGAAAGGTATTCACGAAGAAATTTGTAGGAAATGCAAACGACCTTCGTGCATCTTTCCAGATGTTTGCAAGAATTTGAATACCGATCACAAACCGATGCTCGATTTATACCGAAAAGTGCGACAACATCCTGATGTAAAAAAGGCATTTATTGGCAGCGGCATTCGGTACGATATGATATTGAAGGAAACAAACAATGAGCAGGTGAACAAAAATAACATGGAATATCTGCGCGAAGTAATCAAACATCATGTTTCGGGGCGTTTGAAAGTAGCACCTGAACATACTTCTGATCAGGTTTTGGAACTGATGCGTAAACCGTCTTTCAAGTTATTTTATAAGCTTAATCGAATTTTTCAGGAAATAAATAATGAAGAAGGACTTAAACAACAACTAATTCCGTACTTTATTTCCAGTCACCCGGGATGCGAAAATGTAGATATGGCCAACCTGGCAGTAGAAACCAAACAGCTGGATTTCAAGTTGGAACAGGTTCAGGACTTTACTCCTACACCCATGACTCTGGCAACTGAAATTTATTATACCGGTTTTCATCCTTATACCATGCAACCGGTGTTTACAGCAAAAAGCCAGAAAGAGAAACTAGCCCAACGCAAATATTTTTTCTGGTATCAGCGAGAATATTACCAGGAAATTAAAAACGAATTGTTACGTTTAAACCGTAAAGATTTACTCGATGGTTTGTTTGGAAAGAAACCATTTCCAAACTCCACCCAAAAAGAAGAACCAAAACATAAGCGAAAACCAACCAAACCACATAACCATTAACCATTCAACACTTTATCATGAACTTTATTAAAACGTCTGCCTTTATTTTATCTTTATTTTTCCTGAATTCGTGCGCCGAGTTAACCCAAATAGCACAAAGTGCCGTAAATCAAAACTTACCTTTAACCAATACCGAAATTGTTGCCGGACTAAAGGAAGCGCTTTCGGTTGGTGCCGATAGCACAGTAGCTCATTTGTCGGCAGTTGACGGGTATTTGAAAGATCAGGCAATCAAAATTTTACTTCCTCCTGAAGCAAAGAACATTACCGATCATATTTCGAAACTACCTGGTGGAGCCAAATTGGTTGACGACGTAATTACACGCATCAACCGGGCTGCAGAAGATGCCGCCAAAGGAGCCAAACCTATTTTTGTAAACAGCATCAAAGAAATGACATTTACTGATGCGTTGACCATTCTGAAAGGCCCTGATAATGCAGCAACCCAATACTTTAAACAAAAAACATCGGTCCAGCTAGGTGAATTATACCGCCCTAAAATCCGCGAATCATTGAACAAAAACCTGGTTGCTGGAATTTCAACACAACAATCGTGGAACGAGTTGACTACCCAATGGAATAAAGTCGCCAATTCGGCAGTTGGGAAAATTGCCGGTTTAAAAACAGTTGATGTAAAACTTGAAGACTATATCTTGCAACGTGCGCTGGATGGCATGTTCCTGAAAATTGAAGATCGCGAAAAAGATATTCGGACAAACGTAAATGCAAGGGTAACAACGCTTCTGAAAAGGGTTTTTGGAAGCCATGAAGTAGGTAAATAATAGGCCTCACTTTTTATATTATATTCTTTTTTTGAATAGCATTGTGTAAGTTTGTTAGATGGAAAAGTCGGAAATACTCAGGAAAATAAAGAACAGCGTTGTCAAATACGATGCTGAAGCCGAAGTATATCTTTATGGTTCACGGGCACGTGGCGATTACCGAAGCGATTCTGATTGGGATATACTTGTAATCTCTCCCAACGAAAAAATAACTTTCGATTACGAGCTACAACTTAGAGATGGAATTGTTGATCTCGAACTTAATTCGGGTGAAAGTATTTCTATATTGGTATATTCAAAAAAAGATTGGATCGGGAAAAGAGCAATATCTCCATTGTTTACGAATGTTTCGAAAGAAGGAATAAAGATTTAGAATGAAACAAGACCACATAAAATACAGGCTAAACAGAGCTAAGGAAACATACAGCGATGCAATATTTCTTTTTGAAAAAGGAAGTATTAATTCGAGCATTAATCGCCTTTACTATTCTGCTTTTTACGCCGTAATTGCGTTGTTGCTCGCCAACGATATTGAAGTAAAATCACATAACGGAGTTAAACAAAAGTTAGGCGAAGAGTTTATTTCCAAAGGAAAACTTTCCAAAGTGCACGCAAAAACATTCAACTAACTTTCTGATTTTCGGCACAAAGGCGATTATGATGATTTATTTGAATTTGATGTAGAAATGGTTGAAAAACTAATTCAACCAACCAACGACTTTATTAAAGCGATTGATTCACTTATTTTTGGAACTAACTAGATCGACTACTGTACTTTATACAATTTACCTTGCCACGTATCCTTTTCGGCAAGCAACTTTTCGAGCTTAGCCGTAAATTCGAAATTTTTCAGGCCCCAGCGAGGTGCTACCAGTAACAGGTCAGGCGATTCGCTGACAAATCGTTCAACAATTATTTTCGGATTAAGTAGTTCCAGGTATTTAACGCACAAATCGAGATATTCCGACACAGTGAACATGTGGAATTGCTCAGGATTCTGCTCGTACTCGCAATTCATAAGGGTTCCTTTATGAATCTGGAGTTGATGTAATTTTAGGTTTTCAACCGGTAAATCAGAAATAACCCGGGCTTGTTCGAGCCAATCGTTTTCTGTTTCTCCAGGCAAACCCAAAATTAAATGCGCACAATTGTGGATTTTTCGTTTGCCAGTTTCTGTCAAAGCCCAAACTGATTCTGAAAAAACATGTCCGCGATTTAATCGGTTCAACGATGAATCGAGATGAGATTCTATACCAAATTCAACCATAACATAGTATTTACCAGACAAATAACTAAGATAATCCAATATCTCACCGGTAACACAATCTGGGCGTGTAGCAATTACTAAACCAACAACTTCAGGATGAGACAAAGCCTCTTCGTAAAGACTTCTTAAATTATCAACATTCGCATAAGTATTACTATACGATTGAAAATAAGCAAGGTATTTCATTGAATTATACTTCCGGCTAAAGAAAGTTATCCCTTCGTTTATTTGAGTGGTAATATTCTTTTTAAGGTCGCAGTATCCAGGCGAAAAAGTTTGATTGTTACAATAGGTGCAACCACCTACTCCTTTTGTCCCATCACGATTTGGACAGGTAAAACCAGCATCAATTGATATTTTTTGAACCCGTCCACTAAATTTCTTTCGGAAATATCCTGAAAAATCATTGTAGCGTTTATTGCCGTCCCACAAATATTGTCGCATATTATCACAGACTTGTTGAAAACTCAAAAATACATCTTAAAATTAACCTTCAAAACAACTGCTTTTAGGCCATTAGTTTGCTCAAATGAGGATAGAAATAAAATAAAGTACAAATGCAGAAATTAAGACAAACTCATGACATAAAGCATAAATGATTAAATATATGAAAGTTACCATAAATCAAGAACTAGTAATTGTTAAAAACCTAGTTTATAACTTTTTTGAAGTGAAAAACTGAGATGCCATAAATATCAATGAACGTTTTTATAATTTTATAAAAACAGGAATAACCAATATGTACACTCCAGAAGATTTAATTCAAATAACTGCCCGGGGAAATCAACCTGAGCAAATTGACCAACAAATCGAACATTTTAAGAGCGGTTTTCCATTTATTAAACTCATTGAGGCTGCCAACATTTATCACGGTATTATTAAACTTTCAGCCGAACAGATTCATTGGTACACAGAAATCTTTGAGCAAAAAAAATCGGAAGGCATTAGCTTGCTAAAATTTGTTCCGGCTTCCGGAGCAGCTACCCGCATGTTTAAAGTATTATTTTCGGCTTTAGACGCTTTAAAAGCTGGCAAATCAATTGAAGAAATCAGAAAAGATAAAGACATCTCATCCTTGTTTGATCAGATTGACAAGTTTGCTTTTTACGACGAATTGTACGGGCTCCTTCCATTTAGTCACAAGCCCCAAACTGGGCCAGAAGCCCAGCTTCTTTTGGAGACATTACTTTTGAGTAAAGGTCTCAATTATGGTAATAAACCTAAAGCATTACTTAAATTTCATAAGTACGCTGAACAAAACCGAACACCACTCGAAGAACATTTTGTTGAAGGTGCCCTTTATGCGTGCAACAAAGATATTGTAAATCTACATTTTACTGTTTCCATTGAGCATCAGAACGCTATTACAGATTTGGTTGAAAAAATCCAAAAAGAATATGAGCTAAGATTTGGTGTCACATTCAAAATCACATTTTCAAATCAGAAACCATCAACCGATACAGTGGCTGTTACCGTTGACAACAAACTTTTCAGAAATGATGATGGCAGTATTCTTTTCCGTCCTGCCGGACATGGAGCATTGATTGAAAACTTAAACGATTTAGCAGAAGAACTAATTTTTATTAAGAATATTGATAATGTTGTGCCAGATAATTTAAAACATACAACTGTTGATTATAAAAAAGCTTTAGCTGGCGTTTTACTACATTTTCAGGAACAAATTTTTGATTACCAGAAAATATTGGACAATCATCTTCCTGGAGAACTGGAAAGCAGCTTTTATGCCGAAATAACCGATTTTATTGAAAACATCTTAAACGTTCATCCCCATAAAAGCTTAATTATAAATAATAAAGAAGAAATTTACAGCTATGTAAAGAGGAAAATAAACAGGCCAATCCGTGTTTGCGGAATGGTAAAAAATACAGGAGAACCTGGAGGTGGTCCATTTTTTACCCTGAATCAGGATGGAACTGTTTCACCACAAATAGTAGAAAGTTCGCAAGTCGATTTCAATAATCCCGAACAAATGAACATTTTTAAGCAATCAACTCATTTTAACCCGGTTGACCTTGTATGTGCAGTCAAAAATTACAAAGGAGAAAAATACAATCTGGTTGATTTTGTTGATACTCAAACTGGTTTAATCACGATTAAATCGAGTGATGGGAAGGAGCTCAAAGCACAAGAGCGGCCTGGTTTATGGAATGGGGCGATGTCTGATTGGAATACGTTGTTCGTTGAAGTACCCATAGAAACATTTAGCCCCGTAAAAACGGTTAACGATCTGTTAAGAAAAGAGCATCAGGCTTGATGGCGCTTTTCAAAAAGTATTCTTAAATTTGCAACTTTAACGAGAAATTATGAACGAAGAGGCCAGAGACAATTTTGAAGAAGATGATTTTCGGGAGGCTATTGCTCGTTTCAAAAAAATGATTGATGACGACACAACCGGATATTTCGATGTTGCTGAAATTGAAGGTATCGTTGATCAGTTTCTTGAAGATGGAAGAATTGAGCTTGCCCAAAAAGCAGTAGAGACTGGCTTGATACTTCATCCTTCTTCTATTTCTATTAAAGTTCGTCAGGCTCAGGTTCTTATGAGTGAAGGAAAACTTGAAGAGTGTTTGGATTTACTCAGTGTAATTGAAAAAATTGAAAGTAATGAGCCAGAACTTTACCTTACCAAAGGAGGAGCCCTTAATTTTTTGGGCGATAGCGAAAAAGCAGTCGAAGCCTTTGAAAAAGCAATTTCGTTACCACTTGACGAACCCGATGAAACGCTTTACAATATAGGCATTTCGTTTGGCCAAGCCGGCGAAACGATTTTAGCAATCAAATACCTGGAAAAAGCACACCATATCAATCCACAAAACGAAATTGTTTTATACGAGCTTGGATATTACTGCGATAAGAATTCTCAATTTGAAGATAGTATATACTACTACAACAAATACCTTGATATTGACCCGTTTAACCATTCGGTGTGGTACAACATAGGTATAACTTATAACAGAATGGGAATGTTTGAAGAAGCTATTGAAGCATACGAATATTCACTGGCTATTAATGAAAATTTTATTCATGCACTTTTCAATAAAGCAAATGCACTGGCGAACAGCGAGCAGTATGAAAAAGCCATTGATTGCTATCACGAGTTCATAAACCTGGATAAGCAAAATGATGATGCCTTTTGTTACTTAGCTGAGTGCTACCTGAACATCGAGAAATATACCGAAGCATTAGACTACTACCGCAAATCAATAAAATTAAATCCATCGAATGCAGCAGCCTGGTATGGTTCAGGATTGATTATGTGGTCGGAAGGACAATTAGGAGACGCCAAAGTTTTTTTCAAAAAGGCCATTAAACTCGAAGAAGATAACCCCGATTTTTGGGCGATGAATGCTAAAGTCCTTGCAGAACTCAATGAACTTAGAGAAGCCATAAAATCTTTTGACATGGCAACCAAGCTTGATCCGGAAAATATAGAAAACTGGCTCTCGTATTCTGAAATGTTCTACGACATTGGAGATACTGACAGGGCAATTGAAGTTATTAGAACAGCAAGTAAATTTAACAAATCGGATGCGTATTTAAATTACAGGTTAACAGCCTATTTACTTGAGAAAAATGAAGAGCTTGAAGCTGTCTGCCATTTGGAGAAAGCCTTAAAAATTGATTGTAGTAAACAAAATGAATTGTTCGAATTTTATCCTGAAGCTTCGAAGAACGAATCAATAAAAAAACTTATTTCACAATACCAAACAACCAAACTTTAGAAACAATGAATTTTCAATTGCCCTACATGCCCGAAAGGCCTTCACAGCCTCGCCAAAACGGGTTAACAATGGTCATGGATAAAGGGTTGAGTCTTCGTGAAGCTGAAGACTTATGCGAGATTTCGGCCCCTTACTGCGATTTGATTAAATTAGGATTTGGTACATCAATTATTACAAACCGCCTCGATGATAAAATAAAACTTTACAAATCAGTCGGACTGAAACCCTATTTTGGAGGCACTTTGTTTGAAGCCTTTGCTGTGCGTGGTATGCTCGACGACTATCGTCGGTATATCGATAAATATGAGATGGAACTCATTGAAGTTTCCGACGGTGTCATGGAACTTGACCATGAACTTAAATGTAAATATATTTCCGACTTCAGTAAAAAGTATACTGTTCTTTCTGAAGTAGGTACAAAACTTAAAGGCAAAGAAATTTCGAACGAAACATGGATTTCGTACATGCAAACCGAATTGGAAGCAGGAGCCTGGAAAGTTATCGCTGAAGCTCGTGAAAGTGGCAACATTGGTATTTACAACGATGATGGTTCTGCCAACTTTGAATTAATTCTCGGCATAAAAAAAGCTGTTGATCCCGATTCAATTCTTTGGGAAGCACCATTAAAAAATCAACAGGTCTGGTTTATTAAACTTCTGGGCCCCAATGTAAACCTTGGTAATATTGCTACCAACGAAATAATACCATTGGAAACCTTAAGATTAGGTTTGCGAGGCGACACATTACTAACTTTCTTGCCAAGTAAAAATAACTGGGAGATATAAAATCAGGTGGTCAGAAATGACCACTTTTTTTATTCCATTTAATTGAGACCGATTATGAAACCAACGCTTTTAATTATCGACGTCCAGAATGATTATTTCCAGGGTGGAAAAATGGAATTATTTGAAATGGATGAAGCCTGCAAAAATATTAAACGACTCCTCTCCTATTTCAGAACAAATGGATATCCGGTAATCTTTATCCAGCATATTTCCATCAAGCCGCAAGCAACCTTTTTCTTGCCAAAAACAACTGGCTCCGAAATTCACAAATCGATATTACCAATCGAGTCAGAAACAGTCATCGTTAAACATTATCCAAATAGTTTTAGAGAAACAGAATTACTCAATTATCTGCAAAATAATAGTTTAAATGAACTAGTAATTTGTGGAGCCATGAGCCATATTTGTATCGATACTACGACCAGGGCTGCATTCGACCTTGGCTGTTTGTGTACTGTAATAGATGATGCCTGTGCTACGCGCAATTTAGAATATAAAAACCAGAAAGTTAAGGCTGCCGATGTCCATTTAGCCTATATGGCAGCTCTTAACGGGACTTTTGCCAAAGTAGTAAGTACAGATGAATACCTGGATGAAATAGCTGTTCCATAGGCATGTACCAAATTTTAACAGTACTGCTAAAATTCATACGAAACGAACACGTTGTTTGTGAACACAAGCACAGTTGAAGATAATCTTAAGCAACATGCGAGTTCTCCCGACATTTATCGGGACAGACTATCAGGCGACTAAAAACAAAGTATCTTCTGATAAAATTTAAGAGATTTTTTCTGTAATAATAAAAGGATGAGGGACCATACCACTCATCCTTTTTGTTTAAAAGCATAACTATAGGAAACTGAAAAACTATTTAGCTTGTTTTTGATTGCCTTACTTTGTTTCTGTTACTGTAATTTTGATCCGTGTATAATAAAGTTCAGTAATTCCTTCAAAACCAGACCATGTACCAACAACTGCCCAAAGCTTTCCATCCTTATCCGACATTACTACCTTCGTATCAGACGAATTCTTTCGTTCAATGATTTTATATACATACTGATCGGATGTAATGGAAACATCTCCTAATTCAAACTCCAGGCTCGAATCGGGATTTCCTTCTTCTTTGGTTGTTATAAGCTGAATATTTGACCCTTTTTCGGAGTTAAGAGTAAAACCCTTTTTCGAAAACTTCGATACCAAATGTACAGCGTTGCCGGGAGAACCACCAATACCCACACTTCCATCGGGATATTTCGAAGCAAGTTCTACTTCTGCTTCAATTGTATACTTTTTTTCAGGGCTTAAACCAGTAAGCTGCTTCATTAAAAACATTTGCAAAGCATCGCTGTGATTATTTCCCGACAGCATAAATCCCTTTTTCGACTGGTCTAAAGGTGTCGGTAAATTTTCCATTCCCGAAGCCAACTCATAAAAAACTTCTTCACCTTCGGGATATTCAGCAAACACAACCGACCAACCATCTGCAACTTGGTTTTCAGACTCAATAACAGCTGATTTTTGTGTCGCAATTGAGTTAAAATCGGTTTCGAAAACCAAAGTCTGTAATTGATCGTCATCTTTTTTGCATGATGAAAATAACACAACGACGAAGAAAAGGAACATAGTAATTAGTTTCTGTTTCATGTATTCCATTGTTTAAGATTTTAAAATATTCAGTTTTAAATAAGATGCACCTTTCAAAAAATGGTTGCTTCATGAAACAAAAAAAGGCAGGTTTTCTTTCGAACCTGCCTCAAAACCTTAACTACAAAAACCTTTATTTTATAAGCTCAAAACTGCGCTTTACAAACTTATCCAACTCCTCTCCTTTCAACATTCCATTTGCCAGCAAAGCTAAATCAACCAACTGTTTGGCTAGCTTGTTTTCCTTTCCAAATGCGGTGAGTTTTTCTTTTTGCTGATCTTTTAATGTTGAAATTGTCTTTTCCAATTCTTCCGATTTTTCTTTGATTTCCGAAGGAATTTCTTCATCTTTTTTGTCCTTTTTAGCCTTGTCAACCTCAGCTTTTTCTTCATTTTTAGCCTGAATGTCGGCTTTTATAGCATCTAATTCAGTTCCAAGCTGAGCATCACGATCTTCGAAAACGCGCTTTACCAAAGGATGAGAAGTATTAACCACCAAATTAAGGCTTTCTGGAAGATCGCCATAAAAACTCATCCCTCCCTGAACAGCGCTCATATCTTTCATACGACGCATAAATTCGTTGCGGGTAACCACCATCGGACTTCCGTTTTCACCCAAATCTTTAAAATCTACAATGAAATTAAAGTCTCTATTTTCAGGACAAACAGCTTTAAAAATCGGGCTGATTTCATTCTTTTCTTCCCAGCTCATTTCGTGCTTTGGCTCTTCTTTAGCGATCAAATGTTCTGCTACATCCGAATCAACACGAACAAATTTCTTCGTGCCGTATTTTTGTTCAAATTTATTAATCAAAGGAGTAGAAAGAATATTGTTCATCACCAAAACATCGTAACCTTTATTTTTGGCAGCCTGAACAAACGAATATTGCTCATCGGCATTGTTGGTGTAAAGGTAAACCAGGTTATTGTCCTTGTCGGTTTGCTCTGGCTTGATCAATGTTTCGTATTCTTCCAATGTGAAGTATTTACCATCGGTATTTTTGAACAGGAAGAATTTCTCAGCTTTTTCGTAGAATTTGTCTTCAGTCAGCATTCCATATTCGATAAACAGGCGCAAATCGTCCCACTTGGCTTCAAAATCTTCGCGTTTCTCGTTGAACAACTGGGCCAGGCGGTCGCCCACTTTTTTGGTAATGTGGCTACTTATTTTCTTCACATTCGAATCGCTTTGCAGATACGAGCGCGAAACGTTCAGCGGAATATCCGGCGAGTCGAGAACGCCGTGCAACAAGGTCAAAAATTCAGGAACAATACCTTCAACCGAATCGGTAACAAATACCTGGTTACTATATAATAGTATTTTATTTTTCTGAACTTCAACTGTATTTTTCAGCTTCGGGAAATACAGGATACCAGTAAGGTTGAACGGATAATCTACGTTCAGGTGAATATTGAACAATGGATCCTCGGCCATTGGGTACAACTGGTGATAGAAATTTGAATAATCCTCATCTTTCAAATCAACCGGTTTTTTCGTCCAGGCTGGCGCTACATCATTAATCTGATTATCTTCTTCTGTATCAACTTCTTTTCCATCTTTCCAGGTGGTTTTTTTACCAAACACAACCGGAACCGGAAGAAATTTACAGTATTTGTTCAAAATTTCAGAAACACGTGATTTTTCGAGGAATTCGTCTGAATCAGCATTGATATGCATCACAATGTCGGTTCCAACTTCAGTCCGTTCAGTTTCTTCAATCGAGTATTCAGGACTGCCGTCACATTCCCAACGCACAGCTTTTGAACCCTCTTTATACGATTTTGAAATGATGTCGACCCTTTCGGAAACCATAAACGACGAATAGAAACCCAGACCAAAGTGGCCAATGATGGCATTGGCGTCATTCTTGTATTTTTCGAGGAATTCTTCGGCTCCTGAAAATGCAATCTGGTTAATGTATTTTTCAATTTCTTCGGCTGTCATTCCAATACCATTATCGGATACAGTAATGGTTTTGGCATCTTTATCAAGAGTAACCAACACTTTTGCGTTAGTAATATCGCCTGAAAATTCGCCTTTCGAAGTTAGTGTTCTCAGTTTTTGAGTAGCGTCAACGGCATTCGAAACAATCTCACGAAGAAAAATATCGTGATCGGAATACAGAAATTTTTTGATGATTGGAAATAGATTGTCACTGCTTACGCCAATTTTTCCTTTTTGCATCGCTTTTATTTTTTAGTTAAACATTCAATTTTACGGCATCGCAAAATTCAAAGACTATACCACGCCCAAAAAATGACTTTTTGTCACCGCAATTGACAGTAATCAGATTTCAGAAATGACAAAAACTGATTTTATTTTCATTTTATGTGACGGAAAGCGTTTATTTTGCAACCGTTTTTCAAAAAACTAATGGATTATGGCCAATCTTGAATCTTATTTTGACACGTTTAGGAAAGAAATAGTCGGAATTGATCAACATTTCAATTCCCCGTTTGGCAGAAAGAAAATTTTGTATGCCGACTGGATTGCCAGTGGCCGCTTATATGGTCCTATCGAAAAGCAAATTACATCTGTATTTGGTCCTTTTGTTGGAAACACACACTCTGAAACCAGTGAAACAGGTGCATTAATGACTTTCGCCTATCACGAAGCCCAACAAATTATTAAAAAGCATGTGAATGCTGGTACAAATGATATCATCATCACTGCCGGATCGGGAATGACCGCTGTGATCAACAAGTTTCAGCGTATGCTGGGATTGAAATACTGCGGAAAGGTGAACCATACTGAATGCCTTGCCCAGCGCGAACGTCCGGTTGTTTTCATTACACACATGGAACACCATTCGAACCACACCAGTTGGTACGAAACCAATGCCGATGTGGTGATTGTTGACCCAGACGAAAACTTACAGGTTTCTCCTGAAAATCTTAGAAAGAAACTGGAAGAATATAAAAACAGGCCATTTAAAATTGGTTCATTTACAGCGTGTTCAAATGTCACCGGAATACGCACGCCTTATTACCAACTGGCGCAGATTATGCACGAATATGGCGGTGTCGTTTTTATTGATTTTGCAGCGTCAGCTCCTTACGATACTATTGACATGCACCCCGCCAATCCACTGGAGAAGCTTGATGCGATCATGTTCTCGCCACATAAATTTTTAGGTGGTCCTGGCTCATCAGGCGTACTAATTTTCGATCAGTCGATGTACCACAACCAAGTACCCGACCAACCTGGTGGTGGAACTGTTGACTGGACCAATCCCTGGGGCGAATATAAATACGTAGATAACATTGAGGTCCGTGAAGACGGAGGTACACCAGGCTTTTTACAGACCATCAGAACAGCCTTGTGTATAAAGCTTAAAGAGCAAATGGGTGTGAGAAACATTCACATGCGCGAGAGTGAATTACTTGACCTGGCTTTCGCCGGATTGGAAAGTATTCCTGACGTGAAAATTATGGATAATAAACACCGTAACAGATTAGGTATCATATCATTTTATGTTGTAAAGATCCACTACAACCTTTTAGTCAAATTAATGAACGACCTCTACGGTATACAGGTTCGTGGTGGTTGTGCCTGTGCCGGAACCTATGGTCATTTCTTGCTGGAGGTTAGTCATGAGCTTTCTGACGAAATTACCTGCCGGATTAACAAAGGAGACTTATCGCTAAAACCAGGATGGATCCGATGGTCGCTTCATCCAACCATGACTAACGAAGAAGTTAACTTTTTCATCGAAGCTTTACGTAACATTGTTGAGAACTATGAACAATATGCTTCAGATTACACCTATTTTCCTAAAGAAAACATATTCAGGCATATACACGAGCAGAAATACGAACAAAAGGTCAGCCATTTATTTGAGCTTACTTTGTAAAAAAAACTAAACACATATAGACCACCTATTTATCTGCCAGTAAGCTTACTTTGACATAACGAAAAAATTACTGACCAACCAAATTTTTTGTCGTACAGTAATAATAATGTAACAACACTTTAACCCGAAAAAGTTATCATTGCAACTAAATTTAAAAGGATTTCAACTCCAACAAACTGGCTATTAAATATAAATAACACGACTCATTTTTTTATCCGCTTGTATATTAGGAAGTAAAATCCTTTTTCATACTTTTAAGTCATGAATTCCTATTCAACTAAGCTTAACATAGAGGCGCTCCGCAAAGGCGAAAAAAGCGCTTACGAAGAAATCTACCACGAATTCTTTGGTATTTTATATCACCTATGTATAAGCTACCTTCACAATGAGGATGTTGCTGAAGAAATTGTACAGGACACATTCATGAAACTTTGGGAGATAAAAGGCACGCTAAACGATCAGGTCAACATCAAAAACTATCTTTATACCATTACAAAGAACAATTGCCTGAACTATATTCGGAACCAAAAAATTTCATTGCGACACCAGGAAAACCTGAAATACCTCGAAATGCAGTTCAACTATGAAGCTTTGGAGAAATTGGGCGACTACGTTCAATTCGAGGAGCTACGGGCCCAAATCGAATTAGCTATCGCAAAATTACCGCCAGAAATCAGTAAAACATTCCAGCTCAGCCGGTTCGATGAACTGCCGTACAAGGAAATATCAGACGAACTGGGTATTAACATCAAAACTGTTGAGGCACGTATTTCGAGGGCATTACGTTTCTTACGCCTCGAATTAAAAGATTACCTGTATATCATTTACGCAATAACAAATATATTGTCGTAACCGGGTATACTTAAATCTTCCCGATTACATCGCGACAAGCTCTATGGAGGATTTTCCGCATAACGGATAAACTTTTTGATTTACCTGACAACAATAAAAAACTATTGATCGATTAAAAACGAAAAATTCTTCGCTTTATTCTTAATTACAGATACTTACATAAGTTTCATCGTGGGAGGGGTTGGTTTGAGGTATTACCTCAAACCAACCCCTCCCAGAAAATTAAATTATTGTTCATTCTGAGCGTAACGAAGTGAAGCGAAGAATTTAAAACAAATAGTTGGACAGTAATGAAAAAAAACATTTTTTCCGATAGGGTAAAAAGCCCTTTGTGTGTTTAGTAAGCAGAAGAATAAAATAATGGAAGATATTTTCGATAAAATACTAAGTCAAACAGCCTCGACAGAAGAGAAACAAGCATTCTACGAATCAGTTTCGAACAACGAAGAAAAGCGGCAGGCATTTCTCGACTACAAAAACTTATATACACTAAATAGCTATACAAAAGAACTTTACAGACAAAAAAGCAAGGATAGTTTTGGGGAGTTTTGGGAAAAAGTCCAAAACAAAAAAACGCGGTTTACAATTCAATCGTTGTTGCGCTATGCCGCTGTTATTGTTCTGGCCATGCTTGGCGGTTTTTCAATCCATTACTTCACGGCCAAAAACCCAGGCGATAATTTGAAACACCTGGCTTACAATACAAAAAAGGGTAGCATATCGGAAATAAAACTTGACGACGGTTCCACAATCTGGCTAAGTTCGTGCACTGACCTGGTGGTTGACCAAACACACAGAGGCGAAACCCAGATCAGGTTAAATGGCGAAGCGTATTTCGACCTCGTGCCAAGCAAAACACGTAAGCTTACCGTTGATCTTGGTTATTTCAAAATCCACGACATTGGAACAAAATTTAATATCAGGGCATACAATACTGACAAAGAAATACTTACCAACCTGATTGAAGGAAAAATAAACTTCACACAAGAGTCAGGAGAATATATCACCTCGATAAAACCAGGTGAAATAGCCCGGTTCAGCACCACCGACCAGAAAATGAAAATTTCGAATATCGACCCACTGATTTCAATTGCATGGACTGAAGGGAAATTCGTTTTCATAGACAAGACCCTCCAGGAAATATGCACAGAACTTGAAAACTGGTACGATGTTGACATTATTATCGAAGATCAACAATTGGCAAAAACAAAATACACCAGTGTGGTGAAGCGCTCAACGACTATTCAACTGGTACTAAAGATGTTAAATATAACCGATAATATACACTATGAAATAACCGATCAGCCTATAGGAAAAGACATAATACGCATCAAGAAATAAAAAATGCACCCGTGGAGGGGTGCATCCGAATTTCATAAACGAAACTGGATGGAGCCAGTTTCCAATATTAATTAAACTCAAAACAAACGTATGAAAAATTGTATTGACTTGCTATGCTTTGCACGGCGAAAGTGGAAAAAATTTATTCGTGCTATGAAATTAACAACCCTAATCTTACTAATGGCGGTTATAACATCAACTGCCGGCTCTGTTTACAGCCAAAACACCCGTTTAAACCTAAAAATGAAAGACGCATCCATCGTTGATGTATTTCGCGAAATCGAAAAAACAAGCGATTTTGGGTTCTTCTTCAAAAATGAAGAGTTGGATTTGTCAACCCGAATTTCGATCGACCTGAAAAATGCAACAATTGAAGATGTACTAAGAAAAGTCCTATCAAGCGACTATTCCTACAAAATCCTGGAAAGAAACATCATCGTAACAAGAGATGAAAAATTCTCATCGGAACAACCCGCCAAAAGCATAAAAGGGAAGATAACCGATTCCAGTGGTGCTCCAATCCCTGGGGTATCTATTTCTGTAAAAGGAAGTACCACAGGTACAATCTCGAATGCAGAAGGAAATTACAGTCTATCAAATGTCCCGGCAGAGGGTACACTCATTTTTACATTTGTGGGGATGAAAACCCTTGAAGAAAAAGTAGCGGGTAAAACAACCATTAATGTAAAAATGGAAGAAGAGAACATCGCTCTTGATGAGGTAGTTGCTGTTGGTTACGGCGCCACCAAAAAGAAAGACCTGACCAGTTCGATCACAACAGTCAACTCGAAAGATTTTAACCAGGGCGCACACACCGACATGATGCAGTTGTTGCAGGGTAAAGTTCCGGGATTGAACATCACCAAGGACGGTAGCCCAACTGGTGCAACCGCTATAATGCTCCGTGGCCCGTCGACCCTGCGCACGGGTGAAGCCCAGCAACCGCTTTATGTTGTTGACGGTGTACCTGGCGGTGCAATCAGTTCAATGGATGACGTAGTTTCAATTGATATTCTCCGTGATGCCTCTGCAACTGCTATTTACGGTTCGAAAGCCGCCAATGGCGTTATCATAGTTACCACCAAACGAGGAGACGAAGGCAGCTCAAGAATATCGTATAATGCTTATGTTGGTGTCGAATCTGTAGCTAAGAAAATTGACATGATGAATGGCGACGAATACAGGGCATATCTGAATGCGAACAACCTAAGTGTATCGCCCGAAGACGAAGACAATGTTAATACCGACTGGTTTAAAGAATGTACCCGTCTGGGAATTACCCACAACAACAACCTCTCGATTGGAGGAGGTACCAACAAAACCACCTATTTTGCCAGCGCAACTTACAAAGAAGTGGAAGGAGTTATAAAAGAAACAAGCACCAAAGGCCTTTCGTTTATGGCCAATGTGAAACAAAAAGCATTTAACGACAGGCTGAAAGTCGGGTTCACTTTTACCTCGAATGTTTCGGACAACGAATACATTCCGTCAACAAATTACGACCCTGCATCATTGAGCGGGTTCCGCGATTTCCTGTTTAATATGATTACTTATATGCCAACCGTAAGTATCAAGGATGCCACCACCGGAAAATACAATGAGAATTTCTCTCACCCCAGCGCGAAGAATCCAGTAGCGTTACTGGAACAAAACGATGCTGCCGGAAGATACAAAAACATACAGGGGACAGCTCAAATCCAGTTCAATGTAATGAAAGGACTCGACTACGAGATAAACGGAACTTATAAAACCTCACAAAATTCAGGGAAATTCTACTATGGAAAAGAATCATCTTTATTCCAGGGGTATAATGGTTATGCCCTCCGAAACTCTTATGAATACAACATGAAGTTATTAGAAACTTTCCTTTCTTACAACAAAACCATTAACAAACACGAATTCAAGTTATTAGCTGGATATTCATGGCAGGAAAATGTAAACGGTGACGGATTTCAGTCAGCAAACAAAAATTTCATCTCCGATGCTATTAGTTACAATAACCTGGGAATGGGGAGTGGCGCTTCGGGCTATGTTGTTGATTATGGAACAACTGCCATTCAAACCTTGCGTATGATTTCAGGATATGCCCGTTTAAATTACACATTTGCAAACAAATATTTACTCCAGGCTACGGTTCGCCGCGATGGCTCATCGGCTTTTGGGAAAAATAATCGCTGGGGAACTTTTCCTTCGGCATCTATTGGATGGCGCGTATTAGAAGAATCATTTATGAAAAACCAGCATATTTTCGACAACCTCAAATTACGTGTTGGTTATGGCATAAGTGGTAATACATTAGGTTTCGATCCGCTGATCTCAAAATTACGTTATGCTACCGGAAGTAAATTTTACTACAACGCTTCCTTTATAAATTCGATTACTCCTACCCAGAACGAAAACCCGAATCTGAAATGGGAAAGTACTGGCATGTTAAATGCCGGAATCGATTTTTCGGTATTAAAAGGCCGGATTAGTGGTACCGTTGAATGGTACGACAAACTAACTAAAGACATGCTTTATTCGTATTCGGTACCGGCCGCCCAGTACTATGTTAGTTCGTTGTTTGCCAATGTAGGGCAAATGGAAAACAAAGGCTGGGAAGTATCATTAACGGCCATTCCTGTTAAAACCCATGATTTTAGCTGGAACACCACATTCAACATCTCATTCAACCATAATAACCTCAAGAAACTATCGAATGATAACTTCCATTTGGATTATATAAAAACAGCTGGTGTCGGCGAACACGGACAGTCGGGCAACACCGTACAAATCATTCAGGAAGGACATCCAATCGGCCAATTTTACATTTGGAAATATGCAGGACGTAACAGTTCTAATGTATCACAGTATTACAAGGCTGATGGAAGCCTGACCCTAAATCCAGGGGCCGACGACCATTTTTACGAAGGAAACGCTCAGCCTAAAGCTACAGGAGGATGGAGCAATACATTGTATTACAAAAACTTCAGCCTCGATATGTTATTCCGTTTTGTTACTGGCAATAAGATATTGAATACGACTTATGCCGACTTGACCTACCCGGCTGAGGCTACCCATTACAATATGCCCAAATGGATAACAGAGGTGCCAATCAACGATGACCGTATTCATTATTCATCGGACTTATACCTCGAAAAAGGGGATTATATCCGTTTAGACAACGTCACTTTAGCTTATACATTTAAATTACCTAAAACTCTAGCTGTTAAAAACCTGAAAGTATATACAACTGCAAACAATGTATTTGTGATTACCGGGTACAAAGGCTTAGACCCTGAAGTCTATATGGGCGGGATGACCCCAGGAATTGACAATGAAAACTTCTATCCTAAGACCAGGACGTTCCTGTTTGGGGTAAACGTTGATTTTTAGCATGTAGAAACTATTAAATGACAGAATATGAAAAAGAATACATATAAAAACTTTATAGCAACAGTAGGTTTTGCCTTATTACTGATTACCGCGTGTACCGATCTTGATGCACCGGTAGTTTCAGAGATCACCCCGGATACATTTCCTCGTACTCAGAATGATTTCATTACCCTTGAGGGGCCACTTTTTACCAACCTCAGCCAGTACTTCATGCAAGGACTTTGGTTCTGCCAGGAAAATACAGCTGATGGAATGGTTCTTACAGCAAACGGCGGAAACTGGTACGACGCTGCCCGTTATGTGAACGACCATTTACACACCTGGGCTACCGATTCCAGATTTATTAACGAAGCCTGGCAATGTTGCTTTGGAGGTATTAGTAAAGCCAACAGTTTACTTCCTTTATTCGAAGCAGCCGAAGAATCGGCTTTTAAAAAGACAGCCATTGCTGAAATACGTGCAATGCGGGCATACTATTACTTCCTGGCCATTGACATGTGGGGAGATGTTCCATTAGTAACGACTTTTGGACCTGATACACCATCAACAGGACGTGAATCAAGAGCTACTGTTTACAACTTCATCGAATCGGAATTAAAAGCTGCTATTCCTGATTTAAGCGGAACTACCGGAACCACCACTTATGGCCGCCCGACCAAATGGATGGCTTATGCTTTGCTGGCAAAACTTTACCTGAATGCCCCTATTTATGCAGGTAAAACCGGTACCTACAACGATGCCATCGCTGCCTGCGACGCAGTGATTACAGAGGCTCAAAAAGGAACAATTTCCCTGTATTCTGATTACATTAAAATGTTTTATCCGGATAACGGCCCTCAAATTACAGAGTTCTTATTTGAAGCTATTTATGATGGAAACAACATTACCCTCAATTACCCGGCTCGATATTGGTTGCACAAGTACCTTAAGACAAAATATGCCTTGCCATTTACTCCATCTGGTTGCATAAGAACCTGGCCTGAATTCTACGATAAATTTACCATTGATGCCACCGATGTTCGCCAGCAAATCTGGTTAACAGGGAAACAGTACAATACAGATGGCACACCTATTATGATCACCACCACCAATAAAGGTTACGATGCACGTTATAGCGGCGATAACCCTAAAGGAACTTATACTTACCAATTGGAATTTACCCGGAATGTTGAGTTCCGCAGTTTAGAAAAATTCGATACCGGCGATGATGATCTAGGATGGGAACAAGGATACCGTTGCAACAAGTTTTATCCCGACAAAACCTCGCCAACCCGCGACCAGAGCAACGATCAGGCGGTACTCCGTTATGCCGATGTACTGCTGATGAAAGCTGAAGCTATTTTACGCGGAGGAACTGCCACCATGGGACAAACAGCACTTTCGCTGGTCAACCAGGTACGCGCCAGGGCTAAAGCTTCGCAGTTTACCTCGATCGACCTGAATGGTTTGCTCGACGAACGTGCCCGTGAACTTTGCTTCGAAGGATGGCGTCGCAACGACCTGATCCGTTTCGGGAAATGGGAAGACAAATGGGGTGTAAAAACCGATGCTGATGTTCGTCACCGTGTACTTCCAGTTCCCAAGCAACAAATTGATATTAACCCGCTGCTCACACAGAATCCGGGATATTAAACCAATAACAGAAACCGAGGTCGGTATTGCAACAAACATCAATACCGATCTCATTTCCATTGGATTACATTTGATTGTTTAAAACAAGCGGGGCTGTCCAGAAAAAAGTTCAAACACCAAGACACGACGACACGAAGAAATTTTGCAGGCTAAACAGTCCGATCTACTTTGTGATTCTGAGTTTTTGTGTTTAAATGTAAATCCAGGACAGCCCCGTGTTTAATACAAGAAATAGATTCCTAATTTTTAGTTGGAATTACTCATTTTCAACCGAACCCAGTACCTAATCCATGAAAAAAACAATTACCACCATATTATTTATAATCAATATTTTATCTGCATTTACACAAAACGAAAAGCCATACCTTCCTACACAAACCGAATTATCGTTCCCCGGTGAAATTGCACAGAGATGCTTCGGGATTAAAAAGCCTCAGGGAACCATTACCCAAATTGAGCAAACTTATGGGCATCTTAACATCAACAAATCGTACATCAACAAGCAGATAACCATTGGTGACAAAATATACAACAAAGGAATTGGGGTACATGCGGCCAGCACAATCCTTGTTCACCTGCCCAAACCAGCTGACCGTTTCCAGGCCGAAATTGGTCTCGACAATAACCCTCAAACCAACGGACGGGCGCTTTTTAAAGTTATTTTCAGCATCGAATCGGGGAATAAAGTACTATGGCAATCGAACCCGCTTGCCGTTGGAGAACAACCTGTTGCGATTGACGTGCCTCTCAGCGGAGCAACCGATTTTTATCTAAAAGTGCGTTCAGCCGGCCAACGCAACAACCTGGGCCACGCCGACTGGGCCAATGCCCGCGTAGTTTACGGGAAAGACAAACCGGTTTATCTCGATGAATACATCTATAAAACCTCGGTTTTGCAATCACTTCCCTTCTCGTTTACACTCGATGGCCAATCGTCGCGCAATTTCCTCTGCAACTGGAAATACAGCTCATCCGACAGTATGGCTATTGGGCGAACAATCCATAAAATAAAATGGGTAAAACCCGATCAAACATTCGAAGTTCATTGCCTGTTGACCGAATACACCAACCATCCGGCCATCGAATGGAAACTTTCCTTTAAAAATACAAGTGCCCGCAACAGCCCGGTACTCGAAAAAGTTGAATCGCTCGATGCCACCGTGAGCGAACCGGTTTGGCTTTACCCCAACCAATCGCCTTATAGCCCGGCGTTTATTCACTGCAACAAGGGCAGTAACAATTCGCGGTACGACTTTATGCCCATCCATTACCAGCTCGATCTGGAACAAAACTTCCCGATCAAATCGCACAACGGGCGGTCGAGCGAGGCTTATCTGCCATTCTGGAACCTCGAATACCACGGTAGCGGGTTGGTTACTGCCCTGGGCTGGTCGGGCGACTGGCAGGCCAACTTCTCGTTTCCCAGTGCCAACAACGTTGTGATGCAGGCAGGTATGACAAATTTATGCCTCTACCTGAAACCGGGCGAAGAAATCAGCACCCCTTCGGTTTGTTTGCTTTACTGGGAAGGAAACGACCCTTTACGCGGCAATAACTTGTTCCGTAGATACATGCGCGATATGATAGCACCAAAATTCCAGGGAAAAGAACCCGTGGTGTTGGCCATGAGCGGAGGTTCGTCGGCGCTCGAAACCGTGAACGAACGCAACCAGACCGACTACATCCGCAAAATTGCCAATTCGGGCGTTGAAGTGTATTGGCTCGATGCCGGTTGGTATGCCGGAAACGAAGGCGAATCGTGGGACCGTTGCCGCGGAAACTGGTACCCCGACCCCAAAAAGTTCCCGAATGGCCTGAAAGTCCTGGCCGACGAAGCCCACAAAAACGGGCTGAAATTCCTGTTGTGGTTCGACCCCGAATCGGTTTCACCAGGTTGCGACCTATCGAAAAACCACCCGGAATGGGTCATCCGGCAGAACGACAAGGAAGTTGGGTTGTATAACCTGGGCAACCCTCAGGCATTGAAGTACATCACCGACTTAATTTCGAAAGAACTGATCGACTGGAATGTTGATATTTACCGGAACGACTACAACATCGACCCGGGCGTACTCTGGAAGTTAACCGACGAACCGGGACGCACCGGGATCACCGAAATCCGTTATATCGAAGGGCTTTACTACTTCTGGGATCAGCTCATAAAGCGAAAACCCGGCTTACTGATCGACAATTGCGCCAGCGGAGGCCGCCGCATCGACTACGAAGCCTGCAAACGCTCCGTTCCGCTCTGGCGGTCGGATTATAATTGTGAAGTATATCCCGATTTGTACGAAGCAAGCCAGAATCATACTTACGGACTGAGTTACTACCTACCCTACCAATCGGTAGGACAAGGGGTTACTTACAACAAATACAAAGATCGCAGTCTGACAACAACTTCCGTAGTTTTTTCGATCGGTACACCCAAACCGGATATGTTGACTGAAGTGCCTTCAGACAAACTAAAACAGGTTTGGGACGATATGAAATCGTACAACTACCTGATGGTCTGCGACTATTATCCACTAACTGATTTTAGTCTTAACGACAAGGCTTGGGTGGCGTTGCAATACGATTCGCCCGAAAAAGGAGAAGGCTGTGTGATTTGCTTCAGAAGGGCTAATGCCCCATACACCAAGGGCGAATTTGCACTTCAGGCCATCGACCCGCAGGCGAAGTACAAGGTTACCGAAATTGATGCAGGAGTTCAAACAACGGTTCAGGGAGAACAACTAGAAAAGTTAAAAGTAAATTTGGAGAAATTAGAATCGAAAGTAATTAAATACAAGAAAATCAATTAATAAGCCTCACCCCCAGCCTTCCGGCACACCGGAACAGGCTCTCTCCAAAAAGAGAGGAGAGCTTGGTTAGCAAAGATTCTGAAATATGTTCGTTAAAGAGCATTCCTTCAGAATTTGCAGTACACAAAGCCTCACCCTTCGGGGAAGGTTTGGAGGGGGCTTAGGGCTTCTAAACTTAAACAAATGAAATAGCCATAAGAGCATACGCTCATACAAACCGAAAATGTACAAATGGCTATTCCATGCGTTGGATTATTCGACTAAAAGAAAATGTTAATACGCAGATTTTAAGGCGTTAAACAAAAATTTACACACATGAAAACACTAAAATCAACCATCGGCTTACTCGCCTTTGTAATCGGCTCGGTAACCGCTCAATCACAGGATTTTACCAGTTTTGTCGATCCGTTTATCGGGACAGCCACCGTAGGCCACACCTACCCTGCCGCTACTACTCCATTTGCCTTAGTACAGGTTGGCCCCGACACCGGCATAAAAGGCTGGGAACATTGTTCGGGCTACCATTCCGACGATAAATCGATCATCGGTTTTTCGCACACCCACCTGAGCGGTACCGGGGCGTGCGACATGGGCGACATCCTGATCATGCCCGTTACAGGCGAACCACAATTCGATCCCGGCACCGACGACAAACCCGGGTCGGGATTTCGCTCACCCTATTCCCACTCGACCGAAACTGCCAAGCCGGGCTATTACTCGGTGAAGCTGGACAAATACAACATTTTCGCTGAAATGACGGCAACTCTACGCGCCGGGTTTCACCGCTACACCTATCCCAAAAGCGTGCAGGCCGGGATGATCATCGACCTTGACCACGGGATGGAGGATGTGACCGTGGAAAGCTCGATGAAAGTGGTTGACAACCAAACCATCACTGGCTACCGCCATTCGAGCGGCTTCATCAAAGACCAGCACATCTACTTCTGCGCCCGTTTCTCGAAACCGTTCGATAAAGCCATTTCGTTTATCGACGGTGAAAAAGCCGAAGAGAAAGACCTTTCAGGAAAAGCATGCAAAGTTTTTCTTCAGTTTAAAACCAATAAAGACGAGAAAATACTTGTAAAAGTGGGACTTTCGACAGCCAGCGAAGAAGGCGCCATGAAAAACCTCGACGGCGAAATTACAGGCTGGAACTTTGATGCCATTGCTGCTTCGGCCCTGAAAACATGGAACGAATACCTCTCGAAAATTGATGTCCAGACCGTTACCGATGACCAAAAGAAAATATTCTACACAGCGCTTTACCATTGCCTGGTTTCGCCCAACCTGGTAACCGACCTCGACGGTTCGTACCGGGGCTGGGATGGCGAAACGAATAAAAGCACTACCGGCGACCTTTATACCAATTTCTCGCTGTGGGACACTTACAGGGCAACACACCCACTCTTCGCCTTGTTTTATCCCGATAAAAATATCCGGTTCATCAACTCGATGATCGAACGCTACAACCAAATTGGCCAGTTGCCCATCAACGAATACGGCTCGAACGAAACGTATTGCATGATCGGCTACCACTCGATCCCGTTGATTTCCGAAGCCATTATGCAAGACCAGCAGGGCTTTAGCTACGAACTGGCCTACGAAGCCATGAAGAAAAGCGCGATGGACGATAGCCGCGGCGTGGGCTACCTGAAAAAATACGGGTACATCCCCAGCGAACTGGAAGCCAACTCGGTATCGAAAGTACTCGAATACGCTTACGACGACTGGTGCCTGGCCCAGGTTTCTCGCAAACTGTGGAAGATGGACGACAACGCCTATTTCACCAAACGGGCCAAACTGTTCCAGAACCAGTTCGATGCTTCGACTGGCTTTATGCGCGGCAAAAAGGCCGACGGAAACTGGGTTTCGCCATTTGATCCGAAATCGGTTTCAATATTAAACAGGGGCGATTTTACCGAGGGAAACTCGTGGCAATACTCGTTTTATGTACCTCAGGATGTGAGCGACCTGATCGAACTGATGGGCGGCGACGAGAAGTTCTGCGCCAAGCTCGACACGCTTTTCCATACTGCCCCAACCATCGACAACGAACGGGCATGGGACGTTACCGGGCTGATTGGTCAGTATGCACATGGCAACGAACCCAGTCACCACATCGCCTATCTCTACAACTTTGCCGGACAACCCTGGAAAGGGCAGGAAATTGTTAACCAAATAAAAACGACATTATACAAAAGCGGGCGCGACGGGCTTTGCGGCAACGACGACTGCGGCCAGATGTCGGCCTGGTATATTTTCAGTTCGCTTGGGTTCTACCCGGTTACTCCCGGTATGGACTATTACGTGATTGGAAGCCCGTCAGTAAAAAGTGCAAAGCTCCACCTTCCCAATGGGAAAGAGTTCGATATTAAGGCCAATTACGTTTCTGATAAAAACATTTACATCCAGTCGGCCACCTTAAACGGACAGCCTTACGCCAAATCGTTTGTCAAATACAAAGACCTGCAAAAAGGCGGTTCGCTCGAGTTCAACATGGGAGAACAAGCCCAGAAAAAATGGGCAGTGAAGATGAACGAAAGACCTTTATCAAAAATAATGGAGACAAATTAAGAATAATGATGCTTCATTCTTCTCTTTGGACGTATTAGTCAACAGGTAAGTCAGCAGGTGACTTCGAGTCACCTGCTGACTATGCACGAAAACATAAAGCAAATGAATGCAGTTTGTTATCTTTGAAGAATTAACCTAAACTAAAATGAAAAAACTAATCATTACACTAATCCTTTTAATCGGATGTCATGCCCTTCCTTCTTTTTCCCAAACAGATGTTTTAAATGGGTTTGTATTCATTAAGGGTGGTACAATCCTGTGCGGCGACGGGCTAACCGACCCTAACCGCAAGAAGGTCAGGATCGAAGATTTTGAGATGCTCGACCACCCTGTAACCAACGCCGAATACAAAAAGTTTGTTGACGAAACCGGCTATAAGCCCCCGCTGCACTGGAAAAACAGACAAATACCCGCAGGCAAGGATGATTACCCAGTCATTTTTGTCAACCGCACCGACGTCGACCAGTTTCTCCAATGGATTTCGAAGAAAGAAGGACGGGTATACAAACTGCCTACAACAAGCCAGTTCGAATATGCCTCGCGTGGCGGGCTGAAAGACAAAAAATACCCCTGGGGCGACGACGACCCCAAAGGCAAAGCGAATTACGACATCCAGAACAACCGGAAATTCGATCGCTGGCAGGACTACCTGCAACCGGCACGTTCGAACAAACCCAACGGCTACGGCCTGTACAACATGGCAGGCAATGTGTGGCACCTGACCATCAACCTGCTCGACCCGGCCGTTACGCCCTACAAATACCGCATAACCGATGTTCCAACCCTGGAAGGTAGCCGCATGGGTGGTTCGTGGGCTCGGGGCGCCGAATACCTTCGCTGCGGGAACCAGTCAGAATTGTCGTCGGGCATCAGGCATCCCGATCTGGGGTTTAGGCCTATTCGCCAGCCTAAAGGTGCCGATTGGCACGTCCAGACTCGTAAACTCTGCGCTGTCCCGAGCGAAAGCAACAGCGTTTTCCTGAGTTGGGCCATTCTACCAACCGACACTAAATCAACCCACTTTAATATTTACAGGGCTGATTCGCGTAATGATGACGGATTTCTGATCACAGCTAAACCCATCGTCGGATCGACCTCGTTTACCGACGAAAACCTGATTGCCGGACAGCGATACCATTACTACGTCAGGGCAGTAGCCGCCGACGGCAAAGAAGGCTTGCGCTCTGAATGGGCCAGCGCAACCGTTGGAACAACAGCCAGTTCAACGGTGGTTGTATTTAAACCCATCTGCAAGCCTGGCGCTGTAGTCCCAGTTTTTGGCGACCTCGACGGCGATGGAACGATGGACTGCGTGATCAGGCTGGGAAACGGGAACTACGAAGAAGCACAAGACCCGGGCGTACCTGTTCAAATGGAGGCTTTCACTTCATGGGGACGTTCGTTGTGGCGAAAAAATATTTGTTACAACGATCATTGCTGGGGAAGCGCCAACAACGTACCATTCAACGTGTGGGACATGGATGGCGACGGAAAAGCCGAAATCATCACCCGTTATCAGGATAAAGACTCCGTATTTGTAGCCATTCTCGACGGAATGACCGGCGATGTAAAGTTCAAGGCTCCCTGGCCCGATATGGCAACCGACTTTCAGCGTTCGTCAACCCGGATACAAATGTCAATCGCTTACCTCGATGGCGTCCATCCGTCGGTGGTTACCCAAACCGGATTGTACGAAAATGAAGTCCTCGTAGCTTTCGACAACAAGCTCAAAAAACTCTGGGAATTCGACAGTTTTGCTGAAACCAATGGCAGCGGCGGTCATAAAATTGAAGTGGCCGATGTAAACAACGATGGCAAACAGGAAGTTTTCGACGGTACCACTTGCCTGAACCCTGACGGCACCATGCGTTGGTCGATATACCGGCAACATCCCGATATTGTGACCATCAACGATTTTCTGCCCGACCGTCCCGGGCTGGAAGTTTATTATGTGGTTGAATCGAATGCCCATGCCGGCGCCTATATGGTCGATGCCAACACGGGCGAGGTGATCTGGAAAGTCAACCGTGAAGACGACCCCCAATGGACTCACGGCCATACCGGATGGGCAAGCGACATTTGGAACGGTTCGCCCGGCATTGAATGTGTTTCGAACCGGGCAGGGCATGGCGATGGCAACATGGTACTCTTTACTTCAACCGGGAAAATCATCCGGGAACAATTTCCGCATGACACTCCTGCCGAATGGGATGGCTCACCTACCCGCGAACTATTGATCGACAACGGACACCGTATCGGTAAGTTCGATGGGAAAGAGGTTGTCGAAATGCCCGGCGTTGTGCCCAACCCCATACCCAACAGCGGTTTGCTGATGGTGGCCGATTTGTATGGCGATTTTCGCGATGAACTGGTGCTTTCGAGAACCGGGGCAAGCGGAATGCCCGAAATTTTGGTCGTTACCGCCACACAACCGATCGGTAAAACCTACATTGCGCCCACCGAAACCCGGGACTACCGTTTGTGGCTGGCGCGAAACATGGGCGGAGGATACCCTTCTATCTATTACCAGGAACTGAAAGCGCCGAAATAAAATGTTGCCCAGATAGCCCCATTCCCTGCCCTTCCCAAAAAAGGGAAGGGAGTCAGGGCAGTGATTACTCGAAAGAAAGTTCTTTTAAAATAACATTCCATCAAGACTTGCTGCTCCAAGTCTCCCCCTTGGGGAGATTTAGAGGGGCTTCAATTCAACAACTAAATATCAACAACAATGAAAAAAACACTTTTCTCAATCATCGTATTTTTTCTGGTTATAAACATTCTGAATGCCCAAACGACCAGCTACGAATTTAAAAACTGGCCAAAAGGCAAATCGCCCCAGGAAATCGGGAAACGGATAGCCTCCAAATTCCTGAAAACGTCGCACACTTACTACGGGAACACGCATCCCGAAACTCCACCGGTACAGGTTACCTATCCCGATGTATGCACATGGCTTGGAGGAATGTGGTTTGCCGAAGTGACCAACGACAAGGAACTGTTCAACGGGTTTGTAAAAAGGTTCGAACCATTGTTTAGTACTGAAAAAAACCTTCAACCCAAGCCTAACCACGTCGATAACAATGTGTTTGGATCGGTTCCGCTCGAACTGTACATGCAGACTAAACAACAGAAATACCTCGATCTGGGCTTGCATTATGCCGACACACAATGGAAATGCCCCGATGATGCCAAACCCGAAGAGAAAGCCTGGGCCGACAAAGGCTACACCTGGGAAACCCGTGTGTGGATCGACGATATGTTCATGATCACCGCCGTCCAGGTGCAGGCTTACCGGGCTACCGGCGACCGTAAATACATCGACCGGGCAGCTAAAGAAATGGTCTTTTACCTCGACAAAATCCAGCTCGAAAACGGTTTGTTCTACCATTCGCCCGAAACTCCCTTCTGCTGGGGGCGCGGCAACGGCTGGATGGCTGTCGGGATGGCCGAACTGCTTCGTTCGTTGCCCAACGACAATCCCAACAAGGAACGCATCATGGCCGGTTACCACAAAATGATGGCTTCGTTGCTGAAATACCAGGATGCTGGTGGCATGTGGCGGCAAATCATCACCGACAAGGAAGCCTGGTTCGAAACATCAAGCACGGCTATGTTCACCTATTCGATGATCACCGGAGTTAAAAACGGCTGGCTCGACAAGAAGCAATATGGCGCCGCTGTCCGCAAAGCCTGGATCGCCGTAACCGGTTATATCAATGCCAACGACGAACTGACCGAAGTTTGCGAAGGAACCAACATCTTCAACAGCCGCCAGTATTACCTCGACCGCAAACGCATCGTGGGCGACCTGCACGGCCATGCCCCGCTGCTTTGGTGCGCCACAGCATTGCTGAGGAAATGAGAGAATAAGTGTTAGTCAGGGCTTCACTTAAAGTGAAACCCTGACTTAACTTATACGTTTCACACGAAGTGATGCCCTGACTGAACTCAAATTAAAAACAAAAAATCATGGAACGACGTAACTTATTAGGAATTCTGGCTGGCTCAGCCGCCGGAGTAGTTTTGGCCAATTCCGCAAAAGCATCAGTATCAGGCAAAAAGAACAAATCGCTCATTGTATTTGCCAGCCAGACAGGGGCAAAGCTCGACAGCAATGTCCACACCGGCGGCGGGTCCGACGATACGAAAATATTGCAATCTGTTCTTGACCAGGCACCTGAAATGGGTTCATTACACCTCATCATGGACGGTGCAGCGTTAATTACCGGTATTAACATCCGTTCGAATACTACCATCGAATGCCTGAATGCGTCGTGCGGCTTTTTCCTTGCCGACCAGTCGAACCGTTCGGTCATTCAAAACGCCAACCCAAACCATTTGGGCGAAAGGAAAGACATAAACATTACCTTGCTTGGCGGTACATACAACCACAACTGCAAAGGACAGATGCATCATATTACTGAAAATGGCAATGAGAAATGGGTGATCGGGATGGAATTTTATGGTGTGGAAAACCTGACCCTGCGCGACGTGACCATCCGCGACCAGCGCACCTTCGCCATGCTGTTGGGCAACTGGTTCAGGGTGAACATGGAAAACATCTCGATCGATCTTCCCGGGCATAAAGATCACGAAAACCAGGATGGTATTCATTTCTTTGGGCCAGGGCAGTTCCTGAACATGCGCAACATCCAGGGCAGTTCGGGCGACGATTTCATTGCCTTAGCCCCCGATGAAGCCGATAGCGTTTCCGACATTACCGACGTGTTAATCGACGGAGTATTCCTGAACAATGCAGACCAGGGCATACGGTTGCTTTCACGCGCAAAAGGCCGTCTCGATCGGGTAATCATCAAAAACATTACCGGCACATACAAAAGTTTCGGTTTTTACATCGACCCCTGGTTCCGTAATGCTGACGGGAACTTCGGGAACATCGTTTTCGACACCATCAACCTCAGCCCTACCCAACCGAATTACGATTACACCACGCCATTCCTTTTCAGGCTTGGCGGAAAAATAGAGAGCCTGACCCTTAAAAACATCCAGCACCACAACCCCGCCGATGCCCGGTCGATTGTCGATGCCGGTTGGGTAACCCCCGATAAGCACCACAATACAATAACCACTCACATCAAGTCGCTGCTGATTGATGGACTTCACATTTTCGAGTCAGACGAAAAACCGGCCAACGCCTCGTATATCAATGTAGTTGCACCAGTTGATAATTTAGTAGTCCGCAACGTGGAAGTGATCTGTCCGGCAGGCACAAGGCCACAGGGTTACCTGATTAAAACCTGCCACAGCGCCAAAATCGGAACCCTATTCATGAATAACATTTGCGTAAACGGACTCAGCAGCCTGTTGCACCACA
Organism: uncultured Prolixibacteraceae bacterium; assembly: GCA_937915865.1. Lineage (GTDB taxonomy): Bacteria > Bacteroidota > Bacteroidia > Bacteroidales > Prolixibacteraceae > Aquipluma. Next base: position 3,129 of record CALGIG010000011.1, on the reverse strand, counting down.
CGGCGAACAACATAGAAACCGTGCAGTTAGTCAATGTATTGGCAAGCGAAACCAGCGAAGCGCTGATCCAGGTCGAAGGTGCCAGCATCGAAACGGTTAACGCCGGGGAAATCTTTGGCGCAAAACTGCTGAAAACTTCAGGAAACAGTACTATTGGAAAAATATCGGGGAAAAGAGAAAATGAATAGATTACTCACTTCGTTCGAAATGAGAAATCTCTCCGACCTGTCATCTCCACTAAGTGAAGAATCTTATGCTTTTTAGCAAAAGAAAATGATTAAATATCAAAAAAACTTACAAAATTCGTATTGTTCATTAAACCAAACCAATAACTAAAAACCAACATGTTTAAACCATTCTTTATCATTGTATTACCATTATTTATTCTTTTATGTTTTTCCTGTAAGCAAACGAAACAGCCCGTCGATTATGTCGATCCGTTTATTTGTACCCAAGGCGATCACGGACATTGGCTACCGGCAGCGCTGGTGCCTTTTGGCATGGTCGAAGTTTGCCCCGACACCTATCCCGGCAGCCTGACCGGTAACGGCGACTTTGCCCACTCAGGCTACGATTATTCCGATCATCAAATCAGAGGGTTCAGCACATTTCATAAACCCAGTTCCGGGGGTACCCGCGTTTGCAACCGTTCCGGTCAGCTGGCCCTTTTGCCTTTCGTCAGTACAAACGACAGTTTATTCAGCAACCCAGTGGTTGACATAGAAAAAACAAGCGAGAAAGCCAAACCGGGTTATTATTCAGTACGGTTACCGAAAGACGCGATATTGGCCGAACTGACCGCCACCACCCATGTAGCCTTTCACCGGTATTCTTTTCCGAAAGGACAGCAAGCCAAAGTATTTCTGTTCGAAGGAAACCGCTCCCGTTCGGGTGGCATTTCTTTTTCAGTAACCAGCGACCAGTGCATCGAAGGGAAACAGGAATGTTTTGCGGGGGTTTACTTTGTGATGAAGTTCAGCCAACCCTTTCAAACCACACAGATATGGGACGGGAAAACCCTTTCAGAAGGAAAAAACCTAGTAAAACAATCCTCAGGCGGAATGGTCTGCCAGTTTAACGACCTGAACGGAAAGCCGCTTGAGATTCAGCTTGGTACCTCGTTGACCAGTATCGAAGCAGCCCGTAAGAACCTCGAAACAGAATGCCCAGGACAGGCAAATTTCGATCAGGTAAAAACCATGGCGCTCAATACCTGGAACGACAAACTTAAACTAGTTGATGTACAAGGGGAAGAGGAATATAAAACCATCTTTTACACCGCCCTTTATCACGCCTGCTTTTTACCACAGGTGCTTACCGATGCCGACAATTCGTACCCTGGCCTCGACCAGAAAATACACCAGTCGGTTGGTTACAAGCATTACGATAACTATGCTTTCTGGGACGATTTTCGCACCAAGTTCCCTTTGTACAGCCTGTTTCAGCCAGCTGTTTACAAAGACATTGTAAAATCGCTCGACGACCTGTACCAGCAAGCCGACAACTGGAGCATAACCCCCGACAATAACCATACCCCGCACCAAGGGCAGGGGTTCAGCCCTGTAGGAAAAAACGGATACCAAGCATTCAACACCTGCCGGCACGAACACATGTTGATGGTACTGACCGATGCTTACTTCAAAGGCCTTTTCGACCTTGACCTGAAACAGGTTTACCCGTTTATCCGCAACGAAGCACTGGTGCAGATGCCTGAAAAATACGACACCATCGGGTTCATCCCAGCCAGGCCCGACCAAACCGGCGAGTTTTGCTGGGACAGCTGGTGCGTGGCTCAACTGGCAAAAACAATTGGAAACCAAGCCGATTACGATTATTTTATGAAACGCGCCGAATACTGGAAAAACACCTGGGATCCGTCGATTCGTTTTTTCCGCGCACGGGGAGCTGACGGCACCTGGCTCGATTTCCCGGACGACCCAACTGTAAACCGCGAAAAATATACCTACGAAGGTACCAAGTGGCAATGGCGCTGGAATGTACTGCACGATGTTCCAGGACTGATCGAAAAATTTGGGGGTAACGAAGCTTTTGTAAAAGAACTTGACTATTTTTTCGACAATAACCTTTATACCGCCGGAAACCAAATCGACCTGCAGGCGCCATTCCTTTTTAATTATGCAGGCACTCCATGGCTTACGCAAAAATGGTCGCAAAAAATCCTGACAGAGCCCATCGTTCAAAAATACGGGACACACCAGTTTTTCCCGAAACCAATTTTCGACCGGGTTTACAAAACCACACCCGACGGTTATCTGCTCGAAATGGACGACGATTACGGATGTATGGCTTCGTGGTATGCACTCAGCGCTATGGGTTTATACCAAATGTGCCCTGGTAATCCGATGTACCAACTCTCATCTCCCATTTTCAGCAAAACAACTATAACTCTTGACCAATCGGTTTATAAAGGAAAAGAATTTGTTATTGAAGCCCAAAATCTGAGCAAAACAAACAAATACATCCAATCGGCCACGTTAAACGGCAAACCATACAACCGTTGCGAGATTTCGCACAACGATATTGTGAACGGCGGCAAGCTGGTTTACGTAATGGGGCCCGAACCAAATAAGGACTGGGGAAAGTAAAAAGAAGCCTTCCCCAACCCCCTCCCAAAGAGGGGGCCTAAAAAAGCCGCGAAGGACGGTACATTTTTGGATATTGGAGTTTGAATATTGGGTATTTGGAGTTTGAAATTTCCAATGTAGAATAACCAATAATCAATATTCAGGGAAAACCCCAAAGAGGGGCTTAAAAAAGCCGCGAAGGACGGTACATTTTTGGATATTGGATATTGAATATTAGGTATTTGGAGTTTGAAATTTCCAATGTAGAATAACCAATAATCAATATTCAGGGAAAACCCTAAAGAGGGGCTTAAAAAAGCCGCGAGGGGCGGTACATTTTTGGATATAGGATATTGAATATTGGATATTTGGAGTTTAAAATTTCCAATATAGAATAACCAATAATAAATATTCAGGGAAAACCCTAAAGAGGGGCTTAAAAAAGCCGCGAGGGAAGGTACATTTTTGGATATTGGATATTGAATATTGGGTATTTGGAGTTTGAAATTTCCAATGTAGAATAACCAATAATCAATATTCAGGG